>CAJTFH010000015.1 GCA_910575545.1 Bacteroidales bacterium
TAACAAAGTCGGTAACGGTCATGTTGCTTGAGCCGTATGCGGGGAAACTCGCACGTACGGTTCTTAGAGGGGAAAGCTCCCGTAAGGGGGCTGACCTACTCGACTCATCGGGCGACCCCGACACCAGCAAGACAGCTGCCTCATGGTTCGGCGCGTGCATCTTCCTGATTGTAGCCGCCACCATCCTGCGCTCATTCTTCCTTTAATAAAATAATGTATGGCTGAATACCCGGTAAACAAGGGTATCGGCCGTCCGGTAGAGTTCAAGGGCTTGAAGGCTCAGTACCTCTTCATCTTCTGCGGAGGTCTGCTGGTTCTTTTCATCCTGTTCGTCATCCTCTACATGGTCGGCATCGACCAGTGGGTATGTATCGGCTTCGGCGCGGCATCGTCCTCCCTCCTTGTGTGGCAGACCTTCGCGCTGAACGCCCGGTACGGCGAACACGGGCTGATGAAACTGGGAGCGGCACGGAGCCATCCCCGATACCTTATCAACCGGCGGCGGATAACCCGTCTGTTCAAACGACAACGAAAGGAAGAAACGACATGAGGAATACATCGAAAATAACAACTCTGGAAAACAAGTTCCCCCTGCTTGCGGTGGAGCATGGTTGCATCATCTCAAAGGACGCCGACATCACGGTGGCTTTCGAGGTGGAGCTGCCGGAGCTTTACACCGTGACGGGCGCGGAGTACGAGGCTATCCACGGCTGCTGGTGCAAGGCGATCAAGGTGCTGCCGGACTACTCCGTCGTCCACAAACAGGACTGGTTCATCAAGGAACGCTACAAACCGGAGCTTCAAAAGGACGACATGAGCTTTTTGAGCCGTTCCTTCGAGCGACACTTCAACGAGCGTCCGTACTTGAAGCACACCTGCTACCTCTACCTGACCAAGACGACAAAGGAGCGTAGCCGGATGCAGAGCAACTTCAGCACGCTGTGCCGGGGACATATCATCCCGAAGGAACTGGACAGGGAAACTGCCACCAAATTCATGGAAGCCTGCGAACAATTCGAGCGCATCATGAACGACAGCGGGCTTGTCCGCCTGCGCCGCCTATCCACCGATGAGATTGTGGGTACTGATGGAAAGACGGGGCTGATAGAACGCTACTTCTCGCTCATGCCGGAAGGTGACACCACCTTGCAGGACATCGAGCTTTCGGCAAGGGAGATGCGCATCGGCGACAACCGCCTGTGCCTGCACACCCTCTCCGACGCGGAAGACCTGCCGGGCAAGGTGGCTACCGACACCCGTTACGAGAAACTCTCCACCGACCGGAGCGACTGCCGCCTCTCCTTCGCCTCCCCCGTGGGGCTGCTGCTCTCCTGCAACCATATCTACAACCAGTATGTGCTGATAGACAACAGCGAGGAAACCTTACAGAAGTTCGAGAAGTCCGCCCGAAATATGCAGTCGCTCTCACGGTATTCAAGGAGCAACAGCATCAACCGCGAGTGGATAGACCAGTACCTGAACGAAGCCCATTCCTACGGGCTGACCTCGGTACGGGCGCACTTCAACGTCATGGCATGGAGCGATGACGCGGAGGAGCTGAAACACATAAGGAACGACGTAGGCAGCCAGCTGGCAAGCATGGAGTGCGTGCCGCGCCACAACACCATCGACTGCCCGACACTCTACTGGGCGGCGATACCCGGCAACGCGGCTGACTTCCCGGCGGAAGAGAGTTTCCACACCTTCATCGAACAGGCGGTGTGCCTGTTCACGGAGGAAACCAACTACCGCTCTTCGCTATCGCCCTTCGGCATCAAGATGGTGGACAGGCTCACGGGGAAACCGCTGCACCTCGACATCAGCGACCTGCCGATGAAGCGGGGCATCACCACCAACCGCAACAAATTCGTGCTGGGTCCTTCGGGCAGCGGCAAGTCGTTCTTCATGAACCACCTCGTGCGCCAATATTACGAACAGGGTACGCACGTCGTGCTGGTGGACACGGGAAACTCCTATCAGGGCTTGTGCGGCATGATCCGGCGCAAGACAGGCGGAGCGGACGGCGTCTATTTCACCTACACGGAGGAAAAACCCATATCGTTCAACCCGTTCTACACCGACGATTACATCTTCGACGTGGAGAAGAAAGACAGCATCAAGACCTTGCTGCTGACGCTCTGGAAGTCGGAGGACGACAAGGTGACGAAGACGGAGAGCGGTGAACTGGGCAGTGCCGTGAGTGCCTACATCGAGCGTATCAAGGCTGACCGGAGCATCGTGCCGTCGTTCAACACCTTCTACGAGTATATGCGCGACGACTACCGCAAGGAGCTGGCTGAGCGTGACATCAAGGTGGAGAAGTCCGACTTTAACATCGACAACATGCTCACCACCATGCGGCAGTATTACCGGGGCGGACGTTACGACTTCCTGCTCAACTCCACGGAGAACATAGACCTGCTGAACAAGCGGTTCATTGTCTTCGAGATTGACAGTATAAAGGAAAATCGTGAGCTTTTCCCGGTGGTGACGATCATCATCATGGAAGCCTTCATCAACAAGATGCGGCGTCTGAAAGGGGTGCGCAAACAACTGATAGTGGAAGAGGCTTGGAAGGCTCTATCTTCGGCAAACATGGCTGAATATCTGCGCTATATGTATAAGACCGTCAGAAAATATTACGGCGAGGCAATCGTGGTGACGCAGGAGGTGGACGACATCATTTCCTCTCCCGTGGTCAAGGAGAGCATCATCAACAACTCCGACTGCAAGATACTTCTCGACCAGCGCAAGTATATGAACAAGTTTGACCAGATACAGGCGTTGCTCGGACTGACGGAAAAGGAGAAGGGGCAGATACTCTCCATCAACATGGCGAACAACCCTTCACGGCTCTACAAGGAGGTGTGGATAGGCTTGGGCGGCACGCAGTCGGCGGTATATGCCACGGAGGTCAGTGCTGAAGAGTATCTGGTGCGCCCGTAAAGGGAATTTGACGAATGTCGCTTTGGCAAGCGACTGGGCAAGTGTTTAAAATGCCCATTAACAACCGCTAACCGGAGGGGAAAACCCCACAAGGGAACATAGCACGTTGGTAAAGCCATAAGTCAGCCAACTGTCAGGCTGCGACCGAATGGCAAGTTAAAATGATAGATATGAGGATAAAGCCTGCATTGGTTGAACGATAGTCCGAGCAGTCGTATCCTTGGGCAATGACGGAAGACAGTTGAATAATTCTTCGGAATTATACCGTTATGTTGCGGTACTACACTGATGACACGTAGCAGGAGTAGCATAAACTTACCGCAAGGCAACTACCATAAGTAGTAAAGGACGAAAGTCGTATCCGACAATCTATCGAGCCAAATAGTCGTCAAATTTCTAAACGGGGATTGCCTAAACCGGAAAGCCAGTTGTAGGGCTATGGGGTCTGCCCCTGAATATCCGGCATGGCAACGGAGCTTCCATAGTAGTCTGAGCAGGGTAACGCCCTGTACATGGCGAAGGGGAGCAGCTAATTAAGTTTAACAATTTAAAGGAAGATGTGAGAGACATGAGAAATCCAGAAAATGTGTTGAACAGTCTGAGTAAACACAGCGGTAACTTGAACTATAAGTTTGAGCGGCTGTATAGAGTGCTGTTTAACGAGGAAATGTTTTATGTAGCCTATCAGAATATTTACAGCAAGACAGGCAACATGACGGCAGGAGCCGATGGTAAAACCATTGACGGAATGAGTATTGACCGAGTTGAACAACTGATTGGCAGTCTTAAAAATGAGACTTATCAGCCTAATCCGTCCAAAAGGACGTACATACCTAAGAAAAACGGGAAAAAACGTCCGCTTGGCATACCCTCTTTTGATGATAAGCTGGTACAGGAAGTAGTCAGAATGATACTTGAAGCAATCTATGAAGGTAGTTTTGAACATACTTCACATGGGTTTCGTCCCAAACGAAGTTGTCATACTGCTCTTATAGATATACAAAAGACATTCACTGCCGTGAAATGGTTTATTGAAGGCGATATTAAAGGATTCTTCGACAATATCAATCATGACGTACTGATTAATATTCTTCGGGAACGTATCGCCGACGAGAGATTTTTGCGGCTTATCAGAAAATTCCTGAATGCCGGATATGTGGAAGACTGGGTATTTCATAGAACGTACAGTGGAACTCCGCAAGGCGGGATTATCAGCCCAATACTGGCTAACATCTACCTTGACAAGTTCGACAAGTACATCAAGGAATACATCAATCGGTTCAATAAAGGGGTAACAAGAAAAGGCGACGCTCGATACAAGCTCTACGAACAGCGAAGATACCGACTGGCAAAGAAACTAAAGAATGAGAAAGATGTAAAGGTAAGGAAACAGATGACCGCCGAAATTAAGCGGCTACGAGAAGAACGGAACAACTATCCGGCACGTAATGAAATGGACAGCAGTATCAAACGGTTAAAATACGTGAGATACGCAGATGACTTTCTGATTGGAATTACCGGTAATCTTGAAGACTGCAAAACAGTAAAAGAGGATATTAAGAATTATTTGAATGAAGCTCTTAAACTGGAACTGTCAGACGAAAAGACACTGATAACCAATGCGCAGAAACCAGCGAAATTTCTCGGATATGACGTATTTATACGTAGGTGTAACGATTTACGTAAGGATAAGTACGGTAAAACGGTTCGTGCATTCGGACACAAGCCTGTATTGTACCTGAATTTTGAAACGATGCGGAAGAAACTCTTTGATTATAAAGCCGCAAGAATCGCGGTCGTCAATGGCAAAGAGGTTTGGAAATCCATCGTCAGAACGTACATGCTGAACTTGGATGACTTGGAAATAGTCAGTCAGTTCAATGCCGAAATCCGAGGGTTCTATAATTACTACTCAATAGCCAATAACAGCTATGTCATCAATTCTTTCTATCACATTATGTCATACAGCATGTATAAGGTATTTGCGAACAAATACAAATCATCTGTAAAGAAAATACTTCTGAAATATAAAAAGAACAAGGTTTTCCAAGTGGCATATGAAAATAGCAAGGGTAAGACACTTTACCAATCATTTTATCATGATGGTTTCAAACGCAAAAAGGTTGCAGGGAATATTTACTGTGACACTATTCCACGGACAGTTTCCATAACAGGTGGACGTAACAGCCTTATGGAAAGGCTGAAGCTCCAAGTTTGCGAATTATGCGGTGCTACCGATAAACTCGAAATGCATCACGTTCGCAAACTTAAAGACCTGAAAGGTAAATCCGACTGGGAAAAGAAAATGATAGCTCGAAGACGAAAAACTTTGGCTGTCTGCTCAAAGTGTCATGCAAAAATAGACCCCGACCGAAGAATCAGACTGAATTAATTAGTGGAGAGCCGGATACAGGGAGACTTGTAAGTCCGGTTCGGAGGCGAGTACTCGGAAACCTACCATAGAAATATGACAAGGCGCTGGGTGCTTAGCCTACGCGTACACCACCGAGGAAACGGAGAAAGTGGAGGTTTACCGTCTGGCGGAAAAGTTAGGCGGCGACATCGAAGCCGCCATCCGTCAACTTGCCGAAAGGCGGAGAAACAAGGAATAAGTGAAAATGAATTTATCAACTAAAAAAGAAAAATGAGTATGAGTTTATCAAAAGTGAAAATGCTGCAAGTCAGCAAGTGTTTAATCGGATTGGCGGTCGTGATGCTGCAATCCTGTGACGTGGAGGAAAACCGCCGTGACCTGCTTTGCGGGAACTGGGAAAGTGTGGAGGGGAAGCCCGACGTGCTTATCTACAAGGAGGGCGAAGCCTACAAGGTGACGGTGTTCTGCCGGAGCGGTCTGCGCCGCAAGCTCAAACCGGAAACCTATCTCTTGCAGGAGGAGAACGGCAACCTTTTCATGAACACCGGCTTCCGCATCGACGTGTCCTACAACGAAGCCACGGACGTGCTGACCTTTTCGCCCAACGGGGATTATGTGCGGGTGAAGCCGCAGCCGGATAAACCGACAGAAGAATAACAACCGCTAAAATCCAAAGTAACATGAGAACAAGAATAACAATGATTGTCTGCCTGTGCCTGCTTCTCGCGGGCACGGCAAGCGCACAGTGGGCGGTGATAGACCCGTCCAACATCGCGCAGAGCATCGTGAACACCTCCAAGAACGTGGTGCATACCTCGACCACCGCCCAGAACATGGTGAAGAATTTTCAGGAAACCGTGAAAATCTACGAGCAGGGGGTGCGACACGTATAGTTGCATAAATGATTGTTTAACAAGCGGCTAACCGTCGGGAACGGTAAGCCAAAGTTTAAACCCACTGTTCCGTCAGTGGTAGCCTACGGGCACGTGCATCACGAGTAATTGTTTTGTACGAAGCTGCTCCGGACAAAGTAACCCACCCGAAAGGGGAAGCCGAAGCCGTAAGGTGGACGCAACGACCGCCAGCATCAGGAGGTTAGGGAGCGAGGCTGAGTGATATGGCTAACGAGAGTGAACTGTTTTTGACGCATCGTAAGGTATGAAACGAGCTAAAGATGCTATAAGGCTTGAACCAAAATGGTAAGCAGCCGGATAACCCCGAACCTTGTGGGGCTACACGGACACTAGAGCTGCCGGTGTATAGACAGAGCCTAAGTCATTCGAAAGTCATTTATGTAAAACGTGGTAAGCCCGTATTTCTCCTATCATTCGATAGGTAAGTGAGCCGCAAGGCAAGCCGAACGGGATGCGGGTATAGGATTGCGGAGAAAGCGAATGCCATTCTGTAATGGGATGGATAGAGGTTTAAACGTCACCTCACGGGAAACCGGGCAGACTTCCGCGTTAGGTAACTCTTTACAAGAAACTTGTTGAACTATAAAAAAGGAGGAAAGCAAATGAACGAGATTAGAACATCGTGTGCGCCTACTGACCAAACAATCAGCAATTGGGAAAGTATCGACTGGAACAAATGCGAGTTAGAGGTTAGAAAGCTGCAAGCACGTATTGTAAAGGCTCAGAAGGAAGGTCGCTACGGCAAGGTGAAAGCCCTGCAATGGCTACTGACCCACTCGTTCGCGGCTAAAGCATTAGCCGTAAAACGGGTGACTTCCAACAAAGGGAAGAACACATCGGGAGTAGATAAGGTTTTATGGTCTACTCCCATCGCTAAGGCGAACGCTATCACAGAGTTGAAAAGGCGGGACTACAATCCCATGCCTTTGAAACGGGTAAACATTCGTAAGAGTAACGGGAAATTGCGCCCGTTAGGAATACCTACAATGAAAGACAGAGCGATGCAGGCATTGTACCTTATGGCATTAGACCCCGTTGCCGAAACCACAGCGGACAACCATTCATACGGTTTCCGTAGGGAAAGATGCACGGGCGACGCCATACATCAGTGCTACATCAACCTGTCCAAAGAGTCATCCCCGCAGTGGATTTTAGAGGGCGACATCAAAGGATGCTTCGACCACATCAACCACGAATGGTTGCTGAACAATATCCCGATGGATAAAGTGATGCTCCGTAAGTGGCTGAAAAGCGGTTTTATTTTCAATAAACAGCTTTTCCCCACCGAGGAAGGTACTCCGCAGGGCGGTATTATCTCGCCGACGCTTGCGAATATGGCACTTGACGGTCTGCAAACAATGCTTGAAGCAAAGTTTCACAGGGTTGATTTGTACAGCCCTAAGAGATCATACTATCCGAAAGTGCATCTTATACGGTATGCCGATGATTTTATAATCACCAGTATAAGTAAGGAGATGCTCGAACAGGAAATCATGCCGATGGTCAAAGAGTTTCTTCAGGCACGGGGGCTTACCCTATCAGAAGAAAAGACGAAGATTACTCACATCGACGAAGGTTTTGATTTTCTTGGATTCAACATTAGGAAGTATAAAGGCAAGTTTCTAATTACGCCGTCAAAGGAGAGCCAAAAGAAATTTCAGCGGAAGATTAACGAGATTGTCAATTCTCACAAAACTATCCCGCAGGAATCGCTTATTAGGCTTCTTAATCCGGTCATTACCGGATGGGCGAATTATTACCAACACGTGGTATCGGGCAAAGTGTTCCAAAAAATGGACTTCCATATCTACCAGAAACTTTTGCAATGGTCGCTCCGACGACATCCAGCGAAAGGGAAATGGTGGGTAGCAGAGAGGTATTTCCATAAACACAGGGGCAGGTCTTGGGTTTTCGCCGCACCTTTCGACAAGGACGGTAGGCAAGAACTGTACCCGATTAAGTGGCTGACGGATACTAAAATTACCCGCTATGCAAAGCTTAAATGTGATGCAAACCCCTACGACCCAGATTGGACAGAGTATTTTGAAAAACGGGAAACCCGTCTGATGCTCCAGTCTGCAAAAGGTAGGAATACGATAGTCCGTATTTGGAAACGCCAACAGCGAAAATGTCCCTACTGTGGGGAACCCATTACCCGGAATACTCCTTGGCGGGTATCCGAAAAAGTGGTTCACGGTAAAACCGAGCGAATGCTCGTGCATAGCTACTGCGGTAGAAATAATGTTCAACCTTTTAATAACGAAGAATATGAGCCGGTTTCATAACAGAAATTTTGAGTTGCTTGAGCCGTATGATGCGAAAGTATCATGTACGGTTCTTAGGGGGGAAAGGGGTAGCAATACCCCCGACCTACCCGACAAGAAGTATTATGACGCGCTGAAATCAGTGAACAACCTTGTCCGGGATGCCCGCAAGGTGCAGCAGACCATTCTGATGGTGGGCGACATCACCGACATCTATGTGACCAACTTCCAACGGATGATGCGTGACGACAACTTCACCGTGGAGGAACTGGGAGCCATCGCCTTCGGGTACACGAAGCTGCTGGAAGAGAGCAACGATGTACTGACCGAACTGAAAAACGTGGTGAACATCACCACGCTCTCCATGACCGACAAGGAGCGCATGGACGTGGTGGAACGCTGCCATTCCAAGATGAAGCGTTACCGCAACCTCGTGAGCTACTACACCAACAAGAACATATCGGTGTCCTACCTCCGCGCTAAAAAGAAGAACGACCTCGACCGCATCATGGGGCTGTACGGGAACAAGAACGAAAGATACTGGTAGCCTATGGAGTTTGACAACCTTCACCAGATATTACGCTCGCTCTACGAGCAGATGATGCCGCTGTGCGAGGACATGGCGGGCGTGGCGAAAGGCATCGCCGGGCTGGGCGCGTTGTTCTACGTCGCCTACCGGGTATGGCAGTCGCTGGCGAGAGCCGAACCGATAGACGTGTTCCCGATGCTCCGCCCCTTCGCCATCGGTCTTTGCATCATGTTCTTCCCCACGGTTGTGCTGGGTACGATAAACAGCATTCTCTCGCCCGTCGTGCAAGGCACGGCGAAGATGCTGGAGGCGGAAACGCTCGACATGAACACCTACCGCCAGCAGAAGGACAAATTGGAATACGAGGCGATGATGCGCAACCCCGAAACCGCCTACCTCGTGTCCAACGAGGAGTTTGACAAGCAGCTGGAGGAACTCGGCTGGTCGCCCTCCGACATGGTGACGATGGCGGGGATGTATATTGACCGGGGGATGTACAACATGAAGAAGGGCATCCGCGACTTCTTCCGCGAGATACTGGAACTGCTGTTCCAAGCCGCAGCCCTCGTGATAGACACCGTCCGCACCTTCTTCCTCGTGGTGCTGGCGATACTCGGTCCGATAGCTTTCGCCATATCGGTGTGGGACGGCTTCCAAAGCACGCTCACGCAGTGGATATGCCGATACATACAGGTCTATCTGTGGCTGCCGGTGTCGGACATGTTCAGCACCATACTGGCTAAAATACAGGTGCTGATGCTGCAAAGCGACATCGAGCGGATGCAGGCTGACCCGAACTTCTCGCTGGATTCGAGCGACGGGGTGTATATCGTATTCCTCTGCATCGGCATCATCGGCTACTTCACGATACCCACCGTTGCGGGCTGGATCATCCAAGCCGGAGGCATGGGCAGTTACAACCGCACCATGAACCAGATGGCGGGACGTGCCGGAGGCATGGCGGGCGGAGTCGCAGGAGCGACCGCAGGAAATGCCGTCGGACGCATCGGCAAGCTGCTGAAATAATCAATGTGAAATCATAAACGGAAAAAGAAAAAATGGAATTCAAGTCACTCAGAAACATCGAATCGTCGTTCAGGCAGATACGCCTGTTCGGTATCGTCTTCCTCTCGCTATGTGCCGTGGTGACGGTGTGGAGCGTGTGGAACTCCTACCGTTTCGCCGAGAAACAACGGGAGAAGATCTATGTGCTGGACAACGGCAAGAGCCTGATGCTCGCCTTGTCGCAGGACTTGTCGCAGAACCGCCCGGCGGAGGCACGGGAGCATGTGCGCCGTTTCCACGAGCTGTTCTTCACGCTGTCACCCGAAAAGAGCGCGATTGAACACAACGTGAAACGAGCCTTGCTGCTGGCGGACAAGAGTGTGTACCACTATTATTCGGACTTCGCCGAGAAGGGGTACTACAACCGCATCATCGCCGGGAACATCAACCAAGTGCTGAAGGTGGACAGCGTGGTGTGCGACTTCAACGCCTATCCCTACCGCGCCGTGACCTACGCCACGCAGAAAATCATCCGGCAGAGCAACGTCACCGAGCGCAGCCTCGTGACCACCTGCCGCCTGCTGAACGCATCACGGTCGGACGACAACCCCAACGGCTTCACCATCGAGGGGTTCACCATCATCGAGAACAAGGATTTACAGACAATCAAACGGTAACAGGTTATGAAACGGAAAGTAAAAAGTATCAGAAAATCAATGTGGGGTATGTATTGGAAGCTCCACGACAAACGGAAACAAATCGTGGCAAAAGTCAAAGGCTATCTGGACGGCTTGCCGCCGGAAACACGCCGCCGCATCGTGCTGGGGATGCTCGCCGCCTTCGCGGTGCTTGCCCTCTACACCTTCGGCAGAGCCGTCTATGACATCGGCAGGAATGACGGCTCACGCATGGAAATGGGACACGCCGGACGGGTGGAACTGCCGACCCCGACGGAAACAGGCAATCACTTAACACCTTATTTATATGGAACAGACGAAGAATGAACCGACGAAAGAGAACAAAGCCGCTCCCGACACGGGAAAGCCGAAAAAGGAGCGCGAACCGCTGACCGAGGCACAGCGGCTGAAACGGCAGAAGATGATCGTGCTGCCCGCTATGGTGCTGGTGTTCATCGGGGCGATGTGGCTGATATTCGCTCCGTCCTCCGACAAGGAGCAACCGCCGGGAACAGACGGCTACAACACCGAGATGCCCGACGCGGACAAGGCGAACAAGCAGATTATCGGCGACAAGCTGAAAGCCTACGAGCATGGGGAGATGGAAGAGCGGTTGGAAAACCGCAACCGTGCCATCGGGCAGCTGGGCGACATGTTCGACCGCGAGATAGCGGGAACGGAGGACGGGACGGACTTCGACCTCGCCAATCCGGGCGGCAAGGAGGAAAAGGCACAGCCCGCCACGCCGCAGACCATCCAATCCTCCGCTGCCGCCTACCGTGACCTGAACGCCACGCTCGGCAACTTCTACGAACAGCCGAAGAATGACAATGCCGAAATGGATGAACTGCTGGAGCGCATCGCCTCGCTGGAGTCGGAACTGGAAAGCGAGAAGGGCAAGGCTTCCGCCGTGGATGACCAAGTGGCACTCATGGAGAAATCCTACGAGCTGGCGGCAAAGTACATGGGCGGTCAGAACGGCAGACAGCCTTCGGCGGAACAGGCGGCAGAGCCGCCCACTGTGCAGAAGGGGAAAAAGAACACGGCTACACCCGTAAGACAAGTGACCCGCCAAGTCGTTTCCTCGCTTGCACAGCCCATGTGCAATGCGGAGTTTGTCGCCGCCTTCTCGCAGGAAAGCAACCGGGGTTTCAACACGACTGTCGGCACGGCGGAGGTATCGGACAGGAACACCATCCCGGCGTGTGTGCATGGTGCGCAGAGCGTGACAGACGGGCAGACGGTAAGGCTGCGCCTGCTGGAGCCTATGGCGGTGGCGGGCAGGACAATTCCCCGCAATGCGGTAGTGGTCGGCACGGGCAAGATACAGGGTGAGCGGCTCGACATCGGGATCACCTCGTTGGAATACGACGGCACGATTATCCCGGTGGAGCTTGCGGTCTATGACACGGACGGACAGCCCGGCATCTTCATCCCGAATTCGATGGAGATGAACGCCGTCAGGGAGGTCGCCGCCAACATGGGTGGCTCGTTGGGGAGTAGCATCAACATCTCCACCAATGCCGGGGCGCAACTTGCCTCCGACTTGGGCAAGGGGCTGATACAAGGCACGAGCCAGTATATCGCCAAGAAGATGCGAACCGTCAAGGTGCATCTGAAAGCCGGGTACAGGGTCATGCTTTACCAAGAAAAAGATTGAGAACAATAAAAAAATTACCACTAAAAATCCAAAAGTAATGAGAAAAGTAATCATCATGTTTGCCCTCGCTATGGGCATCGCAACTGCTAACGCGCAGGAGAATGTAACCGTTGAAACGACCAACGGAAGTGAACAACCGACCTTGACGAAGGAGGTCTACCCGCAGAAGGAGGCGGACGGCGACCTGTATCACGGGCTGTCGCGCAAGCTGACCTTCGACCGCATGATACCGCCGCACGGTCTGGAAGTGACCTACGACAAGACCGTCCACATCATCTTTCCGGCGGAGGTGCGCTATGTAGATTTAGGCTCGCCCGACCTGATTGCCGGGAAAGCAGACGGAGCGGAGAACGTAATCCGCGTGAAGGCTACCGTGCGGAACTTCCCCAACGAAACCAACATGTCCGTCATCACGGAGGACGGCAGTTTCTACACCTTCAACGTGAAGTATGCCGCCGAACCGCTGCTGCTCAACGTGGAGATGTGCGACTTCATCCATGACGGCAGCACGGTGAACCGCCCGAACAACGCGCAGGAAATCTATCTGAAAGAGCTGGGCAGCGAAAGCCCGATGCTGGTGCGACTTATCATGAAGTCAATTTACAAGCAGAACAAGCGCGAGGTGAAGCATATCGGCTGCAAGCGTTTCGGCATCCAGTACCTGTTGAAAGGCATCTACACGCACAACGGCTTGCTTTATTTCCACACGGAGATAAGGAACCAGAGCAACGTGCCTTTCGATGTGGACTACATCACTTGGAAAATCGTGGACAAGAAGGTGGCGAAGCGTACCGCCGTGCAGGAGCAGATCATTCTGCCGCTCCGTGCGCAGAACTACGCCACACTCGTGCCGGGCAAAAAGAGTGAGCGCACGGTCTTCACTATGGCGAAGTTCACCATCCCCGATGACAAGTGCCTCATTGTGGAACTTAACGAGAAGAACGGCGGCCGTCACCAGTCCTTCGTGATCGAGAACGAGGACTTGGTACGCGCCAATACCATCAACGAACTTCAAGTGCGCTGACCATGAGAAAATACATCGCAATAATCATCGCGTCGCTTGCCCTTTTCACGGGGCAGGCGCACGCCCAGCGATGCCTGCCGAAGATGCAGGGCATCGAGGTAAGAGCGAACATGGCGGACGGCTTCAATCCCGGTGGCAAGGACGGCGGGTACAGCTTCGGGGCGGCACTCTCCACCTACACGAAGAAGGGGAACAAGTGGGTGTTCGGTGGCGAATACCTCCTGAAGAACAATCCCTACAAGGACACCAAGATACCCGTGGCGCAGTTCACGGCGGAGGGCGGATATTATTTCAAGATACTGTCGGATGCCCGAAAAATCGTGTTCGCCTATGCCGGGGCTTCGGCTCTTGCCGGATATGAGTCGGTGAACTGGGGAAAGAAGGTGCTGCATGACGGCTCCACGCTGCACGACCGGGATACCTTCATCTACGGCGGTGCGCTGACGCTTGATGTGGAGTGCTACGTGGCAGACCGTATTGCCTTGCTTGCCAACCTGCGGGAGCGTTGCCTGTGGGGTGGCGACACAAGGAAGTTCCACACGCAGTTCGGGGTCGGCATCAAGTTCATCATCAACTGACACGGGCATGGAACGGACGGAAATAGATGCTGTCAGACGGATGCCGCTTGCGGATTTTCTCGCACGGTTGGGGCATGAGCCTGTCAGAAGGAGCGGTAACGAGCTGTGGTATCTCGCCCCGTACAGGGGCGAACGCACACCCTCTTTCCGTGTGAACGTGGCGAAACAGCTCTGGTACGACTTCGGCTTGGGCAAGGGCGGCGATATTTTCACGCTTGCCGGGGAGTTTCTGCAAAGCGATGACTTTAGGACGCAGGCGAAGTTCATAGCGGAAGCCGCCAATATGACGGTGACCGGATGGGAAAAGCCCGCCTATTTCCCAAAGCCGACCGAACCCGTCTTTGAGGATGTGGAGGTCGCTCCGCTGTTTCGTTCACCGCTGACGGAGTATTTAGAGGAACGGGGCATACCAATCGGAGTAGCATCCCGCCACTGTTGCCGTCTGAACTACGGCGTTCGTGGAAAACGGTATTTTGCCGTCGGTTTCCCGAACATGGCAGGAGGTTATGAAGCCAGAAGCCGCTTTTTCAAGGGGTGCATACCACCGAAGTCTGTATCGCTGGTAAAGGCGAAGGATACCACGGCTGACGAGTGCCTCGTGTTTGAGGGCTTCATGGACTTCCTATCCGCTCTGACGCTTGGTGTAACCGGTAACGCAGACTGCCTTGTGCTGAACTCTGTCGCCAATGTAGGTAAAGCTGTGGAACTGCTGGACGGTTACAGGCGCATCGGCTGCTTCCTCGACCGTGACGAAGCTGGACGGCGGACGCTTGACACTCTTGCCAAACGGTATGGGGCGCGTGTCACCGACCGTTCCTCACTCTATGACGGTTGCAAGGACTTGAACGAGTACCTGCAACAGACAACGAAAAAACAGAAAAACAACCATCAAAAAATCGAAGAAAAATGAACATACTGAACAACAGAAACAAGAGAACAAACATCTTCAAGGCGGTGGCGTTATGCCTGATAGCCGCCGTGTCATTCACCCTCGTGTCGTGCGACGACGACATGGACATCCAACAGTCCTATCCCTTCACGGTGGAGGTCATGCCCGTACCGAACAAGGTGACTAAGGGGCAGACGGTTGAAATCCGCTGTGAGTTGAAAAAGGAAGGCGACTTCGCTAACACCCTTTACACCATCCGCTATTTTCAGTTTGAGGGAGAAGGAAAGTTGAAAATGGATAACGGCATCACCTTCCTGCCCAACGACCGCTACCTGCTGGAGAACGAAAAGTTTCGTTTGTACTACATAGCGGAGGGCGACGAAGCACACAATTTCATCGTGGTGGTGGAGGATAACTTCGGCAACTTTTTCGAGTTGGAATTTGACTTCAACAACCGGAATGTAAAGGATGACGGCTTGACCATCGTTCCCATCGGCAACTTCAGACCCTTGCTGAAATGATGCGTGTATTCATGGTAATGCTCTGTTCGCTTCTGGCGGTCTGTTCCGTGTCTGCACGGATCAGCCGCCAAGAGGGGACGGACGGGCAGGCGGCAATCTACCGTCTGCCACTTTTCGAGAGGGCGGTACGCTGCACGAAATATTTTGAAGGCTGGCACTCGGAAAAGCACCACCCATATGTGGGTTGGGGTCACAAAATTTTGCCGGGCGAAAGGTACTCGGCACGAACCATGACAAAACGGCAGGCGGACGCGCTCCTGCGGAAAGACCTGCGGAAGTTTTGCGCGATGTTCCGGCAGTTCGGGAAGGACAGCCTTCTGCTTGCCACGCTTGCCTACAACGTGGGCCCATACCGGCTTTTGGGGAGCAAGACAATCCCCAAAAGCACCTTAATCAAGAAGCTGGAAGCTGGCGACAGGAACATCTACCGTGAGTATATAGCCTTCTGTAACTACAAGGGAAAACGCCACGCCATGTTGCTTAAACGGCGAAAGGCGGAGTTTGCGCTGCTGTACGAACGACAATAATAGTTAGGTGTGCCAATTTGTCATTTGGCACGCCTTTTGTTATTTTTTTTGTAAAAAGTGAAAAATATGGATTATTCCCAAAAACTGAGAAAAATAAATAATCGATACAACCCAGACTCGTCAATGCTCGTAGAGCAAAGAATGTTCAGTGGAGAATCTTTATATGATAAAGATGTAGCAAGATATGTAATGCGTGCAATGAAAGCCGTTGATGAGGAATATACAAAACGGTCTAAAGCTGCAGGTGAAGTTGTTAAACAGCATCTAAAAGAATTACTTACGAATGTATCGTATGAATATCAAGGTTCTGTTATGACAGATACACACATAAGGGGAGCTAGTGATATAGATTTACTGGTACTATGTGATAAATTTGTTGGAACAGATATTTTTAAGGTAAGAGAAGAATTAGCGAAAACATGGAAATATAACAGTTATCAGCTAGGTAGATTATGTCAGTTTGATAATTCTTTCTCTCAATATGAGGGTAATAGTTTTCGGGATATGGCATTTTTGCGGACTCAAATTGAAAAGATTATGTCACGTACATATACTATATGTGACATATCAAAGCCCAAGGCGGTAAAAATTACCAATCAAAATCTTCATCGGGATGTAGATATTGTAACATCATCATGGTTTCAATCGTTGGATTATGTGTTGGACGGAATGCCAGAAAACAAACGTGGCATAAAAATATACAATAAAAGCACTGGATTTTCTGAAGGTCCTGATTATCCGTTTCTAAGCATATCAAGAATAAACCAAAGAAGTTCAGATACAAATGGACGTTTGAAAAGAATGATTAGATTCCTTAAAAATGTTCGTACAGATTCTGAGAAAGATATTCCACTTACAAGTTTTGAAATCAATGCTATCTGTTACTCAATACCAGTACAAGATTACGCACAAAAAGAATACAAGGAATTGGTTTACATCTTGTGGTATTCTATGTTCCATTTATGGAATGATGGCAAACAAGATGAACTTAAGTCAGTGGTTGGAGACGAATATATCTTTAAAGATAAGCCAGAAAAACTTGCGGCATTAAAAGTATTGGAAGACGAAGTTTATAAAATAAATAAAGATTTAGGTAATATATGAAACCAAGAATATTTATCGGTTCATCAAGCGAAGGTCTTGATGTGGCCAACCGAATCAAGGACTTTTTCAAGGAGGATTACGATTGTTATCTTTGGACAGACAATATCTTTAAGAACAATGAATCATTTTTGGAAACGCTGATCAAATCTGCCAGTTTATTTGATTTCGGTTTTATGGTATTTTCTGCTGATGACGAACTTATTGTCAGAGATAAGCATTTTGAATCAGCACGTGACAATGTCTTATTTGAATATGGTCTTTTCCTTGGTCGTGTAGGTTTAGATCGAGCTTTTGTTATTGCTCAACAAGAAGCAAAAATACCTACCGATTTGTTAGGCATAACGAACACTCGGTATGAAGTGAAAAGTGGTACAGACGGAAAGAAAGTCGCTACAGATTCATTAGAAAAAGGTTTAGCTAAATTAAAAAAACAAATTGACGAAAGCATCAACCTCGGGCATCTAGGGCTCTTGCCATCAACAGTGTTGGCAATTTCCTACTTTGAGGGATTTGTTAAACTTGCGGCAGAATGGCTTACAGAAAACACACCGGGATTGGAAATTGATGGTACCCAATATGACAAGGGTATCTTAAAAATTGTAATGCCGGATTCTCTTGATGCAGATATAAAAAAGTGTGCAATGTTGTATTATAAGAAATTGGGACTAAAAGAGGCTAAGATTGATACAAAACAAAGAAGTTACCCTATTCATTTTGCGACAAAAGATGGCGAAGATTCTTTGGAAATATATGATATGCCGACTATTTTGACGGGTATAGACAAGGCAATTGATATGTATTTTCGAGTAGGACATATTGGTAAAAAGATAGAACAAGAACTTGCGGAAGAAAATGAAATGAATAATTTTCGGAGGGTTTTACAACTTTTGATCAACGAAGATGCCTTTTGTAGAGAATGTGTTGTAATTATATAATCTACAACTCCGATGAAGCCGCAACTTCATCGGAGTTTCCGCTTTTCATACATTCGGGATTGTTCCTGTGTCTATCACGCCACCGTCCCTGCAATGCTCGATGCTGCCGGGCGTAAATCCCATGCTATTGATTGCGATGTGGCGAATATAGTCCGCATACTCCTTACCTTGAAAATTCTGTCCCGTAAGGTTTCTGAAAATCATCTTTATGCTTATGCCGTCGTTGCCGTGCAAGATGATTTTTCCGTTCTGCCTGATTGTTTCCATGATTAAAACTTGTTTTTTGTGAATGGTATCGCAGATTGGCACAAAGGTTTCTTTGCTACTTTCTTTGTCCGCCATCATGCTCACTGAAAGAAAGTAGGGCGGCTCTCGCCGCCGCCACTCAAAAGCGTGTGTAAAGTCCTGTCACCATCGTGAACATTTCTTCCAGCATATCAAAATAGATACCCTCGTATACGGCAATGTCCTTCGTCCTGCATTCGAATGTCTTCTTGCTGAACGTCTTGCGGTAGAAACGCATATTGTAGAGGTCTGCCCCTGCATCATAGATGATGTCAAGGCGGTTTGCGCTTGTCTTGTTCCTTGAAAGGCTCATCCGTAAGCCGTTGCCCATATCTATAAAATCACGACTTCCTGTCATAGTGGCGAAGCGTTTTCCGCCTATCTGCTGTAATATCGTCTTTGCTATCATATCCGTTGTTCTTAGGGTTTTAAGTGTTGGCGGTGCGCACACCGCCAACCCGTTCAAAATTCTATCATCTCGGCAATGGGTGTCTGACATTGTAGCCATTCCTTCACGCACTCCATATTATACTCGCTCGTGATGACTGCCGTATGGCTGTCGGTGGCGGTGAAGCGTGTACTTTCGTAGTCGTCAATCCACCCTTTGAGGGTGTCTGTTCCCCACGCTTCGGCATCGTCAAATATGCCGTCCAATGCCGTGATAGGCTCTTTGAACTTGACAATCAGTGTTTGATAGGTTGTGTTCATACTCTGTCCTCCTTTCCTTGTTTTGCGGTCAACCATTTGTCCCTTGCTTCCCGACATTCGTCCAATGTGGGTTTCACACAAGCGAACAATTCTCCGTCTGTGTGGCGGTAATCGTATTGTACAAGTGTCCGCCTGCGTCTACCGATACCCGATTGGAAACGCTCGTATTTCTCCGTACCTGCTTCCGTGCAGGTGCTTACTCCGTTGATGGTCATTCGTGTTGTCATAATCATCGCTCTTTTAGATGTTAAAAATGTACTGATAAAAGTCTGTTCTTCATCACCATTTCGGGGTTGCTCGTGTAGCGTTGGTGCAGGTAGAAATGGTGTGAGCCGAAGCCGTAATGGAAGAACTTGTCAAGTTCGTGCTTCTCGGCAAATTCCCTTACACCTTTTCTTAACCCCTCCTCACTCGTTGCGAGAATGAGGAGGTTTACAAATTCAAGGAACATCGTGGGGATTGCATCATCCCACACACAAATCATACTTTCAATTCTTACTTCCATATCCATATCGTTTTAGGGTTTATGCTATGCTGATTTTCTCATCCGTTTGCGGATTAGGTTCATATTGCTGTCCACAAGGTTTATGATGCGGTCGTGATACTCGGTGTTTTGGTTGCACACTCCACGGCTCTGCACCACCTTGAATGTCTTTAACGACACCTCTATCGTTTCAATGCGCACTCCGTCTATGGTAGCCGAAAGGATAAGGGAGTGTTTTTTGAGATAGTAGGAGTTAGACCACACACAATGGCGCATTTTCGTTCCTTCTTCCGCAAACTCGGCTACGCTCTCCAATACACGGATGCTCAATGTACCGTCTGTAAAGGCGATGCCAAAGAACTTGCCTTTGAGCCTGCGGTATTCCTTTTCGTGTTTTTTCGCTTCCTGCTGCCGTTCCCTCAACTGCTGCCGTTCCCTTTGGCGGTTGCGCTTTTCCACCCACTTGTCGTGTTCGGCGTTGAGGTCTTGGGGGCAGACATACTTCGGGCTGTTCGTGTCTTTCCCGAAGTGTCGCAGGAGTTCTATCATATCACGCCACATAGAGCCGTCTGCAATGGTGTAGCCGTTGCGGATGCAGATTTTTATTGATGCCCAATACTCCCCGATGTTGAATGAGTAGCGCAGATAGTGGCGCAACATAGGGTATTGCCCTGCCTTCAAAAGCGTTTCCGCACGGCTGTCGGTTAGAATGGCTTTGAAAAGGTCGTAAGGCAGTATGTTGTGATATTCACCTTTGAAGCCGTTGCGTTTCACTTCGGGGATAAAACGCTGTCGGGGGTAGGTGCATATCGGGGCGATGTCGTATGCCCGGAGTTCTTGGTTCTTGCGCACCTCCATGTCGCTGTATTCCGTCCACTGGTCATAGTAGAAAAGCGACATACCACGCAATCGGGCAACGGTTGTTGTCTTTCCGTTGGGGGCAATCCACCTCTGTACCACCTCAAAGATGGAATACTTGGCTGTCTGTCCTACTTTGTATCGGGACTTGACGGAAAAGAAGCGTATCACTTGGTACTGCTTGCAGGTGGTGATAATGGAGAAATACTCCATATCGCTGATTACCCTCTTTCGGGTGCGCAACGCTTCCAACTCCATGCCGCAACGGGGGCAGGTGCATCCGCAAATGGTGTCCGCAAGGTCGTGTCCGCTCTTCCACGAATGTCCGCACTCGGTGCAGATGTTCGTGCCGTTTGCCCTTTTGACTGCGTAATGCTTGAAGCAATGGCGGAAAGCGTATGCCTTCTGTGCTTCGGTCAAATTCGGTAGTCGCTTGCTCAGACGTGCGACTTCCTGCTGGATGCGTGTTCTCGGTTTCATAAGCCTAAATCAAATAATGAGGGTTGTGATTGGGTTTCTTTTTTCGCTGACGGTCTGTTGCGGTTCTGCAACTTGCGGAGTTCCTCCTCTTGGTATCTGCGGACTGCGTTCTGCCGTGCCTCCGCCTTTTCCTCTGCCGTGAGTTCCACAACGTGGTTCACTACCACTTGGCAGTTCATCGGCTTGCCCACCTCTATCTCGTTCTCGTCATAGTAGTGGATGGCTTGCCCGAAAATCTCTCCGTCCGTGAAGCCGTTGCAACCGCTTTTCTGCACATAGTTCAGAATGTAGGTTACGCAATCGTCTATGTTCTTGGCAGGGTTGCGGTAGTTCTTCGCAAAGAGCGCATCTTCTTCCGCACGCTGTTCCAAATACATCTGTATCGTTCTCTTGAAATGGTCTGTTCCTTTCATATTGCTTTCGTTTTTAGATTGTCTGTTTCAGTATATCTCTCCAATAGGTAGGCTGTACCTCGCTGAGTAGGAAGTCTATGAAATCCCTCCGTGCGTCCTTGTTCAGTTCGTGGTAGAGTTCACGGAATGTGCTGAAATTGCCGTTGATGTACGTTTCCTCCATATACTCGAAGATGTTACCCACCTCGTAATATCTGCACTGCTGCGCTGCCGTCTTGCTGTTTCTCTTTGCCATATCTGTAAGGGTTAAAGGGTGAGTAACCAAAGGATGAAGCCGAAGAAGGCAATGGTGGAAAGGATAGCCACGATTACACCTATCGCCACTCGGAACACTCCGTTTACAATCTCTGTGATAATGCCCCAAAGGATGCCGAACACCCCGAAGGCGGTGCGCATTATCAAGCCGCATATCGTCAACCCGATGTATTGCGCTGTCTGTTTGAAGTCTGCCGTTGCTGTCATATCTTCGCTGTTTTTGATTTTTTTGTTTTTTATGCGGATTCAAGAGCTGAGGGAGTTGAGTTTCAAACTATCTTATCTGCCTCTCGTTTATCCGACATTTTTTTTATGCGTCTTTCTGTCGCATCGGTCGTTTTCGTTTCGGGTGCTTGAAAAGGTAGGGATTAGGGAATGCAAGGTTTTTCGGCGGAAATACTACCCGAAGGGCTGGAGATTTTTGCCGAAAACAGGAGGCGTGACCTTGCTTTCCCGTCAAATCCCGGAATTACCTTTGCGCCCAGAACGAAAATGACTGACTGATGCGGCTCTACTGAAAGGCGCAAGATGGAGGTAAACGAAAACAGAGGCAGATTGGAATACAAAAACTTCAGGGGAAATCCGTAAAAAGAGGGAACGACTAAAAGAAAAGGAAATCATCGGAAGCGTGAAAAGGGCAAACCACCGACAAGGAAGTATGAATGTTTCCGATCCGATGGCACTTGTTCCACCGGGCGGCAACATTCTTTCTTCCCGGTTTGCCCGGCTGTGTGTGGCCGCTTGCTTCATTCATGGGGCAAGCTGACGCACTCTGCATATATTCCGCTTCCGGCACAAATGGACAACGAAAAAAGAAAAATCATCTGAAAACCCGTAAAAGCACCTCTTGGCATAGCCACAAAAGAAAGGGGCATTGCATCATCAGTCTAAACATCGTTTAGGCGTTAGGCAATGCCCTTTTCTCAGGCTATGTGGTAGTCGGCACACGTTTGTTCAAAACTCGTTTTGGGCAATGGTGTACCGACGGATAAAATCGCTTTTACGGAAAAATCTTATGTATGAGGGAATAAAAAATCCGGGAACTTGTTTCAAAATCTAGGATAAAATAGCTACTTTTGCATACGAAGAGTTCTTTGAAGGTTACGCAATGCGCAGAAGGATAATGCAGTAGATAACTAACTAAATCGTAACCTATTACTATCAAGAGCAATTAACCTACGCTCATTTCCAGTAAATTAGACCTTTTTCGTAACTTCCATAGACAAAGATAAGATTTCAACGGATGTTGAAAGCGCAAGAAGGGCCGGGGCAGAGATTGTTGTGGCCGCTATGCACTGGGGGGATGAGTATGTGCTTAAGCCTGTAAAATCCCAAAAAATACTGGCGGACTTTATGGTTGGCGAAGGAGTTGATATAATCATAGGCGGACATCCTCATGTTGTGGAACCCTATGAAATCAAATGTCATCCGGTGACTGGCAATCCTGTTCCGGTGGTTTATTCGCTGGGTAATTTTATATCAAATATGAAGACGAGGGATACACGTGGCGGCGCATTGGCTGTTGTGAAACTGCAACGCGATAGTCTCGGAAGGGCATATGCCGGCGATGTGCGTTATGAGCTCGTGTTCACTGTTCCTCCGGCTGACGCCAAGAGTAATTTCATGGTATATCCAATCGATAGTGTACCTGCTCAATGGAGAGCGGCTGCCGGTGCGTTTAGAAATGCGTTGAATCTGAAACCATAGAATGAATACGGGAATAGGGCGGCGTTGGAGTTATGTCTATGGTTGCGGGTATTGGAGATTGTCTAAAAATCAGCAGACAATCTCATTGAAAAATTTTTAGACAATCTCTTAAATATTTGCTCAGTTTAGTTGGGGGTTAAGGGGGTGGTAGAGCCAATTACGGTATGGTTTGCCCATGGATTTGACGATATGATACCAGAATGAATCGCCATCGTCTTTTAGAAGTTCACTATTCGCCGGGCTTGGTGCCACAGCCCAGACGTGGTTATGGATTTCTTCATCGAGCTGGCCGTCGTCCCACCCGCTGTAACCTATGAAAAAACGAATGATTCCTTCGGTCGGGCGGTTGTGGTTGATATAATCCTTAACCGAATTGAAGTCACCTCCGATGAACAGGTCGTTAGTAAGCTGACGTGCGCCCGGGAGCTTCAATCCTAAGGAATGTATATAAAAGAGCCTGTCGCACGAGACGGGGCCTCCGCAATAGATTGGTATGTTGACATTGTTGTTTATGCCGTCAATGGCTTCGCCTAGGGTGTAGCCTGTGGGTTTATTCAATACGAGACCCATGGCTGATTTATCCGGAGCATATTCAATCAAAGAAATGACCGCGTGGTTGAAATGATCTTCGCGCAGGAAAGGCTCTGCCACAAGGAGCGCTCCAGGTTGGGGTTTCCTGGTAGGCATGTTGATTCGGAATAGAGAAGAATCAAGATTTGACAAATCCTTATCCATAAATGCTTATTGCTTAAATTACACAATTATAACTGCCGGCATCCGATGCGGCTTCCAAGGATTATCCGTTGTTGGCCTCGGAAGACTGGATTGGCAATGATTCTTTTGTAGCTTTCAGTATGCGAAGATATGGTTTTTTCCTGGATAAACAAGACGCTATTGCATATTTAACACAAGAGGGTGTGTCATAATGGCTCATCTGGGTCGTCGCCCGAGGGCTTCGGGTTCGGTCATTGACCTTAGTCAACTCCCTTCACCCTCACCCTCAGTCTCCTACCATCTGAACCATTCTGACAGCACCCTCTCCATCCGGATGCAAAAAAGGCGTTGGTCGAATTTCGACACAGCGCCTTGTGTTAAATGATTGCATGAAAATGCTTTTAATTCGGATTTCCTGTGGGACGACCGGTTGTGTTATCGGTCGATTAGATATCGGTCGGCGTCCATGGCCGCACGGCAACCGGCAGCTGCAGCATTTATGGCCTGGCGGTAGAATGGATCGGCGACATCGCCTGCTGCAAATACGCCCGGTATGTTTGTGGCGGTAGAGGGGGATTTGACGATGATGTAGCCTTCGGCATCCAATTCCACCTGACCTTTAAATAGGGCGGTGTTGGGAGTGTGGCCAATGGCAAGGAAGAAACCGTCAATCTGAATCTCGAATTCCCGCTCATTTCCGGTGCCTTTGTTTTCCACAATCTTTGCACCTTCAACAACATCTTCGCCAAAGAGACCAATAGTGTTGCAGTTGAAAAGCACTTCGATTTTGGGGTTTGACAGAACTCTTTCCTGCATCACTTTTGAGGCGCGCAGGAATGGTTTGCGCACGATGAGATAGACTTTATTGGCCAACGATGCGAGATAAGCCGCTTCTTCACACGCGGTGTCACCGCCCCCCACAACAGCTACATTGCGGTTACGGTAGAAGAATCCGTCGCATGTGGCACATGCCGAGACGCCCATACCCATGTAGCGTTGTTCGTCGGGCAGTCCGAGATAACGGGCATTGGCTCCGGTGGCGATAATCACTGTTTTCGCTTCAATAACTTCGGAGTTGCCGAGGTTGATGGTGTAGGGCTGCTTTGAAAAGTCGACTGATGTCACTACACCCAGGCGTATGTCGGCTCCGAAACGTTGAGCCTGTAGACGTATGTCTTCCATCATCTGCGGGCCGCTGATTCCTTCTGGATAACCCGGAAAGTTCTCAACTTCAGTTGTAGTTGTTAATTGTCCGCCAGGTTGCATACCTTCGATTAGAAGGGGGGCGAGGTTTGCACGGGACGCGTAGATGGCTGCGGTGTAGCCGGCAGGGCCGCCACCAATGATGGCGCAATTTGTTTTGATTGTTGCCATTGTATTGTTGATGTTATGGTTGTTAGGTTGTTATTAAATTTATCTCAGATCGATGATTTCAACTCCGGGGTATAGCCGGGGATTAAACCGGAAAGTGGAGATTGACGGTGATTTTACAGCTTTGACCGAGGATATGGTAACTTTGGTCACAGTGTTGTCTGAGGCTGTTGAAATGACTTCTTCCGGCAGGAGGGTAGTGCTATCAAGGGAAATGATTATTTTAGCGTATTCACCTTTATGTTTCGGAGTGAGTTCGATTTTTTCGATACCGTCCGATGATTGCATACGGCGGAATGTGTAGCCGTTTTGTAAAGAGCTGATGATTTCAAACGGGTTTATCTGGGCGAGTTCATCGGGAGTTGGTTCGGATATGCTCACTTCAAGCGTTGCAGGTGAATATGTCCATTGTACTTTCCCGTCGAACCAGGTTGATAGCTGAGGTGTGGTCAGTTTGAATTTATTCCCGGATACGGTTATCTGTCCGACTGTTGATTTGCCATAGGCATTGACTTTGAAAGAGGCTTCGAAAGATGCCATCTTTTTGATTTTCCCGGCTGCCATGCGCATTGTTTCTGCGGCAGAGGGGTGGGTTTTTGCAGCAGATGTGGCAAATATGCCAATTGAGGCACATAGGCAGAGTATTATGATTTTCAGTTGTTTCATCTGTCTTAAAACAATTTTAAGGAGTTGATGGTTGGCAAGGTGAGGGCATCCGGCTTTCTGGAGGATAGTCAACCATTGTCTGGGATTATTCCAAAGTGTGCAATATTGAGCCGAGCTGAATGCGGTCTACTAGGATTGTTCGCGGTTTACCGCCCTGGGCTGGGCCTACAATGCCAGCAGCTTCAAGTTGATCCATTATTTTTCCGGCACGGTTAAACCCTATGGAATAGCGGCGCTGGAGAGATGATGTGGATGCAACTCCTGAGGTTACCACTGCTTCGGCAATCTCTTCAAACAGTGGGTCGCGGTCGGTTAATGAGCCTGAACCAGACGATGTGTTTTCCGGGTCAAGCTGTGGTTCGGGCAGATAGTAGGCGTGTTCGTATCCTATCTGTTTGTCGATGTGGTCGCATATGGCCTGCACTTCAGGTGTGTCGATGAATGCACACTGAACACGGTCGAGTGTGCCGTTGTGGGAAAAGAGCATATCGCCACGGCCAATCAGCTGGTTTGCCCCCGTGCGGTCGAGAATCGTTTTTGAATCGACCATCTGCGATACTCTGAAAGCGATGCGGCCGGGGAAGTTCGCTTTTATGATACCTGTGATAACGTTGGTTGACGGACGTTGTGTGGCAATGATCATATGCATACCCACAGCACGGGCTTTTTGGGCAATTCTGGCGATAGGTTTTTCCACTTCTTTGCCGGCTGTCATGATGAGGTCGGCGAATTCGTCGACAATCATCACAATGTAAGGTAGGTAACGGTGGCCTTTCTCAGGGTTCAGGCGCTTCTCAATGAAACGTTCATTGTATTCTGTTATTGACCTTACGTTGGCGTCGCGCAGTAGCATGTAGCGTTGATCCATTTCTACGCATAGCGAGTTGAGCGTGGCGAGCACTTTATCCATTGATGTGACCACCGCCTCTTCCTCGTCTGGGAGTTTTGCGAGGAAATGCCGCTCAAGTACGCTATAAAGACTGAACTCCACCATTTTGGGGTCGATAAGCACGAATTTCAATTCGGCAGGATGCTTTTTGTAGAGCAAAGACGCTATGATTGTGTTCAAGCCTACCGATTTACCCATGCCTGTTGCACCGGCCACAAGAAGATGGGGCATTTTGCACAGGTCGGCAATATAGACCTCATTGGAAATCGTTGCGCCCATGGCCATGGGAAGCTGGTATTTGCATTCCTGGAATTTGCGCGAGCCGAGAATTGAGCGTATGGATACGGTCTGAGGATCTTTGTTTGGGACTTCAATCCCTATTGTGCCTTTTCCAGGGATAGGTGCGATTATGCGTATGCCCAGGGCTGCCAGACTCATTGCAATATCATCTTCGAGCCGTTTGATTTTTGCTATGCGCACACCTTCGGCCGGAATTATTTCATAAAGAGTGACTGTCGGTCCTACCGTTGCCTGTATATGGCTGATGGCGATGCCATAGTCGTTGAGGGTTTTGGTTATCCTCTCTTTGTTTTCTTCCTGCTCTTCAAGGTCGACACTGTTGGCCTTTACCGGCACATCGCGCAAGAGGTCAAGACCAGGGCGGCTGTATCGAGACAGCTCTGCTGTTGGGTCGTAGACCTGAGGGGTGTCTTTTTTCCCTTTCTCGATAGTGTTGGCCACGACTTCTAACCCTGGCATGACAAGCTCTGCCGCTGGCATCTCTTGTTGATTGGCGGTTTCAGAACCGGCTGATGACATTGTGGTGTCAGTGACCGGGACGGTCTGGGAGAACATGGCGTTATTGTCGGGTTCAGGTGAATGGACGTTCTGCAATGATTCTTCAGCGTGGCCCGGTTCATATGATGTGTAATTCGGGCTTGTGCTTATGGATGTTTCAGGCTCTTGGGTATCAGTGGCGTATGAGTCTTGTTCGATTTCCTGCGGAATATAATCCCGGTTGTCATTGTATGTGGTTATATCTTCAGGTTCGAGTGATTCCGGTTCCTCCGGGAGGTCGCTGTTATAGTGCGGTATGGCATATATGTCGTTTTGCTCATTTTTGTAGTCATCAAAGCCAACCGATAGTGGCTCAATCCGAGAGGATTGATGATTTTCAGAGGATTCGTCTGAGTAGTTTTCTGTTGCATAATCATTAATTGAAGGCTCTTCCATTGCACGGCGCACACGTTCTCTGTCTTCTTCCCGTTCAATTCGAGCTTGTTCAGCTTTGGCTTTTCGGGCACGTCTGATTGACTGCCAACGGTTATAGAGGCTAAGCAGGTCGTTGATGTAGACATAGAAAACAGCCACAATCAGCAACAGATTGACTAATGATGCTCCAATCCAGTCGATATGGTTGACGAGGAACATATTGATGTAGTGGCCATGGAATCCCCCCAGCATGAATTCAGCTCCTGACCACAGGCTAATGAAGCCGAGAACCATTGATGCTGTAATTGCAACTAAAAGGGTCTTGAATGTTATTGACCAGAATCCGCGCTTGCGTATCCCCATCAGAGAGAATCCCAAAATGGCAAGATATGCGATCAAGGCCAAGGAGCCGAGTCCGAGCCCTTGCACAACCACAGATTGGGTCAGTTTGGCACCTACGGGACCGCCGGCATTTTCAATGTGGGCTTTTTCAGCTACGATTTGCCCAACGGACATTGAGCTGACGATGCTTTGGTCTTCGGCTCCTGACCGGATAAACGATATTGCAGCCACGGATATATATACAGCAAGAAAGACCAATGCAACCCCAACAACTGCATGAAAACGTTTGTCGCATATAAATTTGACAATACCCCATTCCCGGAAAGGGGTGGCAGGTTTCTTGGGCTTGGGTTGCCGGATTCGTTTTGGCGTTTCGGCAGTTGCCTGTGGTTCTTGACGTATCTCGGGTCTGCGCCGTGATATAGGGCGTTGCCGGGGCGATTCAGACCGGTTTTCCTCAGGCTTTGGAGTTCGCTCTTTCCGTGGAGCGTAACGGTCGGTTATGCTGTTGTAATCTTTTGCGGCGGGTCTGCGCGGCGGGTTGAGTGTGTTGTCATATTCTTCCCGCGCCTGTCGTCTGCGTTGAGGCGGTAAGCCGTACCGGTCGTTCCCGCCACGTTGCGGGTTGTCGGTGTAATCGCGTTCGTCACGGTTGAGGTCGCGTCTGCGACGTGGTGCCGGATTTTCGTAAATTAGGTCGGGGTCGTATTCAACCCCGTTGTTGGAATAGTTATAATCGTTCATACGGATAATCGGGTGATGATAATAAGGCCTCGCATAAAGAGTTCTTAAACGAAATATGGTCGAGACATGTGATTATAATGCAAATTTACGGAAAGTTTCGGTTTTTTACCGTATCTTTGAATTGACAATTGTGAAGTTTTTTGTTGGATTATAAGGTATGTGTTGTATGGTTGTCTATTTGGAGAGCCAAGCAGTTGCCGAATAATTAGAGTGTGACGTCAGGTAGAGTTCACGCTTTTAAAACGAGAAGATTTACACCGTTAATGAAAAAGGAATTATGGGATTGAAATATACGCCTGAAAATATCAGGCATTTAGGTGAAGATGAGATTTTTGTGTTCGGGAGCAACCTTGAGGGTTTACACGCCGGAGGTGCGGCACGTACGGCTTATGAACATTTTGGGGCAGTATGGGGGCAGGGCGAAGGGGTCCAAGGCCAGTCGTATGCCATTCCTACCATGCAAGGGGGCGTTGACTCAATAAAGCCGTATGTAGACAGATTTATCGATCTTGCCCGTGAATGGGACCAGACCACGTTTTATGTGACGCGTATAGGTTGTGGCATAGCCGGGTTCACAGATGAGGAAATCGCGCCGTTGTTTGCGGATGCGCTGGAACTCTACAATGTGAGATTGCCGGAATCATTCGTTAAAGTGTTGACTAAGAAAGCATGATGCTTTACAACTCCCAATCCATATCCACATATGGGCTGATGTGGGTGTGATAATTAAGTTGGTGGTTATCCCAGAAAATCGTAACTTTGCAAGATGGAGAGTGCTGGTAAACAACAGCACATTTAACCGGTGTCATGTTTTCGTGGGATTATGTTGAATTCCGAGGGGGCATTCTCCTGAATATTAATAAGATATTTAACATATATTTAAGAAAGTTTTTTAGATTTTATGGCAACCACAGCTGATTTCAAGAATGGCATGTGCCTCGATATCGATGGCAACTATTTCTTTATAGTGGAGTTCCTTCATGTTAAGCCTGGTAAGGGCCCGGCTTTTGTCCGTACGAAGCTCCGCAATGTTAAAACCGGCCGCATACTTGACAAAACCTGGAACTCCGGCGTAAAGGTAAACGAAGTGCGTATCGAGCGCCGTCCTTATCAATATCTCTATAAAGATGATATGGGGTATAACTTCATGCATACAGAGACATTTGAACAGATTGCCCTTCCTGGTGAAAGCATCGAAGGTGTTCAGTTCCTTAAAGAGGGCGATATCGTTGAAGCTATGGTTCATGCCGCTTCAGATACTATTCTGACATGTGAGCTTCCTGTCAATGTTGTTCTTGAGATTACATATACTGAGCCTGGTATCAAAGGGGATACTGCAACCAACACATTGAAGCCTGCAACCGTTGAAACCGGTGCTGAAATCCGTGTACCCTTGTTCTGCAATATCGGTGACAAGGTGCGCGTTGATACCCGTAACGGCAATTATGTTGAGCGTGTTAAAGCATGATATTCAGATAAGGTTCACAAGATGTTTTCATAAACAGATATGACAGACGGCGCCTACTGTTTCTGTAGGCGCCGTCTGTCATATCTGTTTGATTTATGTGGATATTGTCCAAGCGGTTTTCTGAAATTCAGTCGGAAAAGATTTTGATAATCAATTTGACGTTCTCAACCTTCAGTGCTGGGGGGATTGACATAGCCGGAAATGGCTTTCCGACATAAAGCGGCGAGCAAAGCCACTGCCAACGGGCCAACTACCATAATCCAGGAATCAGGCCAGGCCTCGGGGTTCCATAGTGCCGGTATGAAGCTGCGGGTCGGGTTGACAGAGCAGTTGTCGACCGGTTTGCCAACTATGTTTACGAGGCCGAGTGCGAGACCTATGGCCAATCCGGCGAATTTTCCAAAAATTTTTGTGTTCGTCGGTAGCTCGAAGAATCCGGCTTCTATTGCAGCTCCAATAAGCTGGGCAACCACGAAACCGCAAAATACCCCGAATTTCATGCGCCCGCTTACAAGCATGGCAAACGATACGGCAGGATTGAATGTCATCCCGAGATATTGCCGATGTAGTTAACCAGGCGAAGAAGCACGAGGTCGCAGCATAGCCCGATACCTAACACTCCGATTTTGGGGCCGGCAAGCACGGCGCTTCCGCAAGCAAGGAGAACCAGAAACATTGTACCGATACACTCCGCGATATATTTTTCATAAATAAAAATAAACTGTAAAAACGTTATCTATTTATATTACGTTTTAATTTAGAAAACGTTTAAAAGAAAGTAGGCAGATGATAAGAGAAAAAGGTCTGACTGAAAGGTCTGAAATGAAGTCTGAAGCTGATGCGGTTGATTGCGATATGGAAGTTCATCCGTGGGAACCCTTTATTCCTGATAATGCCAAGGTGTTGATTATGGGGACTTTCCCGCCAAAATCCCACAGATGGAGTATGGATTTTTATTACCCGAACCGCAGCAATGATTTCTGGAAAGTAATGGGAATCATTTTTTATGATAATCCTACAGCTCTGTATGATGTTGAAAAGCGTTCATATAGGCTTGAAATGATAAAAGAACTTTTGTGTCGGGAGGGGATTGCGATGAATGATACCGGTTATAAAGTCAGACGTCTGCGGGGGAATGCAAGCGACAAGTTCCTTGAGATTGTTGAGCCGGTTGACCTTGCCCGTCTGCTTGGCATGATGCCTGACTGCAACACGGTTGCGACTACGGGTGAAAAGGCTGCCGCTGTTGTTGCGTCTATCACTGGCACTATAGTGCCTAAGACGGGTGAATATGTTGACACTTTTTATGCACCGGCAGACAGGCAGTTGCGAATATGGCGTTTGCCCAGCACATCGCGGGCATATCCTTTAGCTCCTGAAAAAAAGGCTGCATTCTATCGACGCATGTTTGATGATGTCAGGAACTTTGGCGGCAAAATATGATTTTGTCGGACACGGGATTCATGGTTATAACCACGACGGATTGTTTTTTGTTGAGATTAAATAAACGGGCTGTGCGTTATACCGATTTTAAGGTGTGGCGGTTGGGAAAATTTGTGTAATTTTGTAGCGAATAAAATTATAGGGAAGTCATAAAAATTATCACGCAGATTATTATGGATACATTGATGGTTACGTTGGCCATAAGCGATTATATGAGCGCAAAATTCCTTTTGGAACTTTTTGTGGAGAATGCGAGTTATTTTCTGGTGTTTCTGTTCATGGTAATAGAGAGTTCATTTATACCGTTCCCGTCGGAAGTGGTAGTGCCCCCGGCGGCATATCTTGCTGTCACTAAGGGTGATATGAATGTGTTTGTCATTGTTGTCGTGGCCACTTTGGGCGCATTGGCAGGAGCTTTGATAAATTACGGGTTATCGGTTTGGCTGGGACGTCCGATAGTGTATGCATTTGCCGACAGCCGTCTGGGGCATGCATGTCTTATCGACAGGGCTAAAGTTGAGAAAGCAGAGAAATATTTTGACGATCATGGCGCAATGTCGACCTTCATAGGACGTTTGATTCCGGCGGTTCGTCAGCTAATCTCCATTCCGGCAGGTATAGCCCGAATGAACCTTTGGGTGTTTTCGGTTTTCACGGCATTGGGCGCATTGGTGTGGAACTGCATATTGGCGGGTCTGGGTTATTGGCTTGGCAAGACGGTTCCCTTGTCGATGCTGTATGAAAGTGTTGAGAGGTATAATGGTTATTTCACGGCCGCAGGATGGATTCTATGTCTGTTATGTGTGCTTTATATCATATGGCAAGCGGTGAGGAAGAAACACTGATTACGGGCTGCACCCCTCATGTTCCGGACATGGACATGGATATGGTGGCAATCACGTGTCAAAAACATTCAAAGAGCGTTTTTAATAATCTCTGACAAATAAAACCAATCATGTTAGTATCCCCATCATTGTTGGCGGCAGATTTCGGCCGAATAGATGCTGAAATCGAGATGCTGAACCGGAGTGAGGCCGATATGATTCATCTTGATGTGATGGACGGCGTTTTTGTGCCAAATATATCATTTGGATTTCCAATCATAAAGGCTGTGGCAAAGCGGTCTGAAAAGCCGCTTGACGTGCATTTCATGATTGCCAACCCTCAGAATTATATCGGGATGGCGCGTGATTGCGGCGCAACAATAATGAATGTGCATCAGGAGGCTTGTGTGCATCTCGACCGTACGGTAAGGGCTATTAAGGATGCCGGTATGAAGGCGGCTGTGGCCTTAAACCCGTCGACTCCTGTTGTGATGCTTGAGGATGTGATAGGGGAGCTTGACATGGTTTTACTTATGTCGGTCAATCCGGGATTCGGTGGGCAGAAATTCATTGAAAATACATTGGCTAAGACTCGCCGTTTGCGCCGGATGATCGACTCTTACGGTTCGCATGCAAAGATCGAGGTTGACGGAGGAGTGAATGAACATACAGGCCGGCTGCTGGCAGCTGCCGGCGTTGACATATTGGTTGCCGGTAGCTATGTGTTTGCTGCGACGGAACCGGAGGATGCTATAAGGCGGTTGAAATGCCTTGGGCAGTAGTTGGCATGAATCAGACTGATTCAGGGAGATTTAGCTAATACTTATTTGCAACAAACTTATATCTTTGCTATGAACGAGAAACCATTGAGTCAGCTTTATCTGAAAGACACGGAGTTCCAGAACCTTATGCAGCGTCGTATTTTCAATGTGCTGTTGGTGGCATCGCCTTATGACACGTTTATGATGGAGGAGGATGGGCGCGTTGATGAGCAGCTGTATAACGAATATGTGTCGCTCCATCTCTCGTCGCCGCCACGCATAGCCCGGGTGGCGCATATCGGAGAGGCTCTTAATGTGATGGAAGACCGCTCGATTGATTTGGTGATTGCCATGCCCGGCATGGATATAAGCGAAACGTTTATTGAGGCTAAGAATATAAAACAACGCTTTCCTGAAGTGCCTATTGTGGTGTTGACGCCATTCTCAAAATCTGTGTCACGCAGATTGTCGCAGGAGGACTTCAGCGGAGTCGATTATGTGTTTTCATGGCTTGGGAATGTTGATTTGCTTTTGGCCATCATAAAGCTGATTGAGGATAAGAGAAATGCGGATAATGACGTTCTTGAAGTTGGTGTGCAGATGATTCTTATGGTTGAGGACTCCATAAGATTCTATTCGTCGATTCTTCCGCATCTTTATAAATTCCTTCTGAAGCAGAGTGTTATTTTCTCAACTGAAGCATTGAACGAACATGAGAAGATGCTGCGCATGAGAGGGCGTCCAAAGGTTATCCTTGCCAGGGATTATGAGGAGGCCATGGAGCTTTATGCGAAGTTTTCCGATCAAATGCTTGGCATAATAACTGATGTGTCGTTTAAGCGTAATGGGGATAAAGATTCGCAGGCGGGCTTAAGATTTGCCAGATATGTCAGATCAAAAGACCCATATCTGCCTATAATTGTGGAATCGACCGAGAGCGGCAATCGTGATAAAGTGGGGGATTTTGATGGGGTTTTTCTTGATAAGACTTCAAAAAAACTGCCTGTGGACCTTGGGAAAGCGATAATGGGAAGTTTCGGATTCGGCGATTTCTCGTTTATCAATCCCAATACGGGTGACGAGATAATGAAAGTGTCGAGTATAAACGAGCTGCAGAAACGTGTGTTCGACATTCCTTCATCGTCATTGCTTTATCATGCGTGTAGGAACGATATTTCGCGGTGGCTTTATTCCCGGGCGATGTTTCCCATTGCAGATGCCTTGAGGTCCCACAGGTTTAATTCGCTTGAAGAGGCACCGGCTGTGAAACGGCTGATATTCGACTTGATTGTCAAATATCGCAAGATGAAAAATCGTGGCGTTGTTGCGGAATTCAAAAAAGGCAGGTTTGATTACTATTCTAATTTTGCAAGGATAGGGCAGGGGTCGTTAGGAGGTAAAGGGCGCGGCCTGGCGTTTATTGATTCGATAATAAAAAAACATCCTGAATGTGATAACTTCGCCGGAGTGTCGATTTCCATTCCGAGAACGGTTGTGTTGTGTACTGACATTTTCGATGAGTTCATGGCTGAGAACGACCTTTACCCAATGGCGCTGAGCAATGCATCAGATGAAGAAATATTGCGGGTCTTTTTGGAAGCCAAACTTCCGGCCAGGGTGCGCGATGATCTGAAAGCGTTGACAGAGGTTGTTGACCGTCCGTTGGCTGTCAGAAGCTCAAGTATTCTTGAAGATTCCCATTATCAGCCTTTTGCAGGAGTTTATTCAACCTATATGATTCCACATGTTGATGATGGCGAGGAGATGATCAGGCTTCTTACTGATGCCATCAAGGGTGTTTATGCGTCGGTGTTTTATGCAGAAAGCAAGGCATATATGACGGCTACGTCGAATGTTATCGACCAGGAAAAGATGGCTGTGATTATACAGGAGGTTGTGGGGAAGGATTATGATGGATATTATTTCCCTTCATTTGCAGGGGTGGGACGTTCTCTCAATTATTATCCATTGAACGAGGAGTTGCCGGAAGAGGGGGTTGCCGAGGTGGCCGTAGGGTTGGGAAAATATATTGTTGATGGAGGGCGGGCGTTGCGTTTTTCGCCAAGATATCCTCATAAAGTGTTGCAGACATCAACTCTTGATCTGGCTTTGCGCGACACGCAGCGTGAATTGTATTGTTTGAATCTGAATGAGATTTCAGATGATTTCAAGGTTGATGACAGTTTCAATCTTACCCGGAAGAGTGTGCAGGATTTCAAGGACACCGATGCGTTGCGTCTGACCGTTTCGACATATGATGCCAATGACGTGTTTATCAGGGACAGTGCGGCCGGGCCGGGGCGTAAAGTCGTGACTTTTGCCAACATCTTGCGAGATGGCGCATTCCCATTGGCGGAAGCTGTCAATTTTATGCTGACAGAAGGACAACAGGCAATGCAACGCCCGGTGGAGATAGAGTTTGCCGGTAATATTGAGAATGAAGGGGAATTGAACGGAAGGATATATTGGCTGCAGATCAGGCCGATAATTGACAGGAAAGAGGACGTTGACGAAGAGGTGATGGGGTTGCCCGACGAAGCTCTGTTATTAAAGAGCGGAAGGGCATTAGGACATGGTATGACAGATAATGTCAGGAAGATACTGTATGTGCGTCCACAGACCTTCACATCATTGCATAATTCGGATATTGCTGCAGAGATCGCTTCGATAAACCGTAGGTTTGTTGAACATGATGAAGGGTATGTTTTGATTGGCCCGGGCCGCTGGGGCTCAAGTGATAATGCTTTAGGCATACCGGTAAAGTGGGCTGACATTGCAGGAGCCCGGCTCGTAGTTGAAACTGCGTTGGAGAATTTCCGTATCGAGCCAAGCCAAGGTACCCATTTTTTTCAGAATCTGACCTCTTTCGGGGTTGGTTATTTCACCGTTGATCCTTATGGAAGTGATGATTTTGTTGATATAGATGGCCTTGATTCCCTTCCGGCTGAATACGAGAGTGAGCATCTGAGGCTTGTGGCATTTGAACAGCCTCTGATTATAGGCATTGACGGTAAAAAGGGTAATGGCGTTGTTAAAAAGCCATGATATAAATATGCATAGAGGAAGCATGACGCAATCTTCTGACAATTTTCAGAAGATTGCGTTTTTTTATGCGGTATGTGGGGGCAAGCCGGGGATTTTTTATTAATTTTGTTGAATAGTGACATACGTAGCGAAGGATGCTTTCAGTTTAGCTTCCGGAAACGTTGCGTATGGTTCGATTCATAATAACGACTATTATAATGGGTGTTTTCAGATATTTCAGGAATGCTTTAGGTTTCAGCCAGTCGGAGTCTGATGAGGAGACGGCAGAGGGTGTGGATGCGCGTGTCACTCCTTTGCGCGACAGGCAGGAAACAATTGCTATGCAGAATGTTGAACTTAATTCGATACAAAGGCCGGATGTGATGTCTGATAAGCCGGCGGTTATGCAGGAGAATCGTGAGATCGATACTCGCAAACAGATGCAACTTGAAATTTTCGATTCAGTGCTGACGGTTTTCAATGAGTCCCTTCCTGAGTTCCTGCAGAAAACCGTTGATGAAAAGTCGCAAAAGGAATATCTTTATGAACGGCTCGATGCGTCGGCTAAAGAATATCTTGAACGGATTGAGAATGAGGCCGTGAAGCAATGTAATAACCGATGGGAACAAGAACGTAGGCGACTGCTGGCGGAGATTGACTCCTTGAAAAGCATGGCATCGAAAGAAGTTGAAGACAGTTCTGAAGCTAAAAAACAACAACTTAGTGCAGAGCGACAGAAACGGGCGCTTACCGACAAGGTGCGAGAACTTGAGAAACAGTTGGCTGACATATCGGCTGAAAATGAGCAGTATATTCTCGAAAATAAAAGCCTGGTGAATAAACTTCGTGTTACGCAGGTATTGGGTAATGAGCAGACAGAAACCGACAGGGGGGCTGCAGCCAAGATAGCTGAACTTGCTGCCGGGCTTGAGAATGCGCAGAAAGAGCTTGCTGACCGTAAGGAAGCCGCAGAAAATGAGGTTGAAAACCTAAAGAATGAGATTTCATCGTTGAAGGATGCGCTTGAGCAATCAAAGATGAAGGATGATTTGGGCGATGCAATGCTGAGCGATCTGAACAAACGCACTGCTGAAGCTGTGGAGAAAGCCCGGGAGCAAACCTCACGGGCAGTGATGCTGAGTGAAGAAAACGCGGGATTGCGGCAAAAGTTAGATGATGCCCAGAAGGCGCTGGTTGAAGAGACCGGTAAGATGAATGAAATGAGGTCTGAACTTGAATCGGCAAAGATAAGGGTTGAGGAACTATCAGCGGAGTATCTGTCACTGAAAGTCGAACACCAGACAACTGCCGAAAGACTTGGCGAGAGTCTTGAAAATCTGAAAGTGGTTGAAGAGATGAACCGCCAGCTTGATGCGCTTGAGAAAGCGCGCCAGAATAACGAGGCGTTTCTGCATAAGCAGAAAGATGAGATTCTGCAGAAGTCTGAACGCTTGAGGCAGCTTGAGCTGGAAAATAAAGAATATGCTGATGCAATCAGGCAGAAGGATGATGCAATCAGACGGTTGGAGGATGTGACGGATTCATTGCGTAAAACCATTGAAAATAACATATATGAACATTCTCAATCGGAAAGTGCACTGAGGTCGGAGATAGACCGTCTGAAGATACAGCGTAGCCATGTTAATGAACCGCAACCTCTTTATCAGCATGACGATAGCAGTGTGGATATAACCGGTGAGATTGAAACCGGGGGCACATCATTTGAGATTTCGGTTGCCGAAGAACATAAGCCTGTTGCAAAAAAAGATTCCGGTAAAAAAAGGAAAAATACGCAGAAGAAATTCAAGATTTCTGCGATTGATGATACGTTGGAAGATACCGATTGGTTGATTTCAATTCCACCGGCCGGTAAAGCCGATTCAAAAACAGACGCTTCGGTTCAGGAATTCGGGTATAAAGAACCGCCCCGGAAGCAGACGCCTGAGAATCCGGCGCAAATGTCGTTGTGGTGATTCAAGCGTTAAATTCAATACACTCTAAGAAATGACTGACAGAATGGATAATATGATTAAAATAGGGAAACATGCCATTGGTATGGCGTTGATGCCGTTAGGATTTGTCATGGCGATAAGCCAAGATTTGTCGGCGGCGGATCGGGCATCATTGATAAGGGTTAATGAGATTGCCAAATATGTTTATCCGGCTAATAGTCCGGCTTCTCCAGGCAAGATGAAATTCATGCCAGATGGAGAAAGTTATCTTATGCTTGACGAAAGTGGCAAGAAGATTGTGAGATATAATACAGCTTCGGGCAAAGAAGAGGGTGTGGTCCTTGATGCCAGCCATACGCGGGAAAGCAGCGTTATGTCGATTGAAGACTTCACAATCAGCCCTGACGGCACAAAATTGTTGATATACACTGGGAAAGAACCTGTTTACAGGCATTCGTTCAAGGCCTCGTATTATGTTTTTGAGATAAAACGCAATATACTCAGACCTCTTTCAAAGACTTATGAGCTGCAACAATCTCCGGTGTTTTCTCCTGACAGCCGCATGGTGGCTTTTGTAGTGGATAATAATATCCATATCAAAAAAATCGATTATGATTCTGAAGTCCAGGTGACCACTGACGGATTGAAAAACAGCATAATAAATGGTTTGCCTGATTGGACTTATGAGGAGGAGTTCGCTATGGTCAACGCTATGGCCTGGTCGCCCGACGGTTCGACATTGTGTTACCTTAAATTTGATGAAAGCAATGTGCCTACGTTCACTTTCAGCCTCTATGAAGGATGGTGTGAGCCGCAACAGGAATATGCTCTCTATCCGGGTGCGTTCACTTATAAATATCCTGTTGCAGGTAAGCCTAATTCGAGGGTAGGTGTGTATAGTTATGATGTTGATAACCGTAAGACCAAGGAGATTGCATTTAAAGATCCTGAAATCGAATATATCCCGAAGATTGCTTTCGGAGGGGGAACGGAGCAGCAACTGATGGTTGTGACATTGAACCGTGCCCAGAACCGTATGGAGATATATGCATCGAATCCGAAATCGACAGTTTCAAAATCAATCCTTGTTGAGGAAGCGAAGGCCTGGCTCAATCCGATGGCCTATGAAGATATATCTTTCGACAGTGATGGTTTTACGGTGCTGTCAGAACGTTCAGGTGTTAATCAGGCTTACAAATACACATATGGCGGCCAACTGCAACGCCAACAGACTGCCTCTGGTCTGGATGTGACGGCTTATTATGGCGAGGATGCCTCTGGCCGGGCGTTTTATCAAGCGGTTCCTGCATCTACAGGGGCAACACCAGCTAATGCCATAAACAGGGTGGTTTACCGTACGGATAAAACCGGTCAACGCACAGAGGCTCTTTCCCCTGAAACCGGATGGGGGAGCGCAGTTTTCACTGGCATGATGAACTATTATGTGGTTAACTACAGTGATGCGTTGACTCCTCCAGTGCATACGCTATTTGCCATGAAGGGCAAGAAAGACCGTGGACGTATATTGGAGGATAATTCTCGTTATAGCTCTAATTACCAAGGCGTGGCGAAAAAGGAATTCTTCACGATGCAGTCTGATGGAACAACCCTTAATGGTTATATGATTAAGCCGGAAGGCTTTGACGCATCAAAGAAATATCCGGTAATTATGTGGCAATACAGTGGCCCGGGATCACAGGAAGCGGTTAACCGATGGAAAATGGATTGGGATTATTATGCCGCCAAAGAAGGTTTTGTGGTCATTTGCGTTGACGGTCGTGGCACAGGGGGCCGTGGCACCCAATTCCGTGATGTGGTGTATAAGCGTTTAGGCTATTATGAGACTATTGACCAGTTGAATGTGGCAAAATACGCAGCTTCTTTGCCGTTTGTCGACGGAGCCCGCATAGGTATTGCGGGCTGGAGCTATGGGGGATATGAGACCCTTATGTGCGCTACCTCTACAGAGTGTCCGTTCAAAGCTGCGGTTGCGATAGCTCCGGTTACCTCATGGCGCTATTACGACACGGTTTATACCGAGCGTTATATGCTGACCCCTCAGGAGAATTCAGAAGGCTATGATGCGGGGGCGCCTGTCATGCGAGCTGACAAAATGAATTGCCGATTGTTAATCATGTCAGGGACTGCCGACGACAATGTTCATCTGTCGAACACGATTGAATTTGTCGGGAAGCTGCAGGAGGCTGACCGCTATTGCGATATGTTCCTGTTTCCTAACATGAACCATTCCATTTATGGCTGTGATGCTCGTGCGTTGGTTTATGGACGCATGGTGGAATATTTCAAGGTCAATCTTTAAAATTCAATAAAACCAGGGGAAGGAGATTCTACAATGTTTAGATCAAACCAACGTAGGGAGGGTATGACAATCGCGATTTTCGGATTGTGGCGGAACTGGGCTGTGGCAGTCGGTTTTCTTACGATGCTGACTATGCTCGCCCCTATAGTGCCCAAGCAGTGGCTGGCACCGATCAACATAGCCTGTTATATAGCTTTGCAATGGGTGCATTCAGTTTTGCGTAAACGTGATATCCCGTCTTGTTCCCGTCTGATTCAGGAGGTGTCGTCGGTTATGCTCATAACTGCAGTGGCACTTGTTGTAATCTATTTCTTCAGCCGTGGAGGAGTGAAACATGAGCTTACAGGGCAGCCCTATACAATGGACACCCCATTGATTTCCATCCTGATTACAGCGCCGGTGGCATGTCTTGTAACCCTTTGGCATCTGTTGAGGGGTAAAGAGCCGAAAGTGTGCCGCGATTGTCATACACGTTATGGAAACGTTATAGAGCATGGTTTTCCAGGATTGCTGTTCCGCAAAGAATGGCGGTATCAGACTTCGTTGCTGTTTTTGTTGTCGTTGCTTCTGAGTGTCGTTGACTGGGGCTACTATCTTGTGCATTATGTCAATGTCAATCTCAACCGGGCGGATCTGTTCTTTTTCCTGTGGCTTCCATTGGCGATGTATGTTTTGTCGCTGATTTATCTTGGTGGAAGGTATTATTCAATGTGGATATATTACTGTCAGAATGATGAGGAGCCTTTTGTTGAACGCCCCGGAACGACAACGATGCGTTTTCTGATTATATGGGCAGACAAAATCTTCCTGACGTTCCACGGCACGGCTAATAATTATCCCAATGGAGCGAAGATAAAGAAATTCGATACTCCTGTGGTTATACGGACCCCATACCGCGAGAGGGAAAATCTCCATTCGGCGATAACTGAATTTGAATCAAAAACCGGGATATCCAATGCTGAAATAAAGTTGATTTATTCAAGCCCAGATGATGTTACATATCAGAATATGTTTCATTATTTCGCTTTTGTAGACAATGCCGATATTGTTGCGGAATCAGATGTGGAGGGGGAATGGATGACATGGGGCAATCTGTGCCATTTGGCATCGCAGGGATTGCTTACCCGCGACCTCGTGTCGGAAATCGACCGTGTCTATAATATCTCAATGGCATGGAAAACATATGACAAGGAGGGGCGTAGGCTATATAAAATCAAGCATTACAAACCCACATTCAGGCTTCGCGACATCCGTAATTGGGAGGTGGATTTTAATGACCGCCGCTGGCTTAATATTGCCAGAAACAATGAAGACTGCTTTGGATTCAGGCTGAAGAAGATTTTTGCCAAACATCTGAAAACGGGTAAAGGATGATGAACAAAGGCAAACCTGTTGTAGCTATCGTCGGGCCTACGGCATCCGGTAAAACCAGGCGTGCTGTCAGCGTGGCCCGAGCTATTGATGGAGAAATTATAAGCGGGGATTCACGCCAGGTTTATCGCGGTATGGATCTGGGCACGGGGAAAGATTTGGAAGAGTATGGCAAAGTGCCATATCATCTGATTGATGTGGCTGATGCAGGAACCAAATATAATCTTTTTGAATTTCTCAGGGATGCATCTGTTGCTCAGGATGATATAGAGCGGAGAGATAAGGCTGTGATTATGTGTGGAGGGACGGGGCTGTATGTAGAATCTTTCCTGAAAGGTGTCAGTCTGCCAGAAGTGCCTGAAAACAAGCCTCTGAGAGAATCATTGTCAGGAAAGACGATAGATGAGCTGAGGGTGATTCTGGAGGGTATGAAAGCCCTGCACAATGTGACCGACCTGGATTCGGTTAAAAGAGCCGTTAGGGCGATTGAGATACAGACATATTATATGGAACATCCAGATGTGGCCCGGCAAGTTACCGCCCCGGAGCCTAAAAAGTCGGTGATAATCGGTCTTGACATAGACCGGGATGCACGCAGACGCCGCATAACATCGCGGCTTGATGCCAGGCTGTTGTCGGGAATGGCCGAAGAGGTGGAGGGGCTGCTGCTGTCGGGAATAGCGGCGGATGACTTAATTTATTATGGCCTGGAATATAAATATCTGACCCTATATGTCACAGGCAAAATAAGTCGGGGGGAGATGCATAGCCAGCTTGAAATTGCGATTCATCAATTTGCAAAACGACAGATGACATGGTTTCGCGGAATGGAGCGACGAGGTTTCAGAATCCATTGGTTCCCGTATGATATGGATGATTCGGAGTTTGTTGCCGAGGCTGTGGGGCTGTATGAGTCGGGCTGTTTTGTTGAATAACGATGTGTTTGGATTGCCGTTTTTCAGAATTTGGGTTATGAATGCGTCGTTGAGGTTGGTTGTGGTTGCATATGTTTTCGCTTTGTCGATAATTGGCATTGCCGCTGAATGTTTTTCGGAAGGTTTTACTATTCAAAAAGGTGGCGAGGTGGTATTAGCCGATGGGGGATTGCCTCTGTTTTACGATTTTGAGATTAATGCAGCGATTAAAGGCAACCGCAATGTTGCAGGTGTTGGAAACGCATCATGGGGTGTGTCGTGGCGTGATAAGCGCGGGGTCGAAATAATGAGAGTAGCGCTGCAGTGGGGTAACGATTATCTTGGAGACCCATTCGACAGGCGTTTTCTTAGAATCAGTGCCGGCAGCATATCGACGGACGGTGAATACCATCAGATTCTGAGCCGTGATTTTTATGAGAATGTAGGCTTGTTTGAGGATAATAATTGCCTGACAGCAGAATGTGACGGTGAACATATTCGTTTGTGGGTCGGGTCTGGTGCGCAGTGCTATGCCGGGGAAGTGTCTGTTGCCAGTGACGCCCACAGCGTTGTGATGTGGAGTAACCGCAAACTGAATGTTGATTTTATGGCATATCGGTCTGAAATTAATCCAGCAGATGCGCTTATTACAGGTGCGGTGATAGAGGATGTTGAGGAGTATCTCAGGGATAGCCATGACCTGGTTGAGGGTTTCTGGTGTTTCCTTGACCGTGATACTGATACCCGTTGGGCGGATATCGGAGGTAATTATAAACTCGCGATAGTAAAGCATGGCCTTTTTACCTCGATTGATTCAGGTGTCAGTTCCAATGGACAGAGGCCTATATATGATATTTTGCTGATGGGTGGTGCTGTGGTCAATGGGAAACGTTGGAATAACGGTATGGTGAAGGGCTATCTATACGGAACTATTTTTGAAAACCATTATAATCTTGAGTGGTTTGACTCGATGATGGAGTCAATGGGAGGTGAAGTGTCTGCAGATATTACAGATGGAGTGATACTTGCGTTGAACTTCCCGATTTATCATGCAACAATGCGTTTTTCAAAGGAGCCATAAAAATGTCGGCAGCATTTAATTTGAGTTACTTATTTGATTGGATGGATTGGGATGTTTTGCAATGGTTTATCGGCTGTTGCGCGATGAATATGTTATAGTAGCTGTTTTGATGTCATAAACTACCGTGTAATCCAACAAATCGAGCGTATAGGTGGCTGAATTATGCGTGGCTGAATATACTTCATTAATGTTGGATGTTGTCTGCAGATATTCATACAGGGTTTCGGGTAGGCGGTCATATATGAAAATTTCCGGCAGTGTGGAACCGCGGCCATTGACGGTAATCCATTGGTATGATGAATTGAAGGTCATGGTGGCACTGTTGCGCAACACTATGCTGTATATGCCGTTATTAAACGAGTAGCTTGATACGGCTATTTCTGGGTAATATAATGCGACGAATTTCTGTATGGCACCAGGCAGTTCATCGAAATGCTCGCTGTCGGAACATGATGTGAACGAGGCTGCTAGAAGAGTTGCGCATATACAGATATATAAAGATGTGAATCGAAAAATTCTATAAAATGAATCCGCCATATTGTTAAATAGATGTTATAGATATTTAACAATATGGCGGATTGTTTGGTTTATTTCCGGTTATTCAAAAATATAGGAATAATTTGACATTATTTGGGTTAAGCGGTTGCCTTTGCGTAATGGTGCTATGTTCACCCTTGCGTCGTCGAGCATTGTCAGGTTATATCGGTTGGCATAACCTTTATTCAGGGCATTTTCGATACATTCATATGCTTTTTCTGTTTCACCAGCCTGGGCATAAAGGCAAGCTGCCAGGTAGTTGACTGATCCGTCTGTGTCGCGGTTTTCTGAAATAATCTGTTCGGCCCATTGGATAGCTTCTTTGGTTTTATTGGTGAACAGGAGAGGGAATCCGCGAAGCGAGGCTGGCTTAGACCAGTCTGAATCGATGTCGAGCATTCGTTTGTAGATGGCGGTGGCATTCTGTTTTTTTGAAAGTCCGTCTTCGAGAACCCATGCCTGCATCATATAGTTCATCGGGTCATTCGGGTCATCCATTATCAGTTCGCCGAATATGGTTGAGGCTTGGTCATATTTTCCCAATGAATAGAGGCAAAGAGCTTTCTGCATCTGTGCTTCTTGACTGCGAGGCATCTGTTCAAGGGCGGCGTCTGCGGCGTCGAGTGCTTGCTGGTGGCGACCTTGCGCACGGCATATTTTCGACAATGTAATTTTATAGGGGGCGTTGTCGGCGCCCATGCCTATTGCCTGGTTGATGTTTTCCAAGGCTCTGTCGAAATCGCACAGGGCATAGTAACATTCCGCCATAGACCCGTAGATACCGGCATAGTTATACATGTTGTCGTCGATGATTTTCTGGAAATCGGCGATAGCAGCCGGATAGTGGTTATGTGCCTGGGCAATGACGCCGCGGATATAGTAGAACATTCCTTGGTCAGGAGCCTGGTTTACGGCATTACTCAGGGCTGTTACAACGGCAGGATAATCTTCGTTGCTTATTTCAACCAGCTTGCCGAATGCCTTTGGAGCACTGTCAATGCTGATAGCCATAATCAGATCATCGACAGCTCCGGTGTTGTCGCCGAGCATCTGCCTTACGGAGCTGCGGCGCACATATATGTCGCTATCGGCCGGCATCATTGAAACTGCATCGTCCATATAGCTTGATGCTAGCCCGAGGTTGTTCTCTTTAACAGCAATGCGGGCAAGTCCGGTCAAAGCCTCTGCGCTTCGGGCATTATTGGCGCGCATACGGTTATAGTCGGCTTTTGCGTCAGCATACCTACCCAGTTCATATTCAGTGTTCGCCTTTTGATACAGGGCCATGAATGAGGTGGGGTCGATGTTCAGTGCTTGGGTGTAATCGGCGAGTGCTTCTTCAAATTTGCCGAGCATCTGGTAGATGTCGCCGCGCAGGGAGTAGCATTGGAAAAGGAGGTCGTTGTCGTCTTTAGGAGCATATTTTATGGCGTTGTCGATGTCTGACAGTGCACGTAAATATTGGTCGAATTTGTAGTATTCGTTTGCCCGGCGGAAATATATGTCGTAGGCTTGCGGATTGGCAGCTATTTCCTGGTCATATATCTCCATCATCGCTTTGGTCATGGGGTCGTTGAGCCCGGCTTGGGCATAGGCGCCCCCTGCGACGGATACCGCCAATATTGCGGCAGCAAAGAGTCTGTTAAATCTCATAATCATAAATATGTTGAAATTCTATCTATTGGTTCTGTTGATTTTGTTTTATGGCATTGACTGCCGTGCGCAACAGGGTAAGGTGGGAGAGCAGGTGCGACATTTTGTTGAGCGGGAGCATGTTGGCTCCGTCGCTTTTCGCTACCGCCGGATTCTGGTGGGTTTCGATGAAGATGCCATCAGCCCCCACTGCAATGCCGGCTCTTGCTACGGTTTCAATCATATCGGGCCGGCCGCCTGTTACTCCCGTCATCTGATTGGGCTGTTGAAGCGAGTGGGTTACATCGAGAATCACCGGACATCCGTTTTTTTGCATCTCGGGAATGCCCCGGTAGTCTACGATAAGATCTTGATAGCCGAATGTTGTGCCACGTTCTGTTATGGCAACCTGATTGTTACCGGCATCTCTCACTTTTTGAACTGCATGGCGCATGGCATCTGGCGACAGGAACTGACCTTTTTTGATGTTGACCATTCTGCCGGTTTTTGCAGCTGCTACCAAAAGGTCGGTCTGCCGGCACAGAAACGCAGGAATCTGCAATATGTCGACATATTCCGCCGCAATGGCTGCTTCTTCGGCCGTGTGGATGTCAGTGACTACCGGAATGCGGAATGTTTCACGCACCTTTCGCAGTATTTCAAGAGCCTTTATATCTCCTATTCCTGTGAAGGAATCAATGCGGGAGCGGTTAGCCTTGCGGTAACTGCCTTTGAAGACATAGGGAATCGAAAGAGCTGAAGTCATTGCCAGCACACGCTCTGCAATATCAAGAGCCATCTTTTCATCTTCTATTACGCAAGGTCCTGCAAGCAGAAAGAAATTCCCGTTGGGAGAGGAGAGAAGATATTTTGTGATTGAATCGTGATTCATGTTTTTAACATTTTTAGAACGGGGGTGGTTCAGTGTAATTAGTTTTTTCAGTTTTCAATATTCGCAATCTGATTGGCAGTGTGGCAGATGCCACATGCCGCCAATGCAGCTGTTTCTGTCCGCAACCGGGCGTCTCCTAGGGATATGGGAATAAAACCGGATGCTATAGCGTTGTTTATTTCTTCAGGGGAGAAATCTCCTTCTGGCCCTATTATTATGACTGTGTCTTTGCCTGGCACATATTCGCGGCTTAGCATTTTCCGATTATGGTTGCTATCGCAATGAGCAATGAATTTCTGCTGATAATGACAGGTAAAGTCAATGTATTGTTTTAATGGTGTCATCTCGCAGATTTCGGGACAGATGGCCTTGAGGCTCTGTTTCATGGCAGACACTGCGATTTTCTCTAATCGGATGCTTTTGATTTCTCTCCGTTCTGAGTTGCGGCATAGAAGTGGGGTTATGGAGTTTACCCCTATTTCGGTCAACTTTTCCGTTAGCCATTCCATGCGGTCGAGATGTTTTGTCGGCGCAACACCAATGGCTATTCTGTTTGGCCAAAACGGTGGTATGCTGATTGAATCGAGAATCTCCACTGTGGCCCGTTTGGGATGTGCCTCTTTAAGACGACATGTGAATCGACGGCCTTTGCCGTCGATTACTTCTATTATATCGCCAGGCGATTTCCGCAAAACTTTCACGCAGTGTTGTGAATCGCTTTCCGGCAATGTGTGGGTGGTTGCTATATCTGGGGCATAAAACTGTATCATCCCTGAAAGTTTTGATTAAAATAGATGGGGAGATGGAATCATATGGTTTCCGCAACCTCGGCTTCGGTTATCTCAGCTTTGGCAGCGGTTTCGTCGGGAACCTTGTCGTGCTTGTCATGGAAGAGGAAAATGAACAATATTCCGACAACGAGAGCATATGCAGAAAAAATATACCAGCATATGCGCCATCCTGCGAGTTGGGCTTCAGGAGATGCCAGTGGATTTACGAAATGGTTGACAATCAGCATAGCCCCGATTGTGCCTATCGTTGCGCCCAATCCGTTGGTCATAATCATGAATAATCCCTGGGCGCTGCTGCGGATTGAAGAGGAGGTCATCTTATCTACGTATAGTCCGCCAGACACATTGAAGAAATCGAATGCGATGCCGTAGACGATACAAGAGGCGATAAACAACCATAAGCCTTCAGAAGGGTTGCCGAGTCCGAAGAATCCGAACCGGAATACCCATGCGAACATAGACATCAACATAACACCTTTAATGCCGAATCGTTTGAGGCATATGGGTATGAGCAATATGCAGAGGGTTTCGCTGATTTGCGACAGGGATATTAGGGCGTTTGCGTTTTGTGCAGCCCATGCATCTTTGAATGAATCGATGTTGATGAAGCTGGTTATATAGGGATTGGCATAACCATTTGTAATCTGAAGTGAAACGCCGAGCAACATGCTGAATAGGAAAAATACGGCCATGCGCTTCTGCTGGAACAGTTTGAATGCACGCAGACCTAAGGTATCGACAAGTGAACTTCCCTGTGCGACTTTATTGGTGGGGCATTTAGGCATTGTCAGAGCGTAGAAAGTCAGTATTAGGCTGAAGGCCGCCGATGCGAACAACTGCATATATGAGGCCTGGAACTTGGCGTCGGAAGGGCCTGCGAAATTCACGAATAGCATGGCGCATATGAATCCGATAGTGCCCCATATGCGGATTGGAGGGAAGTCTTTCATGGTATCCATTCGGGCCTTTGTCAAGGCATTGAATGCGACTGAGTTCGCCAGGCCGATTGTAGGCATGAAGAATGCTACCGATATGGTGTAGAGTGTGAAGAGGGGTGCGAAGCTGATTTCTGTGGCTGTCATGCAATAGACCCCAGCGGCAGCCATGAAAAATCCGGCGATCAGATGGGAGAGGCTTAACATACGTTGTGCCTGAATCCATCGGTCTGCGATTATGCCTATCAGCGATGGCATAATCAGCGACACTATGCCTTGCACGGCATAGAACCATCCGATTTGTTCTTGCAGCCCGTTGCGGGCAAGAAAATTACCGAGTGAGGTGAGATAGGCTCCCCATACGGCAAATTCCATGAAATTCATCACTGAAAGGCGTATTTTCAGACTTTTCATTGTTTTTTAGGTGTTAGTTTGTTGTAGGTTTGAGTGGTAAGAAGGTATTTGTTTTGTCGGGAGCAACCTTAGTTCTTAAATTTGGTGGAATATGGACTGGGCTACCGCTTTTTCGACGACAATATGGATTTGACACGGGCCGCCTCTTCATATTCTTCGTTCTCGATATGTTTGTTGAGAAGCCGTTCAAGTTCCTCAACTGAGAGATTCTCGAGGTCAGGTTCTTTAAAACTTTCTTCAATCTCTTCATCTGTCGGAAGTTCTGGAGCGTCGGCTTCTTTTATCTCCATTATGAAGCCTGTTTCTTCAAGGATTTCCGGAGTTGTGAAAATAGGCGTGTGTGTGCGCATGGCAATGGCTATTGCATCAGATGTGCGGGCATCGAGCTTTACTTCAACCCCGTTTTTATCCTCAAACGTAAGCTCTGATGAAAAAATCCCATCTTCGAATTTGTGGATGAATACATCTTTGAGCACCACGCCATAAGCCTGCGCCAGCGATGCGAAGAGGTCGTGGGTCATAGGCCGTGGCGGGATTATACCTTCCATTTTAATGGCTATCGACTGGGCTTCAGCAGCGCCGACGACTACAGGAATCCGATATGGCCCGTCAATTTGGGCGAGAATCAGCGCATACGCTCCGGATTGTATCTGGCTGTAGGATATGCCAAGTACCCGTAATTTTATTCGTTGCGACGGGTTTAATCCACTGCTTTCTTCCATTTTTTTTCTATGAGTTATTGTGAGAGAGTTAGTTTATAACCACATTGCGTCCGGTAATTATACCGCTGCCATAGCAGATTTCGCTTTTGCTGTCATATATTACCCCGAACTGGCCTGGCGCAATCCCTTGTATTTTTTCAGAGGACTCAATGATGAATTCTTTTTCACTGACCTGTGAGATTCTTGCCGGGGTGAATGCCGGGGTGTGGCGGTTCTTGAATGTGATTTCTACCGATTTGGCTCCTTCAGCCCATGGATTGCCAGATATGAAGTGCATTTCATCAAGATGGATGGTTTTTCCGTATTGTTTCTCACAATCATAACCGTTACTTACATAAACAACGTTGTCGTGTATGTTTTTCTTTACGACATACCATGGCCCACCGCTCAGGCCGAGTCCTTTGCGTTGGCCAATTGTATGGAACCAGTAACCCCGGTGTTCGCCGAGTTTGCGTCCGGTTTCGATTTCGATGATAGGTCCGGGCTTTTCTCCGAGATGCCTTCTGATGAAATCGTTGTAATTTATTTTACCGAGAAAACAGATTCCCTGGCTGTCTTTGCGGAATGCATTTGGCATCCTGGTGTCAGCAGCTATTCTGCGGACTTCGGATTTAGGCAGTCTGCCGAGAGGGAATGTCAGGTGGCAAAGCTGGTCATATGATATCCTGGCAAGGAAGTCTGTCTGGTCTTTGACCGGATCAACGGCGGTTGAGAGGTATACTGTATTGCCTTTTTGAGTTGTTGATGCGTAATGGCCTGTGGCGGTTTTGTCGAATTCATGCCCCCAACGTTGCTCGAAGTATCCGAATTTAATCATCTTGTTGCACATTATGTCGGGGTTGGGTGTCAACCCTTCGCGTACGGTGTGCAAGGCATATTCCATCACATTATCCCAATACTCCTGGTGTAGTGACACCACGTCAAACGGAAGATTGAATCGGCGCGATATTAAGCTGCACATTTCAATGTCTTCTTCGGCCGAGCAGTCTCCCTCATCTGTGTCAAGGCCTATTCGTATGTAGAAAAGGTGCACGTCGTGCCCTTGCTCAAGAAGCTGATGCACGGCTACGGCACTGTCGACGCCACCTGAAATCAATGTTGCTATTCTCATCGGGTTAATTACTGTATATGATCCATCTTGTTTTTGACTACTCTGAAAGCCTCCAGAAGGCTGTCGATGTCGAATGTTTTGGAGAGGATTTCATGTTTACCGTTGAGATAGTAGATTACCGGAGGATTACGCATATCATACATTTCGTCGACTTCCGGTGCGGCTCCGACAATCCATTTCTTGTTATAGACTGATGTACGGTCAACCCATTCGTCGGTCATTTCGCCAGGATAAATGCTGACGACTTTCAGCAGTTGACGGTCAATAAGATCGTTGAGGTTGTAATCGGCCGCGAGCCTCACACGAGCGAGTTCACATTCATCGCAATCTGGGTCGTTGAAAAAGAGCAGCACATACATACCTGCCGGTATGTCGCTTAACCTGCCTTTTGACCCATCGGGGGCAGTCCATTCAAAATCAGGCGCTGTCATTCCCACTTGTGATTGCGATAGGGAATTGGCCTGGTATTCAAATCGTGCCTTTTCAGCTTTTGGCACTTTCCGGTTTTCTACAACCGCTTTTGCGAAGGGCAGGTAGCATTCGTCACAGACAATGCGTGCCGTGTCAGCATAAAACGCTCCCTCTGCCATCTCTGCAAGTGCCACAAGGTTCTTCGGATTCTTTCCGACCTCTTTAATCAGGTTGTCGATGGATTTGTGGACTATTTCTGCATCGGCATATGGCATGAAGGTGGCGTAGTCGTTGAATGCCTGTTGCATTTTTTGCTTTGAAGAAAATGCGGATTTCAGGTTACACCTTTTCCAGAAATTATCGATGAAAAAATTAGACCGTTCTGTAAGTGTCTCAAGATTCTCAGGAACAGTGGGGTAGGGGAAGAACGTGGACTGCTCTTCGCTTTGGGCATATCCACCCAGCGATGTGCATAAAAATGTTATACCCCCCAATATGGTGTTACGTATGGTTTTCATGTCGGTATATTCTTATGCAAAGATAATTAATGACCGCAGGTTGTGCAAATTTGCCAAAGGGGATTAAGGATATTTTGGAAAAAACATTATGGCATGAGATTTGTTAATTAGTATAGATGAGAGGGATGTGGGTGGGGTATTATTGTTTGAATATAATTAAAACTACATATATGAATTTCAACAGTTTCACTATTAAGTCGCAGGAAGCGATTCAGAAGGCGTTGGAATATACCCGCGATGCCGGTCAGCAGCAGATTGAGCCGGTGCATCTTCTAAAGGGTGTTTTCACTGAGGGGGAATCGCTGGTTAAATTCATTTTCCAGAAAGTGGGTGCCAATTTGGCAGTCGTGACATCGCAGGCAGACAGGGAAATTTCTTTGTTGCCGAAGGTGTCGGGGGGAGAACCTTATCTAAGCCGCACATCTAATGATGTTTTGCAAAAGGCGCTTGATATCGCTAAAAAACAGGGCGATGAATATGTGACCCTTGAAGCCATGTTGATGGCCCTGTTCTCGATAAATTCAGCGGCCTCCACCATTCTTAAAGATGCCGGATTGAGTGAGAGGGAGCTGAAAAGTGCCGTAGATGAACTTCGTAAGGGGAAAAAGGCCACCGATCAAGGCGCGGAAGAAACGTATAATTCGCTTAATAAATATGCCATAAATCTCAATGAACGCGCGCGTTCAGGCAAACTCGACCCTGTGATAGGGCGGGATGACGAGATTCGTCGTGTGCTTCAGATTCTGAGCCGCCGCACAAAGAACAATCCGATGCTTATCGGCGAACCAGGTACGGGTAAGACTGCCATTGCCGAGGGGTTGGCACAGCGAATCGTGCGTGGCGATGTGCCTGAGAACCTGCGCTCGAAACAGATTTTCTCGCTTGACATGGGCGCATTGGTGGCCGGAGCGAAATATAAGGGCGAATTTGAGGAAAGGCTTAAGGCTATAGTGAATGAGGTGACCCAAAGCGACGGAGAAATTATTCTATTTATTGATGAAATCCATACTCTTGTCGGCGCCGGTAAGGGTGAGGGGGCTATGGATGCCGCCAATATTCTGAAGCCGGCATTGGCACGCGGAGAACTGAGAAGCATAGGCGCCACCACGCTCGACGAATACCAGAAATATTTCGAGAAGGATAAGGCTCTTGAGCGCCGTTTCCAGAAGGTGATGGTTAATGAACCTGATGAGATGAGTGCCATAGCTATTCTGCGCGGTCTTAAGGAACGTTATGAGAACCATCACAAAGTGCGCATCCGTGACGAAGCGATTATTGCCGCCGTGCAGTTGTCGGAGAGGTATATAACCGACAGGTTTTTGCCTGACAAAGCGATAGATCTTGTTGACGAGGCCGCCTCGAAATTGAGACTGGAAATAGACTCTGTGCCGCAGGCGCTTGATGAGATTTCGCGCATGATTGCACAGAAAGAGATTGAACGCGAGGCCATAAAACGTGAAGGCGACAAGGAGAAGGTGCGTGAGATTGAGAAAGATCTGGCACAGCTCCGCGAAGAAGAGAAAGAGTTTACTGCAAAGTGGAAGGCTGAGAAGGAACTAATCAACCGTATCCAGCAGAATAAGATTGATATTGAACAATTAAATTTCGACGCAGACAGGGCAGAGCGTGAGGGCGATTATGCTAAAGTGGCAGAAATCCGTTATTCGCGTGTGCAGGAGAAAGAAAACGAGAACACACGGATTCAGGATCAGCTCAAAGCCATGCAAGGCGAGAAAGCCTTGATTAAAGAGGAGGTGGATGCTGAGGATATTGCCGATGTAGTGTCGCGCTGGACTGGCATACCCGTCAACAAAATGGTGCAGAGCGAGAAAGAGAAACTGCTCCATCTTGAAGAGGAATTGCATGAGCGTGTTATAGGCCAGGATGAGGCAATCAGGGCGATAGCAGATGCTGTGCGTCGCAGTCGTGCGGGATTGAATGATCCGCGCAGACCTATAGGCTCGTTCATTTTCCTTGGTACTACCGGCGTTGGTAAGACTGAGCTTGCCAAAGCGTTGGCCGAGTATCTGTTTGACGACGAGAATATGATGACCAGAATTGACATGAGTGAGTATCAGGAGAAGCACGCGGTGTCAAGGCTTGTCGGAGCGCCTCCGGGATATGTCGGATATGATGAAGGTGGCCAGTTGACTGAGGCTGTAAGGCGTAAGCCTTATTCAGTGGTGTTGTTTGATGAGATTGAGAAGGCGCATCCTGATGTGTTCAATATCTTGCTTCAAGTACTCGATGACGGCCGTCTGACCGACAACAAGGGGCGTATGGTCAACTTCAAGAACACTATTATCATCATGACCTCAAATATGGGTTCATCTGTTATTCGCGACAATTTCGCCAAGATGACTTCTGAAAACAAAGACGAGGTTGTTGAGAAAACCAAGCAGGAGGTGCTTGAGATGCTTAAACAGACTATAAGGCCTGAATTTCTCAATCGTATTGATGAAACGATTATGTTCACACCCCTGAATGAGGCAGAGATTGAGGAGATTGTAGGTTTGCAGGTGAAGAGTGTCAAAAATATGCTTGCTGTAAATGGTATTACCCTTGAGGTTACGCCTGCGGCATTGAAGTTCCTTGCTGAAGAGGGTTATGATCCCGAATTCGGTGCGCGTCCGGTCAAGAGGGTTATCCACCGTCTGGTGCTTAACCGCTTGTCGAAAGACATATTGTCGCAAAGTGTAGATAAAGAAAAACCTATTATCATCGATGTGGCTGATGATGACCTGGTTTTTAAGAATTAAAGTATTTACTTTTACGAAAATTAATTATTAACAACTTTTTCATTGTCGGGAGTTTGTGGATGCAATAAATTTCCGGCAATGAAAATCCAGAATTCAAAAAGGGATATGAAGAAATATTTTTACTACATTCTGCTCCTGCTGCCATTGGCAATGGTGGCAACTGCATGTGATGACGACGATGACAACAAGGTGCCTGATGTGAGTGTTAATGCCACTATCTCCGGGGGAGTGTTTTATGAGGATGAAATCTATGTTGTGCAGGGTGAGGAGCTGAAAATCGACGCTCTGTCGCTTGTGAACCGTACGAAGAAAGATGGCGCTATGGGCGCAGTTACCTATTATTGGGATAATTATCTGATTGGTACGAATATTACCCAGCCGTTCAGCCTCACTGTCAACACAGCTGACCAACCGGTAGGGCGTCACCTTCTGCAGGCCCAGATGCCTATTTATGTTGTTGATTACCCGATTTGCTGGGGCTATATACAGTATTATGTGAATATAGTTGAAACTGCCGACGAACTCCCAGGCGACGGCAACGTGACCTCAAAAGTAGTCGATGGAATCATAAAAACCAAAGAATAACCGTTTAGGCAAGTTGCAGACTTGCGGTTTAAGAACACTCTTTCATAAAAGAGGCTTATCCATAGTTGTTATGGAATAAGCCTTTTTGTTGCAATAATGCCTATAAATAGCCGTTTATTTAGATGGAGTGTGTTTTGATAATGGATATATGAAGGTTGTAACGTTAACGGAAGATGTATTCAAGAATTGTTGCAGACAATTAGCGGATATCATATATGAAGATGGCTTTTCCTATGATTGTATGGTTGGGATTGCTAATGGTGGGGTATATGTCGCACGCGAGATGGCAGGTGGGGCTGGCGTCCCATTGTATTATGTGAAACTGCAACGCCGCACAACCGGATTGAAAAACAAGGTTCTACGGAAGATTATATGCAAACTTCCATTGATTATGAGCAACAGGCTTAGGATAATAGAATCCCATGTCCTAGGGTGCATATCGTGTTTATCCGGACATAAGACTAAAAAGGTAGAGATTACTACTGAATTAAAGGATGCTATTTGCAATGGGGCAAAAAATGTGCTATTGGTGGATGACGCAGTGGATAGTGGTCAAACACTTCTGAGTGTAAAAGCTGCTATTGAAGGTATTTGTCCGCATATAACAGTCAGAACTGCTGTGATTACGGTTACCAGAGAGAATGCCTTGGGATTGGCCGACTACAGATTGTTCCAGGATTGCACTATAGTTAGATTCCCATGGTCACTCGACGCTTGACAGTATGAAAAAAAATGCGGTGGTAATTGATCTGGATGGCACATTGGTGGCGTGTAATTCATTCGTGAAATACGTGGGCTGGATTGGGCGAAAGCATATCCAGGTATGGGTGATTGTTCTATTACGTAAGCTACGGCTGATATCACATAGTGTGGCAAAGCAGCGTGTTATGGCATTAGAAGTCTCTGATGAAGAGATAGATAGGTTCGTCGATTTTTTGACGGGGTACACACGTCGCGAATTGTTAGAGAGTTACCAAAATGGTGATAATATGATTGTTCTTGCAACTGCTGCTCCGGATATTTATGCAATCCGCTTTGCAAACAAACTTGGTATCAATTATGTGTGTGCAACAACTAAAGATGGCCAGGAAAACAAAGGAGTTGTTAAGTTGGAGGGTGTCCAAAAACTTCTTGCTGACGAAAATCTTATATTGTCGGCTGTTATAACTGACCATGAAGATGATTTGCCATTATTGCAATTCAATCGGCATGGTGAGAATATACTTGTATATCCGAAGCAATCAACGGTTGAAAAACTGGATGAAAACAGTGTTGAATATTCATTGTTTCTCGGAAAGTTCGAGCCAGCGTAGTTCTTTGATGTCGAGGAGGTCTTTGAGCTGGTTATAGCGCAGGGATTTTGCTTCGATGTCGGTTAATTGTTCTCCGGAGGCGAATGCGGCTTCGAGCATTGCTTTTTCGGTGGAAAGCTCATCTATCTCAACGGTCAGTTCCTCCAGTTCTTTCCGTTCCTTAAATGACAGTTTTGCGGGACGGTCTGCTTTGTCTTTCCCAGTGCCGTTTTTCTTCGTTTTCTCAGTTATTTTGGCCTTTTCGTTTGCGTTTTGGGTCGCCATGTCTTGTTGCCATTTCCGATAGTCGGAATAGTTGCCGGGGAAATCTTTTACAACGCCGTTGCCTTCGAGCACAAACAGATGGTCGACAATATTGTCGAGAAAATAACGGTCGTGTGATATTATTATGGCACATCCCTTGAAATCAGAGAGATATTCTTCTAATAGTCCGAGGGTGATAATGTCGAGATCATTGGTCGGCTCGTCAAGTATAAGGAAGTTGGGAGAGCGCATCAAAACAGCCGCCAAATGTAGTCTGCAACGTTCTCCACCGCTCAGTTTTGCAATGTGTTTTTGCTGGTCGGCCGGAGAGAAGAGGAAGTGCTGCAGGAATTGGGATGGTGAGAGATGTTGTGAGCCGTCATTCATCACTACATTTTCTGCAATTTCAGTTATGGCGTCGATGACTTTCTTGGCTGGGTCGAATGAGATGCCGTCTTGGCTGTAATACCCGAACTTGACGGTTTCTCCGACATCCCATTTTCCGGAATCGGAAGGAACCAGTCCCTGCAGCATTTTTATGAAGGTTGATTTTCCGACTCCGTTTGTTCCGATTATTCCCAGTTTCTCATAACGTGAGAACACATAGTTGAAATCGTTGAGGATAATCTTGTCGCCATATCGTTTTGAGATGTGTGATGCCTCGAAAATTTTTGAACCGATGTATGAAGATTTTACCGATAGGTTAACGTTTCTCTCACGAAGGTCTATGGCCGCACGTTTTTTCAGGTCGTAGAAAGCGTCGATGCGGAATTTGGCTTTGCCGGCGCGGGCCTGAGGCTGGCGGTTCATCCACTCCTGCTCTCGGCGCAAAGTGTTTTTGACTTTAGCCAACTCGGCCGTCATTGCTTCGATTCTTTCGCTGCGACGGCGCAGGTAGTTATCATAATTGCCATCATAGAAAAACGCCTGTTCATGATCGAGCTCGATTATTTTGCTGCATATGCGGTCGAGAAAATACCGGTCATGTGTGACCATCAGTATGGTCATCTTCGACTGTGACAGATAGCTTTCAAGCCATTCTATAGAGGATATGTCGAGGTGGTTTGTCGGTTCATCAAGGATAAGCAGGTCGGGATTTTCCAATATGATCTTAGCCAGTGCTACCCGTTTTTTCTGTCCGCCTGAAAGCACACTGACCGGCATTGAGAAATCGGGTATGCCAAGTTGCGACAGCATCTGTTTCAGGCGGTCTTCATAGTCCCATGCCTGAGATGCATCCATCAGTTCTGTTGCGTGTGCGATTTTGTTTATGTCGCCAGATTGCAATGCCGCTTCATAAGATTCTATGGCAATGATAATAGGTCCGCTGTCGCCGATGCATGTCTGTAGAACAGAAAGGTTGTTGTCGAGATGTGGGGTCTGCTCCAAAAATCCGACTTTAAGGTCATTGCGGAATATGACAGACCCGCTATCAGCGCTCTCTGTGCCGGCTATACACCTCAACAGGGTTGTTTTGCCCATTCCGTTTTTTGCAATAAGTCCGATTTTGTCGCCTTCGTTGATTCCAAAGGTGATATCGGCGAAGAGCATACGGTCTCCGTAGCTTTTTGTCAGGTTCTCAATCTGCAGGTAACTGGCCATATAAATGCGGTTTCAATTGCAAAGGTAAGAAAATTGTGCATATGGTCTGTCAAAAAAGTGAAACTTCCGATATTGCCGATTGCCGACAAATTACTACCTTTGCAGCGACCGAAACAAACAATAGGACATTTAGAAAATGATTAATCGAATTTTGATACGGATAAAGGTTGTGCAGATGCTCTATTCTTATCTGCTGACCCGTAATGAATTCCAGCTACAACAGGCTCCGGTTGCCAAAAGCCGCGACAGCAAATATGCCTACTCAACCTATCTGAATATCCTGCTGCTTGTCATGGAACTGTCGGGCTATAGGGTGGATAACGCACGCAGACGCAACCCGATGGAGGCTTTGGGTGATGCCAATATGCTTTCGGGTAATAAACTAGCCCAGGCATTGGCTTCCAATATCGACATTCGCGACATTATAGCGAAAGGGGGCACTGGTATAGAATTGTTTGATGACACGCTTCTGCGTCTTTATAGTCTGATAACAAAATCGGCGGCATATACTGATTACCGTAAGAAAAAACGCCATGACCTTGAGGAGGATGTGCAGTTCTGGTGCGTGATTATCAACACTGTCATAGCAATGAATCCGTTGGTGATTGAGGCTGCCCGTGGCAATGAAGAATTCACATTGGCCGGTTTCCAAAAGGGTGTAGAGATGGCTGTTGCAACTCTGAACGACTATCAAGATACCCAGACGTCGTTTGCCAGGGCAAAACAGTCTCTGAATGAATCGCTTGAGAAGGCGTATGAACTTTATCATGCCCTTCTGATTCTTCCGGTATATATAACGGACATGGAGAATGAGCGCATAGAGGCCGCAAAAACGAAGTATTGTCCTACCGACTATGAGCTAAATCCAAACATGAGATTCGTTGAGAATGCCTATGTTGAAGCAATCAGACATAATCCTGATATGGAGGCATATCTGAAGAAGCATCCTTTCTCATGGGATTCGGATTATTATATGCTTAAGGAGCTGCTTGATAAAATCAAGGCTTCTGAAGCATATAAAGAATATATGGATGAAGAGACCACCGATTTTGCCCGTGATTGTGAATTGTGGCGCACATTGTTGCGCACGGTGGTGTTCCCATCCGATGCCTTGGCAGAGGCTATGGAGGCACGCTCGGTTTACTGGAACGACGACCTTGCTATTATGGGGACGTTTGTGTTGAAGTCAATCAAACATTTCGCTGCATCCGGACGGGTCGACACGTCATTGCTGCCAATTTATAAGGATGATGAGGATGCCAAATTCGGGCCGGAACTGTTCTTGACTGCTATTAAAGAACGAGATACCTATAAGTCTTACATAGAAAAATTCATCAATGACAGTTCGTGGGATCCTGAACGTCTGGCATTCATGGATATCGTTATTCTTATAACTGCAATCACAGAATTGTTGAAATTTCCAGCAATTCCTATGGCGGTGACCATGAACGAATATGTGGAGATTGCCAATTACTATAGCACTCAACGTAGCGGACAATTTATCAACGGCGTGCTTTTCTCCATTGCGAATTACCTTAGGGAAGAGGGCAGACTGGCAAAATAAATCAGCCGGTTTGAACGTTGTCTCTATTAAAGGCCATGGTATCGGCTATGTCTTGAAACAATAACCATTTAAAACAACGCAAAAAGAATGTTACAGCAACTTATTCCCCTCCAGGCTCAGGCTGGTGGAGGTATTTCCGGAATTGTCATGATTGTGGTTCTGATCGCAATCTTCTATTTCATGATGATTCGTCCACAACAAAAGAAACAAAAAGAAATCCGTAAATTCCGTGAAGGCCTTCAGAAGGGTGACAGTATCATTACCGCAGGTGGTATTTATGGGAAAATCAAAGAAATCAAGGAAAACGTTTTTATAATCTCGATTGCCGACGGGGTGTCGATTAAGATTGACAAAGGTTCTGTGTATCCTTCGGCTGCTGATGCTGCTGCAGACACAGAGTCGAAAAAGGCATAAGTGAGATAATCCTTGTAAGATTGGATTTCAGAGGATTATATAAAAGAATGAGAGAAAGGTTACGCTCTGGGGAAGGGCGTAACATTCTCTCCTTTTTTGTTTTTTTGGCAATATCAACAGTTTTCTGGTTTCTGTTGGCATTAAACGATGATGTGCAGAAAAACTATGTGCTGCCCGTGACTATTGAATCCTTTCCTGAAAATGCGACTATATTATCGGGTTATAACCCTACGTTGAATGTAACTATTAAAGATAAGGGGTCGTCGTTGATGCAGGTGGCGTGGGGTAATTCCCCTTCGATGAAAATCAATTTCGAGAATTTCACACGCTTGAATGACAGTGTGCTCCTTCTTAGTTCTGCCCAGCTGAATTCAGCTGTCAGGAATATATTCGGCATGGGGTCGACGGTGGTCACCATGCGTCCTGATTCGTTAAAACTGATATATACCACCAATCCCGGAGTGAAAGTGCCTCTGGTGATTAAAAGCAGCATCCGAACATTGCCGCAATATGCATATGCCGGCCATCCGATATGTGACATTGACTCTGTGGTGTTATATTCCAATTCATCGCGACGTTACGATATCCATTCTATCTCAACCAAACCAATAGATCTTGTCAATCTGACCGATACCTCGTCTGTTGAGACTGCTTTGGATGTGCCTGCCGGAATGAGGGTTATTCCGTCGTCGGTTAAAGTCACATTCCCGGTTGAGCCTTTGGTTGCAAAAAGACGATCAGTGGCGATAACGGCTGTTAATGTTCCTGCATGGCGTAAACTGGTTACCTTCCCGTCGATGGTTGAAGTTTCGTATTTATTGCCTAAAAGCATGTATAATAAGGATAATGTGGCAATTAAGGCGACGGTTGATTATAATATGATTCGTCCGGATGTTAAATCACTTAATGTGGGCATCTCAAAGTTGCCTACATATTTTAAAAGCATCAGTGTTAATCCTCAACAGGTGGAATTTGTAATTGAGGATGCTGAGTAACAATTAAACGCTATGGTTACGGCTGTTTCAGGTGGTATAGGATGTGGCAAGTCGGTAGTATGCCGAATCCTTCAGACGTTGGGATATGAAGTGTATGATTGCGACAGCCGTGCGAAGGCCATAATGGATGCTGACGCCGGAATCAAATTGTTGATTGCCGAAGAGATAAGCCGGGATGTAATTGTGGAGTTGGAATGCGGATTCCAACAGATTAACCGCAAACGGTTGGCTGAAATTGTGTTTAATGATGAAGCGGCATTATCTAAGTTAAATGCTATTGTTCATTCTGCAGTAAGAGCTGATATCGGCAAATGGATATGTAATAATCTGACAACAGAGACTGTTGAAAGGCCTCATCTGTTTATAGAGACTGCGATTCTGATGGAAAGCGGTCTTGATAAAATGGTCGACGATGTGTGGGAAGTATGTGCTCCTGAAAACCTTAGGATTGAACGTGCCATGAAACGTGATAATGCTTCGCGACATCAGATTGAGGCCAGAATCCGTAACCAACAGCCTCTTTGTTATGATGAAGAATTAGTTCCTGAAATCCCGGTCAATATCATAACAAACGATGATAGGCATCCTGTTTTGCCACGGATATTGGAATTGCTTGATTATTCCATACCTATGATGTTATAATCATCTGAGTCATTTACTACCGGTAGTTTCATGCGCATTTTTTGAAGGTCGTCTTTTGAAAATTCAGCATATATGAAACCGGAAGCTGCGTTTTTTCTGTCACTTACAGGAGAGGAGGTCTCAGACGTGCCCGGGGCTAACATACGTCCCAGCGGGTCGAAGATATACGACATGCCGTCATAATTGCCGTAATCATCGTTTCCTGAGCGGTTGGCTCCAACAAATATTGCTTGGTTCTCAATTGCCCTGGCAATCAGGAGGTGTTTCCATGCATAGCTTCTGGCAGATGGCCAGTTGGCCGGTACGAGCATGAGGTCATATTGATGTTTGCGGTTGCGGCACCATATGGGGAATCTCAAATCGTAGCATACAATCATGGATATGTTCCATCCTCGAAACCTGATCACCTGAGGAAGTGCATTTCCAGGGGTGAACAGTTTGCTTTCAGGACTCAGGCAGAATAAGTGTCGTTTGTCGTAGAACGAAGCTTCTCCCGATGGCTCGATGAAAAATCCTCGGTTATATGTGTTTCTCCCTTCCTTTGTTTGAAAGCTTCCGGCAATGGCGATGTTAAACCTTGAACTCCAGCCTTTAACGGCAGCTATGGTTGCATCGGCAAATGAGGAGGCTTGGTCTAAAAGAATGGGATCTTGGATGAAACCGGTTGTGAACATTTCAGGTAGCACCAAGATATCGGTATCCTGTTTTAGTTGCGGCAGCCTTTCGGCTACTGCCATGAGGTTTTTCTCACAATCACACCATACAATGTCGAGAGGGAGGATGGCTATCTTTATTGTTGAGTTCACGTTTATGGAATATATTGATAATCAAATCAGTTGACTCAAGATGTTTAATCAAGGCCGGTGGTGAATTTTTCGGGGTATTTTCCACAATAAGGTCTGTAGAATGTCTTGATTGCCAACATATCATTGCCTATGTCTCCGGTAGGGATGAATATATCATTCACCATTATGTTCTTGTTGGAAAAGTCGAGCACTCCAAGTGCAATAGGTACAGCGGCCTCATTGGCAATGCGCAAAAATCCGGTATGCCAGTTCTCAACCCGTTTGCGTGTTCCCTCGGGCGTTATGGCCAATGTCAGTTTCGGTTCCCGCCGGAATTTATCTACTATGGCTTCCACCAGTGAGATTCGTTTGTTTTTCCGTTCTACAGGAATTCCGCCGATGGCCCGGAACAGGCATCCTAACGGGAAGAAGAACCAAGATGACTTCATCAGGAACCCGGCTTTGCGGCCGACCGACCTAATAGCCAGCTCGCCGAGGATAAAATCCCAGTTTGACGTGTGTGGAGCCACGCATATGATGCATTTCGGATAGTCGGGCACAGTAATGCTAACCGACCATCCGAATGCTTTAAGTATTCTTCCAGCGAAATTCATATTCGCGTATTGATGTTAAGTTGCTGTTACCTCAAGCCTTTTTGTTGGCATCTTTCACTTCTTGCGGGAGGGCGCCGTTCATCTCTTTCACAACGTCTTGCATGTGGTTGTTGAATTTTTCGCGGAAAGAGTCATAGGCCTTTTTGAAATATGCTTTTTTTGCCTTGTGGTAGTCGTGCCTGTTGTTGAAATCTGATGGTGTTTTGTCGAATGAGAACGATATTCTGTTGAGTGCGTTCTCCTGCAATGTAGCAATCTTGCCAACTATGCCATACATTTCATTGGCGTCGACTCCTTTCACGTAGTCGGCGGCGAACATGCATTCAGTGGCCAAATCTTCGCATATCAGTTTAACTTTTTTCTTTAAATCACGTTTGTTTGCCATAATTGTTATGTTTTAGTTGTTAATAATGCGGTGAAGGGCGCTAGGGGTGGCCGGTATTTTAATAATCTTCATCTGCCTATTGAATTCTGTTTCAAGCTCCCGTGGCATTATCGGTGCAGCGCCGGTCACTTTATTGACAATGGCTGCGTTTTTTGCAGGATGGGCGCTTGCTAAGGCTATGCCGATTTCATCTGCGTTTACATGTCGGTTCACTGCTCTGAGTGCAGTTGCCCCTTGTGGGTCTATATGATAGGAATGTGCATTCCATGTCTCTTTCATGGTTGAAGCTATTTCTTCATCGCTGTAAGAATAACCTTCAACATCATGCCTGAGCAATGACAAGTTGCCCCCGTAAAGATCGATAATCCGGGCTATGTTCGACGGATTCCCTACATCCATTGCGCGAGCAAGTGTTATAAGAGCTTTTTGCGGAGTGAATCCTCCGGTTTTCAGGAATTCAACAAACACATCGTTGGCATTGTTTGCCGCAATAAACCGTTTTACAGGCAATCCCATTTTTTTTGCCATGAGTGCCGCGCAAAAACTGCCTAAATTGCCACATGGAATGGAGATGACAACTTTTGCATCAGTTCCATGGATGTTTATGGCCTGTGCATAGGCATGGAAGAAATAGACCATCGATGGTAGCTCGCGCGCCAGGTTGATTGAGTTGCCCGATGTCAGCTTGCCGCCACGGGATATAGCATCATTAAGAAGGGCTTCTTTGACCAGAGCCTGGCATTCGTCGAAAGATCCGTCGACTTCTATGGCTCTTACATTCCTTAATGTGGCGAACTGGGAAATCTGTTGCGTGGTCAATTCTCCTCGCGGGAACAACACATTTACGGTGGTTGATGAAGCCCTTTGGAATGCATTGGCTACAGCACCTCCGCTGTCGCCTGAACTGGCAAGGATGATTTCACGATGTCCACTGCCTTGAGAGACGATGACAGGAAGCAGGTGGGCCATGAATCTTGCGCCAACGTCTTTAAAAGATAGTGTAGGGCCGTTAAAAAGTTCGAGCACATAGATGTTGTCTCTGATCTGTCGCAATGGAATGCTGAAGTTCAGTGACTCATCCACGATTTTTTTTATGGACGATGAAGAGAGTATTTCGCCGAATAATGTGTTGGAAATGACATATGCGATTTCTTTCAGCGACATTTCGGCTATGTTTTTGAAAAATGCCTGTGGAAGGCGTGGTAATGTGTCGGGCATATACAGACCCCCGTCAGGAGCCAGACCGTTTGCAATGCCTTCAGCAAATGATGCTTTGGGAGATTTGCCGTTAGTGCTGTGAAGTATCATATCCTTTTTGCAATGCTGCCTCGGCATATCTGAATTGGGGTTGTGATATGCGGGAGCATTAGCAAAGTTACAAATTTTATTCCATTATTCGCTGCATAACCGTATGTTATAAATCATAAAACATATTTGCCGGCAACTTTTTTGGTCTGTAGAAATAATGACGGCGGCATGTTTGTCTGCACATGCCGCCGTTGTTTTGTGGTTACACATCGGGTGTTTAGAACTCGCTCGAAAAATGGAATGAGATTTTGGGAAAGTCTGCCTTGGCCATCTGGAGCACGTAGTTTGAATCGGCCAAAAAGACATCCCTGCCATATGTGTCGGTGGCCATGAACTGGTGTTTCCGTTTCTTGAATGCAGCAAGTGCCTCCTGGTCATCGCTCTCAATCCAACAGGCCTTGTAGAGTGAAATCGGTTCCCACCGGCATTGCGCCCCATATTCGTGAAGCAGCCTGTATTGAATCACTTCAAATTGCAGTTGACCCACGGTGCCGATGATTTTCCTGCCGTTAAATTGGTTGACGAATAGCTGTGCCACACCTTCGTCCATAAGTTGGCGCACACCCTTGTCGAGTTGCTTGGCTTTCATCGGGTCGGTGTTCTCGATATACTTGAACATTTCGGGAGAGAAAGATGGGAGGCCTTTGAAGTGTATTGTTTCTCCGGAGGTCAGGGTATCTCCGATTTTGAAATTGCCTGTATCGGGGATACCAACGATGTCGCCGGGATAGGCCTCGTCTACAATGCTTTTTTTCTGTGCCATGAAGGCTGTAGGTGCGGCAAACCGCATCATTTTCCCGCTGCGGATATGTTTGTAGTTGACGTTACGCTCGAATTTGCCTGAGCAGACTTTGACAAATGCTATGCATGAGCGGTGGTTGGGATCCATGTTTGCATGGATTTTGAATACGAATCCGCTGAATTGATCTTCGTTGGGCTCTATGGTGCGTTCTTCTGCAACCACAGGTTTGGGTTGAGGGGCAATTTTGACAAAACAGTCGAGAAGCTCTTTCACTCCGAATGTGTTTAGAGCGGATCCGAAGAATACCGGTGCCAATTTGCCTTGGAGGTATTGGTTTTCGTCAAATTCAGGATATACGCTTTCTATGAGCTCAAGGTCTTCGCGTAGCTTTTGCGCATCTGACGCGCCAACATTTTCGTCGATTCGGCTGTCGCTGATGTTGTCAATCTCAACGCGTTCTGTCACTTTCTGCTTGTCGGGCTTGAAAAGGTCGAGCGACTTTTCATAGATGTTATAGACCCCCTTGAACTTGGCTCCGATATTGATGGGCCATGACAGGGGACGCACCGATATTTTCAGCTCGCTTTCAAGCTCGTCGAGTATGTCGAATGGGTCACGCCCCTCACGGTCGAGTTTGTTTACAAATATGATTACCGGGGTGTTGCGCATCCGGCATACTTCCATGAGTTTGCGGGTCTGCATCTCTACGCCCTTTGCAACGTCGACCACAATTATGACAGAATCGACCGCTGTAAGTGTACGGTAGGTGTCCTCGGCAAAGTCCTGGTGTCCAGGGGTATCTAGGATGTTTATTTTGTAGTCGCCATAATTGAATCCCATGACTGATGTTGCGACCGATATGCCACGTTGCTTCTCAATCTCCATCCAGTCGGATGTGGCAGTCTTTTTGATTTTGTTGGATTTCACAGCTCCCGCTATATGGATTGCACCTCCGAAAAGGAGCAGCTTCTCAGTAAGGGTTGTTTTCCCTGCGTCGGGGTGGGATATTATGGCGAATGTGCGCCTGCGGCTGATTTCTTCAGTTAAGGTTGCCAATGATATTGATATTTAATAATTTGTGATACTCAGGTTGTTGGATTTCAATAGCCCATTTCTTTGAGGCAATCTTCTAATGCTGTTTCCCAATGAGGAATCTCAACGCCATATGTGGCTTTTATGAGGGTTTTGTCGAGAATGCTGAATGGCGGCCTGGAGGCAAGGGTGGGGTGGTCGGCGGTTGAAATAGGCACAACTGAGACTTTCTTCCCGGCAATCCTGAAAATCGCCATAGCAAAATCATACCATGAGGCGGCACCTTCGTTGGTGAAATGATATATTCCCGGAACCCATTGGCGACTGCCGAGCACTTTGACTGTTGCAATGGCTAAATCGCGCGCATATGTTGGGGTGCCAATCTGATCACAAACGACTTTAACCACATCGTTTTTTTCGGCCAGCGACAGCATGGTTTTCACGAAGTTATGCCCGTAGGGTGAATAGAGCCATGCGGTGCGTATGATTATTGAATCGGGCGACAGGGCCAACAGTGCGGTTTCCCCTTTCCGTTTTGTGGTTCCGTATTGTGAAACGGGATTAACTTTGTCTGATTCTTTGTATGGGCGGTGATTGGTGCCGTCAAACACATAATCTGTTGAGAAGTGTATGATTCTCGCTCCGATGGCGTCGGCCGCCATTGCAAGGTTTTTAACGGCGTCGACGTTGACCTTGGCACACTGCATCTTTTCTTCTTCTGCTCTGTCAACGGCGGTATAAGAAGCGCAGTTCAGTATGTGGGTGATTTCTTGGTTGGCCACATATGCCTCTACGCTCTTGGCGTCGGTCAAGTCGAGGGTGTCAACATCGGTATAGAAAACTTCCGCGGCAAAGCTCTTGTCGAGTTGTCGGCGTAGTTCATTGCCAAGTTGCCCATTGGCACCGGTCACTAAAATCTTCATTGCAGGTTTCTCGGTTGTTTGGTCGCAGTTGTCTAATCCCATGTGTCCTGTCTTGGCCTCATAGTAGGTCAAAAATGGCAATCTGATGGGTTGCAGCTGCAAAGTTAGCTATTATTTTGGCGAAAACCAATTAGCGTCTGTCCGGGATGGCTAATCCTGATGGTGCCCCTCATGTGTTTTAGCCGTTGTGGCATCGTCGTGTTTAAACAGTTTGTCTTCCTCATCAAGATGGAAATTCAGCGCAAGGGTTGCGATAAAGCGGGAAATCTGTGCAATGGCGTTTTTGGTATGCTCGGTTAGCTCTTTCTGCTGAAGCCGCATCATGAGCATCCCATAAAGGGCTGTGAAGCATGTCTCAATTTCGCCAACTTTGTTGTCGCCTGCTTTTGAACGCAGTTCTACGATGAATGGCAGGGTTTTATAAAATTCCGCAGTATATTCCGGAAATGCAGGGTCTTTCAATAGCGCCTGATGAAGCTGTACGAGCTGGTTCAAAATGTTGTCGTTTATCTGCAGATGCCCGCTCTGTGTGACGCCCTCGCGGCGCATCATGTCAATAAGAGATTCGTACCATTCCTCCATTTCCTGTTTTGAAGCATCGTCGATGTTGAATTTATCGATGATGTTTTGGCGTATTCTATCCATGTCGAATCCGTTTGCGCGAATCAGGTCTTCGATTTGCCACATATATAGAATATATTCTGCTATATTCTCTTTCCTCTTTTTCGATGCTATAACCATAGGGTAGATATTTTTAGTTCAACCGCTGCTGGCGGAAAACAGTAGTGCAAAGTTACAAAATCCGGCGAAAGCCGTTCAATATTCCAACCCCTATCTGCGTGGTTTTGTTTTTTGGCGGGTAGAGGATTGATTTTAAATAATAGGGGTATGAGTTGCGTTTGTCGTGGAGTTTTCGTAACTTTGCAGCCGCTAAAGGAGATGTCGTCTTTTATGGTGTCTCCGGGGCAAAACCATTACAAAACCACTTTTAAATTATTCTTATTAAAGAATGGCAACAAAAATCAGATTACAACGTCATGGTCGTAAGAACTATGCGTTTTATCCTATTGTTATCGCCGACAGCAGGGCACCACGAGATGGTAGATTTATTGAAAGGATAGGTTCTTATAATCCGAACACCAATCCTGCTACAATTACTCTTGATTTCGAGCGGGCTTTGTATTGGGTTAATGTTGGAGCTCAACCCACGGATACGGTTCGTAGCATTCTCTCTAACGAGGGAGTATTGCTTATGAAGCATCTCCAGGGCGGTGTGAAAAAAGGCGCATTCGATGAAGCGGAGGCGCAGAAGCGTTTCGATGCATGGAAAGCTAAAAAACTGCAGGTTGTAGAAAAGCAGAAAGCATCGATGGCTGACAAACGTGAACTTGCTGAAAAGGAGCGTTTCGAGGCTGAAAAAGCTAAGAATCAGGCAAAAGCTGAGGAAGTAGCTAAAAAGAAGGCTGAAATCGCAGCTGCCAAGGCGGCTGAAGAAGCAGCTAAGGCTGCCGCAGAAACACCTGCTACAGAAGAAGCTCCCGCTGCAGAGGAAACTTCTGCAGAATAATGTTAGGGAAACAACACTCTATTGCCCATTGGCAAGCAGAGTCGTAATCCACAAACCAAACAGCGTTGTTCCAAGGTTTGGAGCAACGCTGTTTGGTTTGAATGCATTTCAGCGTGAAAGATTTATGGGGTCAAGCCTGAATCGACCCAAGTCTAAGCCCCGGCTATGATGGATGGAACGGCTTCAGCCATTATCCGGCCACCATCTTTTGCTCATTAAAATTATCCAAAGGTATTTCGGATTGACCGCAACCTCTACGCCTGAGCCACTTTTATGGCTCTTTACACAGGTTTATTACCATGCGCTATGTATTGGGCATTTACTAAAACGAATTCCTTTATTATCCGCTGACCCGATTAAATCAGGGCGCGTTAATCTCTATTACGGCGTTGGCAAGCAGGAATTCTGGCACAAGAAACTTGATCCCTTTCTCAGACGCGAGAATCTTGAGTTGAAATTCAAGGAGCGCAGGGAAAAACAGCAGACGGTAACGCCCGAACCCAAAAGCATTCAGCAACCTGTCCGGGAATCCGTACCAAAGCGTGCGCCTCAAACGTCCGAGACTACACGTCCATCTGTTGTACTAAAGCCACAGGAGCAACCGAAGCCGATTGTCATACCGCCATTGCCATAAGGATATATGGGAGCGCGGATTGCTCCTCACGAACTCGCCCGCTACCAAAGAGGTGATGCCGTCTGCGCTTACATCTGTAAGCCTGATGAAATTGTCGGCAAACATTACTGGATATGGTATGATTTCAAGACCGCCCGGCCTCGATGTGAGCCTACGCCGCCACCAGCAGACCATTATATTCCAGAAGCTTTCAAGCGGCAGATGACAGCCTCACAGTCTGCCTCCGTCAACAAATCACAAAGGGCCGGAATCACATTGTCATCTCCGTCTATCGGAGGAACTCCGATTCAAGACGAAGGCTTTGCGCATGGCCCGGCAATTACCGATTTCAAACTGTGGTTAAGCCGCCATCCTGGTCTGACCACTGAAGAGGCTCTTCACCGCTACCGCGAAGAGCAGAAGACAAAACAACGCCGTCAAGGTCCCAAAATACACTAACCAATTACACCACTGAGAGAAGCATCTGCTTCCCTCGGTGGTAATATTTTTTGGGGCGAACTTCTGTTTTTCAGCATAGTAGGCTCAAAATCTCAGGAATTATTACTAACTTTGCGGTCGCAGACCGCCTCGCAGAAGCCCCGGTCTGGGGTTAAGCGGAGCGGGATGTAGTGAAAATACATAAGAAAGCGTTTATCCGCGCTGATTCTTGACAAGCAGAAATTCTCGCAAAATTTCATTTAGATGTCAAGGATTGAGCAACGGTAGATGCCCGTGGATATGTAATTATCTTGCTTTAGGCACGATATTTCGGGAGAAATATAGCCGAACGCATTGATTGCATATACAAGCGTGGGCTTCTGCGTTGCCGTCCGACATCTAAAGGGCAATGCGAGAAGCCTCTGCTTGTAGGACGGTAACAGATACAGATTCCTACGCTTTTCTTCGTACAACAACAAACGCCAACGAGAGGATGACCGCGGCACACATATTACAAAGTGAAAAACGTTTATTACTTATGTTCTATGTTTTTGCTATACACAATGGCATTTTTAATGTCAAGCTGTAGCAAAGATGACGAACCTTGGAACGATCCTGATTCAGATTCTGATTGGGAAATAGTTCAAGGGCCTGACGAAATTATCGCAGATGGACTTATTCGAGTCAATAACCTGCTCTATCAGGTTAATGAAGACAAGACCTGCACACTAATTAGTTTCAAAGAGGTCTATAATGAATCTGATTGGACTTATAAAAAGTATTTTTCAAAATTTCCTTATCCGGTTTTTGATATTCCCGAAAAGGTGACGCTGAAAGGAAATACATATCAAGTAACCGCTGTTGAACTTAGCGGAGCAACTCCGTATGAGAAAGACAATCATATAAGAGAAGTTAAATACTTATCAATACCATCAAGTGTGTTGTCCTATACAGGAGGTCGTGATGGTCTTGATTTGATATCATTGTCAATTGGGGCGAATGTGCGTAAAGTCTCAGATGTTAAAGCTGAAAAAATATTTTGGTTACCTAACACACCGCCCACAGGATACTCGAATGCATCTGGTGGTGTACAATATGCTTCATCAAGTGCATACGGCAGTAAGGTTATAATCTATCCTCATTTAAGTTCTATGTTTTCTGTTGAGGGCATCTCTTATGTGATGACAAATCCCGCAGAACGTAAATGTGATTTAATCGGAGTGTTTGCGCCACCCGCAGATAATATAGAATGCAATGGAACGATAACTAAAGATGGCATTTCCTTTGATATTGAAAATATTGCACAATACGCATTTTACGGTTGCACAAACATTGTCGAAGTATCCATATCAAATATAGACAACATAGGTGATTTCACTTTCTATGGTTGCACAAAACTTAGCAATGTATCGCTTGACAACATAAAGACTATAGGTAATTCATGCTTTAATAAATGCGCGTTCAATAAAATTAGCATACCCGGAACTGTATCTACAATAGGAACTGCGGCATTTAAAGATTGCGAGAATCTTGTAGAAGTTACACTTCAAGATGGCGTAGGAGAATTACGTTTAAATCGTCCTACACAGAATTATAACACTCCCGATTTTGATATTTTTTCAGGTACAAAAATAAAGAAATTGTATATCGGGCGTGATTTATATTATAGCACTTCTAATGATCGTTCTCCATTTTATAGAATAGATACGCTTGAAGATGTGGAAATTCGTAAAGGTGAAACTGAAATAAGCAATAGTATGTTCTATGGGTGTATAGCTCTTAAGACTGTAATTATAGGCGATGATATAACGAAGATAGGCAGCAAGGCATTTAGTGGATGTTCATCTATGACAAGTTTTAAATTCGGCAAGGAGCTTAAATCTATCGGGGCAGATGCTTTCTCTGATTGCACGGCGTTAACTTCATTTACAAGCGATGCGATTAATCCTCCAACTTGTGGTAGTCAAGCTCTTGATGACATAAATAAATGGGAATGCATTCTGCATGTTCCGGCAGAATCCATTGAGGCTTATAAAACAGCTGATCAATGGAAAAATTTCTTGAAAATTGAATAGTCATGAAAGTAGAGGAAGTTGCCCCCTTTGTCTTTTGTTTCAAATCCGAAAGCAATAAGATTAAAAGTTACCAAAAGCTCGTCAATTTCTTGAAATCTAATGGTTGGTTAAATGAAAGAGGAGAGAAACTGGCTCCTCTTTCATCCTACCATTCTGACGATTCAGGGAATTGCCACATATTGCTTTCAAATGATACAGTTTCTGAGGCGTTTATGGAGTTGGTAAATGAGATGTTTGAAAGCCTCATTTCGGATAGTGATATTAATTGGATAAAGGTTGGTTTTTATCCCTCCACCGAATCTATAATATATAACAACGTTGATAAATATTCAAGGTTTCAATCTATTCATATTCAAGAAATGGTGACTGGAGATATGATGGTTGTATTCAAAAGAAGCTGATTATCACCAATCAGATACTGTTTCAAAAGAATTTATACTGCAATGTAAATCCATGAAAGTCGTTAAGTCGGCTCTTGAGTGGCGTTCACTCATGTATAACTCATGGTTGAATATTATGTCAAACATAATGAACAGGCATCCTCGCATCGGGTAGAACCGCCGTCGTGGGGCACTGCCTCAAAACATGCTAACGGTTCGGTGCTACTGTGACAAGCCCGTACAGGTTCGATCTTATTAGCGCTTCCGACTCGGTCGGTGGGAGTTTGTAAGATAGCACTGTCGAAGATGGCCTCGGAAGAGGAAATAAGTCGCGAAAAAAGTTCAAAGTATTCTTCCCCGGCTCACAAGGTCGGGGTTTCGTATTTAACATAATTTTAGATTTGAACGTGGTGACCCGGCGAAATTTTGGCTGAGGTCACCACATTTTTGAGGCAGAAATATAGTTAAAAAAATCCGCTGACCCAATTAAACAAAATCGATAAAAATCTAAAATAGAAAAAGCGACTTTCCCAAATCAAGGAAAATCGCTTTGAGTGAGTAGTGAATCCGGGAATCGAACCCGGGTCTCCACCGTGAGAGGGTGGCGTGCTAGGCCACTACACTAAATCACCATTTGTTGCTCATGTCGGGCGTTAGCTCTATAGCGCCCTTGTTTTTCAACGATGCAAAGGTAGCTACTTTTTTTGAGACTGCAAAATTTTCCGCCACAAAAATTTTGCGTTAGCAGATTTTTGTGGCGGAAAATGGTGTTTACATTATCTGTATGGATAATACATGATACATGCCGGTATTTTACATGCAGAGTTAAGTCTTGTTATTCAGCAGGGTGGTGTCAACCGCAATGGAAATAGCGGTCTACAAGTTGCTTCATCAGATTCGGGTCTTTGCGGGCTTTGTCCATCATGTCATTATCGCCAAAAGATCGGAGGTTATTCTGGAGTCCGTCGATCATTGCAGGTGTGAATACTCCTGCCGCCTCATAAACCTGGCGTTGTTTTTCCAGGCAATCGGCACTCCGGTTGCAGCTGTCGGGGAGTTGGGCAAGCTGTTTCAATCGTTCTGAGTTGCTTTCATCATGGATGTTTACATTGACATATGTCTTTTCGGCCAAGTTCAATGCATCAGGATTCTCGAAGCCACGACGAGCTGCTACAGCCAAACCTGCAAGCAACAGATATATGTCAGCTGAGCCGTCGGCAGAGCGTATTTCTATGGTCTGTTTCTGAGATGCATTGAATCCCGACGGTTTTTCGAGGGGGTTGGCCAGGCAGCTCATGTCGGTGTCGGCGGTCCATCCTAACGGTACTCTTACGAGAACAGACCGATTTCTATCGCCCCAGCATACGTTTGTGGGGGCTTCCTGGTGGGGTACCAGGCGGAAATAACTTGTCGGGTTGGTATTGCCGAAGGCGGTTAGCGACGGGGCGAGTTCCATAAGCCCGGCAATAAGGTGTCTGGCTTCAGAACTTAGTTGTTTGTCGGGTGAGAGCATTACATTTCGGCCATTGCGTGTGAGGCGCATGTGAATGTGAAGGCCTGATCCGGCTTTGCCCGTGGTGATTTTGGGTGCGAATGTCACATTGAATCCCATCTGGGCGCCGAGATTACGGATAACCCATTTGGCAAGCATGAGCTGGTCGGCGGCATCCTCGGCGGCAACCGGTAGGAATTCGATTTCATTCTGCTCGTAATTCATTCCGTCGAGGGTGAAATTGCCGACCTCCGAGTGCCCGTATTTTATTTGCCCTCCTGTCTGGGCTATATAATTCATGCATTTGGTGCGGAAATCATTGAATTTGGCATATGGTGCCGATTCATGGTACCCGCGTTGGTCGGTGGCCGGGAACATGCCGGTGTCAGGGGAGATGACGTAATATTCCAGTTCTCCCATTGCCTCGAATTCAAGCCCCGTGGCCTGGCGGAATGCGCTACATGCTTTACGTAGAGTCTGCTCGGGTGAAGTGGCCAATGCATTGCCTTCTTTATCGAAGAAGCTGCAGAGCATGGTGACAGTAGGTATTTCTGCAAACGGGTCGACGAAAGCGGTTGAATAGCGGGGCATTACATAAAGGTCGCTGTTGCCGGCCTCTATAAATGAAAAAAGGCTTGACCCGTCGACTCTTTCACCTGAGATCAGAATGGTTTCTAAATAATCGCGGTTGTTGATTACGAAGTTAAGTGTTTTAAGACGTCCGTCACCTGCCGGATACATGAAGTTGATCATCTCGATGTCGTTTTTCTCGATGAAATCAATGATATCTTCGCGGGTAAACATTTTGGGGTCTTTCCCTAAAAATTTGACAATTTTGTTTTTTGTCAGTGAGATGTTGTTCATGATGTCAAATGTTATTTAAGGTATTATGGGTTTTTATATTTGATGATGTTTCAAGAGATTCGATAATGGTAGCAGCGCTGATTGTAAGGTGTGTTACCGGTGGCCTTTTTCAGTCGAGTATTATGTCGCCGAAGCATTCGGGGCAATGGAAATCCGGTTCAGGAGTGTCAATCGGATTCCAGCTAAGATAGTGCGGCTGGGAAGTGGCCGATGCACATTTATTGAAATTACCTTTCAGGGCCAATGGCTTTCCGATATATTCCACCCCTAATATACTTAATGGGATAGCTGCCACTACACTCCATATGAATGATCCCTCTACTTCCTGAAACGGGCGTGTGCCGACTGATGCATAGCGTTTGACTAATTTGAGCAGGTCGGGCGGTAACGGTGAGCATTCGTTTCTGTCAGTGCAGAACTGAGCGTTTATTGTGCCGACGCAATTGAACTCGAATGCCCAGTATGATTTGTTGGAAGTATCTGTTGAGACATAAAACTCCACACACGAATCTTCACTGACAGGAGAATTATCGGTATAGTTTACCGCACGCAAATAATTACATCTAACCAGGAAGTCGATATACAGATAGCTGTTGGAGTGTTCTGCTGTTATAACCGTCAATGGCCTGTAAGGGAACAGTTTCGGCCAATTGAGCGATTCTACCGAAAATCTGGCGCCTCCCTCTTCCAGTGCGTTTGCAACGGCCTCGAGGTTGAGGGAGTCGAGGGTGGGGTTGTAGGGAATATGTATGGTTTGTTTCCTTCTTGGAGGTGTCATGGGAATAAAGGGTTAGAGATTGACGTATCCGGCAAATCCTTTGTAGAGGCCCACGAGGGCCATAATCAGGAGAATCCCGCTTATTATGCGGTTGAATATCCAAAGTGAGCGCACATTGAAGTGTGCTCTGACTTTGTTGACAAAGAATGTTATCAGCCACCACCATAGCAATGCACCGCCGAATATCGATGCATAACCGAGTATATAGTGATAATAGCGGAACTCAGGCAACAAAAAATTAAAACGGGCAAACAATCCGATGATAAAAAACAGAATCAATGGATTGGCAAACGTGAACAGAAAACCGGTTCCGAAATCTTTAAAAAATGTATTTGGAGAGTTATCCGGCTTTTTTAAGGCAAGCGTAGGATTTTTCCTGAACAGGTATATGGCAAATGCAATCAGCACAATGCTGCCGATAATTTGCAGAAGCAATTCTTTGGCGAGAATAAAATCTGTGATGAACGACATGCCGAGACCTGTTAGCAGGCAATATGTCAAATCAGACAGGGCGGCACCAATGCCGGTGAAGAATGCCGCATGGCGGCCTTTGTTGAGCGTGCGTTGAATTACGAGCATACCTATCGGCCCCATCGGTGCGGAGATGAAAATGCCGATAAGCAATCCTGAAGTTATGATTTGCCCGAAATATTCCATATGCATACAAAATTAGGCAAACTCCACCAACATTCCAAATCTTTCAGGCATATCTTAGGCAACGTGGAGCAGGGGTGTGGCTGTTGCTTATGGGTATCAACATGGTGACAAAAATCATAGAGGAACAGGGGTGGTTATCCTGCTCCTCTATGATGGGGATTATGTTAATATGATATATGTTTTGGTAGATTATTCCTCCGACAAATCCACTGCATAATAAACTTTTCGGCCTGTTGGATAGATACCGGTTATAAACATAACTTTGTCTCCGCCGTTGCTTTGCATGATTGCGTTGTAGATTTTCTCAACGTCATCGGTTGTACGTACGCGGGAATTGTTGATATCGAGGATTATGAACCCTTCTTTGATGCCGGCTGATTTGAATTTGCCATTGGTCAGTTTGGCCACTTTGAGGCCGCTCGACAATCTCATCTGCCGCATCTGCTCTGCCGTCAGTTCGGTGAACGCGCATCCAAGTGCTGAGAAATCGCTTGAACGTGTAAACTTTGTGTCGCCTTGTGAATTACGTAGTGTGACATTGGTTGTGTGCTCTTTGTTGTCGCGGATATATTTTATGGAGATTTTGTCGCCTGGCCGGTATTTGCTTATTTCACCCTGCAGCTGTGCGGTGTTGTGCGTAGGTGAGTTATTTATCGCGATGATTACATCGCCAATGGCTAATCCGCCTTCCATGGCTGCGCTCCTGTCAACAATCTCACCGACTAATATTCCGTCGTTTACGGCTGTAATGCCTTTTTCTTTAGCAAGCTGTGGCGTCAGTTCTGAGAACATCACACCAAGCACTGCTCGTTGAACTGTTCCATACTGTTTTATATCGGTTACTATCTTGGTGACGATAGAGGTGGGGATGGCGAATGAATATCCGACATAGTTTCCTGTTTCTGAGTATATTGCTGTGTTGATTCCAATGAGCTCTCCTTTGATATTGACAAGGGCTCCTCCGGAGTTGCCAGGATTTACAGCTGCATCTGTCTGTATGTAGCTTTCAATACCCATTCGTCTTGAATGTGCGGCAGCTCCAACGCTGCGGGCTTTTGCACTGACGATTCCGGTTGTGACTGTGGATGTGAAGCCGAAGGGATTGCCCACTGCGAGTACCCATTCTCCAACACGGAGGTCGTCGCTGTTGCCAACGGGTATTACCGGTAGGTTGTCGGCCTCAATTTTCAATAATGCCACATCGGTCGAAGGGTCTGCTCCTACCACTTTGGCGTTATATATACTGTTGTCGTTAAGTGTCACCTCGAGCCGTTCAGCGCCGTCAATCACATGGTTATTGGTGACGATGTATCCGTCGGCACTCAGAATCACTCCTGAACCGAGACCCCGTTGTTGTTCGGCTTTCGGTTGATCTTGCCGAGGCATAGCATTGCCTCTTGGAGTTCCGAAGAAGAACTCATATAACGGGTCGGCATATCTGCCGGCACTGTTCCCATAGCTTCTGGGGGTGGCATAACTTTTGATACTTACAACGCCATTGATAGTGCTCTCTGCAGCATGTGTGAAGTCTGACGGCATGGAAGGGGTGCTATTGGCAACGGTATATAGTCTGCCATTTGTTGATTGGAGGCCATCAGTGTTTGCGGTCGCATCTTTTTGATTGCTTGAAATAGCGTTGATTGCAAATGTGGTGGCAACGGAACCTACAATAGCGGCTCCAAGTGCCAGCAATGTGATTTTGCCAGTTATTTTCATATCTGAGAAATGTTAATATGTGGTGTGGTTTTAATATTGACAATGTTAAAATTTAACTCTTGATTCTTTGATGCAAAGATAAAGGAAAAGTTTAATAATGCGGAGAGCTAAAACGCCCGATTAAACTAATTTAAACTTGATGACTTGATATTAAGACAAATTTGTGCAATAAACGTGAAAAATAATTGACAGGAAGTGCGTTTGTCAAGATTAGGGAATAATATATATCATCATAATATATCGAACAATGATTCGGTAAAATTTGAGGTTTTTCAGCCTTGGCTAAGCCGCTAACTGAGCCAACAGATGATTTATTTTCTTAATTATTTTGAGATGCGGAGATTTTCCGCAAGTCGAAACAATTGTTGAGGCGAGATAAGATTCAAACATGAGCCGTTTGAACTGCGCTACCGAAAGATCCGGATAATCCTTCCTTATGACCTCTTTGCAGACATTGAGGGCTGTGAAGGAAAGATTGAACGCAAAGTCAAGCCGCT
>CAJTFH010000016.1 GCA_910575545.1 Bacteroidales bacterium
GATTCAAGAGTCCTGAAGTTCGGAGACTGGACAGCACCGAGCATCACGCATGTATGTTTACTCAGACTTATTGCCCCAATTGCCATTATCTCCAGACCGCGTTTCACACGTTGTGCCACCCCAGACCAGAAACGGCCTATGCCATATGTCAGTCTGCCTGACTTTGAAATGAACGACGGATCGATTGCCACTGCCATGTCATCGGCCGGCCCAAAACAATCCTGCGCCATACCTATGTTGACTTTCATCCAGTCTACGGATGTCTTGAAATTGGAAGCAAAGGTCTTGGCTGTACGACCGCCATAGCGCGACAGCCGGGTAAAATTGACTTTGCCCGGAATCAACGCTACAGTGCGTATTGTTAAAATCAGCCAGTTGAGGAACCTTTTGCTCATCTTGGTTGTAGTATTTTCAAATGCCGACTTACACCGAAAGGTGAAGTCTTTGAGAATCGCCAATACGTTCATACGCTAAGATTTTTATAATGAACGCTTTGGCGATTCATTTGTATTTGATAATTCGACATATTAACTTAAGTTTCACCTACTTCGGTAATTTTTACCGAATCATTGTATGAAAATAGACAGTGTTGTGGGGAAATTTGCTTTGGCAGGAGTTATGGCTGCGGCTTTTGCTGCGGAGGCCGGCGCGGTTATGCGCGAATATAAGATTCAGATGCGGACGGAGGAGTCGCGCGATACCATTTCGCGCATGGTCTACGGGCAGTTTGCCGAGCATCTGGGGTCGTGTGTGTATGAGGGCATCTGGGTGGGGGAGGATTCCCCGATTCCGAATACTAAAGGCTACCGCAACGATGCCCTTGAGGCGTTGCGCCAGCTGCATGTGCCTGTTTTGCGCTGGCCGGGCGGATGTTTTGCCGACGACTATCATTGGCGCGACGGCATAGGAGACCCATCAAAGCGTCCGACGTTGATTATCAATAACTGGGGCGGCACGCAGGAAGACAACAGTTTCGGCACGCACGAGTTTTTCAATCTCTGCGAGATGCTGGGCATCGAACCGTATCTGTCGGTCAATATCGGCAGCGGAACGGTGCAGGAGGCTGCCCAGTGGATTGAATATGTCACCGCTCCCAACGGCCCTATGGCCGCCGAGCGGGCTGCCAACGGCCGCAATGTGCCTACTTTGGCCGCCACAGCCTCGCGTGCCTACGATGGCAGCGTCACGATAACCGTTACCAACCCGATAATCGCCACATCCGCGAAAGTGGAAATCCCGTTGCCTGAAGGGGTTGGGCGCAACATTGAGCTGGCCGAAATTCTGACTGCCCCCGACCCTCATGCCCGCAACACATTCGAGCGGCCGGATGCAGTGAAAACCATGCCGTTTAAAAACGCAAAGGTCAAGGGCGGTAAGCTGATAATGGAACTCCCCGGAGTTAGTGTGGCGAGTGTGAGAGTGAAATAGAATCAACCAAACCAGATAGATAGATGAAAAACCAGAGGATTGTCACATTGTTGGCGGCAGTGGCCGCTATAGGATGTAGCCTTGGGGCTGCTTCGCCTAAACCAGCGCAGAAAGAGGCTCAGCAGGTGAGGAAAACCATTGAGAAGGTCAACGACACCTGGCAGAAGAACCATAAGCCGGAAGCCACCCCGTTCTGGCACAACGCGGCATATCATACCGGCAACATGGAGGCTTACTTCCTGACCGGTAATGAAGCGTGGAAAGATTATTCCGAGCGTTGGGCCGAACACAACCAGTGGAAAGGGGCTAAAGGGAACGACCGGGCCAAATGGCTCTATAATTATGGGGAGACCGATGACCATGTGCTGTTCGGCGACTGGCAGATATGTTTCCAGACGTATGCCGACCTTTATAACCTGCTTCCCGACGACCGGCGGGTGCGCCGTGCGCGAGAGGTGATGGAATACCAGATGTCGACGCCCCAAAGGGATTATTGGTGGTGGGCCGACGGGTTATATATGGTTATGCCTGTTATGACCAAGATGTATAAGATCACCCGTAACCAGAAATATCTCGACAAGCTCTATGAGTATGTGACCGTCAGCGACAGCATCATGTATGATGCTGAGGCGAAACTCTATTTTCGCGACGGCAAGTATGTGTGGCCCAGACACAAGACCACTAACGGTAAGAAAGACTTCTGGGCGCGTGGCGACGGGTGGGTGCTTGCCGGGCTGGCGAAAGTGCTCAAAGACCTCCCCGCCGACTATAAGCACCGCACCCATTTCGAGCAACGGTTCAAGGATATGGCATCGGCTGTTGTTGAGCTTCAGAAGCCTGAAGGTTATTGGTCACGCTCGATGATGGACGAAGAGATGGCTCCGGGGCGCGAGACCAGCGGCACCGCGTTTTTCACCTATGGCCTGCTGTGGGGCATCAACAACGGTTATCTGACCGACGCCAGATATGTTGATGCAGCTCTTAAAGGGTGGAACTATCTCAACAAGATAGCCCTGCAGAAAGACGGTACGGTCGGTTATGTGCAACCCATTGGAGAGAAAGCCATTCCCGGCCAGACGGTCGATGCCGGGTCAACTGCCGATTTCGGCACCGGAGCGTGGCTGTTGGCAGCCTGTGAATATGTGCGTTATCTCGAAAAGGGTGATAACCCCGACCGCGCGTATTGGGCCGGCCTGGCCTATAAAATGGCATATCCGGTGTTGAGCAACATGGCTAAAGGGGAGCTTCAGAAGAACATGCTGGTTGAGGTCAGCCCCAACTGGGACGGCCGCAGCAAGAAGGTGACATACATGGAGACTTTCGGCCGGTTGATGGCCGGAATCGCCCCCTGGCTTTCGTTGCCCGACGACGGCACGGCTGAGGGCACGCGCCGCGCCGAATTGCGAGAGATGGCTCTTAAGAGCTATGCCAATGCGGTCGACCCCTCCAGCCCTGACTATCTGGCGTGGCGCGGACACGGGCAGGCGCTTGTCGATGCAGCCTATGTGGCCGAGAGTTTTATCCGTGGATATGAAGCCCTGTGGATGCCGCTTGACAGCCTGACGAAGCAACGCTATGTTGAGGAATTCACTCAGCTCCGCAGGGTTGACCCCCCATATACCAACTGGTTGCTATTTTCTTCTACAATCGAGAGCTTCCTGGCCAAGGCCGGTGCCCCCTATGACGAATACCGCATAAATTCGGCCATACGCAAGACCGAGGAATGGTATACAGGCGACGGATGGTATGCCGACGGCCCTGAGTTCTCGTTTGATTACTACAGCAGTTATGTTTTCCACCCGATGTATCTCGAGACACTTGCCAACATGCGCGATGCCGGGGCTTACACACGCATACATTATGGCAACTACTATAACCGTGCGCTAAAACGCACCCAGAAGTTCGCCATTGTTCTGGAGCGCCTGATTTCGCCCGAGGGCACATTCCCGGTTTTCGGACGCTCTATACCATACCGTATGGCCACCATGCAGCCTCTTGCGTTGATGGCCTGGTATGGCACACTTCCGCACGGGCTTACCAACGGCCAGGTGCGAGGGGCTTTGACTGCGGTTATGCACAACATGTTCGACGGTAAGGAAAATTATAATGACGGTGGGTTCCTGACCATCGGTTTTGCCGGGCGTCAGCCCAACATTGCCGACTGGTATACCAATAACGGTAGCCTTTACATGACTTCTTTGGCATTCATGCCGCTTGGGCTTCCGGCATCGCACCCGTTCTGGAGTGATGCTGAGCTTCCTTGGACTAACCGCAAGGCTTGGGGCGGCCAGCCGTTCCCGAAAGACCACCACTGGAGCGGTGAACCCCGCTTCGGCGATTTGTTTTAGAAGTAAGAAGCCGTAAGTTGAAGCCTTAAGGCGGAAGAGTGGGAAGAGATCAGAAATAAGAAGTACGACAAGAAGCCATGGGCGCGGGTGTTTTCCCGACCTGTGGCTTCTTGTGTTAACAGCCGTATATGTTAAATAGTGTTATAGCAGGGAGTGGCGATTGGGAATTTTATTAATTTTGCCATCAATGGTGAGGATATATCCCCAGGGCTATGGAAAACGGCGCTGCTATGGAAAAGATTCACAAATAAACCAATTATAAAAACCTGCTATGAAAATTCTGAAGAATTTTATGAGAGTCGCCGCAGTCTGCGCTGTGGCATTTACGTTCACCGCCTGCGGCGGCGATGATGAAGAACCCGGAGGCGGCAGCGAAATCGTTGATCCGGATCAGAAGCCTACACCTGAGCTGAATCCCGATGTGGATGCAATGGATCCCGCAGCTACCAAAGGATATCTTGAAGATACGGCCATTGAACTCCTTAGCATCGTGCAGCCCTCCGACCATGAGACTTTGGTGCGTATCGTAGGTTACTGGGATGAAAACTACGGTGAATATGAGGCCCCTGCCGAGTGGAACCTCGATGCTCTGGAAGGTGATGACGACGATTATTACAAAGCCAGACGCCACAATCCGTTGCGCCATATGATGCGTGCATTGGGCAAAGCCGCCAAAGGAGATATTGCAGCGATGTCACGTGCAATGAATGAAGTGCTCAATGTTGCCCGTTTCTCGGGTATATATGAGCCTGGCCGCGACTCTTACGGAGACGGCATCTGGGTGAAAACCGGCAACAGCAAGGATGTTGTCTTTAAGTTCCCCTGCAACGGTAACAACGTTGAAGTGAAAGCCTTCGGCGAAGGGGGCACATGGGGCGAGCAGGAGGGTGGAATCCGCGTGGAGGTTCCCCGCAAGGCCACACTTATCCTCAACAATGGCGGCACAGAGCTTGTCAACGCGGTTGTTGAGAGCAACCTCGATTTCAATGCCCACACAATCAATGTGGATCTCAACGCTTCTCTTGTCAACGTGAATTTAAAATCTTCTACCAAAGGCGACAATAACAGTATCAGGACAGAAACCTATGCCTCCTATGCCGGCCGTCAGGTAGCCAGGTCAACAGCCACCGTCAATGGCCGCAACATGGTTGACCGCAATGCCATCAAGAACCTTTTCAAAGAGGAAAAAGAACACTATGAAGATGGTTATGGCAATGTTTATGAGGAAGTATGGTATGAATTCGATGTGGCACAGGCCGAGAAGATGTTTATCGACGGGAAAACCGATTCAGACGTTCTTGGCAAAATTCGCGTTGCCGGCACTATCACCGGTTTCGGCCGTCTGATGGCTGAATCGGAGAAATATTTCGATTGCGATGAATACAGTGACAAGGAAGCCGCCCGCCGTGATTGCCAGAAACAGGCCGAAGTAATCAAAGAGCTGGTTGATGTGAAACTTTACCTGGCGGGGTCTGCCAACAGCTCGGCCGAGGTGGACTACAAGCCGTATTTTGACGGGGAAGAAAATGAATACTATTCCTGGTGGGAGTGGTATAATGAACCGGTATTATTGTTTGCCGACGGGTCTACCACCAGCATGGAAGGCTATTTCGGTGGCAATAATTTCATGGGTCTCGACACGCCGCTGAGAAACATCATATATGCCTACGAAGGATATTGGCTGAATTATCGTCATTAAAGGTTTTTCTCAGCCTTGCAGCGCCATTGGCGCTACAGGCCATGATAACATGCGGGGCGACGGCATATGCCGCCGCTCCGCATCAATCATATGCTATGGCCGATACCGTGGCGCTCGGAGAGGTTAATGTCACCGTCAGACCACCTGAACGCACGAGGGTGGGTATGGACGGTGCCGTGACCTTCGGCAGCGCGAGTCTGGCCCATGCACCCCGTGTGTTGGGTGAGGCCGATGCGTTGAGGTTCATGCAGATGATGCCCGGTGTGACGGTTGCAAGCGATTATTCAGCCGGGGCAGCTATCGACGGCATGGGTTATTCGCAGAATGAATACCGCCTTAATGGCATCCCGGTGCATTTCCCCTATCATTTCGGCGGGATTTATTCGGTGTTCAGCCCGCGTCTCTACGATATGGTAAAGGTTGGTAAGAGCATCCACGGGGCGGGAATGTCGGATGTTGCCGGAGGCACGGTAGGTCTCTCCTCGTCGGTTGCGCGTCGCAGCCGGTTGGAAGCCGAGGTTAATGCGGGCATGACGGCATCATCAGCCTACGTCAGTTTGCCAGTGGGCAGCTGTGTGTCGGTTGCAGCCTCCGGGCGTGTGAGCTATATCGACGCAATTTATTCGGGGATGCTTGATGACGGTCATATGCAAGCCGGTTACGGCTTCAATGATGCCGATGCTGTGGTAGCCATAAAGCTGTCGCAAGGCGACAGGCTGACGGCAAGTTTCCATCATAATGCCGACCGGGTGGAGTATACCGACCATGACTTTTCACTGGTAACAGGTCTTAGATGGCGCAATCTGCTTGGCGGAATCGAGTGGCGGCATGAGGCGGAACGTTTTGATGCCGTGAATATGGTTTATTATACGGGTTTTGAAAACACACTTGCGCTCGACATGCAGTCGGTGCGGCTTAAAGCCCCTACTTCTATCAGGGAAATCGGTGCGCGGGGTGTGTTTGGATTCAGTGAAGTTGCCAAGACCCTTGATGTCAGTGCCGGGTATGGTCTCAGGCATTATATCGCCACACCGCAGCGTATCGACCTGACCGGATTCGGCCCGGGCCGCAGCAAACCTGCCGATATGGTCAATGCCACTTCGGCGAAGCTGTGGGGCGAAGCCGTTTATTCCCCCCGGTGGCGCTGGCGTTTGACAGCCGGCGCGGAAGTTACCGGATATGCCGGTATGGATGGATACAGGGCGTTTGATGTAGACCCGAGAATCAGTGCCACATTCCGTTGGCGCAAAGGAAACGTCACCGCGCATTTCGGCCGGTATCACCAGCATCTGCACCAGGTCGGTTTTTCAGAGATGGGGATGTCGTCGAATTTCAAACTTCCTGCCGGAAGTAGGGCTCCGGTTCAGCAGAGCCTTAACACCGTTGTGGCTGCATCGCACCGTTTCTCACCATGGCTGGCTGTCAGCGTTGATGCCTATTATAAACAGGTCAGTAATGAACCCGAATACCTGGGGGCGGTGCTCGATATAATCAGTCCGGGCTACAGGTCGGAAGACTATGTGAAGGTGGCGCATGGCTACAGCTCCGGCTTTAATATCCTTGCCAGGATTCTGACCGGTAAAGTTGAAGCTATGGCATCATATGGCTACTGTCACAGCCGCAGGCGGTTTGCTTCAGGGCAATCTTTTCCGGCCACATATGCGCTTGACCATACGGCCACGGCATCTGCCACATGGCATATAGGGCGGGGATGGAGCGTTTCAGGTGTTATGAACCTTGCCTCCGGGCGTCCTTATACCCCGGTGACGGCGATTTATTTCATCGGGGAAAGGCTGATGATGGAATACGGGCCGAGAAATTCGGCGCAACTGCCGGTTTATCACCGCCTTGACCTTAGCGCTGATTATGAGTTTCATAGCGGCGGCCATTGGCCGTTGACCCATAAAGTGAACCTGTCGGTAATGAACGTCTACGGGCGCCGGAATGTCGAGATGCGTACTTTTACTGTCGATGTTGAGACGGGCCGTTACAACCGGCGTGATATCAGTTCGCTCTATCGGTTGCTCCCCTCGTTGAGTTATACCATCAGTTTTTGAGCAAAGGCATTATGAAGACAAAAATAGTTGCATTTCATATTCTGTTTCTGTTGGTATCGGCAATTACGGCTCCGGTTTTGTCGGGGTGTGATGATGAGGATGCGGAATCGGTAGAGCCACGGCTTGTGGTGGAGGGATGGATAAACAGTGGCGGCTATCCCGAAGTGCTGCTCACCATGTCGGCTGTGCTGGATGGGGAGGAGGGTGAAACAGCGTCGAACATTGTCAGATGGGGTGTTGTGAAACTAAGCGACGGAGAGCGTGAGGTGGTGATGACGGGAAGAATGGAAAGCGGCATCTTCCCCCCTTTCAGATATTATAATTTCGAGATGAAAGGTGTGCCGGGCCGGAGTTATACATTGACTGCCGAATACCGGGGGCAAACAGTTAACTCTTCGGTTACGATGCCATCTCCGACGCGGATAACCGCTATTGACAGCCGTCCGGTTGAAGATGCCGGAGGGATGAGAGCTGTGACATTGCGTTTCATTGCGCCTGAAGACAGCCCGGCTTACTATCATGTGTCAGTCCGGGAGGCAGGCGTTGACAGCCGTTTTTATCCGTCAATGTTAGGGGCGGTAGAGGTGGCCAGTCCCGGAGAAATAATAGAAGTGCCTGTTTACCGGGGACGCAGGAGTTTCGATGATAAAGATTTCTCTCCTCATTTTTCTGTAGGTAGCACGGTGGATGTGCGTCTGGAGCGTGTGAGTGAAAGCGTTTTCCGTTTTTGGCGGGCTTATGATAACGCGTCGTTGGTCTCTGGCTCTGTGTTTGTAGGCAGCCCCGGCTCGCTCCCCGGTAATGTGTCCGGCGGTTATGGCGTTTGGTCAGCTCAAGGGGTCGACACGCGCTCGATAACGTTGGAGTGACCAGGTCGCAATCATGAGATTCCGGATGTGCGAGGCCCTCTTTAAGAAAAGATCGATAGGTTTTAGTGGGTTATTCGAGCAAGTTGTCATCATATTATGGTGAGCGATGGAATTTTGCTGTTAATCTACGTTAAATGAGGTTCTGGAATTTTTTATTTACGTTTAATATTCGCAAATTTGTCAACAGATAGTTCTTGCGAATTTAGCTTACACACCAGAAAAAGATGAAGAGAGTTTTTTGTGTGGCAGCAGTTGTTGCTGTCTCAGTGCTGTCGGGATGTTTCTATGCCCGTGCCGTGAAAGCGCGTCAAGGTGTTATGGAATTTATTCAGCCAGACGGAACAGCACTGAAAGTTAGGCTGATAGGCGATGAAAAAGCCCATTGCTACATGACAGCCGACGGTTATCCGCTCATTAATGACGATGATGTGTTTTATTATGCAATGGAGGGAGTGGATGGCCGTGTATGCAGTTCCGGCATAGAGGCGCGTGATGTGGAACTTCGTTCAGCTGAAACGCACCGGCTGCTTGCCGGAGTTGATGCACCTGCTGTTACTGATGCTATTTTTAAATCTGCGGTGAAGCTTGAAAACGGCGGCCGCCGTAAAATGGCGTCTCCACGCAATTACGGCCTTTTTCCGGGAACAGACTTTCCGGCCAAAGGAGAGCAGAAAGCGTTGGTGTTGCTGGTGGAATTCAGTAATGTTGAATTTTTCACAGAAGATGCCCAGGTTTATTTCGACCGGATGCTCAATAGCGACGGATATAATATCGGCGGGGCTAACGGGAGCGCCCGCCAATATTTCATTGACAATTCTTCGGGAGTATTCGCTCCTGAGTTTGATGTCTACGGGCCGGTAATGCTGTCGCAGTCGATGAGCTATTACGGGGCAAATGATGATTTCGGGCAAGACATGCGGCCTCACGAGATGGTTATAGAGGCATGCAGTTTGCTCGACAGCGAGATTGAATTTTCTGAATATGACCGCGATGGCGACGGAGTTATCGACAACGTGTTCGTGTTTTATGCAGGCAATGGTGAAGCCACAGGTGGAGGCGCGAACTCCATATGGCCGCACTCGTCGAAAATATCTGATTTAACCACAGGTAAGGTCTATGAGTTTGACAATGTGGTTTTAAGCTCATATGCCTGCACCAACGAATGGGTGGATAACCACACATGCGGTATCGGCACTTTCTGCCATGAATTCTCGCATGTGCTGGGGCTTCCCGACCTTTATTCTGTCAACTACAACCCCGCAGTGTTCTCGCCCGGCGATTATACACTTATGGATCACGGATCATATAACAACGATGAAAAGACTCCTGCCGGTTACTCCATATTCGAGCGTTATGCCCTCGGATGGATTGAACCGCAGATAATAAGTGGCTCATGTGAGGTGACGCTCAACCAGATTTCAGAAAACGACGGGGCAATCATACCGGCATATGACGAGGGGGAATTTTTCCTGCTTGAAAACCGCCAGCAGACCGGCTGGGACGCGTATATCCCCGGGCATGGTATGCTGGTCTGGCATATAGACTATCTCGACAGGATATGGAAAGACAATATCGTCAACGATGACGCCAGTCACCAATATGTTGACCTTGAAGAGGCCGACGCAATGCCTACGGAGGCAACACGCGGAGGTGATTCATTTCCAGGTGATGCCGGAGTGACAGAAATCAACGATGACACCACCCCGTCGCTGCGCCCGTGGTCGGGACGTAAACGCAAACTTGCCATAAGCGACATTGCCGAGACCTCCGACGGTATTGTGACATTTAATGTTTCAGTGCCCGGAAGCGGGCTGACCGATGTGCTTGAGACTGGTGGTGCGCGCGTAATAATCAACGGCACTTCACTGAGGGTTGAGTCGCCGAGGCCGGTTGCGGTAATGGTGGTAAGCGCTTCTGGTGTGACCCTTGCGGCGGAAACAACGCCGTTGATGTCGGTGGAACTCCCGTCGGCCGGAATCTATATGGTTTACGTCGACGGCGATGTGGCAAAGATTGCCGCCCGCTGACTGAGAGGGTGTTAAATTCAAACACCCTCTTAGACAGTCTCTGAGAGATTTAACAGAAACCAATCACTTATCATTTAATCATATGATTAGAAGTATTACATTCTCGCTGGCGTTGACGGTATGCCTTTCGTTGACAGCAGCATCGACTTCAGGTTATGGGCTTGCAGAAAAGGCTCACAACCAACATGCGGCCGATCGGAGCGGTGTGAAGCATGTGACACCCCGCAGTGGTGATGTTTTTGAATGGCCGGGGCTTAAGCCTTCACATTCGGCATCGGCCTTCAGCCGCCAGCACAATTTCGGACAGGCGTTGAACTCGGTTAAGGTGCGCCGTGCAGCTGGACAGACCTCCCCCATCAGGGCGGCAGTGCTATTCTCCAGGACATGGGATAATAGTGTTGCCAGTTACGGTCTCTATGAATTCCCTACCGATTGTGTGCCTGAGGCACCGGTTCCTGTGGCTATAGGAGGCGATGAGTGGTATGCCATTTCCGGAGCAACGTATGCCGGAAACAAATATTTCTCTGCCAATACCACCACGGAATACGATATGCGAGTTGTTAGCTATACGATTTTCAATACCCAGACATGGAAATGTGAATCAGTATATTATGGCACCGATGATTTCCAGGCTCTTGACATGGCATATGACCTGAATACCGGCAATGTCTATGGCGCATTCATGGATATGAAGCTCCAGAGCTATGTGTTCGGGTCATTGAATGTCGACAACGGCCAGGTCACCATGATAAAAGACCTCGGGCGTGGCACCGACTCACGCTGGGCGGCTGTGGCAATCGACGGCGGCGGCCAGCTGTATGCCCTGTCGAGTACGGGTAACCTGCTGAAGGTTGACAAGCAGACGGGTTTTTATTCGGTTATCGGCGATACGGGGCTTAAAAACCGTTATCTTACATCCGGTGCGATTGACCCTGTTACAGGAGCGATGTATTTCGCCCTGTGCACCGATCATGAGAATGTGCTTTATAAAATCGATACCGCCTCTGCCACCGCCACTAAACTCTATGACCTGCCTGGTGGCGAACAGCTTGTGGGGATGTATGTTGATGTGCCATTGGCGGCTGACCAAGCCCCGGCCGCGGTTAAAGATGTCAAACTTGAATTTAATGACGACAGCCTTACCGGTGATGTCAAATTCACCATGCCATCGACAACTTTCAACGGAGAACAGGCTTCAGGCCCTATCGGCTGGATTATCAAGCTTAACGGTGAAACCGCCGCGACCGGAAATGCGTCATATGGCGCAGAGGTGTCGGCCCAGTTAAGTGTAGCCGCTGCCGGAGCTTATACTGTCAGTGTGTTTGCATCTAATGCCTCCGGCCAAAGCCCTGTGGCCAAGGCTGATAAATGGATTGGAAAGGATGTGCCGGCAGCGGTGCAGAATGTTACCCTGACATATTCCGACGGCAATTTCACCGTTGAATGGCAGCCTGCCGGCCCGGCGCATAATGCCTATTTCGAGCCTGAGAAAGTGACCTATACAGTGACCCGTATGCCTGAAGGTAAGGTTGTGTCAACCGGAGAGAAGGCTACATCGCTGACAGATGCCGTTAGCCGTCCGGACGAGAGGGTTGACTACTATTATTCGGTGGTTGCCGTTTACGAAGGGAAGAGCTCGGCGGCTGCTTTGTCGAACAAATACCCGCTCGGGCCGATTGTGCCTCCGTTTACCGAGACTTTCGACACCCAGGCGTCGCTGTTCCCCTACACTATTCTCAATGCCAATAACGATGACAATGAGTGGGAATGGTTCAGCGGCCGGGTGAGGTTACAGTATAACCTCTATGAGGATGCCGACGACTGGCTGATTCTTCCACCGGCAAAGCTCGAAGCCGGCAAAGCATATATACTGGCTTTTGAAGCGAGCTGCTACAATTCTTCATATCCGGAACGGGTGGCGGCTTATGCAGGTGCCGCCCCCACGGCAGAGGCAATGACCACACAGATTGTTGCTCCTACCGAGATTGCCATACATGAAGGGGCCATGCAGCTTAACGGAGTGTTCGCGCCTGAAACCTCAGGTGAATATTATTTCGGTATTCATGGCTGCAGCGAGAAATACAGATATTATCTCTATGTTGACAATGTTGAGATTCTGGCGCCTATCGATGCCTCGTCTCCTTCGGCTGTAACCGACCTGGTTGTTACACCCGACGAGGGTGGCGTTCCGAAAGCGGTGGTGACGTTTACCGCCCCGGCAACCGATGTGGCCAGACGTGAATTGGATGCCATCTCGAAAGTTGAGCTTCTGCGCGATGGCAAATTCCTTACCAACCTTGAGGCCGCGCCCGGTCAACCGGTCAGCTATACCGACAACAATGCCACAAACGGCGAGCATACATATACGGTGGCTGCATATGCCGGTGATATACGTGGACTTGAAGCTACGGCAACAGCCTATGTCGGAAATGATGCGCCTGTTGCCCCTCAGAATCTCATAATCAGGAAAGGTTCCGGTGAAGGCTCTGTGACTCTTGACTGGGATGCGGTGACGGTCGATGTGCGTGGCCGGCTTATCCCCCAGGGAAATGTGACATATTCAATCGTAAGATATATGGGACAGTCGGAGAAGGTTATCAAAACTGGCCTTACCGGATGCACATATACGGATTATCCACTTGATGATGACGACGACCAGATGTTTACACAATATGCCGTTGTTGCAACGGTCGGCGATTTAATGGGTAAACCGGCGGTAACGGAAATGTATCCGGTAGGGCAGCCTTACGGTCTGCCGTTTGGTGAGTCATTTGCCGGAATGTCGGTTAACCATATATGGGCAACAGGCAAGGATTCGTCTATCAGCACTGCTTTATGGGAGCTGGTGACTTCGGAAGATGTGGAGATACAGTCGGTCGACGGCGACGGAGTTATGTTGGCCTTCACCTCGTCGTATTATCCTGATGCGGCAGTGTTCTATTCCGGTAAGATAGCCATACCGGCAGGATGCAGGAATCCGCAGATGTCGATGTATGTCTATTATTTTGAAGACGGGGAGAATTCGTTTGAAATACGGATTGATTCAGGCGACGGGTTCAAGACAGAAAAAACGTTTGTGGCCGGAGGATTCGACGGTTGGGAGCGTGTGTCTGTGCCTCTCGACAAATATGCGGGCAAAACAATCCGCATAGCTCTGAAGGGGATAACCGGCAACTATAACATGACCCTTTTCGATGATATCCGCCTTCGTGAGACTCTCGACAATAACCTTTGCGCTGGCAGATTGTCTGCGCCAGAATCAGCTGTCAGCAACGAAGAACTGACACTTACAGCATCGTTGGAAAATATAGGCTTGATCAGTGCGACAGGCTATAAAGTCAATCTCTACCGCAACAATGAGCTGGTATCTTCGGTCGACGGGCCGGAGGTTGCCGCAGGGAAACGTGTTTCAGTGAGCCTGACCGATGTGATTGGTTCTGTTGTGAGCGAGACAGCTGAATATTTCTTCGAGGTGGATTATGCTGCCGATGGCGACAGGAGCGATAACCGTTCAGGAGCGGTTACGGTTAATGTCAAGTTCCCGGCTTATCCGGGAGTCACGGCTCTCACCGCCTCTGAATCGGAAGATGGGGTCAAGCTTGAATGGATAGGTCCGGATTTCGACAATATGCCTTTTGAAACTATTACCGAAAGTTTTGAGGATTATGATAACCTGGCTTATACCGGGGTTGGAGACTGGACGTTGCTCGACTGCGACAAGCTGCCAGCCGGCGGCATCTCCGGCATCGACCTGCCTGGGGTATATGAGCAGCCTGTGCCATTCTTTGTAATGGACGGCAGTGAATACGACAACACCTTCGCTGCTAATACCGGTAGCAAAATGATGTGTTCAATGTGGGTTTACGGAACTGTCACGAAAGTCGATGACTGGATGATTTCGCCCCGTCTTAACGGTTCGGCACAGACTGTCAGCTTCTTTGCCCGCTGCTATGATCCGGAATACCCCGAAATGTTTGAGATGCTTTATTCCAAAGGTGGCACTGAGGTTGATGATTTTGTTAAAATCGCTTCTCAAACAGTGTCAGCGAATAGCTGGCAACGTTTCAGCGCCGAACTCCCGGATGGGGCTGAGTATTTTGCAATCAGATGCGTTTCTGACAACTGTTTTATGCTGTTTGTTGACGATGTGACCTATATCCCTGCCGGGGCGGAGCGCCTTTCGCTGGAATTCAAGGGATATAATGTCTACCGCAACGGCCAGCGGCTTAATACGGAGCCTTTGCAGACCACGGCATTCACCGACATCACCCCTCTTGCCGCTAAAAACAGCTACATGGCAACCGTGGTATGGGGTGAAGGGGAGTCTGCACCCTCTGATATTGTTACCCTTGATCTTTCTGGCCTCGACACAGCCGGCTTGTCGGCGCTGTCTATCCGTGCCGAAGGGCATGAAATAGTTGTTGAAGGGGCCGAAGGGAGAGTGGTGACGGTTACTGCCCCCGATGGCAAGACTCTTTTCAACGGCATTGCATCCGGGGTGACACGTATCGGTGTCGATAGCGGTATCTATATCGTGGCAGCCGGCCGCAATGTGGTCAAGCTCCATGTGCATTGATTAACCGGTTAACCTTTATTTAACAGAATCAGGCCAACGGAAATGCTTCCGTTGGCCTGATTCTGTTAAATGGTCTATAAAACGGTGTTGTTTAACATTGGTCAGCTGTCGCTGTGTTTCGCCTCAAAGGCTTCGGCTGCAGCTTTGAGCTTTGCCTGCGATTGCGGGTCGTTCTGCCAATGGAACGGCACGAAATCATTGTCGGGGCTTACCCATGACGGTTTGCGGAAACGCAGGATGATGAAGGGAAGGATGATAAAGAGTGTCACGCCTCCGAATAGAACTGCATACCATACCCCTGGCGAGCCCATCGGAATCTGGCTCGGCGGTAAGAAGCTGAGTACGAACGCGAGCAACGAACCAAGGAATCCGATGCCGCCGACCACCCACATCATGAAGTTTCCTTTTTTGCCTATGCGGAATGGCCTGGGCGTTTTTTTCATTGAGAAACGCAGATAGATTGCGGCTGCAAACATCAACAGGTAGGCTATCAGGTAGAGCAGCACGGTCAGCTGCGACAGTATCTGGTAGAAACTTTCAACCGAAGGCATCACCACGAATAGAAGCGACAGCAGTGTGACTGCTCCTCCCTGTATGTAAAGAATGTTTTTCTGAACACCGGCTTTATTGGTCTTTTGGAAAAACGGGGGGAGGAAACCTGCCTGTCCGACTGCGAATATACCTTTTGACGGGCCGGCAACCCATGTCAGCACTCCGGCAAGCACTCCGAAAGCGAGCGCTATGGCTATTACGGGTGTGAACCACTCGAGATGGAAGGCGCGCATATAGTTGTCGAACCCTACCAGCAGGCTTTGAACAAGGTTAATGTCTTTTGCCGGTATGATTACCCCGAGTGCATAGGTGCCGAGTACGAAAATCAGCACTGTGACCAGTGCTCCACCGAACACGGCTTTCGGATAATTGACCGTCGGGTTCTTTATGTCGCGCACATGTATGCCCGACATCTCCATGCCTGCATAGAAGAGGAATATAGATGCCGCCAGCACAACATTGTCGAAGTTGGAGAAGTCGGGGATGAAATTTCCGTGGAAATCCATCTGTGACTGGCCTCCCATGCATAGGTAGACCACCCCGCAGACAACCAACAGGAATGCCGGTATTATCGTGCCCACGATTCCGCCGATTTTCGATACTTTTCCAACCCATCCAAGTCCTTTCATTGAGATGAATGTGGCAATCCAGTAGATGGCGAGCACCACTACGATGGTGTAGAATTTATTGGAGGCCAGATGGGAGTCGGCCACATGATCCATGCCGATGAACGCGAGCGACACGGCTCCGAATGTCAGCACTGTCGGGAACCATATTGTGCTCTCGACCCATTGCAGCCATATGCCGAGAAACCCAGCTTTGCTGCCGAAGGCCTCTCCTATCCACCTGAACATCCCTCCTTGCTGGTATGGGAACATGGCTGCCAGTTCGGCTGCCACCAGCGACACGGGAATAAGAAACACTATCGCTGCAAAAAGGTAGTAGAATGCGGAACTCATTCCGTATTCTGCTTCGGCTGGCAACCCTCGGAGCGACACCACTGCCACAATGTTCATTATCATGAGGGTGAACACCCCTAGCTTGGCCGCTGATTTCACGGCTGCCGTTTTCGTCGGCTTCGATGCCGGAACGGAAGAGTTTGGTTGTGATGGCATAACAGATAGTTTTAGACAATCTCTTAGTTGATTACGTTGTTTCGATAGAAGCGGGCTATTTCAGGCGGGCTATCACAGCCTACGACTGTAATAGCCCGCCTGAAGTTATGGCCAGGCCGGTTGGCCGGAGTGGTCACTTGCCGGTGTGATTGAAGGTCTTGGCTGATAGAGGCACGTTTTTCTCCATCGCTATGCGGGTGGTTGTAGGATATTCGAGGGCGTTGAGTTCCTTGATTGCGAAGCGGATGTCGTTAAGGAGCTGGTCGGCCATGTCGCGGCTGAATCCCTGTTTGCAAAGCACACGCATCACCACGATGTTCTCGATATTGGCGGGAAGGGTGTAGGCCGGAACCATCCATCCTTTCTGGGCAAGTTTGTCCTGAAGGTCGAACAGGGTCCATTTGGCTGTTTTCTGCACTTCAGGTTTCATCAGCCATGTGAAAATCGGGTTGGGCACTTCGGTTGAGTAAGGCTGGAACTCAGGCATCGCGGCCACTGTCTGGTGTAGGTATTTGGCTATGCCGAGTGAGTTGGCCTGGATGTTTTTGTAGCCCTCGAACCCGAGGCGGATGAACTGGTAGTATTGGCCGAGAATCTGTGCGGCAGGGCGTGAGAAGTTAAGCCCTACCTGGCTGATTTCAGCACCGAGATAGTTGACGCTGAACGACATCACATCGGGAAGATATTTCTTGTCTTTCCACACTACCCATCCGAGACCCGGATAGACGAGGCCGAATTTGTGGCCTGATGTGCTTATTGAAAGCACCCATTTCAAACGGAAGTCCCATTTTGTTTCAGGGAAAAGGAACGGAAGGATGAAACCTCCTGTGGCGGCATCCACATGGATAGGAATGTCATAGCCGGTTTTTGCGTTATACTCGTCAAGAGCCTTGTCAAGAGCCTCTACGTCGTCGTTCAGACCGGTCCATGTAACGCCTTGGATAGGCACGATGCAGATGGTGTTCTCATCGCACATGCTCAGGGCATCCTGTGGGTCGAGGGTGGTTTTTTCAAGTGTCAGAGGCACGGTTCTCATCTCAATCTGCCAAAGCTGTGCGAATTTCTCCCATACTACCTGGTAGCCTGTTGAGATAACAAAATTAGGTTTGTCATAAGGTTTGCCTTGGGCTTTACGGCGTTCGCGCCAGCGGATCCAGGCGGCTATTCCGCCGAGCATACATGCCTCAGAAGAGCCGATGGCTAAAGCTCCGGTTTTCCATGGGGCTGTTTCAGGTGTGTTCCATAGATTGGCTATGATGTTGATGCATTTGCCGTTCATCACTGCAACGCGGGGATATTCCGTCTCATCGATGTAGTTGATGTTGATAGCCTCGTTCATGAGCTTGGTGGCGTATTCGTCCATATAGGTGGTGACGAATGTGGCCAGGTTAAGGCGCGGTTGGGTTTGGGCGAATGTTTCATCTTTCACCATCTGGTAGGCAATCTGAGGTGTGGTGGGGCCTTCGGGGATTTTGTCGACTGGAGCAGGTTGCATCATAGCATCAGAACCGAATACGTTGGTCTTGGCGTCGCCTTCGCGGAAATCTTTGTCAATCATGGGTGTGTTTTTTATTATTAATAGAAATTGACTGGATTTGTAGTTAACACATGGTGCTTTAGGCAAATCGTAGTTATAACGTCTCATACTTGCAGATTGTTTCTGCTGGCGGTCGGTAAAAGCATCCGATTTTATTTTTAAAGTAAGGCTATAAACCGGAGCCGGTTATATGGATAACGGCTGCGCTAACATAGGAACGCATACGCTTGTGTGGGGACGTCCGGGGGCGGGGTTGCAGATTCGCTTTATGGATTAATCTTTTTTGATGGAGGAAAGTCAAAAATAAGATGATTATTCAGTTTGTATGACTATGAAAAGGAAAAACCTGTATATATGGATCATTGTGGCTGTTGCAGTTGCGGCATTGGCCGCAGGGGTGTGGTATGCGGTGCAGCCTCGTCGGCAGGAGTTAAGGCTGTTTTCTGAGTTGCGCGACATGCAGAGCCTTGTGCTGGCAGAAATGTCGCTTAACAAGGTCGGTGAAATCAGCGACGAAGGGGCTACGGGGGTGGCTGCTGTTGTAAATAGTCTGAAAATAGGGAAGCGTGTGGCTGTTTATTCCTATAACACTTATCTGGAGGCATATATGGATTTGTCGGAACTGACGGCTGCGGATGTGGCTGTCGATGGGCGCGGCAGGTTTGCCAAGTTGGTTCTGCCCCCTGTGCGCACACGGTTCGTTGGGCGTGACATGGAGGTTGTTGAGGAGCATTACCGGGTGAGTGGCCTGAGGAGTGATGTTTCGCCCCGGGAGCGGTCGCAGCTTAAAGAGCTGATGAACGCGTCGCTGAAGAAAGAGGTGGAAGGGAATGATGAATACCGACGGACGCTTACGGAGCAGGCACGAGCCAAGGCCGTAGGCTTTTTCACAGCCTTGCTCCGGGGGCGGGGATATGAATGTGAGGTTTCGGTAAGGGAATGAATGATAGTAAGGTCAGTATAATTTGCATGGAGCGGTATGAAGAGCATAATAAAAATAGTAACGGTTCTGGCGCTGTTGGCAGGGGTTGCGGCTGGTGTGGCTTTATGGCATGGCCACCGCACAGGTTCTACGGCAAAAGTGGGGGAAGCGCAGATTAACGATATCAGGGATATGGTGAAACTGTGCACGTTGGAAATCGTTGATGAAGTGGCATTGAAAGATTCGATTAATGGCAAATGGCTTTTTGCAAAAAGCCGTATCACAGGGCGTGTGGGCTTCGACCTGGAGCGGCTTGAGTTTAAGCAGCGTGGCGACACTCTGGTTGTTGTGCTTCCTCCGGAGACAGTGGAGGTGCGCGAGTCGACTGCCACAGGTTCCTATGAGGTTATCGACAGTTGGGACGATACCCTTCTTGGCCTTGGCAAGATGACCTCACGCGAGGAAAACGCCCTTCGCCGCCGTCAGGCGCGCCGTTATGAAGCCATGGTTTATTCCCGTGGTTATGTGCGCCGTGCACGCGTCTCGGCTGTGGCGACCCTCACCGGCCTCCTCTCCCTGATGCCGTTCCCTGTAGAAGTGACCGATCCATGGCCCGAAGGCGCCCGCCTGCTCAATCCTCCGAGGTGATGTCACTAAAAGGCATTGCGACGCGCTTCAGAGAGTTCTCGATGGCTGCAAATTCTTCATCCCACATATTAAGAGATTGCAGTTGTTGTTTCATGACAGGATAGTTTTTCCAGTCATGCAAAAGGAAGGTTGCAATTACGGCGGAATATGGACTATCTGGCATAGCGCACTCCTTAAGGTAGCTTTTTATGGTCTCCGCAATAATCTTTTGTCGATGCCGTTGTTTTAGTTCACCGATATGGTCGCTTAGCTCTTCCAGACTATCGGCTATTTTCATGGCAATCTTTGCCCTTGGTGTGACGAAGTGTTGACGGTCATTCAGAGCAACGGCCTTAATCGTGTTTTGCCCTTTAGGGGTTTTTGCATAATATCGGAATGCCTGAACCATCAGGTGCTCAGAGGGTTCGTCGACCAGCGGGTTTACTATCGGCTCTTTCTCCACATCCCATTCACCTTTGGTGGTATTGCATTTTTTGCAAGATGGCAGAAGATTGCCCCATCTGACCACGTCATCGGGATACATCTTCTTGTGGCGGAAATGCTCCACTTCCATATAGTTGCTTTGTGTGTTGAGAGGCTGTTCTGAATATGCGCATTTCCCGCCTGACATTTTTAGCAGTGCTTCAGTTATGTATTCCTGTTTCCAAACGGATTCCCCGGTTGCTTTATAGCGGGTTGTCAATGTGGCTTCGTTGGCTGTAAGCTCTGGCGGTTCGGGAGGTAGGGTCAGTTTTATCATTTCCTGAATGCGGATATTTGAAGATCGAGGAGCCTTCGGGCTGGATTGTAGGGATGGAGTATCTTGCTGAGCGCATTGTAGGCTTTTTCAACAGCTTGTCTGTCATTTTCATCGAGACCACGGTCGAATAAGTCGAAATATTCCTGATATATGTCGGAGTATACATCGTTGTTCATTTTCATGGTGTGTCGAAGAATCTCTTCTACACTCCATCCAATGAAATTAGATACAGGCGACTTTTCAATGACCACTTTGCCTTCGGTGCGGGTGAGGACATACAGGTTCACGTCGTCCAAGGATTGTACCACCAACGGGCTATGTGTGGTGACTATGAATTGGATGTTGGGGAAGGCTTTTGAGAGGTACGGAATTATGTCACGCTGCCATTTAGGATGGAGATGGAGGTCGATTTCGTCAATAAGTACCACCGCGCTTTCGTGGAGCGGATTGTCTGACATGGGATAATTGTCGAACATCCGTTTGCACAGGTCGATAATCCATGATAGCGTTGACTGGTATCCGAATCCTAACTGTGTGTAGCGATACCATCCGTCATCCGTCTTGAAGAGCACATAATTATGAAACTCGTCGGAACTTTCAAAACGGAAATCGCTGATTTCGGGGAAGATTTTGCCGCAGACAAGTTCCCGGATTTTCCCAAGCAGACGTGTTGCCTCCACTTTCCCGTTTTTCGCGGCGTAGTCGAGTTGCATGAGCCATTCTTCGATGTTAATCAATCGACTGTCGGGGTGGAATAAAGAGGCGCATCCGTCTGATTTTGATTCTGAGAGACTGGTGGAAGACGGATAACGGGTTACGCCGTATGCAAAAATCAAAAATGGTTTATCAGGCTGGAATTTCCCTGTTGACCACAATCTGTCATTATAATGCCAGTGGTCGTCATAACCAAGTAGATTGCCAGTGACCGAAGACTGGTTTTCGGTAGGATTATCGGAGAGTTTGATGGAATTTCTGTTTAGGAATGCTGCCGGAACAGATGTAGGTTCTTCCGGGCTGTCTGATGCGCTGTCGTCAGAATCGTTCTTAAGAACTATTGTTTTCGGGCGCAGGTCGGCTATGGCTTTGAGGAGGTTTGTTTTGCCGGTGTTATTGTTGCCAAGGAGCACGGTCCATTGGGCGATTCGGGAGTTCTCGTCTTGACAATCGATTGTGGCGTCTTCAAAACATTTAAAAGAACGTAGAGAAACCGACTTTATTTTAATGCTGTCCATAGTTATCTTGTGACCTCAAGCTCCAAAGTTTTTATATAATGCAAAAATACGGCATTTATTCCTAATGTCAAAATTTAAAACCGGATTAGTTGGGATATGGTTTAATTGGTGATAGTGATACAGGCCGCTCCACCCCGGAGCGGCCTGTGGTGGGTTATGTGGGAGAGGAAGTGGCAGAGGCGGATTTTGGCGGCGGTGGAGCCGGAGACTTTGACGTAGAGGCCGTTGATGGCTCCGGTTTCTGTCTTTTCGATGGAAATCGTGTGGTTGAGCAGGTGGGCTGTCACGGTGTATTTGCCGTCGTCAGAAACCTTTTATTTGCGGTTGTCGGTTCCGTCGTCGGTGAGCCTGGTGTTGTCGTTGGCTTTTGGATGAAAGAATACCTGGCCATAGCCTACGGTGTGGTTCGTGCCGATTTTGAATTCATCATTGGCTGTCAGATCTGTTTTTTGCCGGGCAGGTGTTTTTTACGGCTGTATGGAGAGGGGTTATTTGTGATAGTAGAGAGTGCCGTGATATTCCGGTGTTCCGGCTGTGGTTAAAAGGCCGATTGTGGATGGGGCTTTCAAGGCGGGAAGTGTGGCTGTCTCGCGTCCGTCGACAAGCAGGTGGAGTGTATCGCCTTCCCGCACTGCACGGAGATTGTAGCTGTCTTTCCAAAGCTCATGCACCCGTATGTCGTAGATGTGGTGGCCGCCGTCATCGGGATTGCGGTTGATGAACCGCAGTTGTTTCGCTGTAATGGGGGTGAAGCGGGTTTCGCTGTAGGCCGGATGTGAAGCCACCCCGGTATCGGCTGTCGGGATTTCTCCCCAGGAACCGTCGGCTTTGAGATATGCCGGGTCAAGCAGTGAGAACATGTTGTCGACAAACACCTCGCGTCCGCTGACAGTCGGTGTCTCTTTGTCGAAACGGTTGTCGACAAATATATTGCGGTTGCTTACGTCGTAGCGTTTGAGCCATATTGCGTCGAAAGTCACCGGTTCGTCGAACAGATAGCCTTTTTCATATGAATCGGTGAATTTCATGTCGGCATAGTGGGTGGCCATCCGGTCGAGCGGAATGTCGCGGGTGTCGATGGCTTTGCCGTTTTTGACGGTTGTGACGGTCAGACACCGACGGGGAGAGTCGAGTGTAGCCGAGATGTAGTTCTTGTCGTTGATGTAAAGCGGGTAGATTCCGGCCACGGCATCGTTGCCGAGCGATGAAATCTGTGTTGTGAACTCATAGGCGGTTGCCGGTTTGCCTTTGAATGCCTTGAGGTTGCCGGAGGTGGTTGCACCGCGTTGTGTAGGTGTCATCGAGCCTTGGGCGATCTGCCAGTTGTTCATGCGGTCGTTGCCGTCGTCGAAGCCGATGGTGTAGATGAGGCCGTCGAATGCGGTTCCGGGGTCAGAAGCATAAATGCCAGGCACGGCGGGGCCGGTGAGGGTGGTGGTGAAGATTTCCGGGTGCCGCATTTCGTCGATAGAGATGGCAATGTCGCCTCCGTCGCGCTCGGCGCGAATCTGGTGGTAGACGTTCCAACGGAAATCGTCATATAACGGTGCAGGTTTTGTTGTGCGTGTGCCGTTTACGCATTCTTCTATTTCCCATGCGCTGCGCGGACGGTTGAGGCTGATTTTCACATAGTTGTTTTTGTCGATGTAGATTGCGTAGATGCCCGTTCCGTCGGTGGCTTTCATATTTGCTTCCCAAAGATATGAGGGAGCAGCCAATGAGGGGGCCAGAGTTGCTTCACGATATCCGTCGGCAGCAATGCGCAGTTCACCGTCGGCCACTTTCCAGGCATCGGTGTCGAGATTGTTCCATTTCGACAGGTCTATGTCGGTGTCGAACACATCGCCGTAGGCCGGTTGCGCCGGTGTGGGGTGGAATCCGGAGTTGTTGCTGTGTGATATGCCGTCGACCCACATTTTGTCGCCGAAGAAATGCACGCGGTCGATATATTGGCTGCGCGATGTGCCGTTATCGTTGGCCATGTATATCAACCACCACTCCAGCCCGTTGGGGCCGCGCAGGATATTCGGTTGCCCTGGAGTCCACACTATTTCGGGGTCGGCGGTTGTGTTTCCCATATCGAAAAGCTCGACGTTTACATAGCCGCCCCGGCGCCCTTTGGCCTCGGTCTCGATTGCAATGAGGTTGTCGCCACCGACGATTGCTTTTGCCTGCTGGCCTGTGAGATTTATGACGTTGTAGCCGCTTCCTTTGCGGTCGCAGATCTGTTTGCCGTTGATATAGACCCGTGTGTCGCCGTTGTGTGTGAGCCTCAGGGCATAGTTGTGTTTGCTGTCGGCTACGCGGAAGTGTTTGCGCAACCATATGCACGGGGTATCCCAAAGTGTGCCCTGACGGTATGTTGTAGAGCCTTTGATGAGCTGGTTGGAGAAGCCTCCTGAGCCTTTTTGCCAGGTTGAATCGTCGAATTTTGCGGAGCTCCAGCCGTCGGCGGGAGGGGTTGTAGAGAATGTGAATAGTGGTTCGTAGTTGCCTGTGCCGTAGCGCAGAATGTCGATATAGTCGTCTTCGAGGGCTTTCTGGTTCGACAGCACCACCGGGTGGCTGTATTTGTTTCCGTTGTTGAATCCCATCGGGGTGTCGGCCTGTGCCACTCCGAGCTGGTAATTGCCCCAGTCGCCACCGGTGTGGTTGGCGTTATACATCATGTAGTATTTGCCATGGTATTTTATAACCCACGGGCCTTCGGCCACGGCGTTATCCATCCGCTCCCATGTGTTTGGCAGCGATGCGAACTGGCAGAGGAATTCGTTGTCGAACTCGCGGTAGTTTTTCATTTTACGTGCCCAGATGGTGTTGCCGTCGGTGAAGCGCACCATATACATGTAGAGGTCGCCGTTGTCATCGCGGAACACTTTCGGGTCGATGCGGTTATCCATCCAGCGGTCTCTGACCGGCTCGGCATACGGCCCCATGGGGTCGGCAGCCTCGGAATGGACCACATGCACCGCATGGCGGTCGTGCCCCCAGTAGTTTACCGACCAGTAGGCATGGACAGTTCCGTTGTGGTACATCATGTCGTTGGCATGAATCTGCCGGTTGTCGCACCCCGAGCCTTTGATCCAGTCGTTATCCATATCTATGACATGGATGGGCTTGCTCCAGTTTACCAGGTCAGACGATATGTAGAAGTCGCCGTCGGTGCGGCATCCTCCGAGATAATATTTGCCGTTGTGTTTCATCACCCCGATGTCGGCCACATTTGGGAGGATTGGATTCGGGATGTTGCCCTCACGGGCAGATGCCGCAGTTATTGCTACGGCACACAATGTGATAGCTGTCAGCTTTTTCATGGTTGGTTATGATTGGGGGTTAGTTTTGACAAAGTTAAGCGTTTGTGTGGTATTATGGGGAGTAAATTTGTGTATAAATAGAGGAATATCCGTATATTTGCTGTGATGATAGCGGATTCCCGGTGCATATTAACAGGGTTGAAAGTGCTGCTGGCGGCATTTTTCAGTTTTTGCTGCGGCTGTGTTGCTGTGGCAAGGGCTGATGTCCGTGTGGATTCGTTGATGGGAGTGCTCCACCAGACCATTGCAAACCGTGATTTATACCAACAGCAGAAAGAAAACCGGCTGCTGGAGTTGCGTAATGAATATCTCAGCGCCCGCGATGACACCTCGCGTTTCTATGCCCTGGGTCAGTTGCTTGATGAATATAGCCCATATAATACCGACTCGGCTTTTTCGATTTGCCGTCTGCGCGAACTGATTGCCCGGCGGATAGGCACTTCATGGATGATTGCCAATGCGCGGATGAACACCGCCAATATCCTTGCCCGCACCGGCATGTATAAAGAGGCTCTCGAAATCCTTGACTCAATCGACTGCGGTTCGCAGCCGGAATATCTGCACCAGTTCTATTATCATATCCGCCGCACGATCTACGGGCTTATGGCGGCATATTCGGTCAGGGAAGCAGACCGGCAACGCTATGATTCGCTGACCATGCAGTATCGTGATTCTGTTATAGCCTGCAACACTCCCGGCACATTGGGCTATTCAATTAACATGGCCGATAAGCTAAACAACACCGGACGTCCCCAAGAGGCGATTGCCGTGATGGAAGAGATTATGGGCACATGCTCGCTCACCACCCACGATATGGCCATGTGTGCCTACACCCTATCTGAATCATATAAGATGCTTGGCGACAGCGACCGCCGAAAAGAGCAGCTCATAATATCATCTATAGATGATTTGCGGTCGGCTGTGCGAGAGTATCTGTCGTTGCGTATGCTGGCTGTGATGCTTTATCAGGAGGGGGATGTGGAGACCGCCCACCAGTTTCTCGGCATATCCATGGATGATGCCGCAAAGTGCAAGGCGCAGTTGCGGGTGTTGGAAATCAATGAAATCTATCCGCTGGTCAACGACATGTATCTCGCCTCAATCCAGAAACAGAAAGGCCATTTGCGCTGGTCGGTGATAGTAATCAGCCTGTTGGCGTTGATGTTGCTTTATGCTATCTTCCACATGTTCAAAGCGATGCGCAAAACTGCGGCTGCACGTAAGGAGGTGGAGAAAGCCAACGCGATGCTCCGCCGGCTTAATGGGGAGCTTAGATCCTCGAATGAGGAATTATGCGAGGCTAACCGTGTCATAGCCGAAAACTCCTATCTGAAAGAGGAATACATAGGCCGCTACATGGATCAGTGTCTGGTTTATATCGAGAAGCTCGATTCTTACCGAAAATCGCTTGGAAAGCTGGTAAGTGCAGGAAAAATAGAACAACTCACCAAGACTCTCAAGTCGAGCACAACGGTAGATGAAGAACTTAAGTCGTTCTACGACAATTTTGATAACACATTCCTGAAGCTGTTTCCGACGTTTGTGGATGATTTCAATGCCCTGTTACGTCCGGGCGAGGAGGTCCTGCCCAAAAAGACGGGGCATCTCAACACAGAGCTGCGCATTTTCGCCCTTATAAGGCTTGGTATTACCGACAGTGTGAAGATTGCCCAGTTCCTTCGCTACAGCGTCACCACTATCTACAACTATCGCACAAAACTGCGTAACAAGGCCGCCTGCGACCGCAATATGTTAGAGGAAGAAGTGCAGCGGATTGGTCGCTCAGAGATACCTGATAATGCATAAACCCTGATGTGACAGGGTGTGGTAACGTCTACTTTTTAGGATTAGAATTTGCATTATAACCGTTTGACATTTAATGATATATCGGTTATAAAACATGGCATTCGACTACCTTTTGGCTACAACGGCATTTTATAACATTCTTAATGGCATATATTTGCAGATGAAAACAATGGAGAAGCAATGCATTCTTGTGTGTCCGACAAACAGATTGGCAAAACGGAATCTTAACCATAAATCAAAAATAGCATCATGAAATTACCAACAGCACATGCTTTCATGCGGCCGATAGCGCTTGCGGCGCTCCTGCTGTCATCGTTTGCTGCCATGGCACAGCAGATCAATGTGTCGGGCACTGTTACCGACGCTTCAGGCGAGCCGGTTATAGGCGCCAGTGTGGTGGCGGTTGATTCGCAGGGTGGAACGACCACCGATATCGACGGCAACTACGTTGTAAGCGTTGATCCTAAAGGGAAACTTCGGTTTTCCTATATAGGGTTCACAACCCAGACAGTGGCCGTTGACGGGCGCGCCACTATCAATGTGGTTCTTCAGGAAAACACCGCCGTGCTCGACGAGGTTGTTGTTATCGGTTACGGCACGATGGATAAGAAAGAACTCACCTCTGCCATATCGCATGTAGGCGAGAAAGACTTTCTGTCGGTCAGCTCGCTCGACCCGTCGATGATGATTCAAGGCAAGGTGCCGGGTGTGTCGATTACAAATACCGGTGCAGGCGACCCCAACAACCAGGCAAGCATCCAGATCCGTGGTGTGTCATCGCGCTCAGCAGGCCTCGGCCCGCTGATTGTGGTCGACGGAGTGCCCGGGGGCAATCTGACCAATATCAACCCCAACGACATTGCATCGTTTGACATTCTGAAAGATGGTGCAGCTTCGGCCATCTACGGCACACGCGGTTCTAACGGTGTTATCCTGGTCACAACCAAGAAAGGTGCCAAAGACGGACAGACACATGCCTCCTATTCAGGCACTTTCTCGTGGGACAAAGTGAAAGAGGAACTCGACATGATGAACGCGCAAGAGTATCGCGACGTGCGTCTTGGCTGGGGCGATACCGGTGTTGACCTCGGCGGCAACGACAACTGGCTCGATGCCGTTACCCGCACGGGATTTACTATGCGCCACACACTGACGCTCAGCGGCGGCAACGAAAAGAGCAACTACCGCGTCAGCGCCGACTACCGGAACGCCAACGGTATCGACCTGCGCTCCCATCGTGAGGAATATGGCGCCCGTGCTTCGGTGAGCCACACCACCAAAGGTGGCCTCTTCACCATATCTGCCAACATCGCCCCCCGTATAATTTATCGCGACAATGCCGACTGGAGTGTTTTCCGCAATGCCATCGAGGCAAACCCCACCACTCCGATTATGAATCCGGAGAATCCCAACAGCTATTATAATTTCCAGGGGCAGGTTGTGGGCAGTAACCCTGTCGAGCTGATGAAACTTGAGAAAGACCATGCCGACACTAAGCTGCTCGACTGGGACGGAACTCTCAAGCTCAATCTGCTTCCGCTGTTCATGCCCAACGCGAAATATAGCCAGAACCTGTCGACACAGGTGACTTTCGCCGATCACCAGTATAGCAACAACAACACGTGGTTCCGCCCGTCGACCAGCACTTTGGCCATTAACAGCGGATATGACGGCGAAGGTAGCCGCTCTTATTCTAAAGAGCGCCAGTATATCCTCGAGTGGCTGGCCAATTATAATATCAGCATCAAGAAACACAACATCAAGGCTATGGCGGGCTACTCCTACCAGTATTCGCAATATTCCGGCTTCAATGTCGAGAACAAGGATTTCCCCAACGACGGTCTCGGAGCCGACAATATCGGGTCAGGAGATCTTGCCAAAGAGGAGGGTGAAGTGCTTATGGGCAGCTATAAGAACGATGCCAAACTTATTGCGTTTTTCGGCCGCGTGAGCTATGATTTCGACGGTAAATATCTTCTGACGGCGTCGTTGCGCCATGAGGGTTCGTCGAAATTCGGTGCCAATCACAAGTGGGGTAACTTCCCTGCGGTTTCTGCCGGGTGGCGCATTTCGGAAGAGGAGTTCATGAAGGGGGCGGAGTGGATCAACGATCTTAAAATCCGCGCCGACTACGGTGTGACGGGTAATCAGGATTTTGGCAGCTACTTGTCGCTCAACACTATGACAGGCTTCGGCTATTATTACTATAATGGGAAATATTTCCAGGTATGGGGCCCGTCTAAAAACGTCAATCCTGACCTGCATTGGGAGAAAGGTAAGAACTGGAACGTGGGCCTGGACTTCTCGATGTTCAACAACCGCCTCTATGGTTCGCTCAACTATTTCAACCGCCGCCAGCAGGATTTGTTGGGCAACTATAAGGTGTCGGTACCTCCGTATCTGTTCGACGAGACATACGTGAATGTGGGCACGATGAAAAACACCGGATTTGAGTTCGACATCACATTCAACGCTGTCGACACGCGCGATTTCTCCTACACCATGAATTTCGTGGGGACGGCTATGAGCAACAAGTTCGTCGACTTCAGCAATTCGGAATATATAGGGCAGGATTTCTATAACGAATGCGGCACAGAAGACCCCTATCCCTACTATAACCTGCAGCGGATTGAGAAAGGGAAATCGCTTGGTAATTTCTACATGTGGAAGTATGCCGGTTTCACCCCTGAAGGGGAGTGGCTGGTCTATGACCACGACGGCGATATAATCCGCGCGTCGCAGGCAACCGACGAAGACCGTCAGGTTGTGGGTAACGGTATGCCTAAATTCACCCTTTCAACCACCCATAATTTCCGTTACCGCAACTTCGACCTTGCGCTGTTTTTCCGTGGTGCTTTTGGGTTTGACATTTTCAACATCCACGATTTCTACTACGGCACACGCAACTTCACCGGCAACCGCCTGAAAAAGGCTTACGGCAAGAACTTCGGCATCGCCCCCACGGCTAACCCGGTGGCTTGCGACTATTTCCTGGAGCGTGGCGACTATTTCAAACTCGACATGATTACTTTAGGCTACACGTTGCCAATGCCGAAGGTGCGTTTCCTCGATAAAATCCGCGTTTACGGCACGGTTAAGAATGTGTTCACCATAACCCGTTTCACAGGAGTCGATCCGTCGACCTATCAGGTCAACGGCTTGACCCCCGGAGGCCAGGGGTCAAGAACATATTATCCTTCTACACGCCAGTTTATCGTAGGGCTGCAGTTGGATTTCTAATCACAGGTGTCAATTCAAAAAAGATTTTTCACAATGAAACTAATGAAATATATAGCCGCTGCGTCTATAGGTCTGATGGCGCTGGCTGCTTGCACCGACCTCGACGAGACTCTCTATGACCAGGTCGGCACGCAGAACTACTATAATACGAAAAACGATGTGATCCGCGCGGTTTTCCGCCCGTTTGAACATGCGTTCTGGAGCATCCAGAGCCGCCATGTGCTCAACGAGCTTTCGGCCGACCAGCTGATTACCCCCACACGCGACGGATGGTGGGACGACGGCGGCAAATGGCGCCGCCTCCACTACCATGAATGGAACGTGGAGGATGGCGGCGACGCACAGACCGAGTGGAACGGATGTTTCCAGGGAATCATGCAATGTAACTATGTGATTGAAGACCTGGCAAAATTGTCGCCCGACCAGTTCGGCTTCTCCGAGACGGAGTTCAACAACCTCAAGACACAGTGCCGGGCATTGCGTGCGTGGTTTTATCTGCGGTTGCTGGACGGTTTCCGCAATATCCCTCTCGCAGTAAGTTTCAACGATGTGAGCCTCAATACTGAAAAACAGGTTGAGCCTAAGGTGATTTTTAAATTCATCGAGGATGAACTTAAAGATTGCCTGCCGTTGCTGGCCAAGAAAACCGCTCTCGGTTCAGGCGCAAACCTGCAGGGGCAATGGACCCAGGCCGGGGCTGCCGCCCTGCTTGTGAGGCTTTATCTCAATGCAGGGGTGTATGTGGGAGAAGACCGTTATAGCGATTGTGCCACGGTGGCCGAGGCTATCCTTCGCGGCGATTACGGCGCATATGAGGTGGCATCGCGCTGGGATGCGCCCTTCGACTGGAACAACGACGAGTGCGACGAGGTCATTTTCGGATTCCCGGCATCGCAGGGTTATTCATTCTGGCATTACCAGGGCGACACCTACTGGTGGACGGTGCCTGCACGCGCCCGCTATTATTTCGGCGACGAGAAAGCCAAAGGTGGCGACCACAACACTAAATATGCCGCATCGCCGAGCTATGATCTTGACGGCAACCTATATTCCTATGAGCTGGGGATGCCGGTTGAGAACTTCCGCAAATATCCGGGCGACGAGCGCATGAAACTCTATCGCAATCTTGGCGGCAGCACCCGCGAGGGGATGTTCCTGTTCGGTTATCTCGAATATGTTGATGAGAACGGGGCAACGAAACGTGTGCGCGCTCCGGAGCAGCCCTATGACCTCTATATACGCGATGCCGTTGGCAACTTCCAGGGTCTGGAGCCGAACCGCTGGCCTGCCGACAAGAACAGCAACCTGCGTAACGGCGACCACAATTCAGGCTGGCATTTCGCGAAATATCCTTTCTACAGCGACGAAGACCCCCATCAGATGGAAAGTGACTACACAGAAATCCGTCTGCCTGAGATCATCTACTCGCTGGCCGAGTGCAAACTGCGTAAAGGTCAGAAAGGCGATGCCGCCAAACTGCTCAACAGTGTGCGCCGCCGCAATTATCCTGCCGAGAATCTCGAAGAGGTGCTTTACAGTCCTGAAGGGAAGGCCCAGCTCGATGAGAATGAGATGCTGGCCGAATGGGGGCGTGAGTTCTTTGCCGAAAGCCGGCGCCGTATCGACCTGATCCGCTTCGGCAAGTTCTCCTCTGGCACATGGTGGGATAAGACTCCCGATGCCGGCCGCCACACAGAGATATTCCCGATCATGCGCCCCATCCTCAACTCCAATCCCAACCTGGAGCAGAATCCCGGCTACAACAAATAATGCGCAGGGATTTGCAGATGAGCCATGAATCAAAACATGAATCGACAATAAACAGTAAATTTCCATGAAATTCAATAAAATATATTCCGCAGTTGCGGCCACGGTTATGGCGTTTGCCATGACCGGCTGCGACGAGGAGCGCGACTTTATAGTGATTGACGGGAATCTTCCCATCAAAACCTCCACATTCTATATCGTGGGAGATGCCACTCCTAACGGTTGGAGCATCGACAGCCCGACGGAATTCACCCCCTCGGAGGCAGACCCCCTGGTCTTCATGTGGGAAGGGATGCTTAATAAGGGTGAGATGAAAGCGTGTCTCACCACCGGCAGCTGGGATGCGGCGTTTATCCGCCCTGTAATCAATGGGGAGGAAATCGGCAAAGAACCGATAACCGACAAGGAGTTTGCCATGCACGCAGGTGATCCCGACGATAAATGGCGTGTTACCGAGGCGGGGCAATACAAACTGACCTTCAACCTGCGAAACTGGACTTTCAGCTCGGTGTTTACCGGGGAGCTTCAAAAGCCCGATGTCACCCCTATCGAGGCTGAAAATCTCTATATCGTGGGAGATGCCACCCCTAACGGCTGGAATATAGACGCGCCAACGGCATGTGTGAAAAAGTCGGCTTATGTATATGTGTATGAAGGGGAGCTGAAGCCTGGAGAAATGAAGGCTTGTGCCATAACCGGCAGTTGGGATGTGGAGTTCGTGCGCCCTCAGAACGCCGATTGCCGGATTGACAGAAATGGTGTTGAAGTTGAGGATTTCGTCTACACCACGGGGCCTGACAACAAATGGAAGGTTGCCGACCATGGCGAATACCGCCTGACTTTCGACCTGGAGCACTGGACTGTGAAGGCCGAGTTCCTCAAAGAGATTGTGGTGGGGAATGACCCGATAGAGACCGAGACACTGTTTATGATCGGAGATGCCACTCCGGGCGGATGGAGCATGGATAATGCTTCGGAATTCACGGTTGACCCCGACAACAAATACATATTCACATGGGAAGGTGAGCTTGTGGAGGGTTCGATGAAAGCGTGCACCGAACGCGATGGCACATTCTCTTGTCCGTTCCTGCGCCCTGCCACCGACGGATGCGCTATTTCGGCCGACGGAGTTGCCGAACCGGGATTTGTCTATACCACTTCTCCCGATGACAAATGGCAGGTGACTGCCGCCGGGCGTTACCGCATAACGTTCAACTTGAGTGAGCGCACAATAGAGGCCGTTAAGGTCGGCTGATTCTCCCAACCAAAATATATTTTCAAATAAGACACATATCATGAACAATATAACCAATAAAGCAATGATAACCGCCGCACTGGCAGTGGCAGCGATGCTTGGCTCATGCGACAACGAAGTCGAAATGCGCTATCCACCTAAATATGAGCTGCCTGAGCTGCCTGAAATTGAAGGAATCCACACCTACAAGGCTCCGATGTACTGGAGTGTGTATGAGTATTGCTATGAACTTGAGCAGCAAGGTGTGCCCAATGAACAAATCGATATCACCCCCGAAGAGTGGGACAAGATTATCGATTGGGTTGCCACTGACCTCAAGCCTCACGGCTATGATATGGTCTGCACTGACGGATTCATACCGATGCTTGCCAATGATGCATCAGGCTATATGACCCACTATGGTTCTATGGAACTGAAAGCCCTGGTGGCTAAGTGTAAGGCCAAGGGGCTTAAGGTTGGGGTATATGACAACCCGTTGTGGATCCATGGCCCCAATGAGACCAAGGTTGAAGGCACCGGCTATACATTCGGACAGCTTTATTATAATCATAAAACTCCGATTATTAACCCTTCGGCCGAAAACAAGTGGTTCAACTGGGCTGTGGCCGAGAATCCCGGCACACGTGAATATATCGATGGCTTTTTCAAGCATTATGCTGAATTGGGCGTTGATTATATCCGCATGGATTTCCTGTCGTGGTATGAGGACGGCAAAGACCGTAACATGGGTGTCGTAGGCCATGGCTATGGCCGCGAATCTTATGCGCGTGCGTTATGTTATATTGCTGAATCGGCCAAGAAATATGGCATATTCACTTCTTTGGTCATGCCTCATCTCTATGATGATGCAGTGCTTGAAGCCCGCTATGGCAATATGGTCCGCATTGTTGCCGACACGGCAGGTGGCGGATGGTGGCACTGCTCTGCCCAGGATAAGGGCAAGGCGTATGCCAACTGGCCTAACTGCATGAACCAGTTCGACGGATTTCTATATTGGTCGCATATCGCCGGACGTGACAAGGTTATTCTCGACGGAGATTTTATTAGATTGAACACATTCGCCACTGACGATGAGAAGCAGACTGTGGTGTCATTGCAGCTTATGGCAGGCGGCCCGGTCACTGTTGCCGACCAATACCACAATATAGGCGATAATCTGAAATTTTATATTAACGATGAGCTGTTGGCTCTAAATGCCGACCGTTTTGTTGGGAAGCCGTTGAGCGATAACCTGCTCAGTAGTAATAATCGTGTATGGTACGGACAGATGTCAAACGGCGATTATGTGGTAGGTGTGTTTAACCGCGACGACAGCCAGCAGACTGTCACAGTGAATTTCGAAGATCTCGGTATCAGCGGAGAGATGAACGTGCGCGACCTTTGGAGCCACACCGATGAGGGCGTAGCATCGTCTTTGACAGCCAATATTGCTCCCCACGGATGCAAAATCGTTAGATTGTCGAAATGATAAGTATGCTAAAGGTGTGTTAGTCGGCAATGTCCGTTTGGTCAGCTAACTTGAATTTCCAAAAAAGGTAATATATATTTGTTGTTTTAAACAATGAGAAAATCAGATTTTTTAGGTGCGGCATCTTTGGCCGCTATGATGATGGCTATGATGCCGGCGCATGGTGCCGAGGTTTCATCGCCCGGAGGGAATGTCAAAGTCAGCTTTGATACTCAGGCTGGTGTGCCCACATATTCGGTTTCGTATAAAGGGAAAGCTGTTGTCAACCCGTCGAAACTGGGGCTTGAGCTTGTCAATGCCGACAACCTGATGGACGGTTTCGAGGTGACAGATGCCAAGACTTCAGAGTTCGATGAGACCTGGCAGCCGGTGTGGGGAGAGACCCGCGACATACGTAACCATTACAACGAGATGCTTGTGGAGATGAAGCAGACTGCAACTGACCGTCTGATGAATATCCGTTTCCGGGTCTACGACGACGGAATGGGTTTCCGCTATGAGTTTCCGCAGCAGAAGAATCTGGTTTATTTCGTGGTCAAGGAGGAGCATTCGCAGTTTGCGATGACAGGCGACCACACGGCCTGGTGGATTGCGGGCGACTATGATACCCAGGAATATGACTACACGGAATCGCGCCTGTCTGAAATCAGGAAGCTGATGAAGGGGGCTATCTCAGATAATGCTTCGCAGACCCAGTTTTCTCCGACCGGGGTGCAGACGTCGCTCCAGATGAAGACCGACGACGGGCTGTATATCAATCTTCATGAGGCCGCCTTGGTTGATTATTCGTGTATGCATCTCAATCTTGATGACAAGGATATGGTGTTTGAGTCGTGGCTGACCCCCGATGCCAAAGGGAATAAGGCTTATATGCAGGCTCCTGCCCATACTCCCTGGCGCACTGTGATGGTGAGCGATGACGCCCGCGACATGCTTTCGTCGAATCTGATTCTCAACCTCAACGACCCTTGTGCCTACGACGACACGTCGTGGATCAAACCGGTGAAATATGTCGGTGTGTGGTGGGAGATGATTGGTCATGGCAAACAGTGGTCATACACCTGGGATCTCCCTTCGGTGAAACTCAATGACCTTGACTATTCCAATACCAAACCCCACGGGCAGCATCCGGCCAATAACGACAACGTGAAGAAATATATCGACTTCGCGGCTGAGCATGGTTTCGACCAGGTGCTGGTTGAGGGATGGAATGTAGGATGGGAAGACTGGTTCGGCAACTCTAAGGATTATGTGTTTGACTTCGTTACCCCTTACCCCGATTTTGATGTTGACATGCTAAACGAGTATGCCCATTCAAAAGGGGTTCGCCTGATGATGCACCATGAGACCTCAGGGTCGGTGCGCAACTATGAGCGCCATATGAAGCAGGCCTATGAATTTATGAATAAATATGGCTACAATTCGGTCAAGAGCGGTTATGTCGGCAACATGATTCCTCGTGGTGAGCATCACTACGGGCAGTGGTGTAACAACCATTACCTGTATGCCGTGACCGAGGCAGCCAAGCATAAAATCATGGTCAATGCCCACGAGGCAGTGCGTCCGACTGGTCTGTGCCGCACCTATCCAAACCTGATCGGCAACGAATCGGCTCGTGGCACCGAATATGAATCGTTTGCCGGAAACAAGCCGTTCCACACCACCGTGTTGCCTTTCACCCGTCTGCAGGGTGGCCCGATGGACTATACGCCCGGCATCTTTGAGATGGATATGCAGAAGGTGAATCCCAATAGCATAGGTCATGTCAACAGCACCCTTGCTCGTCAGCTGGCGTTGTATGTGACTATGTATAGCCCCCTGCAGATGGCCGCTGATGTGCCGGAAGTGTATAACCGTTTTCTTGACGCTTTCCAGTTCATAAAGGATGTTGCGGTTGATTGGGACGACAGCCGTTATCTTGAAGCTGAGCCCGGGCGTTATATCGTTGCCGCCCGCAAAGCCAAAGGGAAAGATGACTGGTTTGTTGGATGCACCGCCAATGAGAACGGGCATGAATCTGTGCTCCCTCTTGATTTCCTTGACAAAGGGCGCAAATATGAGGCGGTGATTTATGCCGATGCCCCCGATGCTCATTATCAGACAAATCCGCAGGCTTATGTCATAACCCGCAAGAAGGTCGACAGCAAAACCCGCCTGAAGCTCAAAGCTGCGCCCGGCGGCGGCTACGCCATCTCCCTCCGCCCGATTTGATTAAACAGTAAGTCATAAAAACGGCCACGGAAATTCAAATGTCAGGAATTTCCGTGGCCGTTTTATGAATGTGTGTGTGTCAGGCTCCGAGCCAAGTGGCGCGTTTCCAGAGGTATTCCATCGGCCCGTGGGAGTGGCGGCTTATCCAGAACCGGCAGAACGACCATTGCAACAGGAAGACTGTGAAGCCGACTACTACGCTGGCTGTTATGCCGAGGTGGGCGTGCAGCCCCAGTCCCCAGTTGTAGAAAAGGAATGAACCTATGATGCTTTGGGTGACGTAGTTGGTCATGCTCATGCGCCCGTAGGGGATGAGAGCCGACATCATGCGGCTCAGGCGTGGGGAGAGGTAGTAGCCGTGTAGCACCCCCGACACCAGTATGAGCATGAAAGCGAAGTTAGCCAGCGACGAGAGGATGATGCCGAGCGGCCGCATCACGTTGGGGTTTGTGATGAAGCCGGGAAGCATGGTGTTGAGGCCGTGGAGCGGGAAGAATGCCATGAGCGAAATGGCAAGAACGCGCCCCCAGGCGGGAAGCGAGTTTTTCAGCAGCCATCCCTGGCGCCCGATGAGCATTCCGAGAATGAAGAGCCCGGCGGTCTGGAAGATACGTCCGTGGTCCCAAGCCCATGCCAGGCTTGCGAGCTGCCCCTCGACGAGGTTGACTTTAACGGTCTGCAGGAAAGTGCCTGAGGATTGCATCCGGAATGCCGCCGCCCAATAATCGCCGGTGGGTATGGCGGGAGTTATGTAGGCAGGGTCGGCTGCCGCCCGAACCACGTTGTAGAGTGCCACCGGCTGAATAAGGCATATGGCCGACAGGATGATGAGTGTGCGGTTTGAGAGGCGGCATGTGGCCACCAGCACAAATCCTATGAGGGAATACATCACCAGGATTTCTGCGGTGAAGAAACAAGCGTTGAAATTTCCTATGATGAACAGCAGCAGAAGGCGCCAGCAGAACCGGAGGCGGAAGTCGTGTCCGCGCATCCGCTGGTTGTCGTGCTGGATGAAGAAGCTGAAACCGAACAGCAGTGCGAATATCGCATAGGCTTTGCCGCCGAGCAGGAAAAACAGTCCGTCCCAGATGGCACGGTCGGTGAAATTGAGCCATCCGCTTTGGGCCGATGTGTCGGGGAAGGAATAAAAGTTGAAATGCTCTATAGAGTGGAGCAGGATGATGCCCATGACGGCGAGGCCGCGGAGCACATCGGCCACGTCGACGCGTGCGTGGCTTCGGATTGTTGTCGGTTCCATTGGCGTAGGATGCAGGGTGGGTGCCTGCAAGTTATTGAGGCAGCTGATTGTTTATAGGCCACAAAATTAGTAATTATTTCGTAATTTTGTGGCCTATAACATATCTCATCATCTGACCCACATGCGATTTGAAGACCTTGATTTAAGCGATGACCTGCTCGATGCCCTTTATGACATGCGATTTGACCAATGCACCCCGATTCAGGAGCAGGCCATTCCGCTTGCCCTTGAGGGGCGCGACCTCATAGCCGTGGCGCAGACCGGCACGGGCAAGACTGCCGCCTATCTGCTTCCGGTAATAGACATGATTACTTACGGGGGATATCCGCAGGATGCCATCAACTGCATTGTCATGGCTCCCACGCGGGAACTCGCCCAGCAGATTGACCGACAGATGGAGGGGTTCGCCTACTACATGCCTGTTAGCAGCATCGCAGTGTATGGAGGGGGGACCGGCGAGGAATTCGGGCGCCAGCAGCATGGGCTTAAAACCGGAGCTGATGTGGTTATCGCCACTCCGGGGCGACTGCTGGCACATCTGGCCGGCGGAGCGGTTGATTTGTCGAAAGTGTCGTTTTTCATCCTCGACGAAGCCGACCGTATGCTCGACATGGGCTTTTATGATGACATAATGCAGATTGTCAAGCATCTGCCAACGGAGAGGCAGACTCTGATGTTTTCGGCAACCATGCCTCCGAAAATCAAGAAACTCGCAAAAGATATCCTCAGGAATCCGGCCGAGGTGAAAATCGCGGTGTCGCGCCCGGCAGAGAAAATCGAGCAATCTGCCTATATGTGCGGTGAAGGGCAGAAAACGGCGTTGTTGGAGCATCTTCTCCGCAATGTGCGCTCGCAGAGAGTGATAGTCTTTGCGGCTTCAAAGCTGAAAGTGAAAGACCTTGCGCGCACTTTGCGCCGACACGGGCTTAAGGTGGGGGAAATGCATTCCGACCTCGAACAGCAGCAGCGCGACGATGTTATGCTCGGGTTCAAGGCGGGGCGCATCGATGTTCTGGTGGCTACCGACATTGTGCAGAGAGGTATCGACATCGAAGACATATCGATGGTGGTCAACTATGATGTGCCGAGGTGTGCTGAGGATTATGTGCACCGCGTGGGCCGTACCGCCCGCGCCAATGCCGGAGGGATGGCAGTCACGCTTGTTTCTGACCGCGACGGTGTGAAATTCCGCCAGATAGAGAGGTTCCTGAAAAAGGAGATCCGCAAAGACCCTCTTCCGGAAACGGTAGGGAAAGCCTCTGACAAGCCTCAGGCTCCGTGCCGTCGGGGAGGATGGCAGCATCGTGGAAAAGGAGGAAAGCAGGGGAATGCACCGAAAAACACCCGCAATGCTGGCAAAGCGGCAGGGAGCGCTCCGAAATCACCGAAAGGGAGACGCACTCCCCGCCCGCGCACCAACGAGGGGCAGAAGGGTCAGGAATGAATGCTGATTTTCATGACTTGGCCGTTGTCTGCGCGTAGGATATAGATGCCATCCGGGAGGGTGGCGTTTGTGCCATTGGGCAAAAGTGTTATGCAACGCCCGCAAATGTCGTAGACTTCTGCATATTGCGCCGCACACACCGATATGGTGTTGCCTGTTATGATGGCGAATGGAGCGGCGTTGGCAGACACGGGCGCTTCTAACTATTCCAAGCAGACTGCTACCGCCCTGTTTCTCGACGACATAAGTTATATTTCCGAAAATGCACAAGCCGATGAGCCTGAAATAAAAGGTTATAACGTCTATCGCGATAAAGTGAGGCTTAACAGTAGCCCGTTGGCCTCAATGAGTTTCAACGACAAAGTTGCAGATTTCGGCAAGAACTACGAATATGCGGTTTCAGCAGTTTATGCCGCCGGTGAATCGGCTCTTTCCGACCCGTTGAGAATCAATCCTGCTGGTTTGCAGGTGGTTGAACCCGGAGCGCCGTTTGAAGTGGCGACCTCTCCCGGTCTGATTTCAGTGCGCAACTGCGAAGGGATGGAGCTGGTTCTCTACACTGCCGACGGCAAAGTTCTTGCCCACACCACCGGCAGCTCCCTGGTCACCTTCCCCGTCGCTCCCGGCTTCTATGTCGTGACCGTCAACGGCCACGGCACCAAGGTGGCGGTGCGCTGAACGGAACCAGGCTATAACAGCTTTGATAGCCGTTATGGCTTTTATGGCCTGAGACTGGTGTGCTATGAAACGGGACGAAATTGCTATGCGGGGCGGGAGGATTTTACTAATTTTGCAGGTGTGTGGATGGGTTGGTATTGCTTTAGATTTAAATCATGAAAATGAAAGGTTCTTTTTTGAAGAGGCTGACCGTTGGCACAGGATGCCTGGCGGTTGTGTTTGCGATGGTGTCGTGCGGAGGGAAGAAGAATGGTTGTGTCAAAGGGAGTTCGGAAGAGTCGGCTGAAGATACGGTGGCGGTGGTGCTGCCGCAGAACCCGCTGCCGATGAAGCTGGGGGATCCGTTCCTGCTACATGCCTCCGACGGGCGCTATTATATGTATGGCACTTCGCTGGCCGACGGTTTCGAGGCTTTCGTGTCGGATGACCTTGCGGAGTGGAAGCCTTGCGGGCAGGTCTACAAGGGTGGCGATGAGGGGCAGTGGAATGTTGACTGTTTCTGGGCGCCTGAGGTTTATGAGCGTAACGGAAAATATTATATGTTTTACAGCTCGAACTCCCGCAATAACCCGACTGCCGAGGAGGAGAATTTCCGCATCGGGGTGGCAGTTGCCGATTCACCGGCCGGGCCGTTTAAAGACCTCTATAACCGTCCGGTGTTTGAGGCTCCTTATCCTGTGATTGACGCCAATGTGTTGTTTGACGATGCTTCGGGCAAATGCTATCTCTATTTCTCCCGTTGCTGCTATAAACATCCCGTGGAGAGCGAGATTGCCGACAAGCTGAAGAAAGAGGGTAAGTTCGACTGCATTGAGGAGAGCTGGATTTATGGCGTTGAGCTGAAGCCTGATTTTTCGGGTATTATAGGTGAGCCGGTGCTCTTGTTGGCACCTCCGACGACGCTTGCCGACAGCCAGGCTGAATGGGAGAGCCGCTCGGCGACTTCGGGTGAGGCTAACCGCCGCTGGACCGAGGGGTCGTATATCTTCCGCCATGGCGACCGCTACTATATGATGTATTCCGCCAATTTCTTCGGCGGCGGCCATTATGCCGTTGGATATGCTACCTCTGAAGAACCGCTGGGACCGTTTGAGAAGGCGGCATCGAATCCGGTTATCCAAGAGAATGTAAGCCGGGGCGGCGATGTGATGGGCACGGGCCACAACATGGTGCTCCGTTTGCCTGACGGGGAGCTTTACACGGTCTACCATGGCCGCATGAAGAGCAATCCTGATGCCCGTGTGGTGTTTATCGACAAGGTCTTGGTTGATGGCGACGGTGTGTTAAGCGTTGACGGCCCGACTTCGATGGAACGTTGATTTTTCCGGAGGGCTGTATCTGGTTATGTTGCGCAGATTCATCAAATCGGTTTTAAGAAGCCTGGTGGTCCTGGTTGCTGTGGCGGCGGTTGGTGCGGTGGCCTCAGCTGCACCTCTGCGCAATGTTTATTTCGACCATTACGACATTAAAAACGGGCTGTCGCAGAACACTGTGAACTGTCTGCTGCAAGACAGGCAGGGTTTTGTGTGGTGCGGCACCAAATATGGCCTGAACCGTTTCGACGGTTTGGACTTCAAGGTGATAAACGCCGAAGGTGAGAAAAAGTGCAGCCATGTGACGGCGCTTTATGAAGACGGCGAGGGGCTTTTGTGGGTGGGTACGCATCAAGGCGCTTGCATATATAATCCGACCGACGAGACCTTGCGGTGGTTTACCATGACTACCCCCGACGGCCATACCATTGACAACCAGGTGCTCCAGATTACGGGAAATCCGGCAGGAAATGTAGTGCTGACGGTTGACAACGACGGGGTGTATTCCTACGATAAAAGCGCCATGACACTGACGGCGCTGCATAACATCAAACATCCGCAGGCGGGTATGGTCAACCGTATCGCTTATGAGCCGGATGGGAGGGTTTGGATAGGCACTTTCGGCAGCGGGGTGTTTTATTCGGATGATAATTTCAAAACATTCAAGAAGTTTGATGTCAGGGATGGCGAATATGGGTTTGATGCGGCCATAGTGACTGAAATAGCCACCTTGGGCGACAAAGTGTATCTGGCCACAGATGATTCCGGCCTGTGGTCGATTGATATCCATAACGGGAAGTGTTCGGCTGTGTTTCTCACCGATGAGAACGGTTCTGTGCCATATATCCGTAAGTTCATGTTCCACGGAAATACTGAGCTGTGGATCGGCACGGAAAGCGGCATATATGTCTATGACATCAGATCGCATACTCTCCTCCATCATCTGACCCACAATTATTTCGACAAATACTCCATTTCCGACAATGCCATCTATTCCTTAATGACCGACCGTGACGGAGGGATATGGGCAGGGTCGTATTTCGGTGGGGTCGATTATCTTAATATCTGCCAACTGCAGTTTGACAAATATTATTGCGGGAACCGAGGGGCGTCGTTGCGCGGTGAAAGGGTAAGGGAGATGTGTGCCGACAGCGCCGGGATTATTTATATCGGTACGGAAGATAACGGGCTTTCGGTGTTTGATCCGTCGACGGGCCGTTTTTCCGAACTGGCAGGAATCGGCGACACCAATATCCACGGACTTTGTATCGACGGGAGCGACCTTTGGGTCGGCACGTTTGCCAATGGGTTGAAAATTAAAGATTTGAACAGGGGGGGGGTAAAAACGTACCGGTCTGAAAGCAATTGCGGGCTGGCGAGTGATTATGTGTTTTCAATCATCCGCACGGTGCATGGCGAGATGTTCCTGGCCACGATGTCTGGGCTGCAACGTTATGACCGTGACGCCGATAGGTTTGAGAGTATCGATGACCTGCGCCATGTTTTCATCTATGATATAATAGAGGATGCGCAGGGCAATATGTGGGCTGCGTCATATAGCAACGGGCTTTATCTGCGGCGTGCCGGAGAGTCGCGGTGGCAGTGTTTCCAGAATGACCCTTCCGATCCGGAATCACTGCCGAGCAACATGGTGCACGGACTTTACGAGGATATGCGCCATAATGTGTGGATCATGACCCAGAACGGGGTGTGCGTAAGCCGTGGCACATCGGGGCGTTTCGACCGGAGGTTCATGGGTGTAGACCGCATCGGAAGCCTGGTCTATCAGGTTGCCGACGATGAAAACGGCCGTTATTGGATTACGACCAGCCAGGGGCTTTATTGTCTTGATTCTAAGAACGGCAGTCTGAGACGGTTCACAACTGCCGACGGGTTGCCCACCAATCAGTTCAACTACAGTTCGTCGCTTCGCACCGCCGACGGCAAGCTATGGTTCGGCACCATCGAGGGGCTTGTTGAGTTCGAGCCTCTGCGTTTTGCGTTTTCCGCCCCGCAGGAGGTGCCGTTTGTGTCGGAGTTTTATCTTCACGGGCGTCTGGTAAGGCCGGCCGATGAAGGGTCGCCGTTGTCGCGGAGTATCTCCATGACTGATGAAATCAATCTTTCGAGCAACCAGAACAGTTTCGCCCTTAAAATAGTGACCTTGAATTTCAGCTCTCCCGGTCTGCAACGGATACGCTACAAACTTGAGGGTTTCGACAAGGAGTGGCTCTATTCCACACTGGCCGATGCCATGCTTGCCTATTCCAACCTGGATTCAGGCACGTACCATCTGAAGGTGGCAACCTATGATGAGCATGACCCCGATGCAGGGCGTATGATGGAGCTGACCATCAATATCGCTGCCCCGTTCTACCGTTCCGGTCTGGCACTGGCGCTCTATTTCGTTATGACCGCAGGGATTGTGTGGTTTGCATTAAGGCGCTACCGCCGCAATTCACGCCAAAGAAACCAGCGCGACATGGAAAAATACAAACAGGAGAAGGAGCGGGAGTCGTATGATTCTAAAATCCGCTTCTTCACCAATGTCGCCCATGAAATCCGCACTCCACTCACCCTGATTAAAGCGCCATTGGACTGTGTTTTCCGCAGCCCCTCGTTGAAAAACGACCATGAAGCGATTGAAAACCTCGATGTGATCAACCTCAATGTTGACCGTTTGCTGCTGTTGGTCAACCAGCTGCTTGATTTCCGCAAGATGGAGAGCGGCAAGTTCCAGATACATAAGAATAAGTGTGATGTGAAGGCGGTCATAGAGGATATTGTCCCCAGGTTCAAACCAACTATTGAGAGTTCCGGCAAGACCCTTGAGGTGTCGCTTCCGGAGACTCCTGTGGCTGCAGTGGTCGACAGCGAAGCGTTGACCAAGATTCTGAGTAATCTGGTGACGAATGCCATAAAGTATGGCCGCAGCTATATCAGGATGGCACTGACGGCCGATGCCGACAGCTTCCAGTTCACTATTGCCAACGATGGGGTGATTGTGGCGCCGGAGAAACGGGAGGAGATTTTCACTCTTTTCTCACGTCTTGAGAAAGAGGAAAACGGCTCACCAGGCACGGGTATAGGGCTTGCATATGCCAGGAATCTCGCGCAGATGCATGGCGGCACACTGGTGATGGATGCTTCTACAGAGGAGAATATCTTTACGCTGGCCATACCGCTCGGCAACAGTGAGGAACCGGTGGCTGAGGCTGCGCCAGACGATCTGGAGCATGTGCTAAAGCGCAACGAAGGGAGGGTGAATATCCTTTTGGTCGATGACAATGCCGAGATGCTCGATTTCCTTGAGAAGAAGCTGATTGCCCATAACTACAATGTGTTCAAGGCCTCAGACGGCCAATCGGCCCTCGATCTGCTGGCCAACCAGTATGTCGAGGTGATTGTGAGCGATGTTATGATGCCGGTGATGGACGGATTCGAGTTTGTCAGGCGTCTGAAATCTGATGTCAGCTACAGCCATATACCCGTTATACTTCTAACAGCCAAGACCCGTATGGAAGATAAACTGTCGGGGCTTGAGTTCGGGGCTGACGCATATATTGAGAAACCTTTCGCCATAGAATATCTTTTGGCCAATATCTCGACGTTGCTGCGTAACCGCGAGCGGATGCGTGCGCGTCTGGAAAATATGCCATTGGCCAAGGTTGCCGGGAATGGGCTGAGCAAGGTGGATGAGGACTTCCTGCGTCGTATCAACGAAATCATCCAGGCCAATTTCAGCAATCCGGAATATTCGATGGAAGATGTCATTGCCGCCATGGGGATGAGCCGCACAACATTTTACCGCAAAATCAAAGGTCTGCTCGACCTCAATCCCAACGACTATATCAAGATGGAGCGGCTGAAACGGGCTGTCCAGCTTTTCAACGAGGGGCATACGATAGTGAGCGAAGTGTGCTATATGGTGGGCTTTTCGTCGCCCGGCTACTTCACAAAATGTTTCCAGAAGCAGTTCGGTATGTCGCCGAAGGACTATATTTCGCGGACCGACCGCAAATCGGCTCCCAATAATTGATAAAAATATCTCCATCTACGGCAACATCTTGAAATCCATGATGTTGCCGTTTTATGTTTTGCAACATAGAGGATATTTTTCCAACAAAACGGGAAGATTTTTCCACTCTCGGGTGGCGCGTGTGGCTAATTTTGCCGCTACAAAACCAACGCCCGCAGCCTACATCCACAGCGGGGTCACAGCCATTACTCTGAAACTAGTTTAACATAAATCTAATTCCTTTACAGACGTGAAAATCTATCGTTATCACAAAGCGGCATTCATAGCATTGCTGCTGTTTGCCATGGGGCTTTCGGCATCTGCCGCAGAGCTACTGAGGGTGAGCGGCACGGTGACAGATGATGCCAACGAGCCTCTGATCGGAGTGTCGGTGGTTCTTAAAGGAGGTTCGGCGGCCACGGCCACTGATGTTGACGGCGCTTTTGCGATAAGCGCGCCAGCCGACGGCACTCTTACATTTTCCTATATCGGCTACGGCTCCCGCGATGTTAAAATCGACGGGCGCAGCCAGATTAACGTTGTGCTTGCCGAGGAATCCGTGATGCTTGACCAGGTTGTCGTCATCGGTTACGGCACTCAGAAGAAAGCTGACCTGACCGGTTCGGTCGCTGTTGTCGACATGGACAAGGCCCGCAAGATGCCGGCCACCGACATCGCTTCGATGCTGCAGGGGCAGGTCGGCGGTGTGTCGGTGGGCACATCATCCCAGCCGGGCGCCATGGCTTCAATCCGTGTGCGCGGTGTGGGGTCTTTCTCCAATGTAGGCCCGCTCTACGTTATCGACGGCATGATTGTCAACGATGCCAACAACCTCAACCCTAATGAAATCGAGAGTATGCAGGTGCTCAAAGACGCATCTGCCGCCGCCATCTATGGCGCGCGAGGTGCAAACGGTGTGATTCTCATCACCACCAAGAAGGGTAAAGCCGGTAAGCCGACACTCGATGTGAGCGCCAATGTGTCGATATCACAGATGCCCAAAACAATCAAGATGATGCGGGGCAAAGAGTTCATGTATTATAACGAGCAGGGCTATCTTAACGCCGGGGCTAACTGGCCGGCGGCCAGCATAGAGCCGGGAACAATCCTGCCTGACACCGACTGGCAGAAAGCCGTGTATCAGAACGGAGTGACGCAGGATTATAACCTGGTGTATACACAGGGCACGGAGAACCTCCACACCTCTCTCAGCGCAGGCTACATGCAGCAGACCGGTGTTGTTAAAGGTCCGGAATACCAGCGTTTCACCGTGCGATTCAACAACGACGCCACCTACCGCGCGCTGACCGTTGGTGAGAACTTCACTTACCAGCACACCAAGAGCGACGACTATATAGCTTCGCCATTCTGGGATGCGCTGACAACCCCGTCGGTGATTCCTGTGCGCGACCCCGACGAACCCTCAGGCAAAGGTGGCTATGGCTATGGAAGTTCTTTCTTCCCGACGTATATCTCTAACCCGGTCGGTCTGCAGGAGCGTTATGACAATGAGAGCGTCAACGACCGCATCATCGGCAACGTCTTTGCCGAGCTGAACCTGTTCAAGTATTTCAAATACCGCTTCAACATAGGTCTTGACGCCTGGTGGGGCCGGATGAAACGCCTTGACCATGGCTACACCCTGCGTATGGCTTCAGGTGAGCAGCGCTATGAGAACAAGCTCAACGATATCCGCGATTCCCGCTACAGCCTCATCATCGAGAATACCCTGACTTACAGCCAGTCTATCGCCAAAAACAACATCACCGCCCTGTTGGGTTACACCATGGAGGATGTTAACTGGCATTATCTCGAGGCGGAAGGTTATAACCAGAAAGTGGATAATCTCGCCCAGATTGACCTGGTAGGGGAACAGAACAACATGCACGGTTCGCGCCAGGAGCGCCGCATGACCTCTATCCTTGCCCGCGTTGACTATAACTACGACAACCGCTACTACTTCCAGTTCAACTTCCGTTCAGACGGATGCTCGAAATTCGGCCCGAACAAACGGCGCGGAAACTTCCCGTCGTTCTCGCTGGGATGGCGCCCGTCGGAAGAAGCGTTCTGGGAACCGCTGCGCGATGTTGTCAACAACGTGAAAATCCGTGGAAGCTGGGGTAAAATCGGTGACATGCAGGCGCTGGGCAACTATTCCTACATTCCGTCAATTAACCATACAGGCCCTTATGAAGGATTCAATGCGGTGTTTGGCCCTTCGGGTAACGAGACACTCCATCCTGGAGCCACCCAAAGCTCACGCGTGAATGTCAATCTCGGGTGGGAGACCAAGACCACAACTAACGTCGGTATTGATTTCGATCTGTTCAACAGCCGCCTGTACGGTTCATTCGACTGGTATAACGCCGTTTCATCAGATTTGCTCTATAATATCAAGACCGCCTGGGCCACCGGTACGGATTATCTGTGGACCAACTACGGCAAGATGCGCAACCGTGGCGTTGAAATCATGATTGGCTGGCGCGACCGTGTGGGCGACTTCAGCTATTCTGTAAGCGCTAACCTTTCGACCGTGCGCAACAAAGTCATCACCCTCGGCGAGAGCTTCTATCAGGATGGTATCTGCCGTACTGAGGAGGGACGTTCAATATCGGAATTCTACGCCCGCCGTTTCGGAGGCATCTTCCAGTCGATGGATGAGGTTTATGCCCATACCACCACACTGCCCGACGGCACAGTGAAGATTCTGCAGCCTAACGCACAACCCGGCGATGTCCGCTATATCGATGTCAACGGTGACGGCAAAATCAACGACGATGACCGCGACTGGGTAGGGAGCCCGCTTCCGAAATTCGAGGCCGGACTGAATTTCACCGCAGAATGGAAAGGTATCGACTTCAATATGTTCTGGACTTCACGCTACGGCAACAAAATCTACAACAACGTGTGGGTTTCGTGTCTGCAGTTCAAGGTCGACAATATTCCCGCCGAGGCGCGCCCATGGACCTGGGACAACCCCTCGACCGAGTATCCGCGCATGTATGCCAACGCAACCGACAACACCATGGCGTCTGACCGCTTTATCGAAGACGGCTCGTTCCTGCGCCTGAAAAACCTGCAGCTGGGTTATACAGTGCCCCAGAACATCACCCGCAAGTTCTATGTGGAGAAACTCAGGGTGTATGTCAGCGGCCAGAACCTCTGGACAATAACAAAGTATAAAGGCTATGATCCTGATATCGTTGGCGGTGTGTTCGCGCAGGGTATCGACGGAGGCCATTTCCCCAATGCCCGCCAGTTCAGCGTGGGTCTGCAAGTTTCATTCTAACCTTGATTACACTCAATGAAAGTCATGAAAACAACAATCATAAAGTTTATGGCAGGGCTGATGCTTGCAACCGCAGCGGCATCGTGCAGCGACGACTGGCTGACCCTGACAGACCCCAACCAAGAGACCAGCGACACCTTCTGGCAGACAGAGGAGCAGTTCCAGCAGGGGTTGTATGCGGGTTATGCCACTTTGCGCCGCCCGGGCGTTTTCAGCCGCTGGTTCCACATATTGATGGTTCTGCGCGGCGACGAGGGCTACAGCACCTCGCCCAACATGGAGTTCCAGGCGGTAGCCAACTTCAAGATGAGCAGCTACACCTATGAAAGCAACGAGTCGGTTAACCTGCCTTGGAAAGAGGTTTCGCAGATGATATATTATGTTAACCAGGTTGTGGATAATGTCAACGACCACGGATATTCGGTTATGTCGAAAGAGACCGCCGACGGTATCCTCGGACAGGCATATTTCCTGCGCGGCCTCGGGTTCTGGTACATGGCCGGGACATATGGCAAATATCCCCGCCAGGTGTCGTCGATATCTGATGGCGAAATCATCGGCCAGGAGGCCTTGTGGAAGCAGGCTTTGGCCGATTTCGATGCAGCGTCGAAAATACTGCCTGAGAAATGGCCCGCATCTGAAGCCGGCCGTCCCACATGCGGCGGCGCCCTTGGCATGATGGCCCGCTGCAACATGCAGATTGCCGGGATATGCAAGCGTCCATGGGAGAACCGCTCCGGTGAGGCCCGCCAGTGGTGGGAAGCTGCCAAAAAGAACATGGATGAGATTTTCAAACTCGGCATCTATGACCTTGTGAACAACTGGCTCGACAATTTCACCGAATCGAATGAGAATAATGTAGAGTCGCTGGTGGAAATAAACTTCAAGAACGGTCTGGTCGATGGTAAAGAGGTTGGTATGCAGCGCCCTAAATTCCTCGGATTGTATCTTTCGTCGGGAGAAGGCGCCTGGGACGACGGTTCGGCGCGCGGCTGGATGCTGCAGGAGTTCGACAAAGAACGCGACAAAGACGGTAACCCTGACATGCGCAAGCGTTATACCCTTACTTGGGTAGACCAGACAGACAATACCAACTATTATGGCAAGACTTTGGCCGGGTGGGGTTCGGCTATCGGTGGCGACAACGGCCCGAAAGAGTGCTACTGGCGCAAATACACCAGTGTTGACACTGACAACCTTCCTGAGGATTATTCATCGGGCACGAACTTCCGTCTGCTTCGTTTGGCTGATGTCTATCTGATGTATGCCGAGGTGATTAACGAACTCGACGGCAACCGCGCCGATGCGGTGGAATATATGAACAAGGTGCGCCGCCGCGTTAATATGCCTGAGCTTAAAGCAACGCAGTTTAACGACTATGAGAGCATTAAGGAGCAGTTGCGCCACGACCGCCTGGTTGAGCTTTGCGGCGAATGCACCCGTTGGAACGACCTTGACCGCTGGGGCGACATCCACACCCAGGAAGGTGTGAACAAGATTGCAGAGCGCGACCCCGACTTCCTCACCTATAAAGTAGGGCAAACGCATCTCTACGCCATCCCCGAACATGAGATTTCTCTATTCCCAGGTCTGACGCAGCACCCGGGCTATTGATTGGGATTATGCATAAGTTGTAAATATTCACCAACTTAACCACGATTTTAAGAAAACGATGAAAAACTGTTTCAAATATATCGCGTTTTTTGCCTGCGCAGCCGCCATGGCTACCACCACCGGCTGCGCCGACACCGACGGCGACGGTGAAGGGGAATTCGAGTGGACCGGAAGCGAGAACCCTCAGAACACCTCCTACCGCAACCCGGTGTGGGAGCCGTCGTTGGCCGGGGGCACTGTGTTCAAAGCCGCATCGAGCTTTGTGGCCATCTCTTCGGAGACGCAGTGGGCTGCAGGTGTTGACTATTGCTGCCCCACGCTCCAGTCGAGCAACCTGATGGACTGGGCCAACAACCCCCAGATGTCTTTTACCCTCGACCAGCCCGGCGAACCTGATGAAGATGGAAACCCGACTGTGGTTGCCGGAAGCCGTCCGCAATGGATTACCGCGCCGATAACCAAAGTTAGTGCGGATTTTGCCAAGACTGTTGCGGGGGCAAACTACTGGATGGTCTACAGTACCGGTAAAGACAATGCCATAGGAGCTGCCACTGCGTCTTCGTCGGGCCGTGGCCCGTATGCCGATATGGGCAAATTCCTTTCGGCTGAAGACCTGGGAGTCACAACGCTTACTGCACCTTCGCTGACAGTGATTGCCAATGTTAATTTCGTGTTGGGCTATACCACAGAGAGCGGCTCGTATATCCAGCAGCTTAATCTGCGCCGTGGCCAGACACCCACAATGAAGGGGAAGGCTACGAAGGTGGCCGCTGCCGGTTTCTCTGAAATCACCCTTATGCGCACCGATGCCAAGAATTTCTATCTGTTCGGCACAGTCCGCAATGGCGACCGCACTGAAATCCGCTATGCACATGCCGATGCCCTCACCGGCCCTTACAAAGACCATGCCGGTGTTGAACTGACCGACGGCGCTTCGATGGGCGACCTGTTGGTAGAAAGTGGCTCTGAGTATGTTTCGCCCTGCAACCCGATGCATGTGTTTGCCAGTGATAACGGCAAATACTACATCGCCTACAATGCCACCCGTGCCGGTCAGGATAAACTGCCGAGCGGATTCCTGCGCCAGCCGCTGTTTGTTAGCCCGCTGGAAATGGGTGAGGACGGATGGTTTGTGAACACCGTGACGGTTAAGTCGGGTTGGACCAAGCCTCGGTTTGAATAATATAATGTAGCGGCATAAAAGCGGATTCACCGGGGTGCATCCCTGCACAGAGGTGCAATCTAATGAGAGTATAATTTATTGTTTGAGGTCTGAAATTGGCAAGGCGCCGGGCGGCGGCGCTTTGCCAACCCCTCTCCTACGTGCCGCCATTAAAGGAGACTATTATAATAAACCACTATTAATTAATAATTTAACCTATTACATCCATGAAGAAATATCTATCTTTACTTCTCGGAGCTGCTACGGTTGCATCGGCGAGCGCAGCCATCACGGTTGACAAGCAGGATCTGACCCATGCGCTTATCTATTCAGGTCATTGTGAGATTGACATCAACAATGACGGTATTCTCGACCTCATTTATTCCGGAGAAGTGCGCGAGCAGACCAGCGGCCGTCTGATTGAAGATTCCGAAGGCAATGAAACGCAGATTAAATTCAACACTTTCCAGATGGTTTGGAATCCTGCAACAAAGTCGTATGATATTTCAGAGTTCCCCTATTATTTCGCCAATAAGCCTTATTTCGCAGTTACCGACTGGGACGGTGACGGCCTGACAGATTTCTTCGTATCGGGTGAAGCACGTAATGGTGTTGACACAACCCAGTTTGGTCTGTATCTCAACAACGGCGACGGCACATTCCGCCACCAGCCCATTACTGTAGTAGATGAAGAGGGTAGCACACTTGAGATGTTCGACCCGAAATGTGTTGATTTCGGCGATTTCAACAGCGACGGCCGCATGGATATCGTGGCTCTCGGCTACAAGGCTTATGATGATGGCCGCAAGGATTATACCGGTGTGCTCATCAATAACGGAGACTTCAACTTCACTCTGACTAACCACCACCTTCTGTCGAGCGACGGTGAGACCAACTATGAGTTCGCTCTCTCGATTCTGAAGGCTGCCGACCTCAATAACGACGGTTACTGCGACTTCCTGGCGCAGGGCAACGTTGATAACGGCGACGATTTCCGTCCGGTTAAAAACGGGGCTCCTGTAGGCCGTTATTTTGCAGCCTGCCTGAATCTGGGGGCTGATTCCTATCCTGAAACACAATTGTATGACCTCGGTCTGGGCGACGGTGTGTCGCATTATTACGGCCATGGCGACATCCATGTGGCTGACTTCAATAACGATGGTGTGCCTGACATCTTTGTAGGTGGCGAATCTCCTAAAGACGGTTCAGCATGGGGGCCTGAAGAATTCTCTTATAACTGGCAGCTTCTGCAGGGAAAGATTGCAGGCGACAAATCGGTGTCATATAACGATATATCTTCACAGCAGGCTTTCTATCACAAAGATATCCGCCCTCTTAACGACCAGAACGGCACACGTGCCATCGACTATAACGGTAATGGCTTGTATGACCTGTTTATTCCCGGATGGTGCACAACCATGCTTGATAACTCGGGCAACACCCAGGCAGGATGGTTCTTCCCCAATGAAAATGGAAGTTTCGCCAATTTCGAGCGTGTTCCTGGTTCTTCGGAGACCGGTGTGTTCTTCACTGAAAACGGGGTTTCCGGTGAACGCCACTACGGCTTTTTCGGCCAAAGCTGGGACAACACGTACTACAGCGACGATGAAGGAAGCGAATTCAAGACAGGCCGCATGATTATGTTCTCTGTGAACCCCAACCAGAAGGCTGCCCGCCCCGACGCTCCTGCATCTGCTAAGGCTACTGTTGACGAATCTGGTAATGTTGCACTTGAATGGACTGCGGCCGCTACCTCTCAGCCTAACGTTACGTATGAGTATTATATCTACGACAAGGGCTCGAAGAAATACTATACCGGTGTTCCCGCTTTCGTTGGCGGCGACAAAGATGGTGTGCGCACCACTCTGGCCCAGGGCCGCGCTTTCATGAACAAGAACCTGCTTCTGGTCGGTATGCCCGACGGCGACTACGAATGGGGCGTGCAGACTGTTAATGCCGGTCTGGAAGGCTCGAAATTCACCAAAGGTAATGACTTCCGCGTAGGTGCCGGTGCCGGCATCCAGGGTGTGCTTGCCAACGGCAATGCCGAGGTCGTTGCAACCGAATACTACGACATGGCCGGTCGCCGCGTCGCCGCCGCTGCCGAAGGTGTGGTTATCGAGAAGACCATCTATGCCGACGGTAATGTAGCCGTGAGCAAGGTGGTTAGATAAGAAGTAAGAAGCGAGAAGTCGCAAGTCATAAGTTGGAAGATTTGTAACTTGTAACTTATGACTTAAGGCTTGCGATTTGCGACTTACGACTTGCAAAAATTGTCTGAGTTGCTTAATTTTGGCAAAACTAATGGTGGCCGGGCGCTACTTGTGGTGTCCCGGCCACTTTTCATACCATTCATAACCAATCATAGATAAAACAAGATGAAAAGAATACTTACCGCAGGGGTGTTGTCGGTAGCGGTCGCGCTGGGATGTGCCGCCCAGGCGATTGTCAGGATGCCCGTTGAGCAGAATCCTCTGTTTGAGGTGTCTACTTCAAAAGTTGAGATTGCCATGCCTGAAGAGGGTGGCGGTGTGCTGCTGGGCGGCAATGTAGTTGTCACGGGTGGCAGCGGGGTTTATACCTACCGCTGGTACACACCGCAGGGGAAAGAACTCGGCACGGAATCGACCTGTATGGCGGAAACTCCCGGAGTGTATATGCTCGACATAACCGACGGGTGTGATTGTCTGCAGACTGTTGAATTCAACCTTACTTCGGCATCAATTGACGGTGCGGAGATAGCCACGCTCCATATCGGCCCAAATCCGACTTCCGGGGTTGTCTATATAGAAGGGTTCAACGCAGTGCGCATCGCTGCTGTTGATATGGCCGGACGTTTGGTTTCTGTTGTGGAGAGCATCGGCGGCCAGCCCATTACAGATGCTGATTATTCGGCTTTGCCCCAAGGGGAATATATCCTCACTCTGGCATCGGCCGATGGCGCTAAGGCGGTCTATCGCCTGATTAAGCGTTAAAATTCCCGGGTAGGACAGTAACTGCCTAACAATCATTTTCATAAATTCCGACTATAATGAAACTACGATATATACCGGCCATCTTGGCCATGGCTGCTATGCCGCTGATGGTGTGGGCTGAGCGCATGGTGAGCTATGCCCGTGCCAACCAGAATGTTACTCTCGACCTTGAGTGGACGGCCGATAACTATGGCGACATAACCTGGCAGATTTCAACCGACAATGGCGCGACATGGACTGATGTCAATGGTGCCACCGGTCCTACATACACGTTTAAAGTGACCGCCCCGGTGCTTTGCCGCGCGGTGGTGAAAGGTGACCCTGCCTGTCCGGCGATAATTAAGGAGAGAGAGGTGAGGCCTGTAAGTTTCGATGCCAACGTGGTTACGCTGGGGAGCAACAGCGCAGAATTGGAGATTTCAAACATCGATTTCAAGGGTGCGGATGTGGTTGAATATGGCTATGCGGCTCTAATACAGGGCACAGGGCGCACATATTCGGCTATACCGCGCATAAAGGTGGGCGATGCGCTGCCCGAGGGCGATGCGTTTACAATAGAGTGTAAAGGGCTTCAACCGGCAACGCAATATTCCATAAGACCGTATTTCGCAACCGCCGACGGTTCTGTTATTTTCGGCGCGGGGAAACTTGCCACTACCATAGAGGGTATTGCATGGGATACGGAAGACTGGGTTATCGAGAAGGATTGTGTGGAGGTTCCTTTCTCTCTTCCCGGGGTAAGCGGAACTACCGAGGTTGAATTCTGGTTTGGTAAAGACCGCAATTCTCTTAAGAAATACAGCACCCACAGGGCGGGTTCGGGAAAATACCGTTCCGCCAAGATTACAGGGCTGGCACCGGGAACTGAATATATCGCTGTGGCCAAGGCGAAAATTGACGGCGATATGCAGGAAATAGAGAAGACTGTGAAGACCTGGAGTGATTATTCCTCTTTTCCGGTTGACAACACAGTTAAACCTGTAAGCCATACGGTTGAGTGGGACAGAACTAAAAAACTTGTGAATCTGACTCCGGAGGTGCTGCAGGTTGAATATCCCCGCATGTGCCGTGTTGATGAAAACAAGATTCTCCTGACATATCACGGTGGCTCGACTGATCATTGGCAGAATTCATATCTCCGGAAAAGCTACGACAATGGTAAGACCTGGACTGATCCTGTGACAATCTACAGTATCGGGACTGCTTTCCATGGTTGCAATTACTACCGTATCTGCAACCCTGAAATGACCAAATTACAGAACGGCTGGATTATCCTGACCGTGGTTGCTAACGGAAATCCTGAGGGGAACGAGAACAGCAAGGTGCTGGCTTGCATATCTAAAGACGGTGGCGAGACATGGGGTGACCCGATTATCGTTGGTCGCGGCCGCACTTGGGAACCCCAGGTTGTGCAGCTTCCTAACGGCGAACTGGAACTGTTGGTGTCGTCGGAAGCAAAATGGTGGGATACCGATCGTAAGAATATGAAACAGGAAATTCTCAGCACCCGCTCGACCGACAACGGTGAAACCTGGACAACATACAAGCGTGCAAGCTTCAAGCCCGGAGCCCGCGACGGTATGCCGGTGGCGGTTGTCATGCAGGGTAACAAGGGTGTTCTTTTCATCGAGGAGAGCGTCAACGGCAATATCGCTCCTTCGCTTGTTCACCGTCCGCTTGACGGAGAATGGGACACTTCTGAATGGGACGAGGTTAACGACGAAAACCGCTGGCACACCGGTCTGAACAAATATGCCGGAGCGCCTTACATGATTCAGCTTCCGACGGGTGAGTTCCTGATAATGGCCCATACCAATCAGACCGGCGCTGTGTGGCAGACCAACCGCCCGCAGGTGATGATGGCCGACAACACGGGTCATAATTTCAAGTATTCACGTCTGCCGCTGAGCGGAAGTTCGCCTTTGCCGGCCGGCACGGGTGCATATTACAACTCGTTCTTCCTATATGATAACGACACAGTCTGGCTTCTGATTACCTGCGCCAAATATGAGGGCGACAAGCGCATCGAAAGTGATGTTATGATGCTTGAAGGGAAGATTGTGGAGAAGTGAGGGGATGTTTTGTTTTGGGGTGTAGAGGGGGATTGTGTTGAGAATAAACCGATTTGAGTATGAAATATAGAAGCATTCTTGCGGCTGCATTTGCAGCTATGGCGCTGGCATCTTGGGGATGGCAGCCTGCGGGCGACCGCATCAAGACCCCTTGGGCGGAGACGATCGATGTTGAAAACGTGTGGGGTGAATACCCGCGTCCGATTATGGAACGTAGCGACTGGAAAAACCTGAACGGCCTGTGGCAGTATGCCATTGTGCCGGCGGGGGAAAACAATCCAAAGAAATGGGACGGGGAGATCCTTGTGCCTTTCGCTGTTGAATCGAGCCTGTCGGGGGTCGGTAAGACCGTAGGCGCCGACCAGGCGTTGTGGTATGAACGCTCTTTCACTGTGCCTTCGTCATGGAAAGGGAAAGATGTGATGCTGAATTTCGGCGCCGTTGACTGGCAGTGTGACGTGTGGGTTAACGATGTGAAGGTGGGCGCCCACAAGGGCGGTTTCACCCCCTTCAGCATCAATGTCACACAGGCGCTTGCCGCAAAGGGTGATAATGTGTTGAAGGTTAGGGTGTGGGATCCGACCGACCGTGGCTACCAGCCGCGAGGAAAGCAGGTTGAACGCCCGGAGGGGATATGGTACACCCCTGTGACCGGTATCTGGCAGACTGTTTGGCTCGAACCTGTTGCCAAGAGCCATATCACCGGATTGCGCATCCAGTCAGACATCGATGCCAATACGCTGACTGTAGGTGGTGAGGCTTCTCATACCGGTGGCGTATTATTGGTAGAAGCTAAGGTGTTCGACAATGGCCGCGAGGTTGGTTCAGGCAAGAGCATCAATGGTGAGTCGGTGGTGATTGCCATGCCTGATGGTGCGAAACTGTGGTCGCCCGATTCTCCTAATCTCTACGATCTTGAAGTGACGCTCTACGATAACGGTAAAGCGGTAGACAAAGTGAAGAGTTATGCCGCCATGCGTAAGTTCTCGACAAAACGGGATGCCGATGGCATTGTTCGCCTTCAGCTTAACAACAAAGACCTGTTCCAGTTCGGCCCGCTCGACCAGGGCTGGTGGCCCGACGGGCTTTACACGGCCCCCTCTTATGAGGCTATGGTCTATGATGTTGACAAGACAAAGGATTGGGGTTTCAATATGATCCGTAAGCATATCAAGGTTGAACCTGCAACATGGTATACCTATTGCGACCGCAAAGGAATCATTGTTTGGCAGGATATGCCCAGTGGCGACAACGGCCCCGAATGGCAGAACCGCCGCTATTTCGACGGTATCGAGAAACAACGCTCGCCTGAAAGCGAGGCTACTTACCGCCGTGAATGGAAGGAGATAATGGATTGTCTGTATAACTATCCTTGCATCTCCACCTGGATTCCTTTCAATGAGGCGTGGGGGCAGTTCAAGACCCCGGAAATCACTGCGTGGACGAAGGCCTACGACCCGTCTCGTCTGGTGAATCCGGCTTCGGGAGGCAATTTCTATACATGCGGTGATATTCTTGACCTGCACAACTATCCCGGCCCGGAGATGTATCTCTATGATGGCCAGCGGGCTAATGTACTGGGTGAATATGGCGGCATAGGCATGGTAGTTGACGGTCATATATGGACTCCAGACCGCAACTGGGGCTATATCCAGTTTAAAAGCCCCGGTGAGGTTACCGACAAATATGTTGAATATGCTAATGAGCTGGCACGCCTGGCTAAAGCCGGTTTCACCGGCGCTGTCTACACACAGACCACTGATGTTGAGATGGAGGTGAACGGGCTGATGACCTACGACCGCAAGGTGATCAAGGTTGATGAAGACCGTGTTGCCCGCGCGAACCGTGCTGTCTGCGAAAGCCTTAACAAATAAACCGCCATACTATAATTATGACCAGATTATTAAATACTTGCGCCGCCTCGCTGGCGGCGCTTGCCACCTTCATGCCTTTTGGAGCTGACGCTTCAACGCGGTTGCTTCTGAAACAACCGGGTGGGGCTGCATGCAGTTACGAGCTAAAGGATGCAGGAGCCGGGCGTATGATTACTGCCGACAACAGCTCATTGCCACTGAAAATCACCCGCACGGCGGTCAGAAAAGCCGACGGCACGACCGACCTGACCCTGACGGTTGAGGCTACTGAAAAATGCCGTTTCAATATTGCCGAGACCAGCGTTATGAATGGTACGCGGCATGAGGCGTGTGAGTTTTATATGCCTGGATTCTGGTATCACCACAATCTTAGGTCGCCAGAGAATGCCCCGTCATTCCGCACATCCGATAGCTGGGTCGTGCGTGAAGACCGTCTGAGCACCCCTTTGACCGGTATCTATGACCCTGCCACAAAACGTGCCTGCACTGTGGTGCGCACCGGCAGTGACAGCGCCGACTGCATTGTGCAGAACCAGTCGGGCGATGTGATTCTTCCCGCTCACACTTCGGTGGGTTTCACCGGCTTTAGGAATGAGGGTGGTATGGCTGCGTTGGAGTTCGGTTATCCCTACATAGAAGCTCCCAAGCGGTATATACGCAAGCTGACGCTTATCGACCCGATCCGCACGTTTGAAACCATAGAAAAAGGGGAGAAGCGCACCATCAGCTGGCAGTTGCGTGAGTTTCAGGCAGATGATTACTCTGATTTCGTGGCCGATGTGTGGAACTATTCCTACGATACTTTCGCACCGGAAAAAGTGTCGGATGTTGTTGACGGGGACGGGGCTAAAAGTTGCCTGGCTAATTATTTCCGCGAGAGCTATGTCGACAAATATGATTTGAAATATTTCTCTGGCGCCGGATTGCGCACCGATGATTGCAATAACACCGGTGATTATGAGGTCGGATTCGTGGGCCGTGTGCTACTCAATGCCTACAATGCGTTGGAGCATGGCCGCAAACAAGCCGACAAGGATTTGGTTGAGAAGGCGAATGCCATTTTTGAAAGCACGCTTGAACACGGGTTTACCCCCGAAGGGTATTTCCGTGAAGCGATGCATATGGAACGCGGCTGGGAGACTGATGTGATGAGCATCCGCCGCCAGTCGGAGGGTGTTTTCGCTATCTTGAACTATCTCGATGCAGAGCGCCGTCTTGGCAACCGACACCCGCAGTGGGAGGCGAAGATGAAGTCTGTGCTCGACAGGATTCTGTCGCTTCAAGATGCCGATGGCAGTTTTCCCCGTAAGTTCAAGGGATCGGGAGAGATTGTTGACCGGTCGGGCGGTAGCACACCGTCGGCGACCCTGCCGCTTGTAATGGCTTACAGCTATTTCAAAGACAAACGCTATCTGGAAAGCGCACGGCGCACTGCCGGTTATCTCGAACATGAACTGATTGACAAAGCTGACTATTTCTCTTCGACACTCGATGCCAACTGCGAAGATAAGGAGGCATCGCTATATGCTTCAACCGCGATGCATTATCTCACTTATGTGACCAAGGGTAAAGAAAGGGAGCATTACATGGATTTGTGCCGCAAATCGGCCTATTTCTGCCTGTCGTGGTATTATATGTGGGATGTGCCTTTTGCTCCCGGCCAGATGCTCGGCGATGTCGGTTTCCGCTCGCGCGGGTGGGGCAATGTGTCGGTTGAAAACAATCATATTGACGTGTTCATCTTCGAGTTCGCAACGGTGCTCGACAAACTGTCGGCACATTATAACGAACCGCGTTTCGCGGGATTCTCTGAAGTGATCCGTAGCTCGATGCTCCAGCTGTTGCCTAAGGAGAACAATATGTTCGATATTGCCAAAGCCGGTTTCTATCCCGAGGTGGTGCAACACACCACTTGGGACTACGGACGCAACGGCAAGGGCTTCTACAACGACATATTCGCCCCCGGCTGGACTGTGGCTTCTCTGTGGCAGATGCTGTCGCCCGACCGCGTAGACAATTTCTTTGCCAAGCGTTAGGAGTGGTGGCGGAGAGCGGGAAATGCTGTGTCAGAAAGCATAAAACCTGCGAAGGTAGACAAAAATACTATATTAAGAGACGGAATTTACGTGTGCCTCATGTTTTCTTTTCCTAATTTTGCATAAGGGAATTCCCAAAGCTAACCATAAACCTAACATGAATAAATTCTTGCAACTTATTATCGGGGCGGCGGCTTTATCCTCCGCCCCGTTTGTTTTTGCCGATGTGTGCCAGACGATGTTTATCGACTTCGGCGATGTAAATCCCAATAATACCGGAGCTTACAGGGGTGAAACCACCGAGGGTGCGGATGTCAACGGGAACTGGTGGAATAATATGAAAAGCTCAGGCAACAATTATGTCTACCCCGGCACGACAGTCAATCTCGTTAACAGCGCCAATGTGCCTACAGGCTACAACATCCTCCTGAACCACCGTTTCATGACCAACGGGTCGGCTGCCGCAGGAGGCCTCACCGATCCGTCGGCTGATTTCCTCGGAGAGCTTGCCGTGAACACTGCCACGATGGATTATCTGTTTATGGAGGATTTCCAGGATTACAACTGCTTCACATTCAGAGGACTTGACAAGGAGAAAAGTTACCGTTTCTATGCTTTCGGAAGCCGTGCCAATAACCAGACACGCATAGGCAATTATGAGTTCCGCGGAATGAACCGCTGGGATGCCGACCATCAGATGTCGGGAGAAGGGTGTGGCGCCGACGGGTATAATGGCAATAACAATAATCTGGCTGTGAGCGACCCTATTTTCCCCGATGAGAACGGATGTATCACTTTCACTATCCGCAGGGTGCAGAACATGTGCCATATCAATGCTATGAAAATCGAGGAGCGTGATGATGAACCCCGTCCGGACGATGCATATACCCTGACACAGACGATGTATGTCGATTTCGGCGAGATTCCTGAATATCGCAAGCATGGCCACAAAACCGAGGGGGCCGACGTAAACGGGAATTACTGGAACAATATCTACAGCACTCATAATGACAATATACCGGCCAATTCCGAATGGCCGCTTGTTAACTCGCGCAATGAGGTGTCCGGCATCACTGCCAAGAACCTGGATAACCTGAAAACAAACGGTACTGCCGCTGCCGGAGGGTTGGAAAATCCTACGGTCGAAAACTTGCGCGACCTTGCGATCGCCACTGCCACGGAAGATTATTTCTATGTGGAGAACCATCAGGCCACGGTCAATATAGAGTTCATTGGGGTTGACCCGAAGAAGGCCTACCGCGTGCACGCTTTCGGTTGCCGCATCACTAATGAGACGGGCGACCGTTGGGCATATTTCAGCCTTAACGGCATCACCTCGTGGCGTGCACGCCAGGATTTTTCAGGCCGTTGCATCGGCGGCCGCGACAGTGAGGGGAAAGATGTTCATGGCAATATCCGTAATGTTGCGGTGAGCGATTATATATTTCCGGATGCCAACGGTAAGCTGACATTCACAATCGAGCGCAAAACGGGGTTATCGCACCTGAATGTTTTGAAACTTGAGGAGTTCGAGCCTAAAGAGGAGCCGAAGCCGGTGATGGCTGTCAAGGCACTTGCCGTGACTGGTTCTGCCGTAGAGGGTGGAGCAAATGTGGCGATGAATCCTGTCAGCCCTACGGGTATGCTGACCGGGAAATTTGCCGGTTATCTGCGTCTGATTCCAGGCACATACTCGTTCAGGGGTTTGACAACCGGGGATGAAACCGTGGTATTCGGCGCCGGAAATGAGCCGGGCACAGTCGAGGTTGACGGCGGGCTGTTCTCTGTTGCTTCTGAGCAGGTTGTCAGGCTGACAGTAGACACTCGCGCGGGCCAGGTTGAGGTTCTGCCGTTGGAGTCGCTGGCAGTGAAGGGGTCTGTTGCCCAGGATGGTGTCGCTTTGGGTTATGCAGGGAACGGCATCTGGAGCAGCAATGTGGAGCTGACCCGTGCCGGTGGCAATGAATATATAGGCCGTTATATCTATTTCGCTTTCAATGGCGATGATGCACTGGCTGTCAAACGCGTTGCGCAAACCGACAAGGTTGTTATGCTGTCGCAGGGCTATGAGGGGGAGAATATCCGCCTGAATCCGGGTAAATACGACATCAGTGTCGATATGCGCCAGGGTGTTTTCTCAATTGAACCTGAGGAAGCTCCCTATCGTGTGTCGGTGTTCGGGTCGTCGGTTGCCAACGGCCAGGGAGCTGATAATTTCAGGGGATATGCATACCTCTTTGGTGAACAGTTGAAGAAACGCAAAGCCGACGGCGACAGCAGCTATCCGTTCTACACCTCAGGGGTGTCGATAGGTGGAAACACTACCAGACATCTTATCGACCGCTATGACGATATGTTGCGCGATGGTGGCGCATTCGTGATGATCGGCCTGTCGCTTGGCAACGAGGGTATTCATGGCTCAGCGAATCCGCAAGGGGTTTTCAATGGATTCCGCGACAATATGTTGCGGTTGATTGAAGATATCCGCCGTGACGGTAAGACCCCTGTGGTTGTCAACAACTACACACGTGGCGACTATAACGACGAAGACTACGGATGGGTGAAACAGATGAACATGCTCATACATGAATGGGACGTGCCGTCTGTCAATGTTCTTGGTGCTATCGACGACGGCACTGGCAAATGGTCGGCAGGTTATATCGCCGACGTGGCCCACCCGAATGTGCAGGGGCATCGGGAGTTCATGTACGCTATCGTTCCGTCTCTGTTCGATGCGCTTGTTGAAGGGAAGAAACATCCGCAGCGTGACCTTACGAAATCGATGGCAGTGGGTAATGGCACTACTATCAGTTTGAATCATGAAGGGACGGTGCATCCATTCACCATCAATATGCGCGTGAAAGGGGATGCCGCCGGACGTTTGTTGACATTCGAGCATGGCAGCCGCAAACAGTATCGCGGAGCGCTGACGGTCAATGCCGACGGCACCATAACATACGATTCCCCTCTGAAAGATAACTTTACTACCTCGGTGGCGCTTGTCGACGGCCAGTGGCACGATGTGGCTTTAACGCATTACCATGCCCGTGGCTATACCGCGTTGTATATCGACGGGGTTGAGGCCGGTTCGGTTGCCGAGCGTCTGACATTGGGCGAAGTGGTGTTCGGCGATGCCGACAACAAATCGGTGAGCCGCGATTTCGGTGAGATTGCTTTCTGGCGCTCAGGGATGAATGCGCAGGAGATTGCCGCCCACCATGAGGGTAAGATGATGAAATCGAGCCTCGAAATTTATTCTCCGATGCAACAGGATGGTGTGAATATTCCTAACCAGGCGCAGAGCTTGAATTTCATGACTGTCAAACCTGCTCAGTCTGGCGTGGATGTTGTTGATGCCGACGGCAACGCTAACAGCATCCATGTGGTTTCCGGGAATGGTTCTATGAGGGTAAGTGCTTCTTGTGGAGGCTCTGTTACGGTCAGTAGTGCCGACGGCAAGCTCATCAGCGTCGTGGAACTTAACCCCTCGGCACCGGCAGAGCTTTCGGTAGCTCCCGGCCTCTATCTACTGGCTGCCGCAGGGTGTGTCCCCTGCAAGGTTGTAGTCCGCTGATCATTATTTGATTCAATCGCCCCCCCTATCATCGGTTTACCTAAGGTTGACCTCATCTTAAACCGCCACGCGGCATGTCCGTCTTGTTGATAAACAACGGCTTCTGCGTGGCGGTAATCTGTTTGGTGCTTCCGGTATGTGAAACCTTTGAGGGGATGCGGATGTTATAAATGATGCCGGATTTTGAACTGCACTTTCTTTTTATCAGGCGGTCAACGGACTATGCGTTTTGTGCCGTTTTGGATGCAGATTCCTTTATCTGCAGGGGTGAAAGGGGTACCGTCGGTTTTGTAGCATGGCGCGTCGGAAGCGGCTGGGATGTCTGCCGTGGCGCCATTGATTCCGGCGGTTGCGGCTTGGTAGAGGATTTCTCCGTTGTGCGATGCTTTCAACAGGGTGACACCACCTACGCCGTCGAGTCCCCACGCGCCGTTGCATGTGTATCCCCACGTGCAGCCGATTCCGGCAATCCATTCACCTTCTGAGCCTTTTTCAGACATTGACATCCGGGTGATTATGCCCCCATCTGATGATTGTTCCTGTGTGACAGCTGTGCATGTTACTTGTATGGCTTTTTGATTGGTTTCCGCATTATCCCAGAACAGATGACCCACGGAGGTGCTTTCTCCAGGTTGCAGCCCGAAATCGAACAGCAGCAGCCATTCACCTGTTTCCGGATCGGCATCAGGTTTCATTGAAAGGAAATAAACTTTGTCGCCGTCAGTGTGGATGTATGTCAGCAGGAATGGCTGGTGTTGTTGGTCATCGGTCACAACGCTGTAAAGTTTCAGACAATCTTTACCGGCCATGAAGGCTGTTCCTTCAAGATATTGTGTGATGAGATATGGCTGAAGGTCGGCTTCACCTGGCTTAGGGGGTATGCCATGGTGTTTCTTATATTCCCATTTCATCCCATCCTGGAAATAGTTCACTGCCGCGCAGTTGAGTGAAAGCAGTGCGGCGATTGCAAGGAGTAATGGCTTTTTCATGTCGTATAATACTAAATATGTTTTTGATGGGGAATTATTCCATAATTAAGTGGCGTTTAATGGCGAAGTATGTTATACCCGAGAAGTCGTAACTGCCAGCTTCAAATATGCGAGTGTATCGGATAGGTTGTTAATGTGACGTGAGAGAGTAGTATTTTTTAATACGTAACAAACTGTTGGTGTTGCAGATTTAGAACGGGCTTTTTGATTACCCCCCCCAAAACGATTCCGCAATATTTAATGCCAGTGCTTCAGAAATATGGTTATAAGAAGTATTTTGGGAATTGGATGGATTGGTTTGATTGTTAAAATCATCAATGGCATCTGTGCAAGAGAAGCACAATAATGCAGCAAGAATAGGATAGAAATAAGGTCTCATAGCTCTTAGTTTTGAGGTTAATAAAAATCGAGATAGCATTTTTCGCAAAGATAAAATTAAAATGTTTAATTTGCAATAGTTGTAAAAAATAAGTATTTTGAATAATGTCATTAATTGCAGGTAAGTGGGGTGCATGCGAAACGGCGCCGCGCATTAGTTTGCGCGGCGCCGTTTATGGTTGTGTGAGGGTGGGTTTATTTTGATTCGGGATTGATGTCGAGCACTTCGATGTCGAATACTAAAGCCTGGTTGGGGCCGATTTTTTCGCCTGCGCCGTCGGTGCCGTAAGCTTGGCTTGCGGGGATGACTACTGTCATTTTGCCGCCTTTACCGAGCATTGAGAGGGCTTCTTTGAAGCCTGGCACGAAGCCGTTGGCACGCATTGGGCGTACGTTGTCTTTGTTGGTGTCGAAGGTTTCTCCTTTGATGTTTTTACCGTCGTATTGAACCATTACGAGGTCGCTTTCGGCAACTTTCGGCTCGGTGCCGGGGTTGTCGATTTTGTAGGCGATGCCTGAGGGAGCGAGGGTGTAGCCTTCAGCGACCATTTTGTCGATGTAGGCCTGTCCTTCCTCGAGGTTCTGCTTGGCTTCGGGTGAGTTTGCTTTTATGGAGTCTTCGCGGGCTTTCATGATTTCCTGTACTGCGTTCATCTGGTTCTGATAGTGAGCGTAGTAGAGGTTGAGGTCGCTGATTGAATCCTGTTTGTAGATGGCTTTGAAGGCTGCGAGAACTTTGTCTTTGTTGACGGGGATTTTAGCCTCGTTGTTGATGCCGATGATGGGCTGCACGAGCTGGAGGCCCATCTGCAGACCTTGGTAGTAGGCCATTTGGGTGGTGTCGGCATTGAGAACATCCTGAAGGCCGCGCAGGAAGGCGTCTTTGTTGAATTTGGCTGCAGTTTCGGGCTGCATTTCTTTAAGGCGCATGTAGTTTGAAGCTGACTGTGCGCCGGCGAATTCGCCGAGTGCAACGGCAACAGAGTCGCCGAGTGCTTTTTCTTTTTCAGTGGCGTTTGAAGCAGCGCCGTTGCCGCAAGAAGCGAGGCCTGAGGCCATGAGCGCTGCGGCGGAGAGTGCGAAAATAAATTTTTTCATTTCAGTTGGTTGTAATTATAATTTATGATTTTGAGTGGTTTATTCGGTTGGGTTGCCGGTTGGCCGGGGCAATATCTCCAGTAGCTTTACGGTGAAGTCGAGCACTGCCCCTGGGGGGATTATGCCGGAAGCGCCTTTGTCGCCGTAGCCTAAAGCCGGTGGGATGAATATGCGGTATTCCCCGCCTGGTTTCATGAGTTTGAGGCCTTCGGTGAATCCGGGCACGAGGCGGTTTACGGGGAACTGCACGGGGCGGTCGGAGGAGTCGAACACCGTGCCGTCGGAGAGGCGTCCGGTGTAGGTTACTTTCACGATGTCGGTGTCGGCCGGATGTGGGCCTTCTCCTTCCGTGATGATTTCAAACAGGAGGCCTGAAGGCATCATTTCGACTGCGGGTCGTTTTACCTGCTCCTGGAGGAATTGCTGCTGCGATTCGGGGGAGAGTGCCACAGGTTCGGGCATGGGGTTTATTCGCTCCATGGCATCACGCAGGTAGCGGTCGGCTGATTCGGTGTCGAAGCCCATTGCAGCGCCTTTCAGCGCCGGGGCGAGGGCTTCGCAGAAGTTCTGCGGGGTGATTGGATAGCCCATTTCTGCCATTGCCTCAACGCGGTCGATGAGTGCGAATCCGTTGCGCGCACCGAGGAAGAAGGGGGCTTTGAGGTTTTTGACGTCGAAGGCGTGGGCTACCCCCCGGGTAAATTCACTTATGGCGGCGGTGTCGGCGGGAAACTGCTTGTCGATTTCAGGCCGCAGGTATTGCGCCATGATGGTGGCGAATGCAGCAGCGCACGAGTCGGCGCTGACTGCCGCCGGATTTTCGGCCGTGGCGGTTTGCTGCTCTGCGGGTGTGGCGGTTGCCGCCATGCCGCAGAGCGTGGCGGCGATTATGGCCGGTGCAAATCGGATGGGTGTCATTATTTGCCTATGACTTTGAGTAGCTCAACGTCGAAAATCAGGGTTGCGTTGGGGCCTATCGGGCTGCCGGGGGCGCCGTTGGGGCCGTAGGCGAGGTTGGAGGGGATGTATAGACGCCATTTGGAACCGGCGTTCATGAGCTGGAGGGCTTCAACCCATCCTGGGATTACTTGTGTCACACCAAATGTTGCTGGCATACCGCGGTCGACTGATGAGTCAAACACTGTGCCGTCGATGAGTTTGCCGGTGTAGTGCACTTCCACCTGGTCGGATGCTTCAGGTTTGGGGCCTTCGCCCCTGGTGAGGACTTCATATTGCAATCCGGAGGGGAGGGTCAGCACCCCTTCGCGTTTGCCGTTCTCGGCCAGGAAGGCTTCGCCGATGGCCTGGTTCTGTTTGGCGAGTTCGTCGGCTTGTGCGCGCTGTTTCTTTTCGAGTTCGGTGAAATATGCCTGAATCTCGGCTTTGGCTTCGTCGATTGTCATTTTGGGCTTTGAACCGTAGAAAACGGAGGCTACGGCGTCGGCGAAGTCTTGTATGTTGATTTCGTTTATGCCGGAAGCACGGAAGTTGTGGCCCATGCTCAGTCCGAGAGCATAGCTTATGCGGTCGAGAGAGTTGTTTTGGTTGTTATCCATCACTATGTTTTTTAGTTTTTATGTGCATTGGCGGGATAGCGCCATTATTGTTAACGTTTAAACGAACAACAAAGTTAGCCAAATTCCATGACGGGTTTTAATATATTTAATGAAAAAATATTAAAGGGCGGATGTTAAGGCGTGAACGAAGGCGCGGTGGCGGTGTGGCATGGCTCCACGCAGGTTAAATTTGGAGGATAAAGTTGTTTTACGGGGCGGATTCAGGCGATTTCCTCGAGAAACGAGCCTGTGAGGGGTTCGGGATGATATCCGCTCCCGGTGAATGTCTGGAACCTCTCCGAAACGGCAGTTACGTCGGTGGATTGTTCATATTCGGCCGACGGCTATGCCGGTTCGGGGCATATGGATTTTGTAGAGCCGGTAAAGCCGGATTTGGTGAATAAGGCGCAGGTGAGACTGCTTTTTGAGCCGCTGTCGGCACTCGGAAGTCACTCTTTGGCACTGAGAATCGACAAAGTCAACGGTGTTCTCAGGGCAACGCATGAGCGACGGCGTGGGATTCTGCATCAGGGTTGACCGCTTATCCGACGGAACACAGAGGGTGGAGAAAGTGGTGAGATAAGACGCATAAAATGGATTATTGAAGGCCGTAGGCTTGTCGGAGTGTCAGACTTTGACGGTTTTCCGGCTTTTTATGCCGTTACCTGGCTGATGGAGTGTGATGGTGGAAGAGAAAATGAGATGCCGGATTTTGGTGAGCGGGAAATTGTGTGTATATTTGTGGAAACTAATCTGAAGATTCTTTATGAGAACGAAATATAACAGGGTTCTTCTGAAGTTGAGCGGCGAATCGCTCATGGGGGAACAGCATTACGGAATTGATCCGGTGCGTCTTGGTGAATATGCCCGCCAAATTAAGGAGGCCGCCGAAAGTGGCGTGCAGGTGGCTATAGTCATCGGAGGTGGCAATATTTTCCGCGGAATGCAGGGCGCAGCCAAGGGGTTCGACCGGGTGAAAGGTGACCAGATGGGTATGCTTGCCACTGTTATCAATTCTCTTGCCCTGAGTTCGGCTTTGACAGCCATAGGGCAGAAGGCGCGCGTGTTCACGGCGCTAAACATGTATCCTATAGGGGAGTATTACAGCAAGTGGCGCGCTATCGAAGCTATGGAAAACGGGGAGGTGGCCATCCTTTCGGGTGGAACCGGTAATCCGTTTTTCACTACCGACACCGGGGCCGCGCTCCGGGGTGTAGAGGTTGAAGCCGATGTGATGCTGAAAGGGACACGCGTTGACGGAATCTATACCGCAGACCCGGAAAAAGACCCTACGGCTACGAAGTTCAGCGAAATATCGTATGATGAGGTGTATACCCGCGGGCTTAAGGTGATGGATCTGACGGCTACGGCGCTGTGTAAGGAGAACCGTCTGCCGATAGTTGTGTTTGACATGGATACTCCCGGAAATCTGCACAAGGTGCTGGAAGGGGAAAATATCGGCACTTTGGTGTATTGATGCATTTGTGGGAAACCTATCGTGATGCTTCCTCTATTTGAACGAAATTAAAATATTTAAGATATATGACAGATCCGAAAACCTATCTCGGGCCCGCTGAAGAGAAAATGGAGATGGCGGTTGCCTATCTCGACGAGTCGTTGGCCCATATCCGTGCAGGAAAGGCTAACCAGAAGATTCTCGACGGTGTGAAAGTTAATTATTATGGGTCGGCAGCCCCGATTTCAAATGTCGCCAACATATCGGTGCCAGATGCGCGCACTATCGCTATTACCCCCTGGGAAAAATCGATGTTCAAGGAGATTGAAAAGGCGATTATCAATTCGGAGCTTGGCATAACGCCTGAGAATAACGGTGAGGTTATCCGCCTGTCGATTCCCCCGTTGACCGAGGAGCGCCGCAAACAGCTTGTGAAGCAGTCGAAAGCTGAGGCCGAGCAGGCAAAGGTGAGCGTGCGCAATGCCCGCCGCGATGCCATCGAGGGGCTGAAGAAGGCTATCAAGCAGGGTATGCCTGAAGATGTTGAGAAAGATGCCGAGGGTTCAGTCCAGAAACTCCATGACAAATATCTCAAACAGATCGACGACCTGTTTGCCGCCAAGGAGAAAGAGATTCTGACGGTGTGATTGCGGCCGGTGACATGTCGGTTTGTGTCATTTTGCCGTAGAAAATGGAAATATGCATGAGGGTGTGTTCAGGCTTGTTGGCCGGGGCATACCCTCTTCACTCTTTAGGAAAACAAAGATGGATAACGACACAATGAAGAAGGATGGGGAGATGCAGAGGGTAATGTTCCACTCAACGATTTTCGGGCCGATACATTCGAGGCGGTTGGGAACTTCGCTGGGGGTTAACCTGATGCCGTCTGACGGGAAAGTGTGTTCGTTTGACTGCCTGTATTGTGAGGCCGGTTTCAATGCCCAGGGGCCTGGGAGGTCGGGATTGCCCAAACGGGATATAGTCAGGAGACAGCTCGAAGCAAAGCTGGCAGAGATGCAAGCCGCCGGGACGGGGCTGGATGTAATCACTTTTTCAGGTAACGGAGAGCCTACGCTTCATCCGGAGTTCGCCGGGGTTGTCGATGACACGATTGAGTTGCGCGATCTCTATTTCCCCAATGCGAAGGTCAGCGTGCTGACAAATTCCACGATGATTGACCGTGAGGAAGTTGCCAAGGCGTTGATGAAAGTTGATAACAATATCCTGAAACTCGATTCGGCATTGGACGAGACCGTGAAAGTGTTAGACCGTCCTAACCGCCCCGGATTTTCTGTAGCCGGGACGGTTGAGTTGCTGAAGCGGTTTAAGGGCCAGGGGATTATACAGACGATGATGCTGCGCGGGGTGGTTGATGGCATTAGGCTTGATAATACGACCGACGAGGAGGTCGTGGCGTTGGTCGAGGCTTATAAGGCGATATGCCCCAAGGAGGTGATGCTTTATTCGCTTGACCGGCCTACCCCAGCCAAAGGGTTGGAGAAAATCGATGCTGAAGAGCTGCAGCGAATCGGCGAAAAGGTAGAGCGTGAATCGGGGGTGAAGGTTGTTGTGAGTGTTTGAAGATTTACCGGTATGCTGATAATGGGCAATGGAGAGATGAGGATGCCGCCGTCGCTTCGGCGCGGCGGCAAGGTGGCGATTGTGTCGCCCGCTTCGAAGATTGAACCAGGTTTGATTGATGCTGCCGTGGGGCAGCTTCAACGGGAGGAGCTTGAGGTGGTTGTGATGCCTCATGCCAAAGGGGTGTGCGGTTCGTTCAGCGGTAGCCGTGAGGAGAGGTTAGAGGATATGCGCCGTGCGATGGAGGATGACACGGTGAGATGCATTTTGTGTTCGCGTGGCGGTTATGGCGCTGTGCATCTGCTTGATGAGCTTGACCGGTTGCCCGGCCGGTGTTTTGACAAATGGCTCGTGGGCTTCAGCGACATAACAGCCCTGCATGCTTTGTGGTGGAAGCACGGAGTGGTGTCGATGCATGGGGCGATGGCGAAATATATCGGAATGGGGGAGGAATTCCCGTTTTACCGCACCGAGATAAAGATTCTTCGTGGGGGTGATGCCGGACTTGAGTGTGCAGCAGATGGATTTAACCGCGAGGGTGTGGCCGAAGGCAAGATTGTCGGGGGGAATTTGGCTGTGATGGGTGGTCTGATTGGCACGCCGTTTGATCCGGTTGAGGATGGATGCATCCTGTTTATCGAGGATATCGCCGAGCCGATTTATAAGGTGGAGCGGATTCTGTGGCAGCTGCGCCTGCGCGGTGTGTTCGACCGGCTGGGCGGCCTGATGGTGGGGCAGTTCACCGACTACCGCCCCAGCGCCGACTGGCAGAGCATGGAGGCAATGATAACATCGTTTGTCAAAGGCTACCGTTTTCCCGTGGCCATGAACCTGCCCGTGGGGCATATCGACAACAACCACCCCCTGCTTCTTAACCGCCGGGCGAGGCTGGCGGTCGGTGCAGAGGGGGTGATGGTCGGGTATGAATGATGGTGCCGGACGGCAGCTTCGCCATCTCCATCATCCCTGTGGAGTGATTCCCCTGTATGCTTCTCATAATCCCCCTGCCGCAGACCCACCGGATTAGGCTGGCGGTCGGCGCAGGGGGAATTTAGTATTAATCGGTAGCGTCAGAGGGTGAATTTCGCGGTTTTCTTGTCGACGGTCGCAATGTATGTGACCGGAGTGAGATGGCCGATTGAGCCGATTGCTCTATGATAAACGATATGGGCCGACATGTCGTAGACGGTGTTTGTTTCGTGTGATTCAATCCCTGAGACCGACACCACTCCGTTTCTTATGGTTATTTGAAGGTTGCCCGCATATGTTGTTTCATCAAGAGATGACAGCTCATATTCTTCGGTGTGCTGGAATTTGCACCAGGGACTGGCTGTTTCATATTTAACGTGAGTTCGATATAAGACATCAGAACAAAGTCAAATGATTGTCCGAAACGAACTCCAGTGAGATAGACGGTTTCTTTGGGAATAAATATCTATAATTATTTGTATTTTGCTGGGATGGTTATATTTGGTTAAATTGGTCATAATGCAACTTTAAAGTTGCATTTAATGTTTTATTGATGTATCTTTGCGTGAAAATAGCTGGCTATGGCTCTGAAAGGCGAAGTGGAGGTGTTTTTGACCTCGTTTAAACAGAAGATAGAAGTTTTCGGCATTTTGTTTCGCGATGACCGGCCTAAAAACCGCACAGCGCTTATTGACCTTGAGCTGAGCAGGTTTGAGCGTTTGGAAATCGTGAAAAGTATAAAGGTGGAAGATTATTCAGAAGGGCCATTGACAGATGAACTGAATTTAGGCTCAGAAATGTGGGTGTTCGGAAAAGATGTAAATGGGGATGAGGTATACATAAAGGTTACACTTGGCGGATTCAATGGCCGGACGATATGTATCTCCTTCCATAAAGCAGAGCACCCTATGAATTATCCTCTAAAATAAAATTGACTATGAAAACAGAACCAAGCCCGATTACAGGCAAGCCAATGAGTTTGATAGCTGAGCCGGAGAAGGTAGCATTCCGGGGAGAGGATTATGCATATATGCATTTTTGTTACCTCTGTGCAGATAGCGGGGAAAAGTTTACTACGATGGAACTTGACGGGCTTAACACCAGTCAGGTTTATAATGCCTACAGGGAAAAGCATGGCTATCCGTTCCCTGATGAGATAGCTGCGCTCCGCGCCTATTATGGGGTGTCAGCAGCAATGATGTCGGAAATCATGGGATTCGGTGCAAACCAGTGGCGGTATTATGAAGACGAGAAGGTGCCCAATGAGTCGAATGCACGTGCTATTATGTCAATACGGCATAAGTCGGTTTTTGTTGATTTCCTAAACGCGGCAAAGATAAAGATTGGTGATAAAGCATTCGATCGTGTGATGCGGAGGCTGGATGGATTGCCTGAGTATAAAAGGCTGTCGTGCCCTACGATAAAAAGCGGCTATGTGTCATATTCCCCCATTAAAACCGCAGCGGCGATTAAATATTTTATATCGCAACTCGGTAGTGTTTTTGTCACAAAAATGAACAAGCTGTTGTTTTATGCAGATTTCCTGAAATATAAACGGGAGGGATTCGGTATGACCGGCCTTGAATACAGGGCTATAAAATTTGGCCCTGTCCCTAATCGGTTTGGGGCGGTTTATGACAAAGCTGAAGGGGTGGAATATGAGGACTTTGTGTATCCTAATGGAATGAGTGGAACATTGTTGCAATCAGATGAGGTTCCGGATATGGATGTGTTCAGTGATGTGGAAAGACAGGTGCTTGAAGAAGTGAGTACCCGTTTTGCCAAGTCTACTGCCGGAGAAATCTCAGAGAAGAGCCATCAGGAACGTGGGTGGAAAGAGTGCAGTACTGGAAGATGTTTAATCCCTTATTCATATGCATTTGACATGGAAGGATAAACATGTCATAAGATTGCGCTTGCGGATGAAGGCGATGAGAACACAAAGGCGTCCGGCAGATTTTGCCGACGCCTTTGTCGTGTTTGGGGTATGCGCAATTTTTATGGGATTTATTTAGGAGGGGTCAGGTGAGGTGGTAGCCGAGGCGGGCGGCGATGCGCTCGAGGGTTTCGCGGGAGTTGAGGAGTTGGGAGTAGCAGACTCCGTCGCTGCATTGGTGGGAGAGCAGGGCGAGGAAGTCGGTGTATTTCTGCCAGTCAGTGATGGGGCGGCGGCTTACCCCGCTTTCGATGGCTGCGCGGGCTACGGCGGGTGCTACTTCACCTAACAGACGCGGATCCATGGGTTTGGGCAGGATGTAGTTGCGTCCGAATGCCATGGTGGGGTCGTTGTAGGCGTTTTTGACTTCTTCCGGCACGGGCAGGCGGGTGAGGCGTGCGATGGCGTGGGTAGCGGCGAGTTTCATTGGTTCATTGATGGCCGATGCGCCGCAGTCGAGTGCTCCGCGGAAGATGTAGGGGAAGCCGAGCACGTTGTTGATCTGGTTGGGGTAGTCGGAGCGTCCGGTGGCGAAAATCAGGTCGGGGCGCGATGCCATTGCCGTGCCGTAGTCGATTTCCGGGTCGGGGTTAGCGAGGGCGAAAACTATCGGCCGGTCGGCCATTGAGCGGAGCATGTCGGCTGTGACCACATCTTTGACTGACAGGCCGAGGAAAAGGTCGGCTCCTGTGAGGGCTTCTTCAAGGGTGTGGATGTCGCGGGTGGTGGCGAATTCTTTCTTCTGGGAGCTTAGGCCCGGGCGGTCGGCGCGTATTACCCCTTTGGAATCGCACATTACGATGTTTTCAGGTCTTACTCCGAGGGCGCAGTAAAGGCGGGTGCATGATATGGCGGCGGCCCCTGCCCCATTGACAACGAGGCGGATGTCGGCGATGTTTTTCTGCTGTATTTCTATGGCGTTTAGCATGGCGGCGCCTGAGATTATGGCGGTGCCGTGCTGGTCGTCGTGCATCACCGGTATGTCGCACTCTTCTTTAAGGCGGCGCTCGATTTCGAAGCATTCGGGCGATTTTATGTCTTCAAGGTTTATGCCTCCGAAGGTTGGGGTGAGCGCTTTGACGATTTCGACGAACTTGGCAGGGTCTTTTTCATTGATTTCTATATCGAAGCAGTCGATTCCAGCGAATATTTTGAACAGCAAGGCTTTCCCTTCCATTACCGGTTTCCCTGCGCTTGCACCTATGTCGCCGAGGCCGAGCACTGCTGTGCCGTTGGAGATTACGGCCACGAGGTTCGACTTATTGGTGTAGGCCCACACTTTCATGGGGTTGTCTTTTATTTCGAGGCAGGGGTAGGCCACTCCAGGGGAATAGGCCAGCGCCAGGTCGGCTGGCGAGTTATAAGGCTTGGTGGGTATTACTTCGAGTTTTCCGGGACGCGGGTCGCTATGGTAGGCCAGCGCCATTTTTCTGAGTAGGTTTTCCATCGTCGGGATATATCGTTTTTTTCGTTATAGATATAATAGTAAGAAAGGAGGGAGCGGCCTGGTGGCATGTCTCCCTCTCCTATATCTTTTAACAATCGAATTGCAGCCGTGGGTCGGGCAATGGGGCAACTTTCTTATTCTTTTATGCCGTATGCGAGGTCTCCGGCATCGCCTAAGCCAGGGACAATGTAGGAATGGGAGTTGATTTCGGGGTCTACTGCTCCAATCCATATTGTGGTGCTGTCGGCAGGGAAGTGGTCGGCGACATAATCTACGGCTTGTTGTGAGGCTATCACTGAGGCTACATGGATGTGTGCCGGTGTCCCTTTGGTGAGCAATGCGCGGTAGCTAAGTTCCATAGATGCGCCGGTTGCAAGCATCGGATCGGCGAGAATCAGAGTTTTGCCGTCAATGCGAGGCGAGGCGAGATATTCGATGCATACATCGAAGTTCTCTTTCTCCTTGTATTTACGATAGGCTGATACGAATGCGTTCTCCGCGTGGTCGAAATAATTAAGGAATCCTTGATGGAATGGTACTCCGGCGCGGAATATGGTGGCTAGCACCAGTGGTGTTGATATTATGTCGCTTTGGGCTATGGCCAGAGGTGTGGTTGTGTCTACGGTTTTATAGTCGAGCGTCTTGCTTATCTCGTAGGCCATTATTTCTCCTATCCGTTCAAGGTTACGGCGGAAACGGAGCATGTCTTTTTGTGTGTCTACGTTGCGTAGTTCCGACATGTATTGGCTGATCAGCGAGTGCTGCTGGGCGAAATTTATGACTTTCATGCTGTTTTTATGTTTTCAGTGTCGCTTTTTGGGGCGGAGATTTCTGCAAAGTTACAGAAAAAACGTGTTGGAGAAATTTTAAAATTATTGAAAATATAGGATAAACCGGTGTGTAGTGAGGCCTGTCTTGTTGGCTATATATGTTTTTATGATAAAATTCCCACAAAAAAATTCGGCATTGCCATTCTGTTGCAATATAATGTATTGCAGCGGGTTATGTGTCTGTTTGGTGTGTTTTATGTTTGATGGTTGCGGAAATTGGCTGAAAAAAGTGCTCGAAAAATTTGGAGGTGAGAGTTGGAATGCGTAATTTTGCACCC
>CAJTFH010000017.1 GCA_910575545.1 Bacteroidales bacterium
GCCAATTTTTCCGCAATGCGCAAGTATGCGCTGGAAATGCTTAAAAAGCAAGACGACAAAATCAGTCTTAAGCGAAGACGCAAGAAATGTGGCCGTAATATTGACTATTTACTCAAGGTTTTTAAGGAAAGTTAAATCTCATGCGCCAGCCCTGCAGAATATCAACCCTGTAAAATCGGAGAAGCCATGAGCGAGGAATTAGAAAAATTGCAATCGCTCGTCACCAATCCGACAGAGCCGGAGGTGGATAAATCCAAAATCGGAATGCTTTGCGTCAAGACGGCTAATCAATGGCGAGAGGAGGCGGCTATGCGACCCGACCCAAATAAACTATGGATGTCGCTATGGTATGAGGGAGAGGTGTGCTGTCTGTTTGCCGACAGCAATTTAGGCAAGTCAATCTATGCCGTGCAGATTGCCAATAAGATAGCAGAAACTCAACCTGTGCTTTACTTTGATTTTGAGTTGAGCGACAAACAGTTTCAGTTACGCTATTCCGATGATAACGGCAACTTTCACAAGTTCCCCGACAATCTTAAACGAGCGGAGATAGACACCGACGCATACAGCGAGTGTGTGATGGATGGTAGTTTTGAGGATAATGTCGTGGCCGACATAGAACAGGCGGCATTAGCCCTCGAAATCAAGAATCTAATTATCGACAATCTCACATATGTATGCAATGCGAGCGAGAAAGGCGATGCGGCGGCACTACTAATGATGAATCTGATGCGACTGAAAAAGAAGCATGGATGGAGCATATTGGTGTTGGCGCACACGCCGAAACGGTCAATGGCAAGTCCAATCACTCAAAACGACCTTGCTGGCTCAAAGAAGTTGTTTAACTTTTTTGATAGCGTCTTTGCAATCGGATTGAGTGCCAAAGATACCAACCTCCGCTATATCAAGCAACTTAAAGTCCGTGCAGGTGCTTTTGAATATGACAAAGACAATGTGATTGTGGCGGAAATCGTCAAGGAGAACGCTTTTCTGCATTTCAATAATATTGGCTATGCCACCGAGAAAGAACACCTTAAAGAGATGTCGGATAACGACCAATCGGAACTTATAGAGCAAGCCAAGCAATACCAACAGCAGGGTAAATCTCAACGTGAAATAGCCAAGTTATTGAATATCAGTGTCGGTAAAGTAAATAAACTGTTGCACCTGTAAAATCCGAGTAGCTTTGTTCATTTTGTTCATGCGTTCAAGCGCGTGAACAGATGAACGGAGTGAACGAGCCAAGACAATATGAGAAAATACAGATACGATACACTCCAATTAGCTCATAGAGGCAAGACTGTATGCGCCTATTGTGGCAAACGTACATTCGTCAACTACCTTTATTCTGACGGCACACCTGTGGCTGACGGCGAGTGTGGAAAATGCGACAGAGCCGATAATTGTGGCGTTCATGTGCCGCCGAGGGAATATTTCAAGAACCATCAACCTTTGACTTCCCTATATTCTCCACAGATTAGGAAACCTCAACGCCAACAGCCGAAACCACCAAGTTGTATCAATGCGAAAGATATGCTCAATACTCTACGAGAATATGAGCGCAATCCCCTTGTCAGATTCCTACATTCAGTCTTTGATGAGGTTGCAGGGTCAGAAATTGTGGATAAGGTTGTAGAACGGTATGCCATTGGCACTTCGACCAAATGGGGAGGCGCAACAGTCTATTGGCAGATAGACCAATACGGCAGAATAAGGACAGGTAAAGTGATGGGCTACAATGCTACCAACGGCAAGAGAATCCACACACAGAACAATTACGTTCATTCGATTTTATCCGACCGATACCCAAATTTCAATCTGGAGCAATGTTATTTCGGTAGCCACCTTATTGTTGAAGCGGAACACCATGCCGACCTCAACAACGCAGAAAGACACAGATTGAATATAGACGGCGAGTTTCACCCTCCCATTTGGCTTTTTGAATCAGAAAAGGCAGCGGTTATTGTCGCAATAGCTTTGATGTGGGGAGGCGCACCATTTACATTCATTCCAATGGCGACTTCGGGATGCGGCAACCTTAATCCAACATTTGAGGCAAAGCGTAATCCCAACCACAAAATCCAAGTGCTTAAAAACCGTAAAGTCGTACTATTTCCCGACGCAGGAAAATTCGATGATTGGAAAGCACAGGGCGAGAAACTGAAAGGATTTTGCCAAGAGGTCTATATCAGTACGGTTGTGGAGCAGGATTTACACCCTTATAAGGTTGACTGCGAGATAAACGATGGTGACGGCTTCGATGATTGCATACTCCGATATGTCGCCAATGGCAAAGAGATATGGAACTTGATATGCACTTGTTATGGCTATCACGGCCAATGGAAAATTGTTTAACCCCTCAAAAATATATGATTATGTGGAAATTTCACACGATGATGTACGCTGACCGCTACCCGATTCAGTTCCGGCAGAACATGGTAAGCGGCGAGATAGAGATGAGAGTTGATGACGCGATGGCGAAGGCAAACGGCTATGCTGACCTCGCCGAACTGAAAGCTCTTATCACGAAGCAAGACCCGGCAATGACGGTTCCCGAATGGTTGCGTGTCGATGATTGGGATTCGCCTCTGCGGATGCCGCTAAATCTCAACTGATGTAATAAAAAGCATGGCGATAGTCAGCGGATGTAGCACGAAAAGTCAAGAAATTTGCAGGCTATCGTCAATGCTCGTAGTCAACAACAACAAGTCAAGTTTTTTATTTTATGAAGCACAGACGTAAAAATGACCAAGATAAACCCGCGTGGCAGATTGCGTGGGAGTTGGCGAAATTCCCTGCGAAGATACACATATCAAAGAAAATGAGTCGTGAAGATGTGGTGTTTTGTCTTATGATATGGATGGGCATGAGTAAGGTCGATGCGTTCCTCACCGCTTATCCGCAAACCAAAGCGAGCCGAAATTCAGTAGCGGCGATGGCTACACGCCGAAGTCAAGAGGAATGGGTTGGCGAGTATCTGCAAGCTCTCTACGACCTACGCCTTGAAGAAAAACTGAAATTCAACACCATTCCATGATGCACGTTTAGATGAGCCGCGCCTTTCGAGGTGGCGGCTTGTCTTGCTTTCGGGATATGTTATATAGCATATTTCTAACAATCAGCTCGCAAAGACTTTGCCAATCGGCGAATTATGACTAATTTTGCGGTGCAGTATTCCTTGGGGGTATTGCACCCTTACATATTAGCTCAATCGCTGTCTGAACCACCACCTCGACCAAAGAACGAGCTATTACAACCTACATTGGGATTCGTGCCATACGGCGCGGACTTATCCCATAGTAGATTGTAGCCTGTGGTGGGCTAAGACAGCGTATGGCGAAAGTCTGCGCTTTTGTTTTATAGGCAAGTGCGCATACCAAGTCAAACGACATAATGGCAATACTGCACAAAACTATAATAACCCGATAATCCGAAATGAAGAAAGTATTGGTCGCATACGCATTTCTTGGCTTAACCTCAGGCATCGCTATATCCTCTTGTGGAAATCGTCAATCTGAAGCAAGTGCTAATGTAACGGCTTCAAAAGATTCATCTACTGTTGATGAAGTGTTAGAAGTTATTGAGGTAGCAGAATCGACCGCAGAAAGCACAGATGAATCATATACGGTATCTTCAGGATATTCGACTGATCCCAATTATCGCCCCACAGTTAGCGATGATGGAGATTATCATACCATAGACGGTAAACGTAGGCAAATTCAGTACCAAGGAAGTCAGGAGCAACAACGCGACCTTGATATGATTGATGAATATATGAGAACTCACCCAGAATATTAACCATAAAAATTGTACCTATGTACGAGAATGACGAAGAACCTGTACGCTGCCCAAGATGCAGAAGTACCCAGTTGAGCGCAAACAAAAAAGGTTTTGGACTTGGCAAAGCTGCCGCAGGGGGACTTTTGTTAGGCCCCGTAGGACTGCTTGGCGGTTTCCTCGGTAGTAGCAAAGTAAAAATTACCTGCCTTAAATGTGGATATACTTGGAAGCCCTAAAATATGAATAGAAATATATTAACCTCGATAATTGGCATAGTGTCAATTGTTGCCACAATCTTATCAGCTTGTACGCCAACTAATCAAAATCCGTTAGTAGGCCAATGGGAACACAATGATGTTTCCGGCAAGGGCGAATATGCCATAAATTCAACCCTCATCTTTACATTCAATTCTGATGGAACAGGTGTCGCAGAATTTAAGGCAGATGGCAACTATATACAGCCAACTTCAAAACGATTACAACTAACTTATTCGGAGTTTGGTGACACTTTGGTTATAACCTATGCAGAAATCGGTCAGACAATGAAGAATATTATTCGCAAATTGGATGATAACGAGTTATCCGTTGTCGGGTTAGATGCTGATTCTCAATCTTTAGACTTCAAACGTATAAAGAAATGATGCGCAAAGTTTTTATGATTCTAATATTGTCTATTATTCCTTTGGTCGGTATATGCCAGCCAAGGTCTAATGGTACAGACAAATACAAGGTTATCTCACAATCACAAGTTATCACAAATCCAATTGGATGGTGTTATAGTACCTATGATGAGAAATGGTGTGGGTGCTATGGAATTTGTATTGGTGAATACCGAAGGAATAGCAAAACGCCTCGGAGGTTAACAGCCAGCGATATAGCGGGGTATGGAGATGATGGTATATATTCTCTACATATAACGAAAGTCAAGGCTGATGACAATTATTTCTATCTGCTTTATCATATTTATTGGGATGGAGAATGGGATTACCCTGCCATTCAAGTTGGATGGAACTATTATAAGAGTTGTACTGTGTGGGTGATGACCGATGATGAATATCACAAGCTTACAAACCCTCAAGTCGGAATTAACACAATATTGTTATATGATTATACTTTAACCTCTCGCTATCTCACGCAATCGGGCAAAGACCACTTAAAATCAGGCATAAACAATATAATTGCGGATGCTATAAAGAGCAATTTACCAAATAAACCCAATAGTTCCCTTGAATACAAGTTGTATGTAAAACTTGAAGAAGATAATAAGACCATTCGTTTTCAATTGCCTACTTATAAGATGCTTTGGAGCGAAGCAGAAAAAATGAACAAGGAAAATGAAGCAAGGAAACAATCTGATAAGTGGTTCTTTTATACCCCTATATCTGAATATAACTGTGTGAATTTTTCTGATACTTATTTTGAGATTAGCAAACTCCAATTTGATAAGTTGATAATCAAATAAAAAATTTTTCTGACTCGCACCCCTGCGCCACAGAGAGGGCGACCTGTTACCCCGGCACCCCTTACGGGACAAACCTAAACAATCATTCAGAACTGACAAGGCGAGGCTTCCGCATCCGTGGAGGCTTCGCTTCTTTCATGGAAAGTCAAAATATGTCGTAAAACATATCGAGCATAATATATCTAATAATCAATGTGATAGGTAATGAGCGATTTGTGCTCGAATGTTAAATCTTTCAGTGAAAGTTGATTCAGTGAACGAAAATGACTAACTTTGCGTTGCCTAATTAAAGGCGTGTTAAAAACAAAGGAATATGAAACCCATAAAGAAACCATTTGCAAAGAGTTCGCAGAAGCCGCAATGTGTTTCTGTGAATAAATCGCGTTCCAATAAAATTCATATTACTTTAGTTTCCGAAAAGGAACGTGATATTTACCGTGTTCCCTCATACGGATATGTTTTGCCGTGAGCGGATTGATAAAACATTATAAAGCATCATTCATAATGCGGAGCAAAGACCCATCTACGCTTCGCATTATTGATTTATGGGGATTCAAGTCTACAAAGAGTAATAAGCGTTATATTGTTGAGGTTGAGAAATTCTCAAATCATTTTCTCGGACTAAAATTCTATTGGAAAGGAGTTGCGGATAGTAAAGAGCGTTATTCGCTTTTGACTAATGATTATGAGCCTCGCACAATAGTAATGTCATGTGTTCATATAATGTTGGAATATTTCAGAAAGGATGATTGTGCCTCATTTGGATTTGTTGCTGCAAACGATATAAATCAATCAAACGAAACACCACATCCCAATAAGCGATTCCGTTTTTATCGCAGAATAATGCTTTCTATTTTTGGCACAGAAACATTTGCACAAGGCTACGATATTAAAAATTCGATATACCTACTCATTAATAAAGGGATGTTGCACAAAGGCAGTGTATCTATAAGTCAGATAGAGATTGAAATATCAAAGTTATACGAAGGTGAATATTCGTTAGTGTTAGAGCCGTAAGGTTGATGGAGTAGCCCTTTGCTTTTTCTCATAATGTGTTGAAAGTTGCTTACTGGTTGCTTATTGACAAAATAAAAATAGCTGAAAATCAAATGATTAACAGCTATTTGTGGTGCCCAGAACAGAAGCAACCAAATGAAAGGGTATGCACTGTTATGCAAGCAGGCTCGAGTTTTGGAAAAATTAACAATATGTTGATATATAGACTATTAAAAATCCATCGTTGCAAAAATAGGTGTCATTCGTTTCCAAGAAAAATCGCTAAATTTCAAATAGGAGGACAAAAGGAGGACAAAAAATTTGGAGCGTAATAGATTAATTGCTAACTTTGTAAAAAGGACAATCAACTATTAATTCCGACTAACTCGTCTAAAAATGGCTGATTTTCCGTCCTCCACCCATTAAAATTTTTGTCCTCCTATGGCAAGTATCAAGCGTTATATCTCCTCCAAAGTAGAGGGTAACGGCAGGTCGGAAATAATGTTTCGGCTTAGCCTGTCGAAAGACATCAAGCTCCGTCTAAAGACCGGAATATATATTGAGCCGAGTCGTTTCAATCCTAAGACCGGTGCAATATCAAAGCCTCGTGCCAATCAAAAGGAAATATCCGAAATAAAGGACACTGAGCGCAAAATCAGAGACCTTGAAGATTATATCTACGACCTATGCGAGGCGCATACGTTGGCAGAACTTACAAAGGACTTCTTCGAGAAAGAAATTTATCGCTTCCATAATCCTAAGAAAGAGCGTAAGCCTAAAGAAGTGGAAGCGAAGCTGCAAAAGAAATTCGTCGAGCTTGTCGAGGAATTTCCGGATAAGCGTGGACTTTCTGAATGGCGACATCGACGTTATGGCGTACTGAGCCGTAGTCTCCATCGCTTTGAACTGTATCGCAAGATCAAAAGACGTCTCCCGTATAAACTTGATTTTGAAATGTTCACTACCGAAGTGCTTGAGGAATATGAGGAGTTTCTTCGTAATGAGCCTGCCATTTTCGACAAATACCCCAAAATCTTTGAGGAGTTCCCGGCTGAGACACGCAAAGCTCGCAAATCACGCCGTCCTTTTGAAAAAGGCGACAATACCATTATAGGCATATTCGCCTGCCTGCGTACATTCTTCAAATGGGCTAATGAAGAAGGGCTTACAAAGAACAACCCATTTGCAAGATACCACGGCAAAACCACTGAAAGATACGGCACGCCTATCTATATCACAATCAAGGAGCGTGATATAATCGCGGATTATGACCTGTCAGCCAATAAGCCGCTTGAAGTGCAGCGCGATATATTCATCTTCCACTGCTGTATCGGTTGCCGTATATCCGACCTCATGCGTCTCACCCCGGCCAATATCATCAATGGCTATGTGGAGTATATAGCAAGCAAAACCAAGGCTGATCGCTCAGACGTTATACGCGTTCCGCTGACTCAGAGGGCAAAGGACATACTTGAAAAATACAAGGATGTGGAGAAAGACGGAAAGATTCTGCCATTCATCAGTTCGCAGAAATACAACGTGGCTATCAAAAAGATATTCAAGACTTGTGGCATAACACGCATAGTCACAGTCCTCAATCCCACGACCGGAGAAGAAGAGCAACGGCCTATTGATGAGATAGCCAGCAGCCACCTTGCCCGCCGTACATTTGTCGGCAACCTTTACAAGAAAGTGAAAGATCCGAATCTTGTGGGAGCGTTGAGCGGACACAAGGAAGGCAGCCGGGCATTTGCAAGATACCGCGAGATTGATGACGACTTGAAGAAGGAAATGATAGGATTTATCGAATAATCCGGATTTTGAGGGGAGATAATCAGCTATGGCTGAACATTTCCCCTCTATTCATAGTTGACAAATCAAATATTTTTATTAACTTTGTCAACCAAAGGATATATCAACATGAACAAGCAGACTAACGACATATTTTCGCGCCGTCTTAGACAGGCCCGTATGATGAAAGGTTTTTCGTTGGAGAAACTTTCTCACTGTGTCACTCCAGCCATAACCCGGCAGGCCATAAATAAGTATGAGAAAGGATTGATGATGCCGGACAGTCGTGTGCTGATAGCACTTGCGGCGGCTCTTGGTGTCAAGATTGATTACTTTTTCCGTCCGTTCACCGTGGAGGTTGACCGTGTGGAATTTCGTAAGAAACCAAAATTCCCTGAACGCATGGCGATGGCTGTGAGGGAGAAGGTGCGGGAGGAACTGGAGCGTTATCTGGAGGTGGAACAGCTTTGCGGTTGTTCTACTGAATTTTCAATGCCGCGCAAGCGTGTATCCAACACTGATGAAGCGGTACTTCATGCCAATGAAGTACGCAAGCATCTTGGCTTGGGATATGACGGCATAACCAACGCAATAGAAGTTCTGGAGGATAATGGCGTAAAGGTAATTGAGATTGCAGAGGATACCGACTTTGACGGATTGAGCGGTTATGCCAACGGCTCTATTCCTCTTATTGTGGTTAACGGCAACTTCCCTACTGAGCGCAAACGCTTCACCGCCTTGCATGAGTTAGGGCATCTGCTTCTTGATATTCCTGAAGATGTATCGTCGAAGGAAGTTGAGCATATCTGCAACGCTTTCGCGAGTGAATTGTTACTTCCTGTCAGTGTGCTTAAATCGAAGTTGGGAGATTCGAGGCATGACATATCTTTATCAGAACTGACTGACATACAGCGTCAGTTCGGCATATCTATCGACGATATTATGATAGCCTTGCGCTCAAATAATGTGATTTCCGACAAGCGTTATTCCGGTTTTCAGACTAAGAAGAACAGACTTCCTGATTTCAAGAAACTTGTCGAGACCTCACGTGTAGTAAGCGAGCGGTCAGGACGGTTCGCACGCATGGTTTATCGTGCGTTGGCCGATGAAGTCATCTCTTTTTCTAAAGCCGCTGTGCTACTGAACACCTCTGTCGAGAGCGTCAAGTCTCAGCTTCAATTAGTGTGAGAAGATGGAGATAATTGTCAACGATACAAATATCTTCATCGATCTTCACTCGATAGGATTGCTAAGTCAACTTTGCGATTTGCCTTACGAAATACGCACGGTGGATTTTGTGATGGCAGAAATTGTCGATAATCGACAGCAAGAAGATATGGGGCGTCTTGTCAAAGAAGGGAAGATTACGGTCGAGAGCTTTACAGCTGAGGAACTTATTGAGATTGTAAATGAACACGCCGCCGTGTCCGGCAACCTTTCCATACCGGACTGCTCGGTATGCTATTATGCCCGTAAACATAATATTACTCTGCTTACCGGCGACCGCCAGCTACGCAGATATGCCGAGTCCCATAATCTCACTGTTCACGGCATCCTTTTTATATTCGATGAACTTGTGGCACATTCGGTCATTTCTCCGGAGGTGGCCGCAGGAAAATTGAAAGAATTATACTCAATCAACGTGCGCCTGCCGAAGTCCGAGATTCAAAGACGGATTGACCGTTGGGGTAACGACACATGAATATCATGGATATAGTAGATATACAGCACTCCATCGGCAAGATGATTTCGGACCTTTGTCTTATCCGAAATACGGTCTGCACAGCCTCGGCTGACGGATTGAACGGTCTGTCAGAATATTTGGCTGACAATCAGCTTGAATATGAAAAAGCCATCAGAACCGAGGTAAAGGATAAAGGAAGTGATTATTTTGTAGGCCAGTTATACCGTAGTCTATCATCATATCTTGCGTGGTATGCTGAGAATAACGATGTTCATTCTGACAATGCCGCAGTATCGAAAAGGATTTATGACAGGATAGTTTTCCTCTGGATACCTCCGATAGAAAACCTGTTCCCCGGAGTTATAAAGACGAATGAAAATATAACGATACCAGCCTGTGACAATAAAGCTCCAAAAGGTTACAATAGCCCATACGAACAAGTCGGAGAGCACTATCGCAGTATAAGATACGACATTATTGAGAACAAAAATTATCCGCATCTTACAAATGATGAGATATACCGCAGGCTGAAGGAATTGGCTGCACCCATATCTGCCGAAGGTGTGAAAATAGCCATGATTCTCAATATAGCTATAAAACATCGTCTGTTGCTCAAAAAACCGCAGGGAAAGTCACTTGTAAGAGAACTTGGAATGACCTGTACCAATGCCGCAGTAATAAATATAATCGCAAGTCCCGACGAGCATTTCTATATTGACGAGTGGGGAAGAGAAATGGAAGCTAAGTTACTGAAACAATAGCCGTTCATATTCAAAACATATCATACCGTCCTATCGCTTAAACTTTAATCCCTTAAATTTAAGCAGAGGATATAAAAGTTAAAGGAGTCCTGTACGTACAGGGCTCTATTTTTGTGCCATAATTCTAAAATCAAAGGATATGGCAGCAGAAATTATCAATTCCATACTTGATGGACCCAAGGGAATATATCTTGTGGTCGATGCCTCTGATATGAAAGTGGCATTCCGAGAATTTCTCCAGATGATTCGAGAGTCTGAGGACGAAAAAAGAGCCTACGATGAAGAGTTGGCTACGGTGACGCGAGAGGAAGCCTGCAAGATTTTCAACCGTTCATACAGCACACTTCTCCGATGGGAGAAAGACGGTTATCTTGTGCCGGTGAAGATAGGGAAAACTCCACTATACAAAATGTCGGATATAAAGGACGTGCTGAATCAAAATTTCGGTAAACCGTGAGAAATCAACCCGTAAAACTTTAGCAAGGTGTGGCACATTACAAAATAATCAAGGCTCCACCCTGGGATGGTCTTACATTCCTTTATAACCTGACTGTCGATGATAGCATATTGCCTAAATGCACGCAATGTCGCATCTTCCGTAAGCACGGATTATAAACCGCATCTTTCAACGGAGGGTGAATCTGATACGATGAATTGTCAAGATGCCATCACATGGCTTCATCGTAAAGGGACGCGTCAACCCATGAACAGTGGGGCAAGTAGTATTAACACGCTTGCCATTGTACTATGGAAGGCATAAAACACTTGCTTATGAAAGCAAAATCTTTACCCGCCGTTGATCCGTCAAGACTCTACACCCGGCAGGAAGTGGCAACAATGTTTGCCCTTGCAGACATCGAATTATTCAGCTATGTCAGTGGTCCTGAAAAGCTGGAATATGAAATTAGTGAAGATTCGCCTTATCCTCGTTTCCGTGGGAGCGAGCTTATTCGCTTCTTCTCCAAAACCTATAAGTTATGCCAAGATGGATGCCCGTCTATGAAGACGATATGACGCACTGGCTCTGGGATAATGCACAGCGTTATCAATGGTGGCTCGAAATAAGATTCCGCGCCGCCAAAACTCCGGGCATGAGGTATGTGGGTGACACGAATATCCGCATACGGGTGACTTATGGAGAATGGCCTGTGACAATAGCGTATCTGGGTACTCGGTGGCACGCCGATGAAAGAGCCGTCGTATCTTTCCTTGAAGCATTGGAGGAAGATGGTTTGATTACCCGTAGAAAGAGCGGATTGATCACAGTTATATCTGTATGTGGTTTTGAAAAGTATTGCTTCAATATGGCAAATGATGGAACAAACACGACCTGCCACAATTCAGGCATTGAGCCGCAGATGCTTCCGCAGGACAATATGTCCGATGAAGAACCGATCGGAATGACAATCGAAACACAGGAGGAAACAGCCAATCAGACGCAAGACCGGACGCTGGCATATTTAGATAAAAGAAAAAATATAAAAGAACTTTTTATTGAGAGTAAACGCGCACATGAAGAAGAATTTTTAGAAAAACTGAAAAAATCAGATACCGCTTTGACGGAAATGGCAAAGAGCCTGCACTGTGAAGTGGCGGATCTGATACCGTTGGCTGATGATTTCAGCAACGCGACAATTTCAACCGAAGACTGGCACTCCACGTTTTCGGCTTTCAAAAAACATTTTCTCAACTGGGCCCGGCTGAGATTAAAAACGACTAAGAATGAGATACCCACAAAAAATCAACCCGAAAGAGGCTATAATCCAAATGCAGGCCGCCGCCGAGGACCGATTACACCCGATTGCGGACTTATCGAAGATTGATGCCTACAAGCAGTATTTCTTGCGTTGTGCGAAAGCCATTTGCCCCGGCTATATCGTCCGCGACGACCAACGCAATATTTTGAACGACATCGTTCATTGGGCTTTGAAAGATTACGATGGTAAACTTGACCCGGACCGGGGACTGTTGCTTTGGGGCGACATCGGCACCGGTAAATCAACGCTTCTGCGCATAATCCGGCAATTCTGCCATGACATACGTCCGCCTAAAGATGGTATGAGGTATTGGTTTCGTATGACAAACGTTATCGACATCTGTGCGGAGTTTTCCGATGAATCACGCGACGGCGGCTATTATGCCATACAAACCTACATAACCAGTTCCCGCCAAGCGTTTGATGAGCTTGGCAGCGAGACAACGCCTACCGGACGGTGGGGCAACTTTGAGAATGTCATGCAGTATGTTCTTCAGCGGCGATACGATCTGCGTGACAACCAGTTTACCCATGCCACTACAAATCTGTCGCTTAAGCAACTGTCAAAGGTTTATTCACCTCGTATCTACGACAGATGCAAGGAAATGTTCAATTTCGTGGAGATTAGAGGCAAGACGTTCCGAAAAACCTATACATCCGAAGACGATGGCAAGACGTAGGACAGAAAAGAAGGTCAATATCTCAACGATTGACCGCAAACGGCTATATACCGTATCAGAGGCAGCAAGAATACTTGGCGTAAGTCGCTCATATTTCTACTATTGCTTCGACCACGACGAGCAGTTCCCCAAACCTACGCTCGTGAATGGCATGACACGGCTGAACGGAAACGACATCATAGAGATTATAGCCCTGCGCGGTCGCAAGGGGCTATAATCCCTGTCAGTTCCAGAGATACCACGGTGAGGGGCGCGGAGCGGAGAAGGCTTCGGAGAGGTCAATGGCGAGTAGCCATGCCTGGATGCGTATGCCGTCCATGTCGGAGAGTGTCTGAGCATAGCGGCTCTCTCCGGCTCCCGAAATCCGGCACCACTGCCGCGCGAAGATGTCGGGTTGGAAAGCGTCGATGAACGACAGTATGTCGTCCACCAGCGAAGCCGGTTTGCCACCGGTCATGTCGGCTGAGAAGCAGAACGGCACTCCGCTCTCGGTATTCCGTCGGAAATCGAAAGAGGTGATGTTTCCGTATCTCACATTGGCGGTCACGCTCCAGCCGCATTGTGCGGCAACTTGGATTATGGTTTGTAAAATCATGTCAGTACACGTTTATGTCTGCCACGTCCGGCATGGAGGTGGCAGACCGAATTTTGAAAAGTAAGGCTCTATTCACCGCATGGGTCAAAGTCAAGTCCCTCAAAGGCTTCAAGCAGAGTGCCGACCATGGACTCCGCGTCCTCCATGTCGGCTACAATATCCGAGATATGGTATGGCGCACCGTTCTTGCCGTGTCCGTCATCGCCAATCCAGAGATATGCCTCCTCATCGGGGTCATAGTTCTCGTAATATTCTCTCACTGACTTTATCAAAGTATCGGGGTCGGCATATCTCATTTCAGCCGAGAAATTAAAATCCTGCCCTGCCTTTGTGTATTGCGAGAACTCAAACAGCCATAAATCAGTGTCGCGGTATCTTTCAGTATGGACGTGCCAGCCGTTAGCTTCGGCACATTCGGTTATCTTGTCGATTATATCTTGTATATCCATATTCTTACGGTATAATGTCAGCCGTGGCACAACACCACGGCTGACGTGTTCGGTCAATCATAGAGACGGTTCAAGAAGTCTTGAAGCCTTTTGTCGCTTATCTGCCCTATGGGGCATGGGGTGAAATACGGCATTTGTATCACTCGGATAATGCCGAAGCCTTGTTTGCGATAGTCGAGTTCGACATCGGCAAGTTCGTTGAGCGACACATAGCCGTATTCATCTTCGCCGAGTCCGACCACTATGCAGTAAAGGATTGTATCGTCTCCCTCTTTGCCTCCTTCAAGCACAAACCAACGGATATTTCCGATAGTGAATATCGCCACGCACACTGCGGCTCTCGCCTTGCCGTCCTGCGAGTACAGAGGATAGTCCTTTATGGCTTCCTCAAATTTCGGTGTCAACAGTCTGTTCATAGTCAGTCAAATTCAATTTCATCTTCGTAAAGTTCAATCCTCGCGCCACTGCTTACCTCGATGATGAAGCGGTAGCCGCTCAGTCCTACGATTGTGCCACGGTGGTAGCCTCGCCACGGTGTCAGCAACTCGCACTGGCGTCCGTATTCGGGAAAATCGGTGTCGTTCATACGCTTTTATCTTTTAGTTTTTTATATTCGGGGTCATAGATTTCATGGCCGTTCATCAGTGTGTCGTACATCATCGCCGCTCTCCGGGCTGCCATTTCGTTTCGCTCGTCATAATAACCGGTTCGGTAGTTGACGGCGAGCTGACGGAAATATGCCACGCACACCTTGAAAGCCTGCGACTGCAAATAGCGGTGTATTGTGGCGAGTGCCTTTCCTGTGTTGGTTGCGGATTGCATTTTGCCGTTGACAAAGTTGTCAAACGCCACGACAAATTCCTTGTCGTTGTTGGATATTGCTATTCCGTTATAATTTGCCATGTTCTTATGATTTAGATTGTTGCCTGATTGTAGATTGAGGGTTCGGAGGTCACGTTGTAGATATAGTTGCCACAGCGTACCAAAAGGCAGTTCTCGCCATAATAGAGTTTTTTCATGCCCCTAATGGAGCCGGAGCGGTGGAAATTGGGGAACTGCCCGATATTGAGCCGTCTGCCCTCCGCTACTTTCATTCTTTTTACTCGCATAGTCATTTGATGTTTGAGCGTTTGAGTTAATTTTTTCCCTTTTGTTTGAAGCTCTTTGAGCTTCTCCGGCAGGGCTGGCCGTTTTTCGTGCAGTCCCACAACTGCGGCCAAAAGGGAGGATAAGGCAAGTGTGTAGTCAGCGGCAAGCGAGGGATACCCATTTTTTCGGATTTGAGGGAGAAAAAATGTGGAGGCTCACGAGTGCGGACGCCGACCACAAGCGCAGCGTCACTTGACGTTCCACCCGGACGCAGTAACTTCGCACGCCAAAACGCCTGTCCCTGCCGAGGCTCAAAATCTTCAAGGGAAAGAACCGGCCACCTTTGACCGTTGCCGTTTCAAAGTGCCAGCCTTGAAGCGGCCGAAGTCATCGTTTGCAGACTGGTGTTCCAAAGAGAGGCGACAACGCGAGAGTCGGGCGAAGGCTTGCCCTCGCTTTGCTCTGGCGTTGTCGCCGTTTCCGGCTGAAGCCGGACATCATATCCAATATCAGAATTGCCCGAAGCTGAATCGGTGTGCAGCACGGAATCAGCCGGGCAACCGGTAAACAGCACAAGGCGATGTGCCGTGTCTGTGGATCCGCGGGCCACTGACACGGCTTATCGCCTGAATTATCACATCATCTGGGAGCAAGCGGTGGTGATAAGGTTGTGTGAGGCAATACGCCCGGCGCACTGCCTCACGCTCCTGTCGCCACGGCGTCTTATATTAATTTCCTGACCGCTCCATTATTTTGATGACATTGATTTTTGGAACATGAATAAAAGTTTATCTTTTTCGTTCATGCGGATATTATCAGAATAACCGCCTTTTGTTATTTGATACCCGCATGGCTTAACCATAAAAACACCTAAGCCCTTAGTGTATGAACTTACTTCTGAGGCATAGTCTTTACTTGTATTTAATGGAACTTTCCCTTTAATATGACACCACCCATTATTGCAACTGATGTCCTCAATCTCAGACATCATTTTTTGCAAATCTGTAATAGCTTTGGAACTTGCCTCCTGGGGTATCTGCAACTCAAAACAGAGCATCGGTTCGAGAATGTCCACACCTGACTGTTGCAAAGCCAGCCTGAAGACATAAGGGGTCAGCTGTCTGAAATCAGCAGGTGTACTTACCGGGCTATAATACTCGGCTTGAGTAAAAGTTACTTTCAGATCTGTCACTTCCCATCCATGTAACCCTGATTGGCACGACATACGAATCCCTTCAAAAACGGCATTTTGAAAAGAATGGTTCAGATAACCATAGGAGATGTCACTTTCGATCTGCAACCCTGTTCCTAACGGCAAGGGTTCAAGAGTCAATCCTATTGTGGCCCAATAAGGATTGGGTGGCACTTCGATCTGAATAATCTTATTGACCTTTTTTACAGGTCGTTCTTTGTAGATAGTCTTGATCTCATGAAAATGAACCTTTACGGAAAATCGTTCTTCCAGCAATGTCTGTATGATTTCCTTTTGGGTCAAACCATATAACGAGATTTCCAATTCATCACTATAAGAGTTTATGGAAAAGGACAAAGACGGGTCCTCAATCCACAATGTATTCAGAGCGGATATCACCTTGCTTCTCTCTTCGGGCTTGTCCGGTCGGACGGAGGATTTGAGAGCGGGATGCTGATGGGATAATCCTTGAATCAAACAAGGTTCAGCCCCTAAATAATCTCCGATTCGAAAATCTTCCATATCTTCTACAATCGCGATATCATTGGCACCCACTTCATCAACATTTATCTCTCTGCCCTGATAAATAGTTTTCAGATTTTTAATCTTGATGAATTTTTCCGAATCGTTGATTCTTACAACGTCTCGAAGTCTCAGACTTCCGTCAATTATTTTTAGAAAACTTCTTTTATGTCCTTTGGGGTCATGCTCTATCTTATAGAGATAAGCTGAAAGTCTGTTTGAGACTGATGCCGGAGGAAGTATAAAAGAAGTGATGGCGTCCATCAACTCATTGATACCGATATTGAACATCGCTGATCCATGTAGCACCGGATAGACTTTGGCTTTTGCAACAAGAGCGATTATCGTATTCCAATAATCAGCCGGTGAAATTTCGCTATCCGCCAAATATCGTTCCAATATATCGTCGTCATGGTTGCATACAAATTCTTTGTATTCTTCCTTTATATATGTTTTTGAGCAAACCGGATAAACCAATCCATCGACAACAGTTTGCATAAGCAGGACATCTTGCGACAGATTTGTTTTTATATCCAGATACAAACGCTCCAAATTCACACCGGCACGGTCAATTTTATTGATAAATATAATTGTCGGGATTTGCAGCTTCTGTAAAGTATTGAACAGCAACTTTGTTTGCGCTTGTATGCCTTCCTTTGCGGATAAGATGAGGACTGCTCCATCAAGCATTTTGAATGTCCGCTCCACTTCCGCAATAAAATCCATGTGTCCCGGAGTGTCAATGATATTGCATTTCACACCATTCCAGATAATAGATGTCGTAGAAGCCCGGACAGTAATTCCTCTACGTTTCTCTATATCCATAGAGTCTGTTATGGTGTCACCATTATCCACACGGCCGCACTTTTCCGTTGCTCCACTGGCAAACAGCAGATTCTCGGTTACGGAAGTTTTTCCTGCATCAATGTGAGCAAGAATTCCTAAATTTATAATGTTCATTTGATTAAGCAATAATATACAGCATTAGATGCGTTGTCGGAACGCACCTTTTAATACCTCCTCGTAGCATGAGAGAGCTACAGGATTCCTAACTCGTGTTGGTATGTATATTATTACTGCCGCATGGTGACCACAAAATTAGTTATTTTTTTTCACCCCAACAAATTATAGCCGGAATTATTTCGCAGATAACAGCTAATCATACTAAGACTATAAGCTCCAGGCGTGATGTCGGGGGCTTTGTAGCTTTCCAAAGACGCGGCTTTTGGGAGGGGACGAGCAAAAGCCGCCCCGCGTGGTTGCAGGACGGCTCGGTGGTCGCTGTGACATTCCGGAATTGGAAGCCGATTGTGTTTCAGTCAAACCAATCGGGGTTGCTCTCGCTGAGGATTGCGACAAGTTCGTTGTCCGGCAGCTTCAAATCACTTTCGGAAGTATAAAAGAAGATTTCTTCATCTACACGCTCCGCTTCCTTATCGGCGAAGCCGTCGCATTTGTCGGTGATTGGATAAGGCATAAGTGCGTCAAGCAATTCCAGCCCACCGATGATAAGGCTCTCGCCCTCGTTGCTTGTCACGATACGGCAGGTATAGTCCGTGCCCTTGTAATTGAGTTCGGTTGTCGTCATATCTTTCGGTTTTATGTACCCTGCTCTCCATAAGGATTGCAGGGTGCTGTTTATAATTCAGTCTATATCAATCCCTATAAAATGTTCATCATCAATCAGGGCATAGTAATATCCGTTGGCACAGCCACGATACTCTTTACTGAAGCCTGCGGCAATATCTCCGGCTTTATAGTAGTTATTGTTATCGTCCTTATCCTTGACCTCTATCCATAGGGAACCGTCATAACCACGGAAAGTGAATGTTCCGGAATTAAAGTTGCGCCGTTCTTTGAGAGCCTTTCTGAACTGGTCCACCGCCCAATAGCTATATCTGGAGATAGCGTCAAGGGATATTATCTCTCCGTCGATGCGAGTGCCGGTGGTAAGGTGGTTCTCGTAGCAGTCCTTTGTCGGGTCAGCTTCAAGACACTTGCGAACAAATGCAGACGGGAAAGTTGCACGCGAGGCGTAGCGTTGGAATTTGGCTACTATATTCGTTGTCGGCTTTGTCACTTTTGAGATAGACAGCCAAGATTTGATGTCGTTTGGGGGTATGGGATAGCCTCTCCTGCGAGAGCGTTTAGCAAACTCACATACCTTACTTTCAGTAGAGAGGAACAAGCGTCGGCGTTGAGTGCCAAAGGGAGTGGTGATGTCGAAAGCTCCATGATTGCGATATAGTATCGCTGACACATCTTCGTATTTCATATCCGTGTGATTTGTATAATCGTTTGATTTTTGTGAGATAATGGCTACAAGGTCATCACATGGCAGTCAGTGACCTCGGCAGGTAGTCCGAAAGCAGGGAAATGAGAGAAATATGGGTGGCACTCTCCCTCGACTTCCGAAGCGGTAGTGACGGTCTGCACTTTGTTGTCGGCATACCATTTGTCAATCATCGCAATTTCATCGTCAGTCAACCCTGTGGGGTCTCCGTTGATTAGATAGCATAACGCCCATGTGGGGATAGGCTCGATAAAGAACTCCATGACTGTATGTTTTTAGTTGTGATACCCTAATATTGCCCCGATGTATAGTCTATCGCCCTTTTTCAGTCGGGCGATAATATCCATTAGGTCTGCGGAGCGTTCAGCCGTGCCAGCACCGCCGTAGAACTCGGTCACGAAAAGAGCGTCAACGCCAAGCGGATTGATAATGGCTTTTTTCAGTTGTCCGATTGGTCCGTTCCATTTCATCACGTTTGCAGGGGTAAGCTCTGCAGATATAGCCTTGATGTTGTCGAAATAGGATTTGCGCCATATTGCGAAGCCACCATTGTAGGAAAGGGCGTTTTCATCAGTGGGCGTAAACATAGCTTTCGGCAGGATATGTTCAAGAAGAAAACGGATGTCAAACTTGCGTCCGTCCTCGGAGTTTTCACACACATAGGATATGGAGGCGTTTTCTCCTGCCACTATACGGTCGATATTCACATAGTCGTTCTCGGCTATCGGCTCGGTGCTGATTTGATAAATAGTGCTGTGCATAGTCATTTGATGTTTGAGTGTTTGTGTTTTTTATACTACGGTTTAATTCTTGTGGTCTCGCCAATTTTTGTGTCAGGGTGAACCGGGAACTCCCAGTTTACTTCATCATCAGGTAATGTGGAATGTATGTCACTGCCTATAACCAATCCGCAGTGTTTTTCAACATACTCCCTTGCCTGTGCCTCGTTTTCAGCCTCTATTTCGAAGAAGCCACTGAATATGTACTCTGTTCTGACTCTGAATTGTGCCATCGTTTTTTGATGTTTGAGTTAATTTTCTCCCTTTTGTTTGAAGCTCTTTGAGCTTCTCCGGCAGGGCTGGCCGTTTTTCGTGCAGTTTCACAACTGCGGCCAAAAGGGAGGATAAGGCAAGTGTGTAGTCAGCGGCAAGCGAGGGATACCCAAATTGTTTGAGGCACGAGAAGAATTTGTGGAGGCTCACGAGTGCGGACGCCGACCACAAGCGCAGCGTCACTTGACGTTCCTACCGGACGCAGTAACTTCGCACGCCAAAACGCCTGTTCCTGCCGAGGCTCAAAATCTTCAAGGGAAAGAACCGGCTTCCGTTGACTTTTGCCGTTTCAAAGTGCCAGCCTTGAAGCGGCCGAAGTCATCGTTTGCAGACTGGTATTCCAAAGAGAGGCGACAACGCGAGAGTCGAGCGAAGGCTTGCCCTCGCTTTGCTCTGGCGTTGTCGCCGCCTTCGGCTTCAGCCGGACATCATATCCAAAATCAGAAATGCCCGAAGCTGAATCGGTGTGAGACACGGAATCAGTCGGGCAACCGGTAAACAGCACAAGACGATGTGCCGTGCCTGTGGATCCGCGGGCCACTGACACGGCTTATCGCCTGAATTATCACATCATTTGGGAGCAAGCGGTGGTGATAAGGTTGTGAGAGGCAATACGCCCCGGCGCACTGCCTCACGCTCCTGTCACCACGGCTGGCAAACCACTCGGCACCCATAGACGCCCGTAAAACGCACATTTATCAAATGCAAAGTGAATTATTTATAGGCTATAATAGCCTTAATCCCAAATATTATTATTAACTTTGCGACTGATAGACTCCTGTCTGTCACGACATTTTGGAAAATAAGAAGCGTTATGCTCATCTTGTTTGTTGAAAACGTAGGAAATTTTCAAAACGATGCAAGAGATAGCATAGTGGTTCTCACGCGTATAGCGTGGGCTGCTATTGTTACATCTGCATCAAAGGTTTCCTACGACCATCAACAAAGACGTGGCATAGTTGGCTCACGCTTCTTTATAGTAACTTAACTCTCTATGAGCCACCGGGAGATTCTGGCATATATGAAAAAGATATTGCTCCCATTATCAGTTTTCGGTTCGATGTTGTTATCAGCGTGCAGCGATGACAATACGGTTTTCAACGAACCGTCGCCTATCCGCGCCTATGAGACTGATGCAGAAATACTGGCACAATTTGTTGATGTGGATAACGCCACAGGTGCGTTTTTCATCAATCCCGACAAGAAAATCACAGCTTCCGACTATGTAGTCAACCGTAGTCGTGAGGAGTTGATGATGGTAAGCACAATCAACCGGGATAAGTTCACGCGCGATATGGAAGCCGTCAATGGTATGCTCCGTGCAGTGAAACAATCGGGCAACTCAACGGCGATTATTTACTCAACATATTCTTCCGACAAACTTATTGAGGGAAGGATCACTGATACCTATGGAGTAACGAGGTCGGCGACACGTTCAATCAATGGCAATACACTCGCCCAAATGGTCGTGACTTCTGATCGAGATGACGCAAGACAGTTCTATGCACCCCGATATGTTACCATGAATGTGTCTGCAAACAGTTCATCTAGATTCTACCTGTATCAGCTCTCTTTGGGTGACACTTCAAATCCTGATGCCGGAATATTGATAGTGGCCGGGGTGAATACGCCGCAACCATGCCATTCGTACATCATTAGCAATAATGGTAATTCCGATTGGCTTTCAGTCAAAGGCATGAATCTTGTCGGTGACGGAACGCTCTCCGTTTCATTTTCACAATGAAGGCGTTATTTATCTCTCTCTGCCTCTCCTTATTGATGATATTGTCGTCATGCGAAGGGCGAACCGGCTACCTTGATGAAGGTCAGCAGAACACTGTCGCTATGCTCACTGATGTGGAATGGCTTGTTGTGTATGTCGATTACAGTATTAGCAATGAACAGACATTTGATGATGAAACCAATATCTATTCATTCGGCAGAGACACCAAGGGCTGGACTGCGACAGGCTCCCTGAAAGATCCGTCTATCAAGAAAGATGTCAGATATTTCCAATGGACTTTCACCACGGAGAATTACGCTGTTATTTACATGGCCGGGAACTCCACAGATGGATACTGGATGATCGAGAAACTGACACCTGACGAACTATGGGTTGTAATTACGGCTTCTGATCCTGTTTTATATCCCAACCAGTATAAAACTTATTACAAACTCAAAGCCCGCAAAAGACAATGAACCGACTTTCACTCATAATCACCATAATTGCTTTCTTTGCCATGTTTGAGGTACAAGCAAAGAAGAAAGAGGAATATCCACGTGCCGAGATAAAGGTTGGCTACACCTACCACGAAACTTTCGTCAGAGGCTCGGATGGGATAATAAAACGTGATATTCCTTTTATCCTATTGGCGAGCAAAGAACATTCGAAGTTTTATAACGTAAAAACGGAGTTCAAGGATTCTCTTGAATCCACTCCACAAGGTAGAGCTATCAGCCATCAGCTCCTCAAAGATGCGCTCAAGAGATATACGGAGACTAAGGATGAAAGTGCGATGAATTCGTTAGTCTACCAAACATCTCTATATATTTTTCGTTCCGCAGCTGACAATCAAATGACTGTCTATGACAAGGCTGGCTCACTTGAACACGGGTATTATACGGAGCCTCTTGGCGATATTGTATGGGAAATTTCCGACTCAACAAAGACTGTGTTGGGCTATGATTGCGTGATGGCAACGGCAAACTATCATGGGCGGGATTGGACGGCATGGTTCACTCCTGATATTCCTTTGCAGGAAGGGCCGTGGAAGTTGACCGGACTGCCGGGTTTGATACTCGAAGCAAGTGAATCCACCGGGCAACATTCTTTCGTGGCTACCGGATTGGAGGCTTCTTATCAAGAGATGGTGCCTATTTATCCTTTTCGACAATATGACAAGATGTCTCGTGAGGAAATGTTGAGGCAACTGGCCAACTACCGTGACCATCATAACGCCATTGATGGAGCAGCTACCGGGATTCAATTCGGCACAGACCATATACGCACAGGCGAAGAAGTAAACATAGATTTTCTTGAGACCGATTATCACGATTGAATATGAACAGACTGATATTTATACTGCTTTTGTGGGCTGCAATGACAGCATTTGCAAAAGATTATGTCAAGGATGCGGAGCCGGCTATCCTTGAAGTGCATTATACTCGTATTGAAGTTACCGATACGACAAAGCGTAATTCTCATTTCTTTAAGGATCCAGTAATGCTCAGAATCGGGAAAAACAAATCCGTTTTTTGCGGGACAAAGAGATTATGGCAGGATTCAATTATGGAATGTGACCTCGCGACTTTCTGGGCCATGGATCAGGCAAAAACCATGAGTGGCAAGCGCGATGATACACAATTGGCTTGTGGTCATTATTGGGGTTATATCTATAAGAATATTCCTAATGGCAAAGTTACTGAACGTTGTTATTTCGATATGGAGCATTGGCAATATTCAGAAGATTGGGATAAACCCGAATGGGCAATAGGAAACAGCACAAAGACCATATTGGGTTACGAATGTGTTGAAGCAACCACTGATTATCGTGGGCGAAAATGGACTGCCTGGTTCGCACCGGAGATTCCAATTCAGGAAGGTCCGTGGAAACTCTGTGGTTTGCCGGGGTTGATTCTTGAAGCACACGACGCCAATAATGAATATATTTTTGAAGCCAACGGCCTTGTGCAGAATCCCAATTCAGAAGTCGGGATTTTCACTTATGATGATAAAACAGGCTACACTACAGTGAACCGCGACAAGTTTTTCAACAACTGGTGGAAATACTCAAACTCAAATTTTGCGGCGAAAATACAAGCAGCCTATGGAGTTGGTTCAACCCCGACCAATGAGAAACAAATCGTCCATCACGACAAAGAGGAAACCAACTATCCTCACGACCTATGAACCGACTGCTATTCATAATCGCATTTGCATTGGCTGCGCTGAACGGTGTTGCACAGGTCAATGTGTCGGGTGTGGTCGTGGAGGAAGGTACAAATGAGCCGCTAACAGGAGCTTCTGTGATTCTACGCACTGCCGAGGGGAAAATAAAGAAGTATGCCACTTCTGATGCCAACGGCAAGTTTACAATCTCCACTTCTAAAATCAAGGGTTACACTCTCGATGTGTCGATGATGAGTTTTGCAAAGCAGACTGTAAAACTTGACAGCGTTCAGTTGCCAGTTACAATCGTCATGGAGGCTTCGGCAACAATGCTTAAAGAGGTTGCGGTGAAAGCCGACCGCATCCGTGAGCAAGGGGATACCATCACATACAATGTCGTGACTTTTGCACAAGCACAAGACCGGAGTATCGGCGATGTGCTGAAACGTATGCCAGGTATTGATGTGTCGAACTCCGGCAAAATCCAGTATCAGGGCGAGGACATCAACAAGTTCTACATAGAGGGTTCCGACCTGTTGGGTGGCAAATACGGAATAGCAACCAACGGAATAAATCATGATGATGTCGGCGCGGTCGAGGTTATGGAAAACCATCAGCCGATGCAGGTGCTGTCTGGTATCAGTTTTTCCGATAAGGCTGCCATCAACCTAAAACTGAAGAACAAGGCGAAAGCCACATGGACTTTCCACGGCGACGCCGGAGGCGGTTACTCCTGGCAACCGGAGGGCGCGGTGTGGGACGGCGAACTATTCGCAATGGCAGTTATGCCCGGATTCCAGAACATCACCACATTCAAGACCAACAATATAGGCGAAGACCTTTCGGCGAGTGCCACTGATTTCTTCGCAGCACGCCGAGCGACAGGACTGAGCCAATATGTAAGCGTTTCGCTCCCCGGAGTGCCAAACCTTAGCCGCAAACGCACGCTGTTCAATCGCTCGGCTTTGGTTTCAACAAACTCCCTGTGGAAAGTTAAAAATGGGGAGTTCAAGGCACAGGTTGATTACTCGTTCAACCGAGTCACGGCTCAGGCCGCTAATATAACAACATACTTTCTTGAAAGTGACGACCGTGTGATCACCGAAAACCGTGACGGCCGCGACCGCTCCCACACTCTCTCCGGCAAGTTCATCTATGAGGTCAATCAAAAAACAACATTCATCAACAACACCCTCTCTACAAACATTGACTGGGACGATGTGAGGCTCGGAGTGACCGGTTCGCTGCCAAATGAACAGTCGGCAAAATTGCCGGATTACTATGTCGCCAACAAATTCAAGATGATCAAACGGTTCAACGGCAAACACCTCATCACGTTCCAGAGCAACAACGAATGGGAGTCACTGCCGCAGACGCTCAATGTTTCATTGGACGGTAGTACCCTTAGCCAGCACATCGGCGACCATGCTTTCTATACCCATGAGAGTGCCGCCTACGCTTTCTCGATAAAAGGCATAACAGTCAGCCTTGAAGGTGGAGTGAAAGGATATTTACGTTCACTTAATACCGAATTACCTGATATGCCTACCGAGCTGCCTGGCACAACGGAGAATGTACTCAACACAAACTATTTCACCGTTTATGCCACCCCGAAGTTTGAATATTGGGTGAAGCGGGTGAATTTCACTCTCAACGCCCCGGTCAGCTTCGCGCATTACACCTTTGACAAGGCTCTCGCCAACCGCTCGGAAGTATATTTCTCCCCATCGCTCAGCATGAACTGGAAACCGAACAACCGCTTTTCTATGACGTTGCGAGGAGGTACCGGTCGCTCTCCTATGAATCTCAACATGATTCAGCCCGGCTACATCATGACCAACTACCGCACATTCAAGCAAGGCGTAGATGATTTCTACAACTCAACATCGCAGAATGTATCGGCAAGTTTCGCCTACAAGCACACTCGTCGCGGAGTGTTCGCCAACGCTATGGTAATGCAGTCGTGGTCGCATCTGCCGTACACAATGGCGCAACAGCTCTACGGCGATTATATCGTCTATTCTTATACCGATGCCAAAAGTGACGGACAAAATCTGTTGGCTATGGGCAGCGTTGGTAAGACTCTCGACTTTATGCGCGGATCTGCAAACGTCAACGGCTCATTCAACCGTGGCGAGTCGCATCTCTTCTCCGAAAGCAATGCCGTTAATTCGATAAGTCTCGGCTGGAGTGTAGGAGCAAAAATCAATGGCGCGCCGCTCCGTTGGCTCAGTTTTGATTATCACATAGACTTCTCCAACAGCCAACTCCGGATGAACGGAGTCAAGAACTCATGGCTCAGTGGTATGGAAAACTCCTTGCTCATCAACATTATGCCTCACTCCAAATTGGAATGGCGCATAATGGGCGAGCACTACCGTAACGAACTCACCGAGGGTAAATATAAAAATGTGTTCCTGCTCGACACAAAGTTGGTTTATAAACTCAACAAGCGCATCGAACTCTCTGCGATGCTCAACAACATCTTCAACCAACGCACATACAATTACACAACCTACAGTCAGCTCTCCTCCTTCGAGTCGCAACGGTGGCTCCGCGGACGCGAACTGCTGTTCACAATCTCTTTAAGGAAATGAAAAAGTTAATCACCCTCTCCGTAATGTGCCTTGTGGCGATAGCTGCCGTCGCAAAGGAATATGCACAGGAGCAACCGGACTCCATCAAAACGCAGGAGTTGAAGGAGGTTGTGGTAAACGCCTCGTACTTGACACGTGAGGATGATCATATCTCCGCCATTCCTACAAAGGAACAGCGGAAACATGCTGTCAGCGGTTATGATCTGCTGCGTAATTTGATGATTCCGGGTATTTCGGTTAACCGAACAACGGGGAGCGTTACAACACCTGCCGGCACTGCAACACTCTATATTGATGGACGTGAGGTGGATTTCCGTGAGGTGCAGTCTTTGAGACCGAAGGATATTGCCCGTGTGGAATATTTCGACATTCCGACAGGCAAATACGCCAAAGACGCAGCCGCAATAAATTTCGTGTTGAGAACTCTCAACAACGGCGGTTATACACAGTTGGATGCCATGCAGGGCCTGGGGTATCTGAACGGTGACTACAATCTGATTTCAAAATATGTTGTCGGCAACAAGAGCATAAACCTTTGGGCCGGATATTCACTTGAAAATCCTAAATCCACGCTTGATGAAACCGAATCATTTAATTTTGAGGACGGTATATTGAACAGAAATAATACCTATTCCAATGTCGGTAACCGTGATTCAGAAGAATATGTGCAGGCTTCCATAAGCAACAGAGGGAATAAATATATCTGGATGCTCCGGGGAGGCATAGCATGGACTGACAGCAGAAATGATGTCGGCAATGGAATAGTCAATTATTGGCTGACAGATGCAGCTTTCAACGATGGTGACGTTGTAAATCTCCATAGTAAAAACAAGACCATGCGGCCGAGCCTGTATTTCTTTGGAATGCACACATTTTCAGAAAACAAGAGACTTGATTATGTGGCGGACGGATATTATTCCAGAAATGACTTTAACAGGCAATATAAAGATAATGATGCCTTATACAAGTCTCTGGTTAAAGAAGATTACTGGTACACAAAGTTGAACGCCAACTATTCATGGACTCTCAGTCACCGTAATAGCCTTGTTTTCACATTCTATGAGTTCCTGAGAGTAAGTGATTCTGATTATTCCGGGACTGCGGCATACAATCAGAATCTCCGTTCTTCTGAAACTATCCTGTTTGTTGACTACTCCCAGCGTTTGGGGCGGTTCTTCTATGACATCAATCCCGGCTTGTCGTTCCTCACATACCGGCTGAAAGGTATGAAGTCGATTAACCACCTCACACCACGTCTTCAAGCAAGAGCGGCATATATGATTGATCGTAAGCAACAGTTGCAATTCGCTTTTGCGTTGGGTAACACATATCCAAGAATCAACACCATAAACAATGTTGAGCAGCAGATTGACCCAATAATCATTCTGAAAGGAAATCCAGACATGGATAACTCCATATTGCTCAGCCCACGCTTGAGTTATAATCTGAACCTTAATAAAATCGCGTTGCAAGCCGGTGTGTCGTATTTCTATCAGAATCATTCCATTATCTCCGACTATTACATCAGGGAGGGCAATCTGATAAGTACATTCCGCGATGATTGTATCTACCATAAGCCGGGAGCGGATTTGTCTTTGACATACAAGCCATCCAACGCCCTCAATATAAATATCTCCGGACAATGGAGCGAGCAACTGGCACGAGGAGGAGTTCAACACCGCAACCTGTCGGTATTCACCGGAAGCGCAACTGTAAATTACTATGTCGGGGACTTCTCTTTTGGTGCATGGGTGTCAACGCCAACAAGAGATTTGGTTGACAGCCAGATACGGAGAAAGACCTACTGGCAGTATCAACTTTCGGCGATGTGGACTCACGACCATTGGGCGATAGAAGCCAACGCCAATAATCTATTCCTCATGCACAACCGCATCATAGATGAATTGAACACTCCCTCATACTCATATAAACAGACTAACTGGAATCGACAATATAATCAATACGCCACCCTTAAAGTGGCATATACTATTGATTATGGTAAGAAGACTTCAAAATCTCCCTCTTACGAACACAACGATTCTGAAAGTGCAATCTTGAAATAAAAACAGCAAATCATACTATATTCGGCTCCTGGCACGATGTCGGGAGCCGTTTTCAATAAACCATCATAGCCGTTATAAGTCATAACATTATAAACATAAGAAAAATAGCAGATGAGAAAGACTATGTTCCGATATACCGATATTAATGGCGTGATTATGTTGCCATTTATCTTACTGTTTAGTCTGGTGTCCTCTTGTGGTAACAAACACTCGTACTCTATATATCAATTTGACAATGGCGATGATTATTTTTGTGAGGGATTGCAGAGGATAGTCAACAAGGACGGCAAAATCGGATTTGCCGACAGCCTCGGCAATGTGGCGATAGAACCTCGTTTTGCTTTCGCCTTTCCTTTTGAGGATGGCTATGCCAAAGTTACAGATGAAGGTAAATCAGAGCCGGTTGGTGAATACAGGACATGGGTAAGTGATTCATGGTATTATATCGACCACGATGGGAATACACATCCTGAAATATTTGATTTGCAAGGAACGGTTTTCGACTCCACAGACGGAACACCGTTAAATCAGGCGATTGTGAAAGACCTCACTAATCACGGAGCTACAATATCTAAAGAAGATGGTTCTTTCTCAATACGTGTAAATGACGGGGATAGTATAAATATCGGTTTTGTAGGCTATTATCCACAGACTATAAAGGTTGCGTCCTCAGATTCTGTCTATTGGCACATAGCCATGAAGGAAACTGCACCTATAATCGAGCCAATGCTTCAGAAAAGTTATTCAACGACACCGGGTGTCACGATGACAGTTCTGAATACCGATGGCGTGACATTACCGATAGACTCCCTGAATGTTGTCTGGCGTAACAATACCAATTCGACAGTTCTTTTCGGAGAATGGTTTGAGATTCAAGGAAAAGAAAACGATCAGTGGAAAAGACTTCCAATAGATAAAAAATATATGGAAGAAGGAGCTTGCCTCACTGTATTCACTGCGATTGCCTATATTTTGGAAACAAAGTCCCAACGTGAAGATATAGTAAAACCGTGGTTTTATGGTAAAAATCTTAACCGGGGCGTATATCGGTTAGTCAAGACATTTCACTTTGACAATTCGGAGAGACAAGACACTGCTTTCGTGGAATTTGAGATAAGATAAAGCACAATATATCCAGTGATTTATCACCGTTTGACTGCGAGGAAGTATAATAATCCGATAAAGCATGACGCTACAATGGTTTTCCAAAGAGGCGGCTTTTGGGAGGGGACGAGCAAAAGCCGCCCCGCGCCTCTCGGCATGGGGTGGCTTGCTCAAACATAGGTGCTTGTCGCTTTATGCAACAGCTTCTTCGCAGTACCTTTCTTCTTCGGTAAGTATCGCCTCGGCTTCTTCTTCCGTTGGTTCGTATTGGATAGCCTCGGTCTCTGCCTCGGAAATGTCGGGAGTGGCTTCTTCCGTGGAGGGTTCAGCTTCCTGCATAGGTTCTTCTTGGGGCGCGTTCTCGGCTTCCGGTGCAACCTCGGTCTCTACCTCGGTGGTGTCGGGAGTGGCTTCTGCCGTAGTGGGTTCTGCCTCCGGCATAGGTTCTTCTTCGGGTGCGTTCTCGGCTTCCGGCTCAGTTGCTTCGGGTTCGGTATCTTTGGCGAGTAGAGCCTTGCGTTCCTCGATACGTTGGTGTCGCTTCTCGTAAATCTCGTTATACTCGGCTTCGATGTTGGCGAGTTCTTCCGGCATGTGCTTCTTGGCGAAAGAAAGCAGGAGGTCGGCAATGGCGTTGTCACGATACGCACCCTTGAAATTGTCAATTAGAAAATCCCTGCGGATTATCGCCTTTGTCTTGGCGTTGAGATTGGCGATGATTGTCATTTTCTCGCTGTCGTTGAGAACATATTGAGACTTGCGGTCGGTCAGTCCGACGGCTTCGTAATGCTCTTTGCGGAGCGATGAGAGCAGGAAGAAATATATCATCTTGTCCTCGTCCTGCGAGAATTTAGTTTCGGTGATGTCGGCTTCGAGGATTTTCTTCTTCGTGTCCTCGATTGTACGCTCCACGGCTATCTCCTTGTTGCGTTTGTCCTTTGCCTCCAACTTGGCGATTTCGGCTTTCGGATTATTGCAGTCCTCACTCGGCTTGGCAGGGGTAGCCATATATCCGAGCGTCACATCATTTCGCCCGATTGTGATGTATAGTGTGATTTCTCCTGCCTCGGCTTTTGCTGTGAGTTCGGCACACTTTTCCCTATGCGCCTCCACTTTGCCCTCGTATGCCTTTACTGCCTCGGCATATTCTTCCTCGGTGTCGAAGCGGTCGGATTGGGGTGCGATAGGTTCAAAGGGGTAAGGTGTCAGATAGCCACCGAGTTTTTCGATGTCATAGCCCATTTCAGTCAGCAGTGCGTTCACCCTCTCGTTGCGGTCATACTCCGAGTGGCAGAAATTGGCGGTGGGATGTTCGTTCAGCATATCAACCGCCTTGTCGGTGAGATAGCCGATGTGCTTCTCACGAAGACAAGAGGGATTGGAGCAGTTGCCCTCACAGCCGTCCTCGCAGAACAGCAGAAGATTTATGGTGTTGAAAGGGCATGAGGCACACGCCGATTTGTCGAAGCGGTAACGGCTTAGGTCGGTTGTGTAGTTCTTTTCTATGAGCCGAGCCACATTGGAGGCGTTCATACCACGCCAATTATTGCAGGTCACTCCGTCTTTGAGGTGGGAGTTGTAAACATCGGTCTGTATGTCAACTCCGTAACGGCTTATCTCGGTTGCCACTGCCACCGTGATTTCCTCGGTGTCAATCAGCCGTGCGATTTCGGGTATGAGGGTTGTGAGTTTTATTCGGGTGCGGATATAGGTCTCGCTCTTGCCTATCTGCGTGGCGAGTGTGGCATAGTCGTAGCGTCCGCTGTCGATTGCAGCCTTTAACGTCTCGGCTTCTTCCATAGGCGTGATGTCCTGGCGGTGCAGGTTCTCCGCAATAGCATTTTGTTCGGCTTCATCATCGGAAAGGTCGGTATAGACTGTTGCCTTGATGTCCTCTTTCCCTGCGATGAGGGAGGCGCGGTATCTTCGCTCGCCATACACGATTTCGTAGCGGTCAGTGCCGGCGATTGGTCGTACACCTATCGCGTGGAGAATACCTTGACGGCTGATAGAGTCAGCGAGTTCGGTGAGGCTCTGCTCGTCGAAATTCTTACGGGGGTTGTAGTTGCTCGGCTGAATGAGAGCGAGGGAGATTGTGGCTTCCTGTACGTTTGCGGTGTTGGTCTGAATTGCTGTTGCTTCCATAATTTGAGGGTTTTAGATGTTTGAGTTTTTTTGTTTTTTTCCCTTTTGTTTGAAGCCTTGTGGCTTCTCGCGTCCGGGGGATTTTTTCGATACAATCAAGACGGAGGGCACAGGGGGCGCAAGGCAAGTGTGGCAAGTGAAAAAATACGGAATACCCGATTTGGCACAAATCGTGGAAGGCTGCCGGATTTTTTCATGCAGCCAAGCCGGAGGCGGTCGCTTGCCGGCGTCACCGCCCGCCGTTACTTCGTAGCGAAAAACCAACGGACGCAGAAGCCGCAAGTAATCAAAGATAAGTTGCCGCCTCCAGTACCTTTTTATTCATAAATCATCATCTGTCAGGATATAACGGCGATTTTTATGCGTGCTAACCACCCTAATGTCAAATATTCTTATTAACTTTGCGATAGGCTCTTATGCCGATCCGACAGCAATGCCTCCCGACCGAGCAAAAATAATTGGCATCTACCGTCATCGCCTCTCCACCGACGGCGATGGTGTGACCTCGCTTGTCGCTTTCAGCAGACTTACAGTAATATTCATTATCGTAATTGTGCTATTCGCGGGATGCACATACCGCAGTGATTCGATTGTCGATAATGGGGTTTGGCTTCCGATTGAAAATGGAGAATCAGTAGGAAGCTATACGAACCTTGAAGGGCATATTTATTGGGGGACCGCGGTAGGTGATTTTAGCTGTGATGAAATTGATGTTGATTTAGCGTCTTTCCGTGTTTGTAGCGAAACTGAATATGCAAAAGACAAACGCCACGTCTATTATCCACAGCGCATTATCTGTTATGATGGAATAGACGAAAATGGCAATGGATTTGGAGGCACTTATGCTGAAGAAATGATACTCAAAGGTGCAAATCCCAACCATTTCAGATATTTGGGAAATGGTTATGCTGTTGCAGGCAATAGAATGTACTTAAATGGAGAAACAATCGAGTGGAAAGATAGCATAGTGCATCATTATAACGGTGACTTAGGCAATAGTGATGAGACGCTGATTGATAGTATTGAAGCTGTTTATCCCAAAGTGTGGGTTTGGGACTATGACAGTCTGAGGGAAAATTCCTCACATATAAATACTGTATATCCAATCGCTCCCGATTCGTTAATTTATCTTCGCCGTTATTATGAGAGTGGTAAAATGCTTTCTGAAGGTTGGTGCCTGCAAGATTGGAATAGAGAAACATTTGTAACCGACTATATTGGAGAATGGAAATACTTTGACAGTGATGGTAACTGTTATCATAAATTCTGGAATTATACAAAAACGGCAGATTGATTTATGAAGCAGATTGACATGAGATATTTATTTCTGTATGGTTTCGTGGCAATTATGTTGTCATATATAGTTGGTTGCAAAACCGATAAAACTACCGACAGCAAAACCATAGAAGTTGTAGAAGTAGTAGATTCTATACAATCCATACCATGTGGTCGTGTGATAGAGGATACAGTCGTTGGGCACTGGACGCTGATAACTACCATTGCGCCAAATGATGCCCGTATAAAAATAGGTGAAAATACATTTGGTGATTCATCTGTCTTTGTAACCCTCTCATACGATAACTGTCCCGTCTTCATAAATAAAGAGATTCGCACAAAAGATCTAATGGGACAGGAAGGCGAGTATCAAATGTATTGGGGAGGCGGACTGCATTGGTATTCCGACTCTACAATATATCTCACTTTCGGTTGTTTTCTGCCTGATACCGATGACGGTTGGCCTTTGCTGTATCAAATCCGCAAAAACGGAACATACGATATAATCACTGAAGATTATGCTCTTGGAATTGACGGATATGACATAGTATCCGGTTTTATGACACTATATTTCAGTGAACGAGCCGCCGGAGTTGCTGTTAGGGATATGAAAACATTATTTGACCGATACTGCAACGAGGGGTGTGCGACTAAACTTCTGAATGGAGATATTGAAATAGCTTATGCAGATACCGCTTTTCGCAATGCTGTAAAAACTATGGCTATAACATGGAAAACGGAAGATGGCTCAGATAATACATCCCCAAAAAGATTCTATGTAAGATGGAAGCCTAATCCAAATGATGAGAACGTGACAGATGAAGCCATAATGGTTGTCGATTATTCAAAGAACAAAATTTCCAAAATCGAAATGGTGGGCCGGGAAATAATATGACAAAAGTGCCGATAAATAATCGATATATAGCAAAAGAATCGCTGACGTCTCCACTGTTGGTAACGGTGATGTTTGGCGTGTCTTTATACGTTTCTATCTATACACCTAAATTTTGGTGCATATTTGGTGCGGTCTTTTTCGGTTTGGGTGTGGCTGTATATGCCTATAAATATATCCGCTATGGTAGAACCACGCTAATAATTGACAGCGAGGGAATAACAATAAAGGACTGGGGCAAGACCAAAACATATAATTGGTGGTGGGATATAGTGAGCGTCTATACCAGTTGGAACGTATCTTATTTTGCTCGTTTCGTGGAAAGATGGCTAAGAATCAAAACTTCGGTAAATGGTGAACAGTTTGAGTTCCACGACATTTGCCTATCCGATCTGTATTGCCGAAGCAAAAGTGTTCGTAAGGCGATTGAAAAATATGCAGGGCCGTCTCGTTTCGATTATGAGGCTTCACAAGAAACAAAAAGTTATGTGTCAAAGATAGTGCTGGCATCGATTGTTGCTGTTATCGTAATATTCATTTGCATAACTTGTTTTTCAGAGTGATTATGAAGACTTGGCAGAAGATAGTTGGCTTGATAATATTTATCTCAATATTTATCTATGGAACATTGACGTGGATTAACGCCTATGTGGATGCAAGTATATTATTTAACCATACAATATAGACATAATAGAGGAATGATACTATATGTATATAGATGGTTTGTCCACTCTGATGTGGATAACCTACTTTTTATCCCTTGTCCTGTTCATTATTCTCTGGCGGAAAGGAGGTAAACGATGAAATTTAATTGCGACAAAATTCCTAATTTCAAACAATTATATCTGATATTTACACTTTGCAATATCTTTTTGTTCGTTTATATTGCGGTGTGTGCTATCGTAGATTCATTTCACTTATGGCCTTGGGGTGATTTGATGTCTATTTGGATGATTATTGTCTTATTGATACCTTCAGGAATTGTATTAAGAATAAATTATTTTATAAGTCGAAATAAAGACACACTTAAATACCAGTTTCTACTGAGTTGCTTATTCATCATATATAGTCCTTTTTATTCATTCAGGGTACTGAAAAAAGATTGGATTAAATAGTAGAACTCCCCATGCTCACGCACAGGGAGTCCCGGTTTTTGACAGCAAAGAAATTGTCCTATCGAGGGCTGATTATTCAGCCTTGTTGTTGGCGGCTTCCAGCGAGAGTTTGCGAAAGCGTTTGAGCAGCGGCTCCAGTTCGAGGGAAGCGCGACGTGCACGGAGTCCGGCGGCCTTGTTGCCTTTGTCGAGCTGAGAGCAGGCGTCTTTCAGGAAAGATGCAGTGAGCGTGTCGATCTGATCAAGTAGTTCTTTCATCGTTGTATTCAGTTTAGGGATTTATAAAAGAGGTATTTCAAAAGAGTTTACGACGCACTGAGCGTCACGATCAAGTATAAACCAGTATTCCGAGCGGTAGGGAGAGCCGCTTTCCGACAGAGCCTCATACTCTATCTTCACTTTCCAGCCGGAGAATGGCTTGCGTGGAGCGTCAGGAGTCTCGAAGCCCACCATAGAGCGTAGAGCGGACATCGCCGACATCTGGCGGCCGACAAGCTCGGAAACGGCGTTGTCCTCAAAATCGAGGTTCTGAAGCCCGTCTGTCCGGGACATGACCTGTTCGTTGACTTTCATCATCGACATGGCTATCGCCATTTTCTCGTCGTTGTTGATGTAGTTGCGGCCGAACACGCTGTCAGGCTTGCTGACCGCTATGACCTTTACCGATTCCGGATTATCCACCGAGGCCATCAATGCTTTCTCCGCCACCGACTGCGCCCGTTTCGACGGCTGGCCGAAGTAGTGGAACGCACAACCTATGCCGCCCCACATAGCCACACAACTTGTGAGCAGTATGGCAAGTTTCATTCCCGGCTTCATACCTTGATGACCTTTAGTTTGTCGGGTGACAAGCCGAGTTTGCGGCGATAAACAGAGCCGTTCTCGCCGAACATCTCAACCTCGTGGGATGTGACACCATCGGCGCATATCTCGCGCACTTCATCGAGCGTCATGAGGTGCCCGGCAATATTTCGCCATATCACGAAGTCGCAGGGGCTTCCCTCCTGCCGGTAGTTCGAGCAGTTGAACGCCTTTGCGCCCACGCGGATCTCGCCGCCGCAACGGGGGCAGCGTGCCACCACCGACTCCATATTGATAGAGCCGTCAGCCGCCATGACAAGCACGGTCGGAAAAGTCTTCCACTCCTTTGTGGCGAAGCCGTCGAGCAGTATGCTACGCTTCTCCAGCAGTTCCGCGACCTCGGCATCCGCCATCTTGCGGTTGCCGATAACACCGTTGATGAAGAGTCCGCACTTGCCGTCCTCCCCGGTGTTGTTCTCACAGCGGTAGCCCTTGCAGGTCTTCACCACATTGCCGCCGCACACAGGGCAACGGCCGATAATCTTTGTTTCTGTATCCATGTAAAAAATGTTGTTGATAGTTCGTTTATCTGTATTTTATCGTGTTCCACTCCCACACAAGGGTCTCCGCGATAGCCTTTCCCGACATCACCGAGGCCCAGCCGTCGGGGTCGAGCGAGAACCACAGGTCGTTCCATGAGAGAGTGCGTATCTGCCACGCCAGCAGCCACAGGTCGGTGTTGATTGTCTCCAGACGTGTCACCACCTCGTTTGCCACATAGTACCGCTCGGCAGAGTTGAGCAGGTTGACCTTGTGCTTCTCTTTTTTGCCATCAGAACCTGTGACAGTGTAGCTACCCGACGTGACAAGCTGTTGCATGAAGGGATAGAGAGCCGCCATCTGCGTGGCCGCGTCAGTCAGCTCATCGGACACCAGCACCGCTATGGCCGTGCCTTTAAGATGCCCCGGTACCGATTTACGCAACAGATCACAGTTCTTGGGTATCTCCGTAAGCACCAGTTCACCGGCACGCTTTATCTGGTAGAGATTCTGCATGGCACCCTGGGCGTTGGAAAGATACTCAAGCATCTTGTTCTCCACGGAGTGAACGCGGTCGAGGGCTACTGTCACGGCGGCTTCAGCCGCAATGATCTTCTCCTGGGTTGACTTACGCTTCTTGTGGATATTGTTAAGCTCCACAGTCTGCGCTATCACCGCCGCCGTGAGCGTCGGGTCGGTCTGTTGCGCCATCATGTCCGCTCCAGGAATGACAAGGAGGGATAGTGCGAGCAGGGCTGTTTTCGGTTTGATAGTCTTCATCGGTCAGTCATATTTTTAAGCCGGAAGCGCGCTGCTCGGCGAGGTTATCGTCACGGTCATGTTTGGTAGGGAGTATCTTGATTGATGAGCGTTTACCCAACAGGCAGTCGTTCCAGTCCTTGAAGTCCTTAGGAGGCTGCCACTGCCCCATGCGGTAACGCACGGAGATATGCGGCTCAAACTGAGTGTAGGCGGAGCGGTCGGGTGACACCGGAAAACTCTTGCCTTTGGCCTCCACCATCAAGCCCTCCGGTGTCTTGGTGATTTTGAGTGGAATGTCCTCGACAAGAGCCATGAGGCGGAGTCCGTTGATGCGTCCGGCAAGGTCGTTGTCGAAGCAGTCGTAGGCACGGGCGTTTGGAAAACGCTCCATCACGCCCAGTACCTGACGGTCGGAGAACGTGCCGCCGAGGGAGACAAGGGCGATATCCTCGCCTAACCGGGGCCGGTTCAGCTGGAAAAAAGCCATAGCGTCAAAGGCGGATTCACAAAAGAACACATGACGCACGAGACCGTTGTTGCCGTGCGACAGGTCGGCCACCCACGCCGCCGTGGAGGAATTGGTGCCGGCGGCCTTTGACTTGTAACCGCTCACGCCGCGGATCTCATATCCCACAGTCTTGTCACTCCCGGCTTCCGTGTAGGGGAAGCCAATATTGTAGCCGTTGAAATTCTCGTTGCGTCTGTCAGACACAAGGGAAATGAACGGGGCGAGAGCCTTGACCGTATCTGCCGACAGTCCGCGCTGTGCGAACAGCCGGGGGATATTGGCCGCGTCCAGTTCCTTGACACGGTAGCGCGAAGGGTCGAACACCTGAGGCGCGGATGCCGAGCGTACATAATCCCTGTCGCGGTCATAATCCGGCTCCGGCATATTGGCGAACTGCGCCATCACTTTCGCTATCTTCTGCCATTCGGTAAGCCCGATAACATTGAAAAATGAAAGATTCTCGCGTATGAACGACACCACGTCGCCCTTTGAGCCGTCACGCCGGAAGAAAGTCTGCGAAGCCTTGTCGCGGCGGTTGCTGACGATGATTGTGTCGCGCTTGTCGCGTCCCTCGCCCAGCACAAGCTCGATGTACCGGCCCACACCTGCCTTGCGGTCGAGGCGGTAGCCGAGCGAATAGGCGACATCATCAATACCAACACGCGATTTAAGTTCTTTGAACTTAACTTTATAGTCAGCCGGTGCCATAGCTTCAGACGATTGAGAGTGACTTGGAGGCGCGGCGGTCGATGCCTGCAATCTCCGATTCATAATTCTTGCGTATCGCGCTTCCGAGGAATATGTCTTTCTCGCGTTGGTCGGTGAGCTGGAAATACATTCTCGCGGTTGAACGCTCGATAGGCTTCACACCGAGATCGACACCGTTGTATGAGGCACGCAGGGCGAAGTCGCCGGAGCGGGTCTTGATTATGGCAGCGTTCCTGAACGGGCATATCTCGTCCTCCAAAGGAGCCATCAGAGGGTCGTTCTTCGCCAGATAAGGCTGTTCGCCGAGCGATATGCGCTGTGCGTCCACACGGTCGAGTATCATTTCCGAAGCCTTGTTGACATCGGCCATCACCGACACGATGAACTTCGGCTCCTGCCGGAGCGCGCCTATCCATGAATCGAGGTAGGCCGCCGAGTTGTCGGTGACTTTTGAGTCGAAGCCCATAGAGTGGCTTATCATGGCCGCTGTAAGCTCGGCCACCAGTTCCTCTTTCGCATATTTCGGGTCGCCGAACTTCGCGCCCGCCTCACGGTTGAGCCTTTCGGGTGTCATGGTGGAGTGCGTCATTTCGTGTAGCATGGTCGAGTAGAACTCCATGCCGTCGCGGTATATGTCCTCCGGAGTCGCGCCCTTGTTGAACTGCTGCTTCATGGGAAGCACCACAATATCACGCGAGGGGGAATAATACGCGCCGCTCTCCTTGCGGTCGGCCTGTATGGGGCAGAGCCATGTCTGCTCGGCAACCATGCGGTCGAGTGCCCCGTGGGCGTACATACCCTGTGTGTCACGCATTTCAGGCACCTTGAAGCGGTCGAGTAGTTTCTGCACCCTCTCAGGCTGTGCCTCACGGAAATTGGTCTGGTCGATGTTGTAAACCGGGAACGCCTTGACAAAGGGTATCACGTCAAGATTTTTACGCTCGTCACGGCTCATGGCTCGGTACTCGTCGGAGGATATTCTCTTGCCGTCCTTGTCTCGCACCATCATGTCCCAGTATATCACCGGAAAGGCTTTCTCTCCTTTGAGGACATGGGCCTTGAAGTTGTGTGCCTGCTTGAATGTGAGGAACACTGGAAGCTCGTAGCCTTGCGCCGCAGTGTGCAACTGGAGAAAGAAGGAGTTTGAGCCGGAGTAGTTGCGCCCCATGATGTTCTGGGGCAGGCCGGCGGAGGAGGCTCCGCCAATCCAGCCCTTCTCCCAGTCCGAGCCCTTCATCTTCTCCATACGCTCGATCATCATCTGGGCGAAGCGGTCGAGAGCCTGCTGGCCTGAACTGTTGGACGCGCCGTTAGTTCCAGATGCCATAATCCTCGTCATCTATCAGCTGACGCTCCATCATGTCAATCTCGGTCTCGTCGTAGTAGAACTCGGCGGATTCTTCAGAGGGTTCGATGCCATGAAGCTCGCACCATTCGAGGTAGGACTCCGCATTATCGCTTTCAAGCATGAAGCGGAGGAAGCCTATTGTACCGTCCTGAAGGAGCTGCACAAGTTCGTCATATTCTAATTTTGCCATAGTGGTATTCTTTTAAGTGTTGTGGGGAAACGGTTTTACATTTTCATGGAGGCTGATTTCTCCATAGATAGCGGAGCGGCGAGTTTGGTGCTTATCTCCTCAGTGAGATATTTTGCGGCTATCTGCTCGCGTGTGGCGGTCTTCGTCTTGAAAAGCGAATAGCCGTCGTCGAAGGACAGCTCCTGACGGGAAGTGCGTCCACGTCCTTCGCCGAGGTCGGCCGACACCTTCCACTTTCCATCTTCCTTGTCCTTTGCGACACGGATACCCTTGGGGTCGATGCCCTCCGGGAGCCTGAACTGCTCGTAGTGGGATTGCAGGTGCAGACGGTCGCCGAAGTTGCGCTCCACAAGCTGTCCGGGAGTTGCCACGCGGTCGAAGTATGCGTTCAGGTCCTCGCGTGAGGCAGTTGTTGACATCTTCTTGTCTCCCACCTGTGCGTAGAACTTATACTTGCCGTAGTCGGCGCGGGTCTCGTCGGTCTCCTTATAGACATTGAACTTGTCTATGGTCAGGTTTCCGCCGGGTCCGGGCAGCACATTTGCCACTTGATAGGCTACATCCGGCACCCTCGGCATAAGTTTCGTGGGATAGTAGCGTTCCATTAGCTGCGGCACGGTGAGTTCCTTCTCCTTATAGGCGACGAGGTCAGCCGGATCCATCTTCTGAGGCTTCAGTTGTTCGCCGTTGATCTTGGCGGTGAAATACCAGTCCTCCGGGTTGGTCTTGCTCTGGTATGCGTGGCCGTGTGTCACCTTGTCGCCGTTGACCGTCACCATCTGAGGCTCACGGGGCTTGCGCTCGGCGGCTTCGCCCTGGGTGGCGGATTGGGATTCTGATTTTTTCTCTTTCGGGGTCGTTTCATCGACCGCGCTCTTTGTGGTCTTTACAAGCTCCTCCTGGGGAGTCTTCTCTTTCTTTTTTCTTGGCATATCGGTATTATCTATGGGGTTATGTGCTTCTTGTTTGCTATTCAGTTTTGTTTCATACACATCTATTTCATCGTTGATAATTATATGTTTACCGCTCTTGACAAGCATGAACAGATAATCTTCCATAAGCTCAGGAGCAAAATGGTTAGTATCAAGGTTCAGTATTTTCTTGCCGACCTCAATATCTTGCCCGAACAGTTCATAGCCTTTTTCTGTATCGAATAGTATGATAGAATCGGGATGTATTGCTTTCAATCTGTTGTACTCGGTTGACATCCGTTCCATCTTTGTCTTTTGTGAGATCATTCAATCATCTCTTTAGTCCGGATTTCCGTTCCTCTTTCTGCGTGGGGTCGAGGCTGATGGCACGTTCCTTAGAATCATTCTCGACAACTTTCTGATATTCCCAGCGGTTCTTGTCGGTCATTACCAGTCCGAGATATTCGGGGTGCTGCTCGTCATAGCGGAGTTTCTGCTGTCGCTCCCATTCCTTGAGGTCGCCTTTTACGACCTTGAAGCCCTGAGGCTCTTTGAGGTCTATGCCGACCGATACCTTTTCGCCGCCTACCGACAGTTCCACCGGCTTGCCTTCGCGTGCCTGCTGTTTCTGCTGGGAGCCAAGCTCGATGTCGTTGACCTTTTCCATGTCCTTCAACTTCTGCTCAATCTGCACCTCGGTTATGCGGCGGTGGATGATTGACTTCGTTTCCGGGTCGAGCTGGAGATACTGCTGAGTCTTCTCGCCGTTGATGTCGATGGCTTTCTGCAACACGTCGCCACGGCGCAGTGCGTCAAGTTCCTGTTGCGACAGGCGAAGCTCGTTGTTTCTGTCAACCGACAGTTCACGCTGCACGGGATATGCGATCAGCGTGGGATTGCCGTCTTTATCAGCGGCGAGCTGGAGTTTGAGGGGTAATGAGATAACCATGCCATTCCCGGCCGGTAACGTGACCTCCATAAGAGGTGTCACTTCTCCGTTAATCAGCTTCTCCTTTACCTCCTGTGGCAATTTCTCAACCTTTTCACGGTCGAGCCCGAGTTTTGCCAACTGCTCGAAAGGTAACTGATTTGAAAAATTTGTGTCCGAATTGTTCATGCGGTTTATTATTGGGGGTTAATTTCGTGGTGTCAACCACTTGCCGATGACAAAATTATTTTACAAGAATTTCGTACATGAGCACTTTGGACACATTTCTCATTACAGTAGCCATGATTGCAGTTCCCTCTGTGTCAATGGCTCAGTTTCATACAATCACAAAAGAGACACCGATTGAGGCTCCTCCAGCCGTAGTGAATACCAAAGAACCTGAAAACGTGGGATATACAGAGAGTAGAGAATTGGCTATGACAGTGAAATATCCTGACTCTATACAAATTGCATTTCGCAATGCTGGCATGGTGAGAAAATCATGTGAGGAAGTAGCTGCCGCTGATAATTTGCCCCCTCTCACCATTAAAAATCTGATTGCCGAGATTGAAAAGAACGGCATAAAATATCCGAAGATAGTATTGGCACAGGCAATACTTGAAACAGGCTGGTTCAAATCCCCGGTCTGCCGCAACAAGCACAATCTTTTCGGGCTTACCAATCCACGCACAGGCAAATACTATGAGTTCAACCACTGGACTGAATCGGTCAAAGCATATTACACAAAAGTACAATATAGATATAAGGGCGGAAATTATCTGCTATGGTTGAAAAAGATTGGCTATGCCGAAGATCCGGGCTATATCCGTGCAGTGATAAGGGTGCTCCGTCAGCTTTGAATGAACCAAGTTTGCAATAATTACGTTAAAATTTAACTGAATATAATGTTTTAATCGGCAATAGCTTGTGTAAATGGATATATTTTGCTATCTTTGCCGTGAATAACAAACGGAATAAGCCATGCTACTACGATTCGCAGCAGAAAATGTCATGTCGTTTAAGAACGCGGTTGAGTTCAACACTTTCCCGTCAAGCAAGAGCCATAGCCACGAATGGCACAAAATGGACTGTGGTTATGTGACCGCATTGCGTATGAGTGCCATATATGGAGCAAACGGTGCGGGCAAAAGCAACCTACTCAAATGTATCGCCTTGCTCAAATCATTGGTCGGGGCCGAGAAGATGGGCGAGGCGGATATTGCCGAAGATCTCTATTTCAAACTTGATGAGAACGGAAAGAATACTCCGTCTGAACTTGCTGTCGAGTTCTTTACCGAGGGCAAGATATTCTATTATCATCTGCGTTTCAACCGTCAGGAAGTATTTGAGGAGGAATTGCTTCTCAGTCAGAAAAGTAAAGACATAAGGATATTCAGCCGTAAGGATAATGACATAAATGTTTCCGGCGATTATTTGCGTCCCGGTGGCAAGGATGATTTCATCGAGGTCTTTATGAACGCGATGAACAGGATTGTGCGTCCGGATATGCTCGCCCTGTCATTCTTCGGTAAGTATTACCCCGAAGAATTACCGGCTGTAAAGGAGGCATACGACTGGATCAGACGATTGCAGGTTGTACTGCCAACTATGCGGATAGGCTATCTTCCCCATGTGCTTGACGGAGACAGTGAGTTTGCGGAACTCGTAAATTCAATCATGCCGGAACTTAAAACGGGCATAACCAAACTTGGTGTCCGCAAAGAGATTCTGAATGAGGATGAAGTGCGTGGCAACACTACCATGACAAAGGCTATCAACGCCGCTAAAGAGCATCCAGGCACACCACAGATGCTTATGGAGACGCATAACAATGAGATTTCAAACATCGTTGTCGAGGATGGCGTGCCTTATATAAAGACACTTATTGCCGTACACACCAATTATAATGGTGATGATGTGGAGATGAAAATGGATATGGAGTCTGACGGCACACGTAGGCTTATAGAATATATGCCTCTGCTTTATGCCATTCTCAAACGTGACAATGTGTTCGTTGTAGATGAGATAGAAAGGAGCATACATCCAATAATGATAAAGACTCTCATGAGTAAAATATCGGAGAACCGTGATGCCAAAGGTCAGATAATATTCACCACACATGAGAGTTGTCTGCTTGACCAATCCATTTTCCGCCCCGATGAGATATGGTTCGCTCAGAAGGATGTTGACCAGTCAACACAGCTTTATCCGTTGAGCGACTATAATATCCACAAGACCGCGAACATCGAGAACGGTTATCTCAATGGCCGCTATGGAGGCATACCGTTCCTGTCTAACCTTTCTGATCTGAAATGGTGATATGATTACACGCAGGAAAGATTACAGCAAGAGTGAGCCGACCAAAGATGCCAGCAAGATCTATATAGTCTGTGAGGGGAAAGGCTCTGAGCCTGACTATTTCGGCTTTTTTGAAGGATTGTCCTCCAATCTTGAATTGATTGTCATACCTCCTGAAGAAGGCACAGACCCCTTGAAACTGATGGAGCTTGCCGAGCGTATCTTGCTTGGCGATACAAGAAAACATACGATTGACTATCTCCAACAAGATAAAATATGGTTTGCGATAGACACTGATTCATGGGAGAAAGAGGGTAAGATAGCACCTCTCAGAAACTTCTGCAGGGCTATGAACGCGCGGATAACTGAGAAATACAGCGAGGCTAAACCGTATGAGGCATGGAATGTCGCGCAAAGTAACCCCTGCTTTGAAGTATGGCTATATTACCATCACTATGCAGACAGGCCGGATAGAGAAGATGTTGAAAAACAACCATCTGTCAAGGCGTATGTCAATAAACAAATCGCAGGTGGATTTGATTATCAACGAGACCCGGCACGTCTCCAGGATGCAATAGACAACTCCGAGAAAAATTATACTCAGCAAGACAACGGCAACCCCGATTGGTTCGCCACTGAACAATTCCTTTTAGGGAAAGAGATTATGGGCTTTGTAAAGACCGAAGTCCGTAAACTCCGCAACAAGCTGGGATAAGATAAATAAACAAATATATGGGATTTTTCAGATTTTTTATCATGTTGTGGGTAGCAATCGCCTTTACAACCTGTTCTGCCAATAATAAATCGGCAAATGGCAAGCATATTATTACTGACTCGGCAGGCTTGCAAGGTGATAGTCACATCACCTCTGCTTGCAAAATTATATTGGAGTATACACCGGCACCACAGATAGCTCGACCCTTATAATAGACAGGAACACCGATTCAAGTCTAAACTTATGGCTCCACTGCATATTTTGTCATTGGCAGCGATTTGACATATCCTGAAGTCAGGGCCATTATATCTCGACCATCTATGATTGGAACTGAAAAACAGAACCTAAAAAATACACAAATCGTTCTCCTTACCAATTCAGCCATTGACCAAAACGCTGAACTTCATACTGAATTTGATGCCTTGTATGATTATTTCAGACATCCGTACATCGAAGGAAATTATGGCTATCCAATATACTGCACAGGATGCTCCATTAAAGACAATAATTATGTGCATTAGTAGCGATATGGAGGCATTAACCGAATAGGTACTTTGTCCGATTCTGCCATCTGTATCGCAATAAAAGGCGCATTTCGGCGTTTTATCTTAAACTAATAATCTCTTCATTATGAATAAGTTTTTATTCTCACTGTTACTCTCGCTTATTTCATTTGGCATTGCCGGTTGCAGCGATGAGGATGATGTGGAAATCATCGACTTGAATCTTTTGGCCGGGCAATGGGAGGTTGTCTCGCAAACTCCTGAAAGAAACTGCATTTACGATATAACTGCCGCTCCTGATTTGACTGAGGGGACTTATGGTGGTCATTATGGAAAAATCACCACATATTATCTGACAGCAAACGGCAAACCATTATTCGACAAAGAATACAACTGGAGTATCCGATATATGGAGAACAATCAACCTTTGTTGGATTTGACTTTAGTGGGTGAACTTGACAGTGAAGATCCTTGGGCCGGAAACTATTATTATAAAGTAACAAAACTCACCAGTTCAGTAATGTGGTGGCAAGCAAACACAAACGGGGATAACACTATAATAAAATTTCGGCGTAGAACTGACCTTAAAATTAATCAGGAGAACAATTCTACGATTTAATCAACAGTTGGCGCTACTCATCTTTGTCGCGTTTGTATTACCCGTTTATCTTGCAAGTTTTTTATTCGAGTGAACGAAATATTATATCACAGTACGGCACAAGCCCGTCATCACCAGCTTGCCGTCCGTTGAGTTTTGCGCCACATTCGGGACAATATTTATACCTCATATCTCAATCCCAGTCATTAAGGTTGGCTATTATGCGGTCGATGTCACTTTCATCGAAAATCTCCGGCTGTCTCTCGTAGCAATTATGGCAATGACATTCGCCCTCGCAATGGCAGTTACAGTCGGGAGTCAGTTCTTCAACCGCACTTTCGATATTTTGGTTTTCCTGTTCCATATCACTGAGCCACCTCCTTTTTGAACTCGGCCGATGGTTTGAAGAACGGGATATTATGTGCCGGGATTACGATAGTGGTATTCTTTGAAATGTTGCGTGCGGTTTTTTCAGCACGTTCCTTAACTTGGAATGTGCCGAAGCCACGGAGATATACGTTCTCTCCATGTGCGAGGCTGTCTTTTACTACAACCATAAATTGCTCAACCACTGCAAGAACACTTGTCTTGTCAATACCTGTGGTCTTCGCTATCTCGTTTACAATTTCTGCCTTAGTCATTTTGCGTACTTATCTGATTTAGACTGCAAATTTACTAAATTTTGAGGAGACTGCCTATAAAAAAGCCTGTCCGAAACGAACAGGCCGAGACAGGAATATATGTATTCACAGATGCCAAATCCTGCTACGCAATAAAAATTGAATTTAAGTTATCAACTGAATAGCGATAGCAACATCAGATGTACGGGGTATATGGCATATAAGCTGTATTTGGCCGATTTGCTTCGTATGAAGCCACGGGTGCCGTCATACAGGAAGATTATTGCGGAGGCGAGCAACGCACCGGCTATGCCGTAGTGAGCCATCAAAGGAAACGTGAATATAATCTGAAGAATAGCCTGAGAGGGAAAATTTGTCGATGAACGCTCCAGCCACGGACGCATAGTCTGGTGCCGGAGAATGTAGAACACCGCTATCATCAGAACTCCGCGCCAGTCATAATCCGTTCCGAGCCACCATGCCAGAACAGCGATACCTGAAATACCGATGAACGACAGCGGCCCATGTTCACACATACGGTCGAATATGGCGAGTGCCACAACTCCGAGGGAGAGAGTGAACATGACATTATGCGTGCCGTCCGCTCCGTTGAGCAGATACCACGGCAATTCACTGACTGCACCGGCAAGCAACAGTATCAGAAAATATCTCATACGGTCGCGGCTATGTGCGAACCCCTCGGCAACAAGGAAAGCGAACACAGGGAACGCTATCCTGCCGATACATCGCAGACAGTCGTACATCGGAGTGTCAGGCTCCATAAGGAAGTAGGCGCAATGGTCGGCCACCATCGAGAGAATGGCGATAATCTTCAACGCACTTCCGGATAAGCGGAGCGAGAGGGGAACGGATATTTTGGCGGTAGTTTCCATGATAAGTAATTTATTATTCAGTGCCGAGAAGTTCCTTCACCATATCGGCCACCTCCTGGTTGACACGCTTGAAATTGCGGTTGAGCATAATCTCCTTCTCTCGCTCACTGTCGAAAGAATAAATTTTAGGCAGCTCCACATAGTTGGATTCCTCCTCCTTGATACGTGCCATATCGAAGTGCGTCTTGCAGAAATACTTGGTTGTCTTGAACTCCTCGGAGTCCTCGATGTCAAAATGCGACAGCATCTTTTCATCGGTGGCCGTGAAGTCACGTGCCGCCTGACCCGCAAGCCAGCCCGTAGCCATGTCTGCGATTTTTGCCGCCGGAACGAGATAGTCCATCTTCTCGGAAATGGAGGTTGAGATTTTCTGGTCGTTTATGGTGATTGATGTCGATGTCTGCTTCGCCTTGCCGAACACATCATTCTGCGCCCATTCAAGAGTCTCCTTGTTTCGTGCCGCACCCATGAATATGTTGCCGCAGGTCGTGATAATCTTCTGCATACCCACCTTGCCGTAGTCAGCCTCCAACTGCGGAAGCTCCTGAAAACCGAGAGTCACGGCAACCTTGTTGCTTCGCGCCGTGCCGATCAGTCGGTCAATCTTGTGGAAGTACAGAGTGGGAAGCTCGTCAACGATGATACTAACAGGTATATTGCCTTTGGAATTGACACGGGTTATCAGACGGTTAAGCACAAGAGCGTTCAGAGAGCCGATGACCTGTTCCTTTTCGGGGTCGTTGGCAATCACAAGATAGCTCGGACTCACCGGGTCGGAAATCTTCAAGTCAAAATCATCGCCGGTGAACACCCAATAGGCTTCAGGGGATACAAGCCGTGCCGCATTTACGCGGAGAGTACCCACCATACCTTCAAGCTGGTCGTTGGCTTTGTTCTCGTATGCGGACTTGAAGGGGGCCATCAGCGAGGCTATCTTATCGTCCATCATCAGAATGTCGAACACCTCCGAATACTTGCGTCCGAGGAACGACAGCACATGGGGCATATCCGAAAACTCACCTGTGATAGTGTCCGGCTCAACCTCGTTTCCGTTCTCGTCCTCATACCAGCAGCGGTCAATCAATATCAGCTTACCCATGCGGTCGATATAGGAGAAGCCGTTAAGGTCAACGAACATCTTGTCCTCGTCGGTGGATACGTCGCGCCCGTTCTCGTTCACGAAGTCAAGCATGACCTCGCCGTTCTCGTCCAGAGCGTTGAAATCGTCCCAGTTGCGTATCACAAGCTCCAATTTCTTGCCCTCGTGCGATATATAGCGTTTCAGTTTTTTCCCTTTCAGAAAACCTGTCGGGTGGAAATTCACAAAGAAATAGATGATCGCCGCGAGGAAATTCTCTGCCGAGTTGGTGAAGAAAGCCTCCGAGCCGCCCTTTTTCTCGCCACCGCCCTTGTTGAGCGAGGCAAGAAGCGTGGCCGCCGTCTCCGAAGCCGCCGCGAGGTCGGGAATGTATTTACGCTGGATGGGGTTGATACGGTTTGAATACTCCACATCGGTAAAATTGACTATGCGGAAACCACACCCATTCGGCAGATTGCCGTAGTGCAAATTCTTGCAATACTGATAGAAAAGCGTCTTGGCAAGCGTCGGGAACTTATAGTCATATACCATCATGGCGAAGCCCTTTCGTGCGTGCTGCCTTATGAACGGATCTATTATGCCGAAAGACTTGCCGGAGCCGGGAGTACCCAGCACAATCGTACCACGGAACGGATTGATAATGTTGATGTAGCCGTTGTGCATACGCTTTTTCCAGTAGAATATCATCGGGATATTCACTGAATAAGGTGTATTGACCTCCTGACGGGACTGTTCAAAAGATTCATTCTCAAAATTAAACCTGTCCTCGCCGACCTTGTGGTTGTAATACTTGGCAATACCGTCGAGTCCCTGGTGTACGAGCATTGTGCCGACCACCGAGCAGAAGGCATACAGGACACGGCTTGCAGGGAAGCCGAAGAGCGACATACCCCATGTGCCGTGATGGAAGATGAAGCACAGTCCTACGAGAGTGAGACCTGCAAGCACCGGATATACCACCATAGTCTTCAGATTGAACTTCAACGCCTTTTTCGCTTTGGTGCCGATACATACCACACAGATGCAGACAAGTTCGGCAACCTTGCACCCGGCCACGGAGTTGAACATCTTGAAGCGTCCGAGCAGGTCGAGTATGAACTGCGTCACGCGGTTGTCAGACGTGATAGGCAGGTTCATCACAATCTCGATAATCAGGAATATGTAGATACAGCTACGGAAGTAGTTATACATCTGTTGCTGTTCCTTTGTTTCTTCAAAAGCCATAGTCTGGGAACTTATATGGTAGAATTATTGTTTTTGTAATACATTTACACTAACTTTGCAGTATAAAATAATATGGATATGGAAATAGCACTGAAAAAGAACCAGAGCTTCCGCCTTTCCGTGGAACTCATTGACAGATTGAAGCAGCTTGCAAAACGGCAGAACCGCAGCCTAAACAATTATGTTGAGACTGTTCTACTTGATGCCGCCTACCACGAGCCTAATGCTGTTACACTTGAGGCAATGGAAGAGGCGGCAAGCGGACGTCTCCGCAACGAGCCTGCCCTGAATCTTTCCTCGATTGAGGCGATGGAAAAATCCATGGGATTATGAAAAAACTCAAACCCGGCAGTCAATACAAGAAAGACTACAAGCGTTTCCGCAATAATCCGAAAAAGGTTGAAAAACTGTTCAGGATTATGGAGTTGCTACAAAATGAGGAGCCGATACCGGAAGAAAACCGTCCTCACCCTCTGACGGGGAATTATGCCGGCCACATGGAGTGCCATATAGAAGGTGATTTCCTTTTGATATGGTTTGACCCGGACACAGATGAGATCAATCTTGTGCGTCTCGGCTCCCATTCGGAATTGTTCGGCTGATTTCAGAAAGGTATCTTGAATCCAAGCATGAGGCCGTTGCGGAACGTGTCGCCATGCAGGAAATTCACATTATTCTTCTGTATGATCGAGAACTCGCACCCGTTCTGAAACACATAGTTGTACTCAAAGCCTCCCTCGATACCGATGAAAAACTTTCTCTCCACCGCTCCGAACTGAGGGCCGAAGCGGACACGGAAGCTGCCGTTCTTGTAACGGTGCAGACGGTGTTTGTAGATTATACCGCCGTCCCAGTAATAGCCTTTCCAGAACTGACCCTCGCCCGATTTCCAGTGATTGCCAATCTCTCCATAGACCTCCACGGCGTTGCCGTAGGTGAACGACCTCTCGTAGCCAACGGTGGCGTTGAGAGTTGACGGGAACAGGAAGCCGGCGTTGACGGCTATCTTGTTTTCCTGAGCGGTGGCCGTGATAGAAGCCACTGCACAGATGATTGCGAACAGTATCTTTTTCATAGTGCCGGATTATTTGTAGATATGGGGTGAATAGTTGAACGGCAGATTTTTGAGTATGTCGGAGTCGAAGCCGTCGGCGTTGAGAATATCGTCATACTCCACGGTAAGGGTTATGACACGTCCGCTTATCTGGTTCTCCGATATTTCGATGCGGAGCACTTTCTCGTCCGGGAAAGTCAGCTTATCGAGCACAAGCACGTTGCGGTAGTTCTTCTTGAACTTCTTTGCAAGGTTCAGCGAATAAACAGGCGACAGTTCCACCGTCTGAGAGTTTGTGGCCTTGACCTCCTTCTTGTCTGTGAGCTTCACACGCACCTCGGCGATGTCGTATGCTATCTTGGTGCTGTTCTGAAGGGAATAGTCGATGAAGAAATAGTCGCCTATCGAATAGATGTTGTTAACAATCGCCTTCATGCCGTTGGCTTTAGACACCACCTGATTGTATTTTCGACCGCTGCCATATACGGCCCAGGCGTAACGTGCCATTTCCGACTGAGGCATGGATACCTCCGGATTGATGTAGGAGTCCAAACCGGCGTATGGCACACGGTGGATAGAGGCGGCACGCGAAGGGGCGGCGGTATATACCACATCGTACTGTGCCAGATGTCGCTCGCCGATGAGTGTGAGAGTACCCATCAGCTCACCCTCCCGGTAGTGGGTAAGTACGGAGTCAGCCTCGATGAACGGCTTGATACGCACGATGTTGTCGGCACACTGGTTGCCGATAATCTTTGTGGTGGATAAGTCCACCATCTTGATATTCTCAGGCATGACGATATGTGTTGTCACTTCCGAGTTGACAAGGATCTTCTCTTTGGCGGTCGCCGGGATTGCGACGGCGCATAGCGCGAGGGTAGCTGCAATTATTTTATCTTTCATAATGGGTTGGTTGATTACCGTTTAATATGCTTCGTCTGAATTGATAAGGTAAACGATGGTGTTGTATTTGATTTTCGCCTTGTTCTTGCGGATATTGGCCGACACAGCGGAAGTCGCGGAGTTATACATATTCTGGAGAGCCTGCAAAGCGATGGCCTCGCCGGATATTCCGGAGCCGTAGCCGCTCTCGGACTCAAAGCTGATATTCTGCTGCACTGTGCTGGCACCCGCCTCTTTCATAAAATCGCGGAAAGCGGACTCCGGGACATAGAAGCCCTCCATGCCGTCGTTGTCGAACACCGAAAGATTCACTTTCAGGAACTTTCCGCCTACAAGAATTGAAGTGATGGCGGCGCGGACACGCTGTTGGCCGAAGCCGGTGACGGTGCCGTACAGATATGTGCCTTTGGCAAGCCTCACATCATGTATTGTCACATCGTCGAGCAACTTGAAGCGTAGCCTCGTGCCCTCATGCACCTTTGTTGTCTTGTCGATCATGGCACGGATAAGCGGAGCATCGACATTATCGGCCGAACTACCCACTGTATTGAATTTGTCGGCATTTGTCTCCCGTGATTTAAGCACCAGCAATGGGCGGTTCTTCTCACGCTCTATCTCCCGCGCCCTTGCTATGGAGTCGGCCCGGTGCTTGCGCATGGCTTCCTCCGGGTCGGGCTGTCCTATGCCAAGTCCGGCCTCGATAGCTTTCTGACGCTCGTAGCTGCGCTGCTGTATCGCCTCAAGGTCGCGTGCATATTCGCTCCGGGGGTCAACGGCAGGTTCATAGTCGGCAGGATTATAGCCGTCACCGTAAGCGTATGAGTTGATATGCCGGCGCGATTCAGCAAGGGAACGCTCCAGTTCCTCCAGCTCCTGCTGCTGACGGATACGCTCGGCCTCGGCCGCGTCGAGACGGTTCAGCTCGTCCTCGGTGTAGCCGTGTTCAAGAGCCTCGCGTTCCTCCTGTTCCTCGCCGAGCGCGCCCACGGCGGTAAAGGCGTCTTCGTCACCGAAGCGGCGTGACATCTCGAACATCTTGTCACCGGGAGCCTCGGCGTTGGCCTCCGGCAGAGTGGAGTTGATACGGTCTGTAGCCACGGCCTGAGGGTCATCGCCACCGCCGCCGAAAGTCTCCATTGCGAAATATATCAGCGCACACAGCGGCACGAAAATCACCGCAGGGAAGATATACTTCGGTTGTCTGAAATTAATTTTTTTCATTGTTATCGTTATGTTTGAGGGATTTTACAATCTGTTCGAGTTGCCTGTACCGGCGTATTATGCCGATTGAGTCGGCATGGCTCTTGCGTGGAATTGCGATAAGGGAGTCAAGTTCATGCTTGACCGTCTGACCGTCGCCTGTTATCTCCATGAGCCGTCGGCGTTGCGCCTCCTTGTTGGCCTGAATGGTGCGGAAACCGCTGAAGATAGGCTCGACTTTGGCGATGGATTGCAGTTCCGGCTCCTGTGATTCCATCCGCGCCCCGGTCACTATTATGTCGCACAAGAGTATCATCAGCAGGGAGCCGACGACATAGCCGAAAGTCCGGCGAGGGTGTCGCGTGGCCCATGAATTGGCCTTTCTGATCCGGGCGGCCAGACGGTAACGTGTGCCTATGGCACCCATCTTCGGCCGGAGCCATGAGCGTATCGCGCCATGTGCTTTCCTCCGGTTGTCGCTGAAAGTATGTCTGAGGGATTTCATAAGTCAGGTTTTAATAGTCAAGGTCTTTGTTTTCAAGGGTACGCCAGTTGGTTATCATCAGTCCGTGGGGATTGTTCTGGGTACGTGGCACATTCTCCACATAGCCGGTGGTGAGCATGGTGCGTTTGAGGTCGCGCGTGCGCCTCTTGATAATCTGCGTCCCGTAGTAGCTGAACTTGCGTGTATGCTCGTCGAACTGGATAGAGTCACAGATTATGGTGCAGACCGCTGAAGATGATATAATGTCGGAGTAAAAGCCGTTCTCGTCAAGGGCCTGCTTCTGCTTCAGGGCGGTGCCGTCAGCCATATACATGGCCTTGCCGACAGTCCACTTGATATAGTCGTTGTCGGGAGGGAGATTGAAAAAATACTGGTGGAAGAGCTGGATATGCGCTTTCGCCTCCATGATGAAATTGGCTTCAAGTCCGGCACGCTCGGCAAGGAACGGTATGTCGCCGTCAAGAATATATATCTGCTTGCGCTCCTCGGTCACGAGCGACACGCAACGCCACACGGTGAACCCGCAGATGGCGGCGCAACCTATTATGGTTGCCATTACCGTCATCATTGCGAGCCGTGTTTTCTGTTCAAGGGATTTTATCAGCATGATAATCTTGTTAGTCGGTTAAGGGGTGTGTTTCAGATTTCTTCCTGCCTGTGCGCCGATTGAACCGACCACATTCCGGGTCACGTTGGTAGCTTTGAGAGCCGCCGAGCCGCCCATCATCGCCGCGCCCATAGCGACACTGCCTGAGGGGGAGGCGGCACCGCTGCTGACACCGCCGGGTATGAGCCATGAGGCGACTTCGGGAACGAAGCGTATGATATAGGCCCCGACAAGCATACCCATAGCGTACATACAGTTGGAGCCAATGCCCTGCAAACCGAGCGCGCCTATCTGCTCCCATGAGTTGACAGCACCGTGCAACAGGTGGTTATAGGCCACCAGATCCTCCTGAAGATTATACATCAGTATGAAGTCTATGTAGTACAGGCACATATAAGTCACGAAGCCCCATAACGTGAGGGAGAGGAATTTTGACATCCATTGGCTCCATGCCGAGTTCCACGGCGGAGCGAGGGAAAGGGCGAACATTATGGGGCAGAACACAATCATTATAGCTATGAATATTCTCTGCGCCACAAGTATGCCGTAGTAGGACATTTGGAAAATCAGCTCCCCGACAAAGCGTATCACGTCGTTTATCCATTCGCTTACCTTTGTCTCAGCGGCCACCGCCGCACGCTGGGCGTAGTTGTTGATGGTCTCGCCGAGGTTTTCCACGTTATACACGAGTTTGTCCCACCAGTTCGCGTCCTCGCCTATGGACGCCACCTGTTTTGCCGTGGATATTGAATCCTGCACTGCCCGGAGGCGTTCAAGATACTCGCCTTGCTTCTGGGCCACTTTCAGCTCCAGTGCCGCGACCTCCTTGTTCTTCGCCATAGCCATTGACTTAGTGGTGGCTTCCAAAGACTTGCCGGGCATCTGGAGAGCCGAGCATATCCATGATGAAGATGAAATGCACATTGATATGCCTATGATGCGTAGCAGCTTCATCACGTCCATTCCGCGCCGTCCGAGCATCATCATCCAGCACTCGTATGAGCCTACGCACAGGGCGAGCAGCAGTCCGAGCATACGGGCGAAGCTGATGGTGTCGCCCAAAATCGCCATATTCGGAAACGCCTCCATCGCCACAAGCAGCTTGTCGAGGCTCTGGTCGATAGCCGGAAGCCCCATTGTGCAGAGTATTGATAATAAAGTCATATAGTTTTCAATTAGTCAGGTTAATGTTAGTAATGGGTGGCGGCCACTGCCGCGAGGCGGACGGTGCGCGACACCAGTTTTCCCATCTCGGCCTTTGCCTCCTCGTATGCCTGCTGACGCTTTGCGTTCTCCAGTCCGTAGCCGACACCCTGTTTATGGATATAGGCGATATTGGCGCAGATGATCTCGTTCTGCCGCGAAAGCTCGTCAACCTGATACTTCATCTTCCCCTTGCTCTTGTTAAGGCAGTAGAGAAGCCCGTCGGCGATACAGTCCTGCATACGGCTGAACTCGTCCTTGTAGATCGAATAGGTGACATCGACAGCCCGGTCAGCCTCGCGTGCCAGTTCCTCCTTGTAGAGAGATTCGACGTATGCACGCTCTTTCTCCACTTTAGAGAGTTTCTGCCGCTGGGTCTCTTCCGCCGTGACACGCACGGGCATGATGCGTTTGACATTTGATTTCTCCTCTTTGAAGCGGACGCGGTAGCCGGATTTGAAGCCGGCCCATTTCCAGTACATTTCCGCGCCGGAATAATTCTTGTGCAGGAAATAATAGTACCAGTCGGGGGCGAAGTCCCACGGCCCGTTCTCCATCGAGAGCCATTGCTTCTCCTTCTGGTCGTCATGGATTTTGGGCGTCTTGGCCGATATTGCCGCCGGGATTGCCGCGATGAGCAGGGCGAGCGATAATGCGGTGATAGTTCTGAATTTCATGATCGGTATATGTTTATTGGTTCCACTTGTTGATTACCGCTCCCACGATCTCGTCCTTGACATCGGAGGTGAGTATCTCCCAGATGTAGTCAGGCTTCCAGCCGCAGTTTGTCATGAGGTAGCACCACAGGTTGGCGTTGTCGATAATACGCCGGGCGTTCTCTATGGTGTCCTTCAGCGACATGACAAGGTTCATCTTCTCGTCCATCGAGGCTTTCATGAGGTTTATGCCTGAGGCGGCCACAGTAGCGTAGAGCTTCTGGGCGTGCTTTATCTCGCGTGCTATGGCAAGGTTGGCGTCGGCATAGTACCACGCGACAAAAGGCTTCTTTGTCACATACTTGTAGGTGTTTACTGTAAAGTCCTTGTACTCCTTTGTCAGAAGATAGAGCGAGCTGGCGGTCGAGGATATGGCAGCGGCAAGCACCACGTATGAGTATGCGTTGTTGAGCCTGGTGTCGAGCGTCGAGCGTACATCATTGAACTTCTCCGCTCCTTTGGTGACAAGCGATTGCTCCCCGAAGCTCGTGGCTATGCGTGCCAACGCCTGGTCTTCATCTTTCTTGACAGCCTTGTGCAGAGCCATAAGAGCCTCGAATGTCGGCAGGTCTTTCGGAAAGTCGAAGGCAAATGACTTCAAGGGAAGAAGCAGAGCCACAAGAACGAGAGTTGTAAGTTTGCGTATCATCATGGCTCCGTCATTTTATAATCCGCAGTCCGTTCCAGTTGAGTATCAGCATACCTACCTGATTCTGCATGACTTTCATGTTGGCCCAGCCCTCCGGGTCTATTGCGAAAAACAGGTCATCTTTTGTGGCGTACTGAGCCATAGCCATCATAGCCTGAACCTTGTAGCGGATTTCGAGAAGGTCGGTGTAGATTTTGTTGGCTACCGTCAGTCGGTCGTAGCGGTCAAGGAGATTATATCCGTCGCTCTTGGTCTCGGCGGTAGCCTGGCCTTTGAGGGGATTCTGAACCTTGCCGTTGTTGACTATGTTGATGAAGTCGGCCACAAGCTGCTGTGTCTGGGCCGTGAGGTTGCCGAGTTCGTTAAGACATAGTGCCTTGTTGGTGAACTTGGCTTTGCTTACGGTCTTTACCAGCTCCGGCACGCTCTTAACTATGTCGAAGGCACACAGTCCTATCTCCACATAATATTTGCTCTCGGTGCCGAAGCCTGAGATATTCTCCATAGTCACCTTGTAGAGTTCGGTGATGGTAGCCATGCTCACGGTGTATTGCTCCAGCTTGTTCTGCTTTGCGGATATGGAGTCGAGCCTTTTGTTGTGCTGATCCTCTATGGCTTTCTGCGATGCGAGATTGGTTGTCACCGCTTTCAGGCAGTACGGGTCAATCACCACTTTCCATGCCGAGGCTGTGCCGAAAAAGAACGTCACGCAGATAATCAGCATGATATTACGCATGGCGTATTGTGAATTATGTTTTGGATTTACCATAGCGACATTACTTTCTGTTGTTGGTTGACCTTACGGGCAAAATCAAGATATTTGGATATTCCGGCTCTCTTGCGGTCGGCCTCGATGTTGGTTATCGCCTCCTGCATGGTGCCGTAATGACGGAGGTATATTTTAAGAGCCTCTTTCTCGGCCCGCTCGGTGGTGTAGGCCCAGTAACATTCCGGCGGCTCCTCGACGCCATAGACATCGGAGTTCTGGCCACGGCATATCCACACCTCTTTGAAGTAGTTGCGTCCCTCCTTGTTATTGAGGGCGTTGACTGTGAATATCTGCTGTTTCTGAATAGGTGTCAGTCCGAGTATGGCCGCTATGTCGTTGTACCTGTCCTTGAACTTCGACTGGTCGAGCAATATCTTCACATCGGAGTTGTTGATTATCGCCTCCTTTACGATGGGAGAGTCTATCACATCGTTAAGCTCCTGCGTCACCACACCGGCTATGCCGTGGAATTTGCGGACGGTCTTATACAGGAACTTTATGTACTCCGCCATAGTGGGCGAGGCTATCGCTTTCCATGCCTCCTCGATTATCAGGGCCTTGCGTCCTTTCTTGATACGCATTTTCTGGAGAAACACGTCCATGATTATCAGCACAACGATAGGGAAAAGCACCGGGTCATCTTTAATCTTGTCGATTTCAAAGACTATGAAACGCTCGTCGAAAAGATTGGTGTCAAGGTCGGAGTTGAGAGTAACCTCCAGCTCGCCGCCACGGTAGAACTGTTTGAGGATAGCGGCGAAGTCGCGTATGTCGAAATGTATCTTCTCCAGCGATGTGATCTGCGGTATCCGTTCAAGGGCGAACTCGTAGTAGCTGTTGAAGGAGAGCGACGGCACTTTGAGGCGGCGTTTCTGCTCCTCCATGTGGTCTATTTGCTTGTCAATCTTCATCAGCATAGAGGTCTCATGCAGCTCTTTCTTATACACCTCAATCTTTGAGGCCGCTTTCTCTTTTTCAGCCTCGGTAGTTGCGCGGTCAACAATCATGGCCCGCAGTGCCCGGCACTGGCGGATAATCTTGTTGCGCCGTTCCTCCGAAGGGAGTATGAGGGCGCGGACGCTTGTCTTTGTTTCCGGCTCAGGGGAGTTTATCTGTTCCTCGATGTCGCGCATATCGGTGGCGAACTTCTCGTAGTCGTCCTCCATCTTGGCCGCCACGAGCAATTTCTGGCGCAGGCCCTCACGCTCCGTGTCGGAAAATGAGGTGAACGGATTGAAATACGCCTCGTAATATTCCACTATGGTCTGGTTGACAAGCATATCCTCAATCTTGGAGGGAGCCTCGTTGCCTTTGAAAATCAGGAATATCAGCGATTTGAGAAAATTCTTCTTCTCCCCGAAGTTCTGCTCATATTCCTCGCGTGTCACCTTAAACGGGTTCATGGAGATAGGCTTCTCCTTTGAGTATGAGATGTATGTGCCGCCGAAATAACCGCAAATGCCCTCGTAAGAGTCGCCGGTATCGACCATCACGACATCGGTGTTCTGCTCCAGCAACTGTCTTACCACACTGTTCATGTGGAAGCGGTTAAATTGTTATGTGTCAGTGTTTAATAGCATTAAACGGTACGTCCGAGAACCAAAAATCCTATGTGTGGGCTAAAAATGACGTGCCGTAACCGAAGAAAGTGTGTTTCAGTGCGTTAGGTAGTGTTGATACAATATTACGGAAACTTTGTCAAAGAGTGGTATTTCTTAACTATTTTATATTTTACTTTACAATCTTTAACCGTGTATTTGGGGCTGTTTTTTGCTATTGGTACTTCCAAAATGGCTGTCCGCACTTGTCAGCGTATCAAAATCGGGTCGAGGGGTTTCCCCTTGCAAGGGTGTTTTCGGAGGTCGAATGTCCGACAAAAACACATCTTGCAGAGGCTATCGAACACCAACTTTGCCAATGTCGGATTTAATCACACTGAAAAGTAGGCTAATACGTTGATATGTCTGATTTTTGATGTATCTTTGCATTTGAAATCAAACGCTTATCCCCAAATGGCAAAAATCAAAGTTCAGAATATGAATATAAAAATAGAATTAAATGAAAGTCTCATTAGATGTTCCGAACTATTCCATTGATACCGGAATGACACTCAAATGGGAAGGTAACTTCAAAATTAAGGTCTCCGATATGAATGGGAGTATCTTAATTGAAGCAAATACTGATGGGTTAGTTTCTTTGGCAAATCACTTGCTAAATTTATCTCAATCATCGGTTCAGACAGGAACTCACCTTCACTTTGATGAGAATAACTCTCTTGAAGATGGGTCTTTAGATTTAATAATCGAAAAGATTTAATTCCAAGACGTCAGTTTATAAGAGCGTGTTGGAGAGTGGTGATAAGGATAATAAACTTTTGAAATAAACCTCACGATGATTAAATATATTGAGAAAGGTGATATATTCAATATCAGTGGCGTAAGCAGCTATGCCCACGGATGCAACTGTGCCGGAGCGATGGGTAAAGGAATTGCCTTGCAATTTCGTAGTAAATACCCGGAAATGTATTCGGAATATAAAGCGATGTGCAAAGATGGAATTTACAAGCCTGGTGATGTTTTCGATTACAATTATGGAGACGGACACATATATAATCTTGGCACACAGGCTACATGGAGAACAAGAGCACGGATAGAATATATCGAGCAGTCGGTTAAAGCAATGCTTGAATTGGCTGTGAGGGAAAATGTGACAAAAATTGCTCTCCCTGCGATTGGGGCCGGATTGGGTGGCTTGAAATGGGATGATGTGAAAGATGTTCTGAATAGAGTGTCTGCCGATTATCCAACCATCGACTTATATGTTGTGGAAGCCTACCAAAGCAACATCCCCATATCCGAATAATTGGATTCCAAGTATTTTCAACCCATAAAATGAGATGGTTACAGCCGTGAGGTACAATAGGGGAACAAAAGACTTTATTTATTGTAGAAATAAGCTATCAATGAGACAATGGGCTTTAACGCACTGCGAAAGTACGGTAAAGCCCACTATGCGGAAAAAACGTAAAGTTAATGTTCGTAGATACCCATTGAAATAGACCATTTGGCATCGGCAGGAATACGGCGGACAAGAATTGCACTACGCAAGTATGTGAAATTCTCAATTTCGCCGTCCACATATTCCGAGTCCTTAATACGGTCATAAGTGGTGTTGAATTGATAGCGTTCTTCCCAATTATCGTAACACCAACTGTACTGATATGTGACAATATCACCTAAGATAAGTTGATATACAATAACAAGAGAATACTCAGAGAAGTTTATGTTAGCTCTCACAAAATCCTCAGTACTGAAATGACTGTCTTCGGGCAATTCACCTATTGAATTGACAATAAATAATTTATCCTTATATTCGGCAAAGTCTTTGAGTTCCGACAATTTTACAGGCATAGTTTGTGTATTGAATTGTCGATGAATAGTAAGTGGTGTATATTCAGGCTCTCTGTCCTCTTTGTTGCAAGATGTCAATAAAGCAACAGTGAGCAGGATAAGGATGTTGAGTATTTGCTTCATAGTGAGTCGATTTTGTTTGCAATAATAACGGCAAAACTTGCTAAATATTGCTATCCTCATGCTCAAAAAAATGCTATATACCGCATTGTATGAACAAGTGCAAACATCACCGTCTCATACCTCTACGTTGTAGCTGTTCAAGATCCTCCATGACAGCAGGGAAAGAAGAAGTGAGGCGGTCGAGTTCCTTGCAACCTTTGTCAAATTCCTTGTCGGTTCGGAACGGTCGGGCGAATATCTTGACAAAATGGACTATTATTGCTTTCCTATATTTTATCACAGATACAACAAACAGCTACATATCTGCGTTTTAATAAAAAAACAATCATATGGAAATATCAAGAGTTACGATGATAGTGGCATTTGCCATATTATTGCTAAGTGGTTGTTCCAAATCATATAAAAATGCTGTATCGTATGGTGGGACAGGCTATACGGAGCAAAAGCACAAGGAAGAAAATTTAGCTTCTGATGAAGAAGGGGCGGTGCAAGAGCCAGCATGGACTTATTTTGAAAGGTTGTCATATCTGTTTGGAGCAGACTCAACGTGTGTAGGAATGACCGATGAAATGAATTTTCCGGAATGGTATTCAGGTTGTTTTGTGAATGATAGGAACAGACTTACCATAAATGTAGTCGGAGATACTGTCGAAATCCGCGAAGCTCTTTCTCAACAGCTCGGAGGAAATGAATTCGATTTGGGTATTGGTGTGTGTTCAATCAAAGAGCAAATTAAGACAACACAACTCTTAAGGGAAGCTATCGCGAAAAAATATGATGGAGACCTTACTTTTGGAGCCAAATCGGATGGCTCAATAGATGTGTGTCTGCAAGGGAACAACGACTCTATCATATCCAAATTCAAGAGAGATGTATTCGATTCCCATATTCTGCGTTTCACGTTATCTGATAAGGTCGGAATTGTAGAATTGATGAATCGAGAGACAAACAACAGTCAGGATGAAATATACTCAGAGCATGAGACCACTCCACAGTTTCCCGGAGGTGACACTGCGATGCTGTCGTATATCTATGATAATCTGAAATATCCGCAGGATGCTTATGACAAAAACATACAGGGGCGCGTAGTGCTACAATTCCTTGTCCGCAAAACAGGAGAAATAGATTCCGTAAAAATAGTAAGAGAAAAAGATCCATCTCTTGATGCGGAAGCATTGAGGTTGGTTTCGGGTTTTCCGCGATTTATGCCTGCAACACTCGACCTTTTGCCTGTGGATAAATGGTTGGCACTTCCCATAAAATTCAATAAAGCCGATTATGATGAAAGGCAAAGCAAACTTTATCCCGCTTTCCATTTTGATAATGGCGATGATTATGTGGTGGATGGTATGTACCGCATAGTTGATGAACAGGGTCGGATTGGATATGCCGATGAGAAGGGAAACACCGTCATCGCTCCACGGTTCAAGTGTGCGTTTCCTTTTGAGAATGGCAAAGCGAAAGTGGCTGATACCGGAGAAAACAGGCAATATGATGCGGAACACAGTTACTGGGAGAGTGACGGTTGGTATTATATCGACAAGACAGGTCGGAAAATAGACTGAACATATCATCGCCTCATACTCCTGCGATGTGGCTGTTCAAGATCCTCCATGACAGCAGGGAAAGAAGAAGTGAGGCGGTCGAGTTCCTTGCAGCCTTTGTCAAATTCCTTGTCGGTCAGAAACGGTCGGGCGAACACCTTGACAAAATGGGCGTTTGATTTCGGGTCATCACGATCGAGTGCGAGCCATGACACAATCGCCTCCTTATGCTCGCGTGTGAAAGTCTTGTATGCTAAAACCCTTGCGAACTGAATGAGGGCGCGGACAGCCTTTTCAAGTTTCTCGCCGAGCAACCGCAACATCGCCTCCATCTGAGCAAGCAGCGTGTCTTTCTCACGCTTCAGATTGTCTATGATATGGCGGTTGTTACTCTCCAGCTCTCGGTATCGGGCGGAGAGGTTCTGCAACTTGACTTGGAGGGAAGATAATTCACGGCTGTGCGATGCGTTCAACTCCCGGATTTCGGTCAGATGTTCCTCGGTCTTGTCCTCGATGGTCTGACGCACCTGCCTCTGCACCATCATCGGGATTTTAGCCACCTGTGCCTCCATCTTAGCTACGGCAAACTGCATATCCTTGTTCTCGGCTGTCAGCCGTGCGTTCTCTTTCTCAATCTCCGCATATTTACCTTTGCCGAAAAGATTTGCCACACCGCTCATGAGTGCGCTGCCGCTCTCCTCGTCAAGAGCCTTTTTCTTCTCCTTGCGCTGTTGTTCAAGTTCTTCGATAGACTTCTCAGCAGCCATCGCCTGCAATTCAAGTTGCTCGTTACGGCTTTCAAGCACGGCGTTCTCAGCCGTGAGCCGTTGGTTGTTCTCTCGCGCTTTCCGCTCCTTGTACTCTATGGCACTCAGCCCCTCTATGCCGGAGTCCTCTTTGGGAGTGCCGCGTTCCATGCCGAGACTTTCGGCAAGCACTGTCTGCATTTCCTTACAGTCGTTGGCATCGAGTTTGACGCTCTTTCCTGTCTCGTGGTTCATCCAATCGACAATGATGTGGGCGTGATGGTTCGGCAGCAGATCATCGGTCAGAGGGTCGGCATGACCCTCGTCATGGTGGAGGTCGATGCTTATGACGGAGATACCCTTGTCGGCGAGCCATTTCACGAACAGGTCAAAATCCTCTATGCGCGTGTCCGGCTTGATGGGAGGGCAACCCTCGCGGATAGCCGAACTGCCCGACCGCTTCCGCTTCTTTCCTGTCTTGCGGTCAGTATATTCCACATCCTTGCACTGCATGGCGCGTCCGGTCTTTTGCTTGACAAGCACCTTGAGGTCTTCAAGCAGCTCCGGCAGAGGCTTTGTGTAGGACGGACTGCGCCACGTCACATTGAGGTGGCGGTGTTCGTCCCAGAAGTATGTCTGCCCGAACTTTCGGGCAACAGCCTCGCAATAGGCTCTGTCGCGGCGATTGTGCGCCTCGGCAGTGCCTACGTTGCAGGGCTTGAATTTAATTCCGGTTTTCATAATCCGTAAGGGAAAAGAGTGTTTCAATATCGCGGGTTCTCAGACGAAGGGTCTGAGCGAGAGGTGGCGGAGAGGGGTCATCTCTGCCGATGGGTTCTTAGGGGGTGAACGCCCTAAGCGGAGGGTGCAGGGAGAGGGTCACTCCCTGCTCAGGGGTGTCGGGGGTGAAACGCCTCGACCGGGTCAAGGGCAGAGCCATTGCGGGTTCTTAGGGCAGAGCCATAAGCCCCTCGGGAGAGCCCACAACTACGGGAGCGAAGCGGAGTAGTTATAGTGGGCTATAACAAGGGCAAGCCCTGTCAGTCTCCACCCTCAAAGACCGCCTCTCGGCTTGCGGCGTTTCGACTCTTTCAGCTTCAGCAGATGTCGGTCGTAGGCATCGCGGTTTTCATCTGAACGGAAGTCGATGTCGGCTTTGCCTCCGCTCTTAATCCATGCCAGAAGTTCATCCTTGAAGAAATAGAGTTTGTTGCCGCGCTTGCTGAACGGTATCGCCTTTTGGCTTGTCAGCGAATAGATAGTGCCGACACTCTTGCCGAGCAGTTCGCTCGCCTCCCTTATGTCAAGGACGGTGTGTTGGTCGGCTTCCTCCTGCGGTGCGCTTATGAGCCTGTCAAGTTTCTCCATGACGGTATCCACCTTACGCATGAGGCTTGCCACATAGTAAGGCAGACGGTCAAATGATGGCATCGTGTTATCGGATGATGTGTTGTCGTGAGCGACCGATACCGCGATACTGCGGTGTGTGTTGTCCTGTGTATTGCTTGAAGATTGCATATCTTTATATCTATATGATTGTATTTATTGATGTCTTTATCTGATTATATCTCCATGCCATGAAGCGATGATGATTGTATCACTTACTCCAATGTTATCTTGTTAGCAGCTTCGCGTTTGAGTTCACTTACAACATCGGCATATACCTGTGTCGTGGTCACGTTGGTATGCGTGAGCATCTTCGACACGGTGTAGATGTCGGTGCCGGAGGCTATCTGCAAGGTGGCGAAAGTGTGCCGGAAGCAATGGAAAGTGATGTGCTTGGTGATACCTGCGGCTGCTATCCAGTCTTTCAGATATACAGGGCAGAGGCTTTTCGCCATGCCTTTGAACACCTGCCCTGTGCCACGTTCTCCGCACAGCCTCAAAGCCTCGTCACTCAAAGGCAGGGTCGCTTCGGTCTTGGTCTTCTGCGTTGTCAGACGCAGACACCAGCCACCGTCGGGAGCCTCGCAGATGTTCTCCCAACGCAGGGCTATAATGTCACTAATGCGTAGTCCTGTGAGGCAGGAGAACAGCGATGCCGCCTTGAACACCTCATGCTTGCAGGGAGTGGCGGCGAGGCGTTTCAGTTCCTCGTGGGTCAGAAATTCTTTCTTGGTCTTTTCCTCCTTTGCAGGTTTGAGAAAAGGAATGATGTTGTCTTTGAGCCGTCCGGCTGCAACGGCACGGCGGATCACCGCTATCAGTTTGCCGAAATTGTTGTTGGCAGTCGAGGCTTTCATCGTTCCTCCCGATGGCGTTTTCAGTTTCAGCATATGGGTCAGAAAGCCTTGGCAGAACTCCACGGTAATGTCATCGAAGCAGCACTCACCTTTGGCATAGTTGCAGAAATGCTTGAAAGCGTTTTCCCAATTACGGTAGTTGGTGCTCTCGTTCATTGCCTCGCGGAAGTATTCGATGAAGCTCTCGCGCCCTTTGGTGTGGTCGATGAAGCCGAAGTCTTGGTTGATGATGGACTGTATGCGCTGACAGCGTATCAACTCGGCATTTTGAAGCATACTCTTGTTGTACTGTACCTCGAATTTCTCTTTCGGGTGAGCATAGATATAGATACCGAGGTATTCGCGTCGGCTCAGTTTTCCGGTTCTCGGATTTCGGATAGCCGGATAGAAGTCAAGATAGAGCGACATCTGACCGTTCTTGATAGGTCGCTTCCTCACGGTGACTTTGGTACAAAGGTTTGTCATATTCTAATTTTTTTATTCGTTTCTGATTTCGGCACACTAACCGCGCCCTTTCTTGGTAGATGCGCTACCGTCCTCCGCTTTCTTCCTCGCCTCGTCCCAATCGGCTTTCAAATAGTACATACGGCGGTTATACATTTTCTTCATCCTCACGCCGTGGGTCATGGCGAAGCGGCGTACCTGCGTCTTGCCGATACCGTATTTCTTCATGAGGTCGAAGCATGAGTACCAATCTTCCGAGAGGTCTTTGCCGAGGCGTTCAACCTCCGAAGCCATAGCCTCGTCCACCGCCTTTCGGGGGAAGCACTTGTGACCGTCCATCTTCACGCACGGTATGGAGTACCGCATACGCAGGTTGTAGAACCTGCCGTAAGTGTAGCTGTATTTCTTGCATATTTCCTCCATCGTATATACAGGCTCCGTCAGCTCCGTACTGTCAATGAAAGTGTCCTTGACCGATTGCTTGTAGTCGGTGGACGGTTTCAGCTCGGATTTCGGCTTGCTACGTGGGCGGCGCGGTTTGGGTGCTTCCTGCGCTGCCGCCTTTTTCACGGTCTTGGCAACAGGCAGGGAGAGAGGTTTATCTTCTTTTCCCTGCTGTCGGCTGTTCTCAGTGGTGCGGTTGTATTCGTTTATCTTGATCATGTTGCAAAAATCATCCTTATGTATTATGGTAACCCGGCTTGTCACTTTGGTAGCCCGGAGTGTGCCTTGATAAATCAGATTATAGACTGTCCTTTCACTCACTCGCAGAAGAATTGCAACTTCCGCTATTGTCAGGAACTCGTGACGGAGTATCTCTTTCTCCGAAACTCTCTTTGTCGCTCTCGCTGTCGTTTGCCTTACGGCTGTCGCTGTCTGCATGATACGGCTCTTTTAAGGGTTTATATTCTTGCTGTCGCAGAGCCTCTGAAAAGGGGTGAAAACGGGGCAAAAACGGCTGATTTTATCTTGAACCATCTTGAACGACGCTGAAAGAAAGTCGAACCGTGTGTCCCTCCCTCCGAGACCCAAATGCGGTACAAAAATACTCCGAAAGGGTCGAATTTGAAAGAGCGAAAATCTTGAATTGTTAAATATAGCTATCTAAATATGAGTGTATTACGCTCAATCCGTTTGAGCCTCTTATGCCTCCGTTTGGGGCTTTTTTTCTCCATGTGGAAGGATTTGCCGCTGCCGCTTGGCCCGATGCAGAAGAAGTTGGCGTTGTCGGTCATCTTCACCTTGCCCTCCTTGCCGGTTATGTCTATGCACACCGGGAGTCCCTGACGGTCGGTGTAGAATGTGGTGAGAGGCGTGTCCTCGCACCCTTTGAGGTGTTCCTTGAAGAAAAGGCACAGTGCCGAGTCCGACAGCGTGAGGAACAGGTCATAATCGGGATTGAAGCCGTAGGCGCAGCCCGGAAAGGAGTTGATGAACAGCTCCAGCTGGTTGTAGGCTGTGCGTGACGGCATTATGCCGCACTCGTAGAGCTTGGTCTCAAGAAACGATGTGACCGGAGTAACCTTGTCGGGAGGACAGCTCACTATGATGTTGAAATTGGTGTTGACAAGAAGGGAGGAGTCAACGGCGAGGATGTTGAGAACTTCCTCGATGTCGGCTTTCGCTATCTTGTTGCTCGGATCGGGCATGGAGCCGTGACGCTTCGCCTTTCCTTGCAGTTTTCGGAGCAGTTTTCTCTGGCCCGGTATCTGCACCACCTGATTGAACACCACGCAGTCGGCGTGGGGCACTTCGGCAAGGAAGGAGAACACATCAGTAGCCACCGGATAGCCGTTGACACTCATCTCGGTATATGGCTTCACTTCCGAAGGGAGATTTATCTCGTCAATATCCACAAGGGGATATGAGCGGATTATGCGGTTGCCTGTCCGCAGGTATTCATCGGAAGCCTTGAAATTTGTCATGGAGAACGGCCCGTGCTGGAAATGGAACGCCATGAACCGGTGCAGGTACTCGTTGACTTCCGGCTTCGTCAGCTTGCGGTGGCTTATCCCTTTCTCGGTGAGAATATCGTCAACTTTGGCGACCTTTGAATGGAAGTCGAGCCATTTCTTGGGGTCGTACTGCACGAACTGTCCGCGCTGAGCTTCCTGTGTCACTATCAGATAGGTGGTGATTTCAGTGAACTCACGGCCCTCGAAGTAATTGAAATAGCTCCGGGTCAGGAACTCGGCGTCTTCGGGCACGTCGCGGTGGTAACGCTGGCGGCAGAATATGTCCTGCTTCTGCAAGGCATAGCCCTCGCCGAGCGTCTGGACAATGTTTGCCAGCACGTCCTGAAATACCATGTACCGCTCCGAGTCGGTACACAGCCGGAGAACAGGGTTTGTCATTTCAAATATGACAGAGGGGGACCCCTTTGCGTCGAACAGCACGACATTACCGTCCGTTTCCTCCAACTGGGCGTATATCCCGTCGAAGACTTTTTTATTTTCCTTTGCCATTCAATGCTTGAATAAATTGTGATAAATAAAGATTCCACGGTCTTTCCGCTTGTTGTGCAGTCCGCCGCGCTGCTTGAGATATATTGTCACCAGCCCTGCGGCGGCCATCACAAGCATGGCGATAAACCCCGCGAGCTTTCCCAATGCGATGGAGAACACTATGAACCCCACGAAGGACACTCCTATGGCGGCAGCCGCCAATGTCAGGAAACGTCCGCGTATTCCCATGAACTCCAATGGTTTCTGTAACCCTTTGTAAACCGGATAGCCGTCGTTGTATATCGCCATGACTGTATGGATCTGCGGTTGCTTACTTGAAGAAGAGCGGAAGAGCCTCGCTCAGTGCGATGAAGGCGATACAGCCGCCGATGGTAAGCATGATGGTCTTCTTCACGTCCTGGTCTCCGTTCTGCATCTTGAAATAGACGTTGAAGGCACCCACGAGGACAATCACTGCGGCGATAGCCTTCATGAGATTGGAGACAGGGGTCTGGTAGGAGCTTACCTCCTGTGTGGCTTTGGTGAAGCCTGCCGCACCCTTGCTGGCGGCCATCATGTCGGACACGGTGAGCATCACCGCGCCCATAGCAAGAATACCCTTACGGGCGAAGGCTGAGTTGCCGAGGCGTGAGATAGCACGCTGACACTTTGATTTGATTTTCTGCATATACGCTGATTGATAAGTTCTTGAAAAGGTTATCGGGCGTTAAAGGCAATGCAGGGCGTTAAAGGCAGTGTCGGGCAGTAAAGACAACTTAGTTCAATAAAGGCATCGGTTCGGGGAGAGAGGTATCGGGTGATACGAATATGGTTAGCGGTAAGTTGGTCGAAGTCAGGCAGCAGACTCGCATCTGTGAACTATATCAGCAAGGTCTTTATCCATACCTGTATCAGCGGCTTTGTTGGTCTTGCACAAAAGATTATCCACCGGGTATCCGTTTGTCATAATCGGTTCCTTATATTTGGTTGGAGCGTCTTTAGGAATTTCCGGTGTCGGTTTCGTGATAATGCGTTTTATCTCCACCGGTTCAAAACTTTCTGCAAGTCCGGATATGTCGATTTCGGTCTCTTCGGCCTTTGCATCCTCGCTTGCCTTTGCTTTGTTGGCGGCAAGAATATCCATCGTTATCATTCCGGCATAATACAGAGCCAGCAGAATGATGAGTAAAACTATTATTTGTCCGTAAAGCATTGTATCAGAAATTTACACATAGTTTGTTGTTGCAGTTATCCCACGGCTCGAATCTCAATCCGAGCTTGCGGCCTATATCCTCGCGTGAAAGGTCGCGTTCCATGTCGGGGTGGTAATACATGACATTCTGACCACGGATTACCAGATAGCCTGCCTTTTTCAGGGAGTGGCGCATCTTTATCCTCGGCTTGTTTGTAACAACCTTTATTCTCGTGATTGGCGGCAGGCCAAAAATCACACGTCTTTTCTCTCGTTTCATAATATCCTGACGGATACGGGAACGGATACTTTGTTCTTCTTTCTTGGTGCGCCGGAGGCAGAGGACAGCAACTATTCTTGATACTGAGCGCGACGATATGCCGGTTATGGCAGCGATTTCAGCATTTGAGTGAGAGCCGTGGAGTTCGCGTACCCTTTCCGCCAAATCAAGCCATTCGGGTCTGATACCCTTTTCAAGACCGAGTTCTTTGGCTTTAAGTGATACGGTCTTTCGGTTGACGCATAGATGTTGGGCTATTGCCGTGTCCGTTGTGTGCGGATAATTCTCTTTGAGATAGGCAATACTGTCGTCAGTCCAGATTGTCTTTTTCATATCTATTTGGTGTTATCGTTATCAAGAAGTGATTTGCTTTTCTTCCTGTATGCCCTAAGACGTGGAAGATATATAGTGATGAATGTTCTCACGATGGCGTTTATCACATCGGAACGGCATTTGCGGTCAATGTCGCACTCATCAATAGAATCGGCAAGATCTTTGTCAATCATGCAGACTTTCCGCTCATCTTTCCGCTCCCTGAATCCGTATGCTGAAAGATTTGCCATGAAAGCGTCCCACATTCCGGCCGGGTCTTCCGGATTTTCATTATCGGGTATATTTTCTTTGGACTCGGTTGTTGTCCCGTCAGGTTCATCGGACACCGTATGCTGTCCGACAGGGGTAGCGACATGGCGGATGCTTCCGAGCAGTCCATCTATATCAGGGAATGTTGGCTTATCCATTGTTTGTTTCAATTTCAAGGTGTCCGAATATCTTGTTATATATAAGGTCGTAGGCCTCCTGCGTTATCTCCAGTTGACCGTCCAGATCTGAAAGCGTGCAGAATCGTTCCATGTCTGCTTTCATGCTTATTCGCGGTGTCACGAGTCCATATCGGCTGAAGGTCTTGCCTGTCTCGTCCCAAAGCTCCCGTTCAGTCTTTGTCCCGACTCTGGCATCGTGCCTGTTGGGAACAAGGATAAGCTCTGCGGTCATCTTTCGTCCCATAGCCTTTTTGAGATTTTGAATAAACGCTATGAATGTGGCGGTTGATGGAATAGTGGTGCGGTCATAATGGTAAGGACATATTATATAGTCGGAATTGGCAAACAGAGTCACAAGTCCCTGCTGTTTCAGATTGCCGGGAGAATCAAAGATTGCCACACATCGGGTCTTGCGGATGTTTCCTATGAAATTGAACAGTGCTTCCTCCTTGCTGAGTGAGAACGGCAGCACCTCATAAGGGATTTCCACTTCTTCAGAGCCATAGCGTTTCAAATCGCTATCACGCCGTTGTGCGAGGCTTTCTTGTGAATCGCAGTCAACGACAATCACCGGAAGACCTTTCTTGACAAGAAAGTTTGCGAAGGTGACGCAAAGGGTGGTTTTCCCTACGCCTCCTTTTTGATTTGCAAATGTTATGATGATTGATTCGTCCATTGTGGTCCGTTTGAATTATTTATGCGCAAAATTATTATCCGGAGGCAAGGCAACAGGCCACTTTGGACACCTTTCTTAAAGACATTATCATTTTATGTTTTGAACATCGCATATTATATAGGAATAGAGCCTTGAAGACATCAAAGGCGATTGTCTTCAAGACTCTATGTCACAATATTGGCATGGTAATAAAATTCCGACGCTATACTTTCAGGCTGTTTTCATCATCAATCCTGTCATAATTTCCACGGTAGCCAACCTCCCATTCCCGGTTTTCGCCTCGCCCGGAAGCTGCATCGCGCAGACCTTTGGCTTTTGCAGACAGTTGTCCCTTGCCGGCTCCGCGCAGCCCTCGGTTGGATAATTTGGCCGGACTTGCATTTCTAAACTTTCTACGGGCAAGCCTTTTCAAATCAAATCCCTCTTCCGAGAGGTTGATTACTTGCTTGGATGAGAAATTAATGGCAAAATAATCCTCTCCGCTCTGACGTATATAGAACCCGGCGTTGCGTATTTCGGAACGCAGCTTAACTATGCTGTCATCGTTAAATAATCGGCGCAGCTTGTCAACATCATTATAATAGTGTTGGCTTTTATTCTGAGATAGAGTTACAAGCTCAGGCTCGTTCACCTTATATATACTGCACAGCAGATCCCGTTCAGACGCAGTTGTCGGTTGAAATGATTCTATCCTTTTTATTTTGTCATTTCTAAGAATGGTTGCGGCCATGAAACCTTTGAGTGGGCGTGTAGTATTTCGGTAGTGGAGCACTCCGCGCCGTATGAAGGCATTATAGCGGAATATTTTTGAGTTTATGCCCCATGTGTCTATTGTGGGATTGTTTTCAAGAAGTCTGTCGATGTAGGCATCAATACGCTCCATCTTGTCATCAGGAGTAGTGAAATCAAGGAGTGACTTAATGGATAATACCCAAGCTCCGTTATATACAGTTTTGTTGGCATGGTCAACTATCATATATCCATAAGGATTATCGGATTTTCCAAAGAAAACAAGGTCTATGCCTAATTTCCGCTTCACCTCTGCCTGGAGTTCTTTCCTGTCTGCACTCACATCACGGTATTTCTTAAGCATAGCCCACAGTTGCCTGCGTCGTGTCTTGTCAAGTTGCACCTTATGGAACTTGCCGCATATATCAGCATATCCAATCTTTGCCTGAACCGCTCCGTCACGTTTGACATATACAATATCGTTCTTTTCATAAACCTCATACCCCATTGAGGTCATAAGAGCTTTGTATTGAGCAAAGGTAGAGAATGAATAGCCGAGTGAAGCAGCAAGATCCTCTGCGGCTTTCGCCTTGACATCCTTGCCGACAAGTTTGTTGAGTACTGCCTGAGAACGCACTCTTTCGTGATGGTCGCTGATTTTCTTTCCGTCCGGAGATATTCTGGATGTTACTATATGTATATGCGTGTTGTCAGTGTCGGTATGAGCATATACCAACAACGGCTGACCTTCGTTCCCGTAGCCCATTTCCTTGAGATATTCGTGGGCGAACTGCAATAGTTCTTCCTCTGTCTTTTCATGCCCCTTGCAAGAAATGGCAAGGTGGAACTGTGCTTTTTTTATCCTTGAATTTCTGGAAGAGTAGGCTATCATATAATCCTGCATTTCCTTTGCAGTCGGTTTTGAAAGCACGCCGATATGTCCGAGGTTGCTCATTTCAAGAAGTCGCGCCACACCCTTTGCCACTTTTTTCTCATTGTATGCGACAGCATGGAAATTGGCACTCGACGGAAGAATAGTAGCTATCATCGCTTAATGTCTTGGTATCTTTATGTCTTGTTCGGATATTTCCATACAGTCATAAAGACTTGTGTTTATGGTCTCAGTCTTATCGCTTTTCTGGCAATGTCAGCTTGTTCCGATTTGACTGCCTTAATCATCTTCTCCACACCCTCAATCATGGGAGCAAGTATATCCTTGAAATAACTCTCGGATAACAGCCCTGCAACAGCAAGCTCGTTGGCACGTTTGACCGCCTGGTTGAGATTGCTTCCCATCCATGAGAGTTCGTCCTGAAATTTCCTGCACAGTCTGGCTGTGTCATTGCACAATTCAAGACGGGTTTTGGCGTCTGTGTCTGAAAACTCATTGACTGCCATTCTTATAAAGTTGCTGACGCTATGGTAGCGTTTTGATTTTTCACGTATTCCGGCTGCTTCCTCCGGAGTAAGTCTCATCTCAAATCTTTCGGTACGCTGCTTCATATTCTAAGATTAATTCACGAGGTACGAAGTGATTTCCCACCGCCACGGAGTGGTCGGCAAGTCGCTTTTCTACGGTCAAAACTTGGTTTTGTACGGAGAAAAGCACAACTTGCTACCTAAACTCTGTAACACTGGTACACTCCCGTCCTCAGTTCATTCACCCACGAAGTTACTCACCGCAACAATACCAATCATGCAGTTTGGACACCTTTTATTGATTATCCCTATATCTCTGCAAGACATCATGGCTATAATCCTGTATGACATCAAGACTATATGTCTGCAAGAAATATAAACTTAATTCCATCAAGTGACAAATTGATAATGCTATCCAACATTATTGCCTATGTAATATCAAGTCTGCAATATAAGCTATCATCATATCAGGATTTCATTATGGAACACAGTCATAATAAATGTATGCCACAAAGTCGGCAACGCATAATGTCTTTATGGCTTCCAGGGAAGAAGTCATTAAGGCTTCAAGGGATAAAGAAATGGAAGCTCCGATACACGACAAAACCGTGCAAACTCTTGATTTATAAGTTTTTTTAAGGTTTGAAATTTGCTTAATTCGCTGATTTTTAGTATATTTACATTCCAATAATAGTGTTGGGACGTATAAAAATAAGTCTGTCATGTTTGAACTTCTGTTTATGATTTTCCTTGTGCCGGTATTCACGGTGATATTCCTGCTGCTCAGATTCGGGCTGTATCTGCTGAAACTTTCAGCGAGGGGTTGTTTATGGATAGTCAGAACCATTTTAAGGCTCGGCTGGCAATTTTTGGTTTGGGTATGGCATAAGATTTACCGGGCATATCGGTCACGCCACCCGGTCACATATTGATAAATCCGTCGTGGGTTGTTGACAGGATTTTGACGTGGCATGAATAGTGAGTCTGTTCCCTGCGGTGAGAGCTTTGCTGAATGTGGGGTAGCAGGTCGTTCAGGAGGCAACAGTCGGCGCAAATGATTATGCGTGACATGATGTGAAATCAAATGCCTACCCAAATGCAGACCTAAACGCGATACCAAACGCAGAAGCAGATGCAAGGCAAGCGAGCATAAGAATCGGTTGCCCGACCATGTAACGATGTTCGGACTTGAACCTACCTGAATAATAATGAAAGGGTATGCTTGAAGATGACAAGGAGTGCCTATAAAGTAGCCAAACTTTAACACTCATTAACTTCATTCATGTCTCCTCCGATGTAAAATCGAGGATGCCGGAACGACTTTTTGAGGGAAAATCAAGGCTGCGCTGAGGACGAAAATTCCGTAGAATTGAAATAGGAGGACAAAAGGAGGACAAAAATTAAAAGAGAAATCCCGCAACTCTTGATTTTCAATGAGTTACGGGATTAATCGGTGCCCAGAACAGGACTCGAACCTGCACGCCTCTCAGCACGCGCACCTGAAACGCGCGCGTCTACCATTCCGCCACCTGGGCATCGGTTGCGCAAAAATGCCTATGTTATGGGGCATTTCGCTTTAGGTGATGCAAAGGTAGAAAGGATTTTTGGAATGTGCAACCTTTTGGTGTGAAATATGGGTGAATTTGCGTTTTTTTTGCTTTTAGAGGCGAGGGAGAGGCCACACAAGAGGAGCGGCTGAAACCAGATATATAGGCGGGATAACAACTACAGGCTCTCACAGCCAGGTCGTCTGGCTGAACAATAGAGCTATTCCAAAGTATAACCGATTGTTTAAAAGGCTCTGACAGCCACGGCTTAATTGTCCAGGGCCCGCCGGGGCTTACAATTTGTAGATACCCGTTTGTTTAAATGAAATTTTCACAGGTTTTGATAAAATCGGCAGGAAATCATTAATTTTGCATATGCCACTTTCCAAAGGGGCGGATTTCAACCATTCCATCAGAGACAAACAAGAAAACTATCATGAAAAAACATATATTGCTGTCCGATAAAACTTTTTGAGGCAAAACAAAATTAGGACTGGCACCATAGCACATGACATTTTTAAGTCGGTTTAGCCGCCTCGTTTTTAACATTTGCCCAGAAGTCATGCAGCAGGTTTACATATCCATATCGAAAAATACTGATGCGCTGTACATTCCTACTT
>CAJTFH010000018.1 GCA_910575545.1 Bacteroidales bacterium
CCGAGGCCTCCGGAGCGCCTCCCGAACCGTCACTGTTTGACTGAGGGGGCTTGTAAAGTAAAAAAGAAGACTCGAACACCGTAAAATCAGCGTTCGAGCCATACTTTATTGCGCTATTTGAGTTTTATCGGACAGCAATATTTTCAATTGGAACACCAGCCAAAGCTGTCAGCCGAGGAGCCTCACGCAGATATTTATTCGTCATCTCCATTGCCGACGCGGCATCGAAACGCTGCAATTCGGCCATCTGACGGGCATAATAGTCCACCGGAAGCTGCATTGAATCGATTTGCTGATGATAATCCATGATGGTAAACGGCGAATCAAGCAATGCAGTCAACCCTGACATAAGAGTGTGTTTTACCACCTCAAGTTCCGCCTCACCGACAGGTTCAGATGCAAGACGCCTGATTTCATGGTCGATTTCTGCAAGCACATCTTCAGTATGGCTTTTGTCGGTCTGGCACGTTATTGTGACGCGCCCCCCTTCAGGCGAAGCCGACAACGACGCTGAAATGCCATACGTATATCCTTTATCCTCACGTATATTGCTCATCAGTCTGCTACCGAAATAACCTCCGAGCACAAACACCGTAAACCTCAGTTGCTCATAATCAGGATGCAAACGCTCCAACGACGGGATTATCATCCTGACTGCCGTCTGCATGGATTCCGGAGCGACATCCCAACATGAGCGGCTTATGCCATGTCGCGGTTGAGCCACAATTTTTCGGCCGACTGCATCGTCTCCCTCTCCGAACCGGATATGGCCAAACACATCTGCAACATATGCTTCAAGTTCCGGAGTAACCGCACCGGCAAGATAAATCGTGGGCACAACATCCTTAAGCAGACGGCGATGAACCAGCCGCACATCTTCGGCGCTTACCGACAAAATGTCGGAAGGCAATATGACACGCGCCATGGGAGCCGATTCTCCATAAAGCATTTTATTGCCGAGTAAAACTGCTTTGTTGGCCACTTTACGCATATCAATTTCAAGCGCTGCCGCCTGTTTTGAACGTATCCGGTTGAATGACTCGTCTGGATATGTGGCATCGGTCACTATATCGGCTGCCAAAGGAAAAACCTCACTGGCTGTATGATTCAGCGAATGCAACGTCAGAAGAGTTGTATGCGGCCCGCTTTCCATGCGCATCCACGCCCCGTTATACTCCAATATCTCGGCAATTTCACCACCGTTATACCGCGAAGTCCCCTCCATAACTGTCTGGCAAAGCAGTCTGAGCGTTGCCGGATTGTCAAGGTCTGCATTCCCGGCGCCCCACACTACTGTCAAACGGTTAACAGGCTGCTGGCCATGGTTTAAAATCACCAGCTCAACCCCATTGGGAAGATGTTTACGTGTCACCGCCGGCAATTGCATCGCTTGCAGATCGTTAATGCGGGGGGCAACACTACGGTCAATTTTCTCCATCATAATCAGCATGATTGTTCAACAGTTCAAGCGCAGCTTCCAGATCGGCAGGTGTATCAATGCCGATAGTAGGGCAATCAGAAATCCCGACCCTTATCAGATAACCGTTCTGCAGCCAACGCAACTGCTCAAGCGATTCAGAAAGTTCAAGCGACGACTGCGGTAACCGGGTAATCTGGCGCAAGGTGTCTGCGAGATATGCATACATCCCTATATGGGTATAGAACCTGTTTGCTTCCGGCCATTTTTCACGCTCTACCCCACGCACATAAGGTATGACGGAGCGGCTGAACATCAAAGCCCGCATGTCATCTCCAATCACTACTTTCGGAGTATTTGGATTCTCAAGGGCGGCATATCCCTTGGTGGCTTCAAAAACACGCACAAGCGTGGCAATCTGCGTATCCACCTGGTTGAAACATTCTTTAATCTGCCTTATCTGCATCGGATCAATAAACGGTTCATCACCTTGGATATTTATAACCACATCAGCATCCGAACCGATATTATCGTAGGCTTCAAGGCAGCGGTCCGTACCGCTGCGATGCGCTACAGATGTCATAACAGCCTTCCCCCCAAACTTCTCGACAGCATCGGAGATACGGCGGTCATCCGTTGCCACCCACACCTCGTCAAGCTCTTTAAGCGCCTGGCGATAGACGCGTTCAATCATCGTCATCCCACCCATCATAGCGAGAGGTTTACCCGGAAAACGAGTCGACGCATAACGCGCAGGGATTATTCCTATGAACTTTAGATTATCCATTATGATTATTCATTGAAAACAAAACAGATGAGTCAATCATGAATCAAAACCTCCAAAATGGCACGGGTCGCTGCCACAGGATCCTCAGCATCGGCTATCGCCCCTGACACGGCTACTCCGGCGCAACCCGCATCTAACAGATTTTTCATCTCTCCTACCGGGAAATCCCCCATTGCAACAAGATGGAAATCAATGGCATTGTTGCGCATCAACACTGAGATTCCAGAATAAAACGACGCCGGGGAAAGAGTTTCATCCGGAACAGGCACTGCCACATAATCAACATCAAGCCCTTTAAGAGCCGCAACATCTTCAAAGCTGCGGCATAACGCTCCAACAACGGCATGAGCACCCAGGCGCTCACGGGCTTCAGCCACAGTCTCACGGGAACCATCACGCAGAAAAACCCCATGCACCTTCAACTCGTCGACAAGATCCACATCATTTTCAATAATCATGAATGCTTCATTTTCCGAACAAAGCGCCACGAGACTATGAGCCACATCCCTGAGAACTCCTTCATTATGTTCCACACTCACTGCAGAGAGCTGTATCCATCGGCATCCTCCTTCCACGGCCATCCGCGCTTCCTCAGCCACAGAATAACGGTCTGATATTTTTGTAATAAACTGCAACATATCTTAAACTTATCATTCGTGTTTCTATCCACATCCTATGCAGATGCATCCAAATACGTTTTATCCACCACAAAGATAACAATTCTAATCAGAAAATCCCGAAAACCGCATAGCATACCTCCACACAACTTTCTGCCCAAAAGTTTGTTTAATTAATGAAAAAGTTCTACTTTTGCAACAAGTTTCAACGCCCTTTCAATCCGAATCGGGTCAATCTCCCCCCTCAGCAACATTCAACATAAACGGCTTCTGCCGTCGCTCCCTCCACTATCCCCCCTCCATACAATTTCAAAGTCTATTTTACAGTCCTGACTGATAGCGGCAACTCATCACAACCATTATGCTTATGGCTGCATACACTGATGGTTAGTGGCGTCATTTTGACGGCACAAAATATTCTAAAGATTATTCTCAAAAACACTATATAATTCCCGAAAAACGATTTATGTATAATATCTCGGAATTGCAATCAATGACCGACGACGGCCTCAAGAATGTGGCCGAAGAAATGGGTCTTAAACGTATAAACCCCGCAAAACGCGAAGAACTAATCTACCGGATTCTCGATGAACAAGCCATAGCCTTGTCAGCCAATGCTCCGGAAGAAACACCACGCAGACGCGGGCGTAAACCTAAAAACACCGCTCCGCAACAGGCAAACAACGCCAACGACAAGTCTCAACCTGCCGAAAGCCAACCTGCACAGAAAAAGCGCGGACGCAAACCAATGAACAAGCAGCAAGCCCAGCCGGAAACATCTCAACCTGAATCCGACATGGTTGAAATGATGGCTGCCGAACCCGACATGATTGAACCCGTTCCGGCCGAATCAGACGACAGCGCCAACTATCAGGCTCCACGCCGGCGCGGGCGCAAACCAAAAAACATGCAGCAGCCTAAACCTCAGGGCAACATTGCTGCCGCTGAAAATCATGCCGACACATCGTCAAACGCAACAGATAACATCTCAGAAGGAGATATTCCGGTAAGTAACAACATGGAGCAGCCCTCAGCTGAACCGGAAACAAATGCCGAAAAGCTGCTGACATCAGGCCCCCGGTCAAATAATCTTGAAACTGTATCCGGCGACAATTCCGAGGCCAACCCTGAGGAACAAACAAGTCAGGAGCCTCAGATGCAAAACGATTACCGCCAGTTCCAACAACGCAAGGCTTTCACTCCCCGCGCAGGCAATCAGCCTGTAGCAGAAAACAATGGCGATGAACCCGCCGACAACCGACAGCAACAGCGGCAAAACGGGCCAAGAGTATTTGGCCGCAAGGTCGATGAATCATTCGGAGCATTCTTCCCTCATGCCGCAGGTAAAAGCTTCACCCCCCGCTCACAGCGTGAGCGCGAAGAAGCTGCCGTGGCCGCTGCCACGGCTCCGATTATAATCCGTGAGCCGCAAGCCGACAAGCAGCTTCCCGAACCCAAAGGGAAAAAAGCCAAAAAGAAAAACCAGCAGCAACAGAAACAAAACGCACCTGCAATCCCGACCTTCAATTTCAGCGGATTGCTTGAAACTGAAGGTGTGCTCGAAATAATGCCTGAAGGCTATGGGTTCCTACGTTCAAGCGACTTCAACTACCTCGCTTCACCCGACGACATCTATGTGACCCAGGCTCAGATTAAAAACTACGGACTCAAAGCCGGCGACGTTGTGGAGTGCACAATCAATCCTCCGCGAGAAGGTGAGAAATACTTCCCTATGGAACGGGCATTGATGATTAACGGTCGCCAGCCTGAATTTGTACGCGACCGTGTGCCTTTCGAGCATCTAACCCCATTGTTCCCCGATGAAAAATTCAACCTCACAGGCGGCCGCACCTGCAACCTGTCAACCCGCGTGGTAGACATGTTCTCACCAATTGGTAAAGGGCAGCGCGCACTGATTGTAGCTCCACCCAAAACCGGTAAGACAATATTGCTGAAAGATATCGCCAATGCAATTGCCGAGAACCATCCCGAGGTCTACATCATGATTCTTCTTATCGATGAACGCCCTGAAGAGGTAACCGACATGAGCCGCAGCGTGAATGCCGAGGTAATAGCATCCACATTCGACGAACCTGCCGACCGGCACGTGAAAATCGCAGGAATCGTGCTTGAAAAAGCAAAACGTATGGTAGAATGCGGCCACGATGTAGTGATTCTGCTTGATTCGATAACCCGTCTGGCCCGTGCATACAACACCGCGCAACCAGCCTCTGGAAAAATCCTGTCTGGCGGTGTCGATGCCAATGCCCTCCAGAAGCCCAAACGTTTCTTCGGCGCAGCCCGCAACATCGAGGGTGGCGGCTCGCTGACAATAATCGCAACCGCCCTCACCGAGACCTCCTCGAAAATGGATGAAGTCATATTCGAAGAATTCAAAGGCACAGGCAACATGGAACTACAGCTCGACCGCAAACTGTCGAACAAACGTATCTTCCCGGCTGTCGATATCATGGCATCATCCACACGCCGCGACGACCTGCTGCTGCGCGAGGAAACCCTCAACCGCATGTGGATTCTGCGCCGTTTCCTTTCCGACCGAAATTCAATCGAAGCAATGGAATTCATCAAAGACCGCATGGAGCGCACATCCGATAACGACGAACTGCTCCGCACCATGGGCGATTGATTCACTCTCTACCACCATTGCACCACACACCAATAAACACATAGAGACGGGGCAAACCCCGTCTCTTGTCATATACCCATATACTACACCGAATTAATTCTTATTTCTTACTTCATCTACCCAACGCATCCAGCACCACACGCTCCATCACATCATAGCCGGGAGCAGTCGGATGAACCCCGTCGTCAGTATAAATCGGATTCAAAGCCCCGATTTCATCAAGAGCCATCGGTGTGTAATAATCCACAAACGTAATGCCGTTGGCATTGGCATACTGCCGCAGACGTTTGTTAAGGCTCTTTATTTTCTGTGGGGCATCAGTTATCTCCGGACGCCACCCGAAAACCATGGCAGGAAGCACCGTCGACAAAACCGGGCGGATGCCATTGGCTTTCGCAAGCTCTACCATCGACACTATGTTGCCAAACGTGCGGTCTTCATTGTAGGCATGGTTATTCTCGGCAACATCATTCGTACCGGCATTGATGACAACAACCTCCGGACGCATATTTATAACATCATCACGGAAACGGAGCAGGAATTGATAAGAAGTCTGACCGCTGATGCCTCGCGGCACAAAGCCGTGTTTTTTGAAAAATTCAGGATGGATGCGTGCCCAATTCTCAGTAATTGAATTACCCAGGAAAACTACATTGCGCTCCTTTGCAGGCAATTGCAACACCTCGGCATTCTGCGCCTCATAACGGCCGAAATTAGCCCAATCATCCCCTGCGGCAACCATCGCCAAACATACCGACAGAGCCGCACACGCCAAAATTGATTTCTTAAATCCCATTATATCATCATTTTAAACAAATTATCTTAATTCCAGCTTCAATTCCATGCCATTCCGCTTCAGCGTAAGCTCATCGGCACCAAACAAAGCACTCCCCCATGGCGTATGATACCTATATGCGGAGCGCAACTCCAACACCTTGCCATCTACAGTCAACGGCCCATCCCAACCGAAAGTAACCTTGCCCGCCGATGGAGATGCATAACATACATCCTTATCATTAACAACAACCTCAGAAGCAGCTATTGTTTCCACAAAGTTATCAAAATCCCCATATTTTTCGCGGTCTCCCATCTGGCAAATCCATATGCTACTACGTCCGGAAGCTACCATATCGCACAATTCCCCTCTGAAATCTTCCATCAGCCGTGTCGGTACAGAGCAATACAATGCCAGATAACCATCATCCTTGCGGGCGAAAGTCCATAAATCACGCTCCATCACTGTATCCATTTTTTCCACCGGCATATAGGCATGTGTATAATCCGTCTTGTGTGATTCAGGAATAGCATATATACATACTACAATATCTCCAATCTGAGCCACACGCGGAAGAACCTCGTTCCCAGCCCAGTAATTAGGTGAATTACGCAGATTTTCCCCTCCGGGATGATTCGTATAGACCACAACATCGTGCGACAGCGACGCCATCCACGGATGCTGTTGATACCCGGCCTTACCCTTTCTGAAATCAAGCGGGATTCTAAAGGTTTCCCGACGCCATGTCTGGCCAACTGCCGGAACACTCCATAGAGCCATGTCGTGTCGCCATGCTCCGAATAATACTCAAGATATTCCCTGCAACGTTGCCCAAAAGCGCCGTCGCCATCATTTCTTCCGGCATATATCGATGTCGACGACACCATTAACACAAGCAGCATCACTATGCCTAACCTTTTGCAATCCATTGAACCAATCATTATTCCGGCAGTTTTTCAAGAAATGCGGCAACACACCAAAGCAACGGAGCCTGGCCATGCATATTTCCGGGAAGAGTACGGCGGTTAATATAAAAATCATGGTCGGTCGAGCGGTTTGTGCCTTCACAAACTCCCGCTATATCTCCTGATTCATCTATCTGGGCCACAAGCGCAGGCCAAGCCTTACGAACAACAGGTTCGTATTCAGACGCATCAAGCCAACCACGGCGCACTCCCGACACCAGGGCATACACAAACATCGCCGAGCCTGAAGTCTCGCTCCAGACCTGCGGTTCATCAATCAACTGGGCCCATAATCCATCTGCCTTCTGATAGCGCATTAAAGTCGACATCATTTTGCGGTACGCTTCCATTATGCGCCCACGGTCGGCATTGTCATCAGGCAAGCAAGAAAGCAGTTCTGTCATTCCGGCCGCCATCCATCCGTTGCCGCGCCCCCAATGGAACGGCGCATCCGGCGCATGATAAAACAACCCGTTTGGACGTTGTATCTTACCAAGGTAGCGAACCATCTGCCGGGCGGCACGGTCGATATATTCCCTATCACCTGTTGCTTTGTAGGCCTGCGTCTGGATAGCCGAAACCATATACATATCATCAATCCAATAACGGGTCTGCCACGACAACCCCTCATCCAACAATTCCTTCAGACGCTCGGCCTCCGCCCCCTTTTTCCCATCCGGCATCATCCACTGGGCGTCGGCATACCACCGCCCCATCTCACCGTAGATTTCATTACCCGTATGGATATACAACTGCAAAGGCACTGTTCCGAAAACTGTATGGTCTACATGGTCGGGCTTTGGTTGCAGATGGCGCTCCCTTCCGAAAATGGGGAGCATACGCACTTCGAGCTGTCTCACCAAAGCGGTGTCGGCTGTCACTCCGGCAAATTTCAAAGCGCCGAACCATGCACACGTCTCAGGATATGTGATTTCCCGCGTAGGAGCCGGATTGGCATCAAAATTAGGATGCGGCACCTCCACAAACCTCTTTGCAACTTTTCTACCCACCGTCAATGGATTGGTAACGGATGTCCATCCTTCTGTGATATCGGCATTGACTACCACCGGAAACACAATCCCGGCAATTAAAGAGCATAATATTTTACGTTTCATGGTCTTGAAATCTGTTTTTATGCAAATTTAGCCTCAGACAGGCAGATTCCAAGTATATTTTTATGCCAATAAAGTCAACATCCGCTATCAAGGCCATGCTGTTGCATACCGACAGACATATATCCCTTGGGGCTACACCCGGCCACCCGCTTGAAATACACCCCGAAATGCGATTGGTTTGCAAAACCGAGCTGTTCACTTATCTGCTGCACAGTGTAACGGCGACTGTTGAGCAATGCCTTTGCCTGAAACACCAGATGCTCGCGTATCCACTCGCTCGCATATTTACCACTGACCTCCAGAACTGTTGTCGACAGGTATTTAGGCGTAAGACACAATTTATCGGCATAAAACGCCACATCATGCCTGTTGCAACAATGCGTTTCAACCAACCTGAGAAAATCTTCAAAAATCTGTTCTTTCCGGTTCAAGGCTTTACGGAGCAGCATGTCTGATTCAGGCAAATTTCCGAATGCGCAACAATAAATCAACGCCAACGATGCATAGACAATCTGCCGTTTCATTTTAAATCCCTGCTCAGAGAGTTTCCGCCGCAATACAACATATATACGTTCCACATCCTCGAAATCATTTCCGGAGAATTTGCATAGCGGCGTTCTGATGAGACTGTCACGGAACTTGGCCGCAATCTCAGAGGTAGCTTCCGAACCGATAAAACTGTCGGAGAAAGCAATCATCGCCAATTTGGCGTCGGGAGAGATATCAAGGCATTCACCCATCATGCCAGACACCGCCGTCAACATATCACCCCTGCCAAGCACATATTCCTTCATTCCAAGACGCAGCCGCATTCTTCCCCCGCAGCACAACAGAACCATCGAAAACCTTATTTTAAACGGCGTGCAGAATCTGACCACACTGCCCGGCTCAAATATAAATTCTGTTAAAGGTTCTGACGAATCAAGATTATCAGCCACCATAAAATCATCCCCAACAATGTCAGTGCGCCCGCTGACAGGAATCTGGGATAATTCAAGCAACCTATGACCTTTCTTCTCCTCTTTTGCTATTCTATTTTTCATCCTCACAACAATTTATTCAAACCATTGGCATGGCAAATTTAACGTTTTAAAACAATATCCCGGCTTCATCAGGGCAACAATACCAATATTACCGACTTTCAGAACAATTTCACCTACATTACGAACCGCTCTGTTTACCTTATAAAGGGGAACTTTGCAATCTATAATGGCTTATCTACGTCAAACTCCACTATCAGTAAACCGAACAACACTACACTAAATCACATTTCAATGAAGAGAATATGGATTATAGCCATGGCCGGAGCATTATGCTCTTGCTCGGGCGACAATACCGGAAAAGAATACACCCGGAGCGTCTACGTAACCTCTCCTGAAACTACAGACAGCAGTCTCGAACAATCTTTCTCCGGAATCGTAGAAGAAACCCACGGCATCAGCCTTGGCTTTAAAACCGCAGGCCAGCTTTCGCGTATACATGCCAAAGAAGGAGACTATGTTAAAAAGGGGCAACTTCTTGCCGAACTCGACGACGCCGATTACCGGCTTGGCGTTGAAGCGCTTCAGATTCAATACGACCAATTGACCGATGAGGTGGCCCGGGCTTCACGCCTATATGAGAAAAAGAGCATGTCGGCAAATGATTTTGAAAAGGCTTCGGCAGGACTGCGCCAGCTCGGTGTGCAGCTACAGGTCAACAAAAACAAACTTGCTTATACCAAACTCTATGCACCCGCCGACGGCTATGTCAGCGCAGTAAATTTCTCTCCGGCCGAAATGGTAGATGCCGGCACAGCCGTATTCAATCTTCTCGATGTGTCACGCATGGAAGTCGTGGCAGACATACCGGCTTCAGTCTATCTCAAAAGAAATGATTTCGGAGCATTCACCTGCCACAGCAACCATATCATAAACGGGCGGTTCCCGATGGAACTTCTCAGCATTGTGCCGAAAGCCGACAGCAATCAGCTATACCGCATAAGATTGGCATTCAAAGACAATGTAGCCAAGCATATCACTCCGGGCATGAATGTTGAAATCTGCATTTCATTCAACACAGATTCAGTTGCTCCACTGTGTTTACCACTCAGTGCCCTGTTCCGGCACGATGGTAACGACTGCGTGTATGTATTGGCCGAAGACTCGACCATCACATGCCGGCCAGTGACCATTGACCGTAATGCGTCAGCTGCCCAAGCTGTAGTAACCTCCGGATTATCCGCAGAAGACCGGGTGGTAAAAGCCGGTGCAGGTATGCTTCACAACGGCGAGAAAGTGCGTGTTATCGAACAACCGAGTGAGACAAACGTCGGAGGACTGCTATGAACCGTATTACTGAATTTTTCATGAAGCGTACCACCGTGTTCTGGTCGCTGATGGGAGCCATAATCCTGGCGGGCATACTTGCATTCCTGAACATGCCGAAACTCGAAGACCCTGCCGTGCCTGTCAAACAGGCAATGGTGGTTATTCCATATCCCGGCGCATCGGCCCATGAAGTTGAGTTGAATGTCGCGCAGCTAATGGAAGAAGAACTACGCGCACTGCCAGATGTGTATAAAATCAAAGCCGACTGCCAAAGCGGCATGGCAATGATCACTGTGGAGTTCAAAATGTCTGTGCTTATTGAAGACCTCGAACAACATTTCGACCTGTTGCGCCGAAAAGTCAGCGACACGGCATCAAGACTCCCGGCAGGATGCTATGACCCTGTCGTGCTCGACGACATGATGGATGTCTATGGCATATTCTACTCTCTAACCGGACAAGGATATGACTATCCGGAGCTTGAACGTTATGCAAAGTTAATACGCCGGGAGCTGCTATCTGTTCCTGGAGTTAAACGCGTATCAATCAGTGGCACACGCGATGAAGTCATTGATATAACCCTATCTAAAGAAGAACTGGCCCGTAACGGACTGCTCCCGGCTCAGCTTATGTCTGCCATCCAACAGACCGGCAAACCTGTTAACGCAGGAGCCTACCGCAGCGGAAACGAGAATGTGCGATTGCAGGTAGATGATGCAATCGCAACAGTCGACCGCCTCAGGAACATGACTGTCAGCACTCCCGGAGGCAAGCAGGTGCGTCTCGGCGACATTGCCCGCATAGAACGCACCTTAGCCGAACCCCAACGCAACGGATTTTTCGTTGACGGCAAACCCGCATTGGCCATATGCGTGGCAATGGAAAACGACGCCATCGTTCCCGACGTGGGCAAAGCCGTCGATGCCAAACTGGCCGAAACCATGACATCGGTGCCGGCCGGCATGGAAACACAAAAAATCTTTTTCCAACCCGACAAGGTCAGCGATGCGATATCCGGTTTTATGTTAAACCTGCTCGAATCAGTCGTTATAGTGATTCTGGTGCTGGTATTCACCATGGGATTCCGCAGCGGGCTAATTATAGGCTTCGGGCTGGTACTGACAATCGCCGTCTCCTTCCCGATCCTCTTACAGTGCGGAACAACTCTGCAACGCATCTCACTGGGAGCATTCATCGTCGCGATGGGAATGCTGGTCGACAATGCCGTAGTGATTATGGATGGCATTTTAGTCGACCGTAAACGCGGATTGGCACCCAGGGTCTATCTCTACCGCATAGGTCGCAACACGGCGATGCCGCTGCTCGGAGCCACCATAATCGCCGCCGCAACATTCATAGGCATATACCTCTCGCCTGATTCCGCCGGCGAATATGCAGGCGATCTCTTCCTTGTGCTTTGCGTGAGCCTGTTGGCAAGCTGGGTTCTGGCCTTGGTGCAGGTTCCCGTCTGCGCCCGCTATTGGCTTCCCAGGCATGACAAGCAAACCTCACACACGTCAAACGAAGCAGCCACCGTGATGAATTCCCCCGCACACCGTTTGGTGCGGAATTCTGTCGAGACCCTTATCCGGCATAAACGTCTCACAATCATATCGGCAGTATGTGTATTGGCCATCTGCATATGGGGAATGACAAAAGTGAAAAATCTGTTTTTCCCCGATTTCGACTACAAGCAATTCGTGGTTGAATGCTATTTCCCGTCGCAGACCTCCCCTGATGCTGTCAGCGCGAAACTCCACGAAATGGGAAATACATTGTCGGCCAATCCTGAGATTGACCGCGTGGCAATAAGCATGGGAGCGGCCCCGGCCAGATATTGCCTTGTGCGCCCCATGTCATCTGGAGGCGACTGCTACGGAGAGCTTATTGTCGACTGCCGCGACTACCAGACAGTAGTCAGACAGATTCCGGGTATCAGAAGTGAACTTCGTGAGAAATACCCGGATGCCTACATCCGCATCCGCAAATACAACTTCTCCATCTCAACAACCCATACCGTTGAAGTGGAATTTGCCGGCCCTGATCCGGCTGTACTCCGCAAGCTGAGTGCACAGGCTGAGGAAATCATGCGCCGGTGCCCCTATGTCGATCCATATTCGGTTCAGAACAACTGGAAACCTACCGGCAAAACACTTATAGCCGAATTTGACCAACGCGATGCACTTCGCGCTGGAATCAACCGGGGCGATGTCGGGAATGCCCTTTTAGCCGCTACCGACGGGATGCCAATCGGCACCATGACCGACGGCGACAAAATGATGGTTGTAAACCTCAAGATGCGGAATGCCGACGGTTCAAAAATCGCCGGCCTAAGCGATATTCCGGTATGGAGCATGATGAATTTCCATCTCGACAGATCAGCCATAGGCAACGCGGTAGCCAGCGGCAATATCTCTGATATTTCAGACAAGGCGATTCACTCCGTTCCACTCAGCAGTGTAGCCCGCAACATACACCTCGGATGGGAAGAAGGCCTTGTACGCCGACTCAACGGCCAGCGGGTAATCGAAGCCGAATGCGACCCGAATCCCGATATCGACAGCGCCACCCCAGCCAAAGTCACATCTGAAATCAAAGAGGCAATCGAGGCAATCCCATTGCCCCCGGGTTACTCCATGAGATGGGTTGGGGAAGGGGAACTGCAAAACGAGGCCATAGGCAATGTTATGAAATTCATGCCTCTCACCTTGCTGCTAATCCTCGCCATACTTCTGCTGCTGTTCAACAGCTGGCGTAAAGTGTTTTTGATTCTCGCTTGTTTCCCGTTTGTGTTCTGCGGAATAACTGCGGCCCTGCTCATAAGCAACAATCCGTTCACTTTCATGGCCATCATAGGCATGATGGGGCTGATTGGAATGATGGTGAAAAACGCCATCGTGCTCGTTGATGAAATCAACAGGCTACACACCCGTGAGAACATGCACCCTTATAATGCGGTGGTAGAAGCAACGGTGTCGCGTGTACGCCCCGTGCTTATGGCATCATTGACAACAATCGTAGGAATGATTCCCCTTGTCAGCGACCCCATGTATGGCTCAATGGCCATAACCATCATGGGTGGCCTGACAGTTGGAACAGCCATAACCCTGATTCTGTTACCGTTATTCTACACAGCCCTATTCCATATCAGAAAACCCGACAAAACTCCGTCAAAATAACAGCCCGACAAAATGAACTTCCACATAAAAACACTGTCAGCCATGGCAACCGCGGCAATCATTGCCTCGGCCGCCATGGCACAAGAGAACATCTCGCTGACACAGGCTGAATGCCGTGCCATGGCACTCTCTGCAAGCGAACAACTGCAACAGGCTGAAAACGCCCTGCAACAGTCCACTCTCGACCGGAAAATTGCAAACACAGCTTACCTGCCGAAATTTGAAGGCTCGGCCACAGGGGTCTACATGCTTCCGGATATTGATATGATGGGCTCTAAAATGCGCATGAGAGGCACATATATGGCCGGAATATCACTTGTGCAACCAATCTACACGGGTGGCAAAATAACCGCCGGGCGCAATCTTGCCCGCATCGGCGAGAAGGTGGCCTCGGAACAGCTCCGCATGACCCGCATGGATGTGATTGCCGAAGCCGACCGTGCCTACTGGACTTTTATCGCCGTCACTGACAAAGTAAAACTGATGGACACTTTCAGAGCCATGCTCGACACTCTATATCAGCAGACCGCAACAGCGGTAACCGTAGGCATGGCCACTGAAAACGACCTTCTAAGGGTCGAAGCAAGAAGAAGCGAAATAATATACCAACAGCAGAAGGTTTCAAACGGGGCAGAACTATGCCGTATGGCCCTATGCAATGCCATAGGCATTGACACCGGCACAAGGATTATGATTGACGAAACTTTACCGGCACCGTCCACACCAGGAATCATGCCGACCGACATCTCAGACCGGCCCGAACTCCATTTGCTGCAAAAGCAGGTTGAGGCATCTCAGCAACAAGTGAAAATGACACTCGCAGATTTCCTACCTACAATCGGACTGAGTATAGGATATAACTATTACGGCAACATAAAACTCAACAGCATGGTCGACGTCGGTGGAGGTATGCTCATGCCCTACTCACAGGAATTCCGCGACGGTATTGCAATGGGGCTGCTGTCAGTGAAAATCCCCCTCTTCCATTGGGGGGAAGGAGCTAAAAAGGTGCGCCGTGCCAGACTCGCGGTCAACAACGCCAGCCTCGACCTGGAGCGCACATCACGTCTGCTCCTCCTTGAAAGCCGCCAGGCAGTTATAAACCTTACCGATGGATACAATATGATAGGAGCGGCACAGACAGCCCTGAACCAGGCAGAAGAGAACCTGCGAGTAACCACCGACCGCTACAGTGAGTCGATGGCCACACTTGCCGACCTTCTCGACGCGCAGACACAATGGCACCAGTCTCGGTCAAACCTTATCGAGGCCCAGACCCAATACCAGATTTATCTCACAGATTATCTCCGTGCCACCGGCCATCTCGAATAGACTGGCGCTGTGTCTAATTTCTAAGTGCACCCCCAAAAGTTGGACAGAAAACTTTTGGGGGTGCACTTAGAAATTAGACACAACGCCTTTATATATCCGGATGGCGAGGGTGCTGTCAGTAATCGCGAAGCGCTTTGCTTGGCTAAAAAATGGTTCAGATAGTAGGAGCTTGGGAGTAAGGGCGAAGAACCCGAGCCTCTCAAGCAACGACCCAGATGTGCCATTATGACACACCCTCTAACAATGCATCAGCGCATTTCAAGATATGTAACCTTATCCATATCCCCGTAGTCGAGATTTTCTCCCCCCATGCCCCAGATAAACATATAGTTCGATGTTCCTGCAGCAGCGTGGATTGACCATTCGGGTGCCATGACGGCCTGCTCGTTATGCAACCAGATGAGCCGGTTCTCCTGTGGTTCACCCATCAGATGGCAAATTGCATTCCCCTGCGGAACATTGAAATAGAAATAGCACTCAACACGGCGGTCATGGGTATGTGCCGGCATGGTATTCCACACGCTCCCCGGTTTCAGTTCTGTCAAACCCATCTGCAACTGGCATGGCCCCTCTTCAAGCACATTGTTAACAATGAGCTGGTTGATAACCCTATCATTACTTTCCTCCATCGACCCTGCGGCAAACGAATTGGCCTTCAACGAACCCTTACGGCCGTCAATCGTAATCAGCTGTGTCTTATATGCCTTATGTGCAGGAGTCGAATTAAGGTAGAACTTGGCCGGATTAGCTGCATCTTTGCTGCGGAAAGTGACCTTTTTATTTCCCCGGCCAACATAGAGAGCATCTTTGAAATGCAATTCATAATCTTTGCCGTCGACATTTACGATGCCGTCGCCGCCGATATTGATGACCCCCAGCTCACGGCGCTCAAGGAAAAACTCCGCTTTCAGAGGGTCAATGGTCTCAAGCTCCATAACTTTGGCAACAGGAACAACCCCGCCATAAACAATGCGGTCGTACATCGAATATGTGAGATTGATTTTATCCTGCTCCATAACCTTTTCCATAGCGAAATGGGAGCGCAGCTGTGCAGTGTCATATCGTTTGAAATCATCGGGATGCACCGCCCGCAGCATAGTGTAGCTTGTCTGGGCGCCGACACCGAATGCGGCAGCAGCCAAAGCCATCGAAATAATCAGTTTTTTCATTATTCTATAATTTGATATTGCTCATTTTTTTATATTTTGCCGCTATCGCCAATGATTCGCGGCATTTGTCGGTCACATATTGCCAGTCGGCGGCGGCCACACGGTCTTTCGGAAAAAGTTTAGAACCCATACCAACGCAATATACCCCGGCTTTAAACCATGATTCGAGATTTTCCTCTGTCGGCTCAACCCCTCCTGTAACCATCAGTTTCGACCATGGCATCGGAGCAAGCAAACCTTTCACGAATTTCGGGCCGAGAACATCGCCTGGGAAAACCTTGCATAGGTCACATCCTGTTTCCTGGGCTGCACCCACCTCGCTCACACTGCCGCAACCCGGGGTATATGGCACACCTCGGCGGTTGCACACCTTCGACACCTCAGGGGTAAACAACGGGCCCACAACGAAACATGCGCCCAGTTGCATATAGAGCGAAGCTGTGCCCGGTTCAACCACCGAACCAACCCCTATAGCCATGTCGGGGCATTCTTTGGCGGCATACTTAACCACCTCGGCAAACACCTCATGGGCAAAATCGCCACGGTTGGTAAATTCAAAGGCACGCACGCCCCCTTCATAACACGCTTTCACAACGGCACATGCAACGGCCACATCTTTATGGTAGAACACAGGCACAACCGGAGCCTGCCCCATTTTTACCAGAACTTCCAGTTTATCAAATCTTGCCATAACAAGTCTTTAAATTTTGAGTAACTTATCTTTGAACACGGCCGTTTGCACTTCCCCCGGCCAACGCCTTGACTTCAGCCTCGCTGACAAGGTTGAAATCGCCCGGAACGGTATGTTTCAACGCCGAGGCAGCCACCGCAAACTCCAGCGCCTCAGCCTGGGTGGGCATCGTCAGTAATCCGTGGATAATGCCCCCGGAAAAAGAATCGCCGCCACCCACACGGTCGATAATCGGATTGATATCGTAACGTTTTGATTCATAAAATTCCTTCCCATTATAAATCATCGCCTTCCAGCCATTATGTGTGGCTGAGAATGATTCGCGCAGAGTGGAAATCACATATTTGAAACCGAATTCCTCTGCCATTGCCTTGAAAATGCCTTTATAACCTTCGGCATTGGTTTCTCCACCCTCGACATCGGCATCAGGCTTAAAGCCAAGGCAAAGCTCAGCGTCTTCCTCGTTGCCGATGCAGACATCTACATATTTCATCAACGGGCGCATAATAGTCTGGGCTTTTTCCTTAGTCCACAACTTTTTGCGGAAATTCAAATCCACACTGACCGTAACCCCGTTGCGTTTTGCTGCTTCACAAGCAAGACGCGTAAGTTCCGCAGCCTTGTCACTGATAGCCGGGGTTATGCCGCTCCAGTGAAACCACGACGCCCCCTCCATGATTGCATCAAAATCAAAATCCCCAGGGTCTGCTTCCGCTATTGCCGATCCGGCACGGTCATATATCACCTTCGACGGACGCATCGATGCCCCGGTCTCACAATAATAGATGCCAACGCGGTTCCCGCCACGGGCCACGAAATCCGTTCTTACACCATAACGGCGCAGCGCATTCACCGCAGCCTGGCCTATTTCATGCTCCGGCAGTCTGCTCACAAAATAAGCCTCATGCCCGTAGTTTGCACAGCTTACAGCGACATTTGCCTCTCCGCCACCCCATATGACGTCAAACGAATCTACCTGCACGAAGCGGTGACACCCCGCAGGCGAAAGGCGCAACATTATCTCTCCGAGTGTTACTATCTTGCTCATTTCTTTTTTGTTTATATCGATATCGAATTTATTCAACAGATTGCAATTCAGTGGAATCCTTGGCAATCATAGCATTCTGGTTGCGGATGATATTGACGCGGTTCCACCACATCAAACCCATTGTAACCACAACCAGTATACCCGCACCTATACATTTCAAGCTATGGGTCAGCTGGAAAATAACCCATGCCAACGGACTCGATGCAAAATCAAGGCTTCCTCCTGAAAATCCTTCAGGGATAGCAACAGCGGCATCTCCCGTAACGGCATACACATCTTTGGCAGCCAGTGTGAACCAAGGGGCAAGATTGGTCACAAGGAACAGACCCAAAACAAGCGCCACCAGACCGACAATGAATGTCTTGACAACATTCCCCTTAGTGAATGGCAATACCAACGGAAACACATAAAACATCCCCGCAAGCGACGCTAACGGAAGGAATTCATTTCCGGGAAGGAAAACCGCCAACGCGAGAGTCACCGGAATAAGCAGCAGCGACACTACAAGAGTTGTAGGATGCCCGATTACAAGAGCCGGGCTCATACCAATGCTCAAGCCGTCGGCACCTTTGAATTTACGGGCAATCAGCTGCCTGGTGGCATCACTTATAGGCTTCAGACCCTCTATAAACAGTACAGTCACACGCGGAATCAATTCCATTACAGCACCCATCTTGATACCTAAACCGAGAATATACGGAATACGGTCAACAATCTCACCCCAGCTGCCGCAGGTAAGACATCCTATGCCTACACCGACGATAACACCGAGAAACAGCGGTTCACCAAGCAATCCGAACTTCTTTTTCATACCCTCGGCATCGATTTCCAGGCGGTTCATACCCGGAATCTTGTCGAGCCCCTTGTTGATTGCCCAGGCAAACGGTGCAAAACCGGCACAGAATGGTTGAGGAATGGATATGCCGTCCATACCCTCATAGAAACCTTGGAATTTCTTGGCCGTCACATCGGCGATGATCAGGGTTACGATATAGCACACAATAGCTCCGAAAAAACCCCATGCCAGCGAATCGCTTGCGAAATATATCACTGCCCCGATGAAAGCGAAATGCCAGTAGTTCCACAAATCGATATTGACCGTGCGGGTGGTTTTTGTGAGTAGCATTATGATGTTCACACCCAGGCACACCGGAATGATGAACGCACCCACAGCAGTGTTATAGGCCACAGCTGCCGCAGCAGGCCATCCCATGTCGAACACTTTTAGCTGCAAGTCATAGATTTCAACCACTGTGTTGAGTGCAGGGCCGAGAGCAGAGGTCAGCAAAGCGGTCACGATTGAAAGACCTATGAAACCCACACCCACTTTCAAGCCGGCTTTAAGCGCATCACCTAATTTTATGCCGATACAGACACCCAGAACAGTGAATATCACCGGCATCATCACCGCAGCCCCAAGCCCGATGATATATTTGAAAACTTCTTCCATTGATATTAGTTTGGTGAATCAAATCTTTAGATTGTCATTCCGCGGCCGATCCTCACTCCACCACCACCTGCAAGGGTGTTGCCAGCCACTGGGCAAAACGCATCAGATGGCTGTTCCAGCTTTCAGAATCAGGCATTCCTCCTTTCGACCATCCTGAACCCCACCAATAGGTGAAATCCTCACCGTCTGCATATCCTTTTGAGGCAAGGATATGCCCCACGGCATCCCCTCTCGGTTCGTCAAGAGGTTTATACTCAAAACTTTCGCTGTCGGGTGAAACAATGCCCACGAATATCGTCCCGTTTCCGGCCTCCGCATTCTCCGTAAGGTCGGCATATGACATGAATCCGTTTTCAACATCAAGGTGATAACCTTCGGGATTCTGACGATGAACCACGATGCCTGGCGCAACCCGTTTGTCAGCGCTAAGACCGCTATAGCTAACCGTAGTGCGGTTTAGCCACGAGCCTCGGTCAAGTGAAATAACACGGGTCTCCACAACAGCACTGTCGCCGTCAACTTTTATAGGGCCGTATGTGAGTTTCACACTGAAACGTAACGGCCCGTTTTCAAGCACCTCATAACCCTCATAGCAATAGGGATAGACAATCTCCCCTACCGAATCGAGCAGGGCTGCCGTTCCCCCACCGAGTGTCGGGCCTACGGCATAGACATCCATCCCCTCGCCATGGTCTACGTGAAATGAAATCTTGTTCACTTTGTCGTCGTAATACCGGCGGTCCAATACCTTATGGGGCACACATTTTGTCCATATATCATAACCGAATGCCCGCTCGCCCGACTGCTGCAAGGCCGGCCCATAAGCACGGTAGGCACCACGGTCGTTCTCCCATGCCATATCATCTTTGCGTTCAGGCACAAAACGGCCATAGACCAGACTGTCAACCGGTGCCGGCTCACCTTTTTCTATGATAAAGCCCTTAGTCTCACCGCTTTTCACTGATACAGGAAAAATCAGCTTACCATCATAGGTCAATTGATACGGAATCTCTTCCCCACCTTTGTCAATCAAACGGAACGGCTCACCATCAGCCATAGAAACCACGGCATCGGCATCAATCTCGGCCATCACCTCTTCGCGGTCGGTCTCAGATGGATTTGTCACCGAAATCATATGACTTCCGGTGCACGCTGTAGCGGCAATCATAGCCCCGGCCGCCATTATTATTTGCACTCTTTTCATCGCCATTGATGTTCCTTGCAACAGAAGCATTAAACTTACCCGACATCATTTAGGCTGTTTGCCGATATAGGCCAGGATGCCGCCATCAACATAAAGCACATGACCGTTCACGAAATTAGAGGCGTCAGAAGCCAGGAACACCGCAGGCCCCATGAGATCTTCCGGTGTGCCCCAACGTGCAGCGGGCGTTTTGGAGAGAATGAATGCATCAAACGGGTGACGGCTACCGTCGGCCTGGCGTTCACGCAGAGGCGCGGTCTGCTCGGTGGCGATATAGCCCGGCCCTATGCCGTTGCACTGTATGTTATGTTCGCCATACTCCGAACATATGTTGCGGGTGAGCATTTTCAGGCCACCTTTTGCTGCCGCATAAGCGCTTACGGTCTCACGGCCGAGTTCACTCATCATCGAGCATATATTGATGATTTTACCATGCCCCTTCTTGATCATACCCGGAATAACAGCCTTGGCGCATATATAGGGGGCAACGAGGTCGACATCCACAACACGGCGGAAATCCTCCACATCCATCTCCTCCATGGGGATACGCTTGATTATGCCGGCATTATTAACAAGTATGTCGATTGTGCCGACAGTAGCTTCGATATCGGCGACCATCGCTTTAACGGCTGCCTCATCGGTCACATCGCAAAGATAGCCTTTTGCATCAATGCCCAATTCCTTATACGCTTTCATGCCACGGTCAACGGTCTCCTGACGCGAGCAGTTAAATACGATTTTCGCACCAGCCTCAGCAAAAGCCTGTGCTATTGCGAGACCTATTCCGTAGGCAGCACCTGTAACAAGGGCAACTTTGCCTTCCAATGAAAATTGGTTCATGTTGTTTGTATGGTATTATTGAGTTAGATATTATCATTTACAGAAGATTCGGCATCTATGGCTTCAAGCAGTTTCACAGCCGATATATACTGCATCATCCCTTCAGCCACCTTTCTGGCATCCTGCATGGCATGGACAACGGTGGCCGGACGGTTTGTGACATCCCCGCCGGCAAAGACCCCCTTGCGGGTAGTCATTCCATAGGGTGTTTCGCGGGTTCTGACATAACCCTTTTCATCAACCTCTATGCCATGCGTAGTGCTTACAATACGGCTTGCAGGGGCATTTCCCACAGCCATGATTACTTTATCAAGAGGTTCTACAGCCGCTACCCCATCGGTCTCGACAACAACCTCATTGAGAACTCCGGCTGTATGGTGGATTTCTGTGATACTCGAGTTCCAGCGGAATTTCACGCCTTCCGCAACAGCGTCGTCATATTCAGCCCGGAGAGCGCTCATCTCGTTAATAGTGCGGTGATAGACCACCGTTACCTCTGATGCGCCCAGGCGCACAGCCGTGCGGGCGGCATCCATTGCCGTGTTACCGCAACCGATTACCATAACCCTGTCTCCCTCGCGCACTGCAACCTCCTCACGCCCTACATGCCCCTCGCGCCAAAGACTGACGCGCCGGAGAAAATATATGGCCTGGCGCACACCATAAAGGTCTCCACCGGGTATTTCGAGCTTTTTAGGCTTTCCTGTGCCGGTGCCCATGAAAATAGCATCGAAACCCTGCGCAAACAGGTCGTCAATGGTATAATTATGCCCTATGGTGACATTGTAATGGATGGTAACACCAAGCTCTTCTATCTTCTTGATTTCCTTACGCACCACATCCTTTGGCAACCGGTATTCAGGAATACCGAACATCAGAACGCCTCCGGCTTCACGTTCCATCTCGAAAATCTCGACGGCGACCCCTTTGCGGGCGAGTTCCCCGGCAACGGTCAGTCCGGCCGGACCGCTCCCGATAACAGCCACCCGACCCCTGGTTTTAGGCACAAGATTCTCGCGGATAAGATTCATGGAACTGTCGAAATCCGACACAAACCTCTCCAGTTTTCCTATGCTGATATGCTCACCATTCTTTCCAAGCACACAATTACCTTCACACTGGCGTTCATGGGCACACACACGCCCACACACTGCGGGCAGATTGCTTTTCGCGTTGATGATGGCCATGGCATTGCCAAGATTGCCCATCGACAGTTCATGAATCCACTCAGGTATGTCATTGCTTATCGGACAGCCTTTGCGGCACTGCGGCACCTTGCAGTGAAGACACCTTTTTGCCTCGGCTATCGCCTCGAGCATCGTATAATCGTTTTCTGCCATTTTTCAATATTCGTTAATAACATCCCCCGCAGCCGCCATATCTAGACAACGGCAGATTGTCTGCCAATGCTGCATACCGAATATATTATACCGAATCACGTGGCGGATTACTCAACCGCCAACGCTGTTTTTTCAAATTATCTGCAATATCTGGTTGAAATATCTTCTGAATACCGTCACTTCAACGGTTTCTATACCGCAAAAATACAATTTTTAGGTTAAACAACAAAGAGAGAAGCCGCGAACTTCCCACATCCGACAAATTTCATTAAATTTGCCGACAAAAACAACAACACTTCAATTATGGCAGATTTGCGCGTCAGAATAGGCTCTTTGGAACTGAAAAACCCGGTGCTGACAGCATCGGGAACATTTGGCTATGGAGAAGAATTCTCCGATTTTATCGACCTCAACCGCCTCGGTGGATTCATCGTGAAGGGCACAACTCTCAACCACCGCGAAGGAAATCCCTACCCGCGAATGGTCGAAACCCCATCCGGAATGCTCAATGCCGTAGGGCTGCAAAACAAGGGGGTGGATTATTTCATCGACAACATCTACCCGCGAATCAAAGGCTACGACACCGAGGTTATGGTGAATGTGTCGGGAGCATCCGTGGCCGATTATGTTGAGGTATGCAACCGCCTGTCTGAATGCGAAGCCATACGCGCAATAGAAGTCAACATTTCTTGCCCCAACGTAAAGCAGGGTGGAATGGCTTTCGGCACAACATGCGCCGGAGCCTCAGAAGTCACCCGCGCCGTGCGCAGCGCATGGCCGAGGACCCTTATAGTAAAACTCTCGCCAAACGTCACATCGATTACAGAGATAGCCAAAGCGGTTGAAGCAGAAGGAGCTGATTCGGTGTCGCTTATAAATACCCTGCTCGGCATGGCAATCGATGTAGAACGCCGGCGCCCTTACCTCTCAACTATCACAGGAGGGCTTTCAGGCCCGGCAGTGCGCCCTGTGGCCGTGCGTATGGTGTGGCAAGTCGCCAAAGCCGTCAAGATACCCGTAATCGGATTGGGTGGAATCATGAACGGACGCGATGCGCTCGAATTCATAATGGCAGGAGCCACCGCAATTGAAGTGGGCACAGCAAACTTCATCGACCCTGCGGTGACAGTCAAAATCATCGATGAAATCAACGACTACATGACGCGGCACTCAATCGGTTCTTTAGACGAAATCCGCGGCATAATCTGACCCCGCTGTTCCCGAATCAACCGGCCATAATAAGAGGCGTTGTGTCGAAATTCGACCAACGCCTTTTTGGCATCCGGATGGAGAGGGTGCTGTCAGAATGGTTCAGATGGTAGGAGCCTGAGGGTGAGGGTGAAGGGAGTTGACTAAGGTCAATGACCGAACCCGAAGCCCTCGGGCGACGACCCAGATGAGCCATTATGACACACCCTCTTCACGGCTTTTTCAGGATATACGGGTATGGCGATGTCAATGCAACAGGTGATTTCTGACGTAATGTTTCAAGAACAATGACAGCGGTGTCGAGTGAAGAGGTCGTTACAGCGCCGATATAATACCGTTCATCTCTGTCTGCCAACACAATAGCATCCGGATAACCACCTGCTTTCAGGCGGTTGAATACCGACATGGCGTTGAAGCGTTGACGGAACGAGGCCACAACCACATTGTAAACCTTTGCATGTTTGAGTTCTCCACCACCTTCAACATATCTGACATACACGGATTTCAATGGAATAGAGTCTCCTTTATACACGGTTTTCGGCATCTCAGCTTCACGTTTGAATCCTGCAGCCTCTTCTGCCGTCAGCCCCTCTGTCTTTTTTGCCTTCGCAACGTCATAGGCCCTCTGGTAGTTTTCTTCAGTAGTCTTACAAGCTGTCATACCCAGCGATAAAACCACCGAACAAACAACCGGTATCAATAATTTTCTCATAATCAATCGATTTTGAATTTTCCAAGCTCAATGACTTCAAGATCGCGCATATCCTCACCATCGATAGTCAGTTTTATAAGCGTACGTTCTTTTTGCCATCCGTGATGACCTGCCGCACCAGGATTGATATGAAGCACATCAAGTTCACGGTCGAACATCACTTTCAATATATGACTGTGGCCACACACAAAAAGTTTGGCATGGCTGTCGAGTAACCGGCGCATTATCCCGGGAGCATATCGTCCGGGATACCCTCCGACATGAATCATCAACACATTAATACCCTCGACTGCGAAACTTTGGATTTCGGGAAATGTGCGGGCAACTTCGCCTAAGTCAATATTCCCTTTAACGGCTCTGACAACCGGCACAACAGCCTCCAACCTACGAATCACATCCACACACCCTATGTCACCGGCGTGCCACACCTCGTCGCAATCAGCAAAATGAGTTGCAAACCGCTCATCCCAGCATGAATGCGTATCCGATAAAATACCTATCCGTTTCATATGGTTGTAGTTTAAGAAGTCGCAAGCCGCAAGCGTAAGTCGCAAGTATTAAGTTGGAAGTTCTAAGAATGAATAAACCGGCTATCATCATAATTTTATTGCGGAATTTCGCCTCCGACTTTCAACTTACGACTTACAACTTGCGACTTCTCACTTCCAATTCTGCAATACCATAACTGCCCTGGGAGCGAATGTCATGGTTTCTTCAATAGTGACGGGCTTTCCGGTAATCACATCAGTCATTGTTGTGCCAAAAGGCAGAATCTCTACCGTGCGCTCCATAGTGGTTGTCAATGGGGAGTCGTTACCATTTAGCAATACAACCACCTGTTTATCGCCAAGTCTACGCTCATAGGCATAAATGCCGTTTTGCGGCATGAAATGCTTCAACGAGCCTTTCGCAATCACTTCATTGGCCTCACCACGGCGCCAGTTGAGCAGATTCGACATATAATCCCATGCTTCATTCTGCATATCCGTACGCCCCTTTCGGGTGAACGCATCAGTGGTATCGCCGTGGAAACCTCCAGGCATGTCAAGACGGATATTTCCGTCGGAAATCTTCTTGGTGCCATTCATCAGCAACTCCGTACCATAATATAGCTGGGGAATGCCACGCGATGTCAACAGGAAGGCTATCGCTTGCTTCCATGACCCGAGTGATTCAGGCATTTCCAACAGGAAACGGTCAGTATCATGATTGTCGAGGAAGGTCAGCACACGTTGCGGGTCAGCATAGAGATAGTCAAGCGCCAGATGGTCATATAGCAAGTTCAAACCGTTCCATGGGTCGGTCTGTTCATCAAACATTTTATGGGCATCAATTGAAATCTTGAAATCCATCACTGTAGGAAGGTTGGTTTCCACAGGATTAATGCGGTTGCCAGACTGCCAGAACGCACTCCCTGCTTCATTGCCATACCAGCATTCACCTACGATATTGAAATTCGGATATTCACGCATCACATCTTTCGCCCACTGAGCCATCCCTTTCATATCGGCATACGGATATGTATCCATTCTTATGCCATTTATTTTCGATGATTCAATCCACCAGATGGAATTCTGTGTGAGATATTTCATCACATGGCGATTCCGTTGGTTAAGATCAGGCATCGCCGTCACAAACCAGCCGTTGACCGTGTGGTCAAGGTCATAGTCTGACACATACGGGTCATGAAGTGTCGATAGCCTGAAATTGGTCAGCACATCTCCTTCGGGATGGTTATACCAGTCTTTTGAAGGCATATCCTTCATCCATGGATGCTCCGAACCAGTGTGATTGAAAATCATATCCATAACCACTTTCAGGCCACGGCCGTGGGCATCGGCAATCAGTGCCGACCACTCCTCGTTAGACCCGAAACGGGGATCTATGCGGTAATAATCGGTGGTAGCATAGCCATGGTATGACCCTCCGGGCATATCATTTTCAAGAACCGGACAGGCCCATATTGCAGTAACGCCAAGCGAATCAATATATCCGAGATGATTCCTGATTCCGGCGATATCACCGCCATGACGCCCGGAAGGGTCTTTGCGGTTATTTTCAGTCGGGAACCTCAACGAAGCCGCAGACTGTTTATTGTCATCACCACCTTTGGCAAACCGGTCCGGCATCAGAAGATAAAGCACATCGGCCGCAGAGAATCCGTCATATTCCGCCCCCTGCTTATCACGACGGCGCAATTCATAATCAGTTTTTGTCTTACGGCCCGACAAATCAAATGTCAACGGCATCTTTCCCGGCTTAGTGTCTGAATCAATAGTGAGATAGAGCAGTTTATAATTAGGGCTGTCGAGACTGACACTCTCGGCAATATGCACCCCCGGATAATCCACCGATGCTGTGGCTTTGGCTATATCCGTGCCATAAACCATAAGTTGCAACGTGTCGTTGGCCATTCCCACCCACCAATAAGGTGGTTCGATTTTAGATACTTCAGGCCCTTTCTTTGCGCCGAACATCGACACTCCGGCCAAAAGCGCAAGTGAAACAAGTGAAAACTTTTTCATGACTTATTAAATTTGAATGTAAGTAATGCGATAATCATTGTCATATCTTGTAAATCCGTATTATGTCAGAGAAAACAACATTCGATGCCGGGTCTATATAGACCGGGTTAGGCTGATACAAACGCATCTCTAAAACGTGGTGCCCTTCTGTGAGATGTGTTTTCAGGGGATTAGTAACCGCCATCCGGCGCTGCCAGTCATCAGACGCCTCATATCCCCGTCTGATTCCACACAGTTGCGGAAATACCCATATCCCAATCCTTTCGCCATCGATATCTATGCTTCTCAGTGCAGTGCGTCTGCGCGTATTGACAATCCCCAAACCGTTGAGGTATCTGGCGTCAATTGCATAATCGCCATCCTCTGCAACATCAAATTCAATTTTCAAGACACGGTTTTTCCATTTGCCCGTCTCAACAAACCGCTCCGCAAGTTTGCGGTCTTCTATCACACGCGTACCCTTCGTAGCCCAGTCTGCCAATTCGACTTCCAGGCCTTTTCCGGGAGGTATATATAGATACGGACGCGATGAAAAACCCACATATCTGTCGGCCTCCATAGTGCAAACCTGAACAGCCGTAGATGTGGCGGCCTTATAGAGCCTGTAATGGCGGCCGAGCACCTCATCGGTTACCACCCCGTTAAGATATACGAAACTTTTCAGCGATGAGTTGACGGCATTTCCTCCATGCAGACGGGTAATAGTGGCATCGCGGCTGGTCATCCACTCCACCTCCGGAGCCTGTGGCAATACTCCATATGCCAGCATAGAGATTTCATCGTTTTCCGTCCGGTTGCCGGTGAGCTTAATGTAAACATCATGTTCACCCGACAGCGAAGCAGCCACGAAAGGCGAAGTCACCGCTCCGTCAACGGTGAAGGTCTCTATCTCATCGCCCGTGCCATCGATAGTTATATTCAGCAATGAATCACGATATTTAATCCTTTTAAACTGTTTCCTCCCGGTCATCCCTTCCGGCACAACCGGAGCAAAAAACACACCGTTGCAAACAAATTTCATTCCCAAAAGACCCCTTATGATAAGTGATGCAAGGCTCTTTGTCGATGGTGTATGCTCTGATGCGGCATCCGAGGCAACATCACACAACAACGCCCCAACGGCGGCCGAATAAGCCCTTGCATTTCCTGTGCGTGAGGCTGCAATCGCCCACATGCAATGGGTAGCCCGGAGCATATCGGCATCTTCTTCTCCAACTGACAGCTGAGGAGAGAACAAGCCCAGGGCATCAGCGCTACCGGGAGTTTTACCAATTACCGAAGATTTCATTCCATCCGACAACATTCCTGTCACCACAGCGAGAGCCTGTCCGAAATTATCCGCAGATTCCAGACCCACCGGCCATAACGGATAACCATAGCACAAACTCCCCATCATACCAATATTAGGCATCCATAAACGGCTCAGAATCTCATGGCGCAGTTTATCTGCATCCAAAGGCAGTTCCGGCAAATGCGATTTATCATTTTTACGCGACATTTCCGTTGTTATAGTCTCCAGCCCGTTCAACGCCCCCCAATAGGCGACGTTCACCGTAAGGGAAGATGCGTCAAACAAGTCTACAGGCTCCATCCATCCCGGCATCCAGCTGTCGTCAAGCACCATCCGACGGGGAAGACCGCCAATCAGACCGGTCGAAACGTTATAGGCAACCCGACAATCCTCGCCAACAACATTTCCCGCAATTTCACCCAGGCGGTCGAGCCAACGCCTATCTCCGGCCACTTTATAAAGCTCACACGCGGCCATAATCCATTGCGGGTTGTCATTAATCACCGGCCAGGAATAATATCTGGTCGCAACGGGCACAATATATCCGTTTTTCACACCCTCCTCCAATTTCTTAATCCCCTTATCCGCTGATAACGGATTCAAATAAAGCTCATATGGAGTGAGCGTCGAATATTTCCCCTCGACCCCTCTTGACGCCTCCCAACGGTAAAGAAGGTCAAAAACCGGCATACCGGTATATACCTCCATATAGCCGTTGCCGACACTGTCAGGCCTTATTTCCCTCACCACGCTCCCTTCCACCTTTACTTGAAGCAATGAATCGCCCGATGCCGCAACAACAAAGCCTGAATGGGTGTCGATGCTATCGGGCCACACATCATAAGCCTCACAATGATAAAACGGGTAATCAGGCATATGCTCTGTGGCGTCCCGGCAAGACGCACCTGCAACAAGTATGGCGGTGGCTGCCAGTATCAGCCACCGCCTCGTTATCTGTATGCCGAACTTCACCACAGGCATCCCATAAAGGCTTAATTAACCGGCAAAATCAGTTTCTCAGTTTTTGCAGAATCTGCCCGGGAATAGCCTCTCTGTTCACCAATATGCTCAGGGTCTTCGACAGGAAATATGGCTCTGAAACATAGAAGAACCCGTCATATATCTGGTTGGTGTCCCATGAGTTTTTAACCTTATAATAGCGATTGCCCTCCTGGTCTGTGGCTATGCCGACAATTTCCATACCGTGGTCATCGGTCGTCTCCTGGCGGTCAAACATCTCCTGACGGCTTTCCTGCGTAACCTCAATCTCCTCAACAGGACCTTTTATGTCATACATTTTCTCCTGCCGTTCTTTGTCGCTGAGTTTCACCCAACGCGAAAGCTCCGTACCCTCCATATCGGCCGATGTGCGCTCCTTGGGCATCACTGCATAGCCTTTAGGCCATTTGAAGCCGCCTTCACTCACATCGGCAGCCCATACAACCGGATAACCTTTTTCAACGGCATTGTCGACAATGGCTTTCAATTCATTGAGTTGCACATTCTCATAAGGAGCCCACAGCCAGTTGTCGGCCACTTCAAGCACCATAGGCACATAGAACGGATGATGGGTGAATGATGTGACAGCCACATAATCATCCATGTTCAGCCCAAGGCTCTCAGCATAACTACGTGGTGTATAACTCTTACCGTCAACCGTGAAGGTTTCCGGCACTTCGCCGAGATATGCGTCGAGAATCGCTTCAAATCCTTTGCGCCAAGCTGTCGACATCCTTTTGTCAGGTTTGGCAATGACAGCGTCGAGATAAGCCTTCAACACAGCATCGAGCTCTCCGTGCACATGTTTTTCCTCTCCGTAGCCAAGCCCTGGATATGCGCTTTCAGGCACCACCCCGTAGCGTTCCCACACATACGGCAAATCCATAATGCTGCCACCGGCCGCAAAATTCGTAGCTCCGTTCATTCTCACATACTTGTCGGCTTTGCCGAGATAGCATTGGCGCACAGTAAACATTTCACTCAGATCCAAAGGCTTCCCGCCACGGCGCACAATCTCGTCCTCAAACATCGATGTCCCGGCAAAGCACCAGCACGTACCGCTTTTGTTCTGGTCTTTCACAGGAGTAGTTTCTATGACCATTACATCCGTGAATGTAAAACCGGTGCTGTCGGCATCCGCTTCAGTCTTGTCTTCAAAACCGGCCGCTCCGGCCACATCGAAATTCACAAATTCTACAGCCATGGCCGCACCCGACACCGCCAGCAAACCCAGTGCCCCCGTAATAAACCGTTTCTTCATATTAAGATACTATATCTATTGTGTTTGTTATCCGTCATTTGCCCCAAGCGTTCTCCATTGCACCTGCTACGCCACCAGCCACCGCCAGCCCATCCCGCATGCAAACTTACCAAAATTTTTCCATAATAACCAACTAAACAGCGAGAAGGAATATTAATAATCGCTCTATATTCGACAGTAAAGTTCTCATTTTGTTCTTATATGCAAACTATCCGAATGGTTATCCTTTTTCTGCATATCCTTTTCAATACAATCAATTTTATTCTCCAATGATTGTATTAGTTTTGGAGCTTCTGCCACATCCTTATATGAGAAAACATACCAAATGGTAACTATCGCCACGATCCCTCCAATAGTCCATCGATACCATTGAATGGATAACCTTCCATCTATTTTATCATTAAGACCTTTTATATTGTTATTTATTTCTCCAATTTTATCATTTTGCTTCTTTTCAGAAGCATCAATTTTTTGTTCTAACTCTCGTCTCAAGTCTGTATGCGCTGCCTCATTCTTTTCTTTATAATCAGAAATTTTATTATCAGGCCTGCAATAGGACTCCCAAGCAGGGCTTCCCGATGAAGTTTGCACCGAGGTTTGGTCTGAACTGTCTATATAATTTTCTTTATATCGTTCCCGACTAATGTTTTCGCTACTATCAGTAACTCCCTGAGATGGATTCTTCTTTCTACACTTTTGCGTGTAAGGCCTTATCTTACGGAAGCTGCTTTCAAGATCATACTCTCCATTATTGGCATAACTTTGAAAGTTGGGACCTGATCCTTTACGAGGCTTTTTATCATTTCTCGTTTTTCCCATCATCAAAATTCCGCCAAGTTAGAATATAGGTTCTTTTCTACCGACAATGATAAGGTATAAATGTCTTTTATTAAAGACTTTGCATTTATATTTTGTGCTTCATTTGTCAAATAGTTGTCTGTATCAATTACGACACCTACATGCTTCTTGCAATCAGATATTTTAAACTCATGGTCATAAAAAATATCTTCTTCATTTAATGGACCGATTTGGTACATGCCATTCTCATAAACCATCTTAAAAAGGAAATCTTTCGCTGGATATTTATCAATAAGAAACTTTGCGGGAAATGATGACTTAAAATTGTTGAGAATAGAATTATAATCCTTAGATCGAACCATATAAGTTCCTATTATCCTACAACCTATACGACGTATATTCAATTCTCCAAGAACACCCATGACCGCCTCATTTATTTTTTTAAATGTCGAATAGAATCCTTCAATCGAATTTATTTTAAAAGAAATGAAACTCAAACGGTTAAATGTTACAACAACAATATTTGTCGCTTTTTCTTTGTCTTCATGATCCCTAATTGTGACTTCACCCTGTCCTATCTCCCAATGATTGGTATTGAATGCTTTGCTATTTTCTATTTGTTCTGCCAGCTGCCCTTTTTTATCAAGCATTGACACTTTCGAATCAAATCGTAGTTCAATTATAAATTTACGATTCCCTATATTCTTCGTTTCAATATTCTCTTGCATATTATCTTAACCAATTAACTGCTGATTTATTTATTTCCTCAAACCACTGATTTTCATCCCTACAACTCTCCACCAATTCCATTGAATAATCCAACAAACGGCGAACTTGGTGGGGATTAGGTATATAGTTCACTTTGTAACTATCTTCAAGCATTTTCTGGAATACACCCAAAGATAATGGTATTATTGTTGACTTCCCTCCATAATATGATATATTAGTACGATGCAGAGTATAGAAATGAGCAATACAAGCCTCATTGATGGAAGGAGCGATGAAAAGGCAATAACAAGGTTTACCACTCTTCTTTTTCATTTTTCCTAAATGACGGCTTACTGGTTCTCCCTCCATATCATATTGTTTTTGTCCGCTTGCCATTGTAACTTCAACAATAAGCATATAATCTCCATAGTCACATACAATATCTGCCATATTTCCTTGTGCGGAGGAAAGAGGGTTGCCGAAATCGTCAAAATTCAGATTTGCCTTTATTTCTCCTCCGTCAAGCATGGTCATGGCACGCCAAACGTTCCATTCTAGCATCAATGGGGCATCGTACAATTCTTTCTTTACGATGTGTTTAAAGGTATTTTGTATATCATCATAGAGCCTGTAGTTTTTCATTTCAGCCACCTGTCGTCTCAACGTATCAGTTTTCCTTTGCTCTGTGAAATCTGCCAACAAATCTTTCAATACTGATATGTCAACGTCTTGATTAAATTCCATCTGTGGGAATTCTGTATGTAACTTTGCTACAAGTCTCTGCCTGTCATCTGTAAGCAACTGTGGTATTGCCGCATTTCCAAGATATTCGATGTAGTCTCTTTCGCTATCAATAAAACAAGGGTTACGGTCTATTGTCTGCAGGATGTAATCCACGTCCTCGATACGCTCTGGCACAATACTTAATGACTTTCCAACATTCGACACATTTACAAGACCTGTCGCACGTAAATATCTAAAGCAAGCATCCGCATAATCGCGCATATTACTTGACTGCGTTCTTAAGAATTTATCTAATGATGCATTGTCACTTTCACGTGTTTGAATCCCTCCATTCATAATCCGCTCTTCAAATATATGAGCAAGCTCATTACACAGATATTCAGACTTGAATGCCTTGTAACTGCCTTTATACTCACATTTTGCTATGCGAAATGCCTCTATCTTTTGAACTATGTTCTCAAAGTTATGCCAATCCGTAAGCTGCATTCCGAATATCTGCAACTCATCAAATTTCAATGTGCCCATAGTGCGTACCAATCTCAATATCTCCAAATAGGGCTTTACCCAAAAAGAACCCGCTTTTGCCGTTGGCTTATGATATGGTGAAGGTATTTGGAACTTCAACATTTGCCTTAGAAAGACTTCATCTTTTCGCTTGGAAGTCAGCAACGCTTGACCTGCAGAAGTAATAGATATACGAGGTGACAGAACTACAAAGCCAAGAGATTTAGGCGCACGATTTATCCTATCACGTGCACTGAATGCTGGATCTTTCTCTCCCTTTCCATTAAAGAATTGCTCGTTACGCAAAATACTCATGAAAGCACACTGCGTCTTGTTATTCCAATGACTACCCGTGAAATGCTCAATAAGTAATCTAATTTCGGGAATCATCTTCTCCGGGGTACGGGGCGATGTTGTAAGAAACAACAATTGACTATCTATTCGTGCCATAAGGTTGCTTTGCTTCAAATAATCTCAATTGAGCTGTTTCCGGCTCATTATAAACTGTGTGTTGTGACGACGCAACACGTATATCATCACAGCATTTCCGATAATTGGCTACTACAATATGCTTTGCAGTAGCCTTGAATCTATTTCGGATATTTACGGCATAGGTCTTCTCGTATTCATCTACTATATAGCCTTTATACAATTCTTCCGTCAAAGGAGTACGCCCAATTACCATTAATGCCTTGCAGGGAAGATTGGCAAAATCATTCGCCAATATTCTATGGTTTTTTTCGTTGAACCCATCTTTATATTCTTCATTGCCATAATCCGAGAAAATGCAATCATAAGGAGGGTCAAGGAATACAAAATCATCATCCCTGCACATATTGAACACTTCACTATAATCTGTATTATGTATTTCTGCACGTTGCAATAATTTACTATGCGACAAGGTGACAGATTTCGTGTTAAGATGAATATAGCGACCAAAAGGAACATTGAATTCTCCTTTGGCATTATAACGAATCATCCCTGAGTATGCAGTTTTGTTGATGTAATAATACAACAACGCATCAGAATATGATTTAACCATAGTCTCATTGAACATTGCCCGTAGAAGATAATAAAACGCTTCATTCTTATCCTCAACTCGCTCGTTAGGGTATAACGCCTTTAATGCATCAAACTCGTTTCTATTCTTAGTGTATAGCAATTCTATTTCATCAAGTTCTCTCCGCAGATTAGAGTAGTCATCTCTTACTCCGCGATAAAACTTCATTAACTTCGTATTGATGTCGTTGATAATGGCGTGCCGGGGTTCAAGATAAAAGAACAACGCACCACCGCCAAAGAAAGGTTCGATGTAACGCCCTGTAAATATAGGAACATGCCACATAATATGCGGAATTTCCTTTGATTTACCCCCTCTGTATTTTATCATTGGTTTCATATGGCGCTTATAATGCTAATTCATATTTGCAAAATTACAAAATATTCAGAAAAACATCGCATAAGTCATTGCAAGTTCTGATTTTCAATCATTTTATACAGTTGATGATATCGCAAAGAAAATACCGCACCCAAACAGTAAGCATCATATGCACATACTATATCGGAGGAGGCAAAATCATGAGATACTGCGTCCAGACAATACCATCTCCATCTCCCCCTATTTTGGGAAGAAAAATTACAGTCTTGAGGCGGATATGGGATTTGCATAATTCGATAAAAATCACTACCTTTGCGCTCCGGTTATATCCAAAAACGGGATAAGCCGCCCCCGCTTCGAGCCTTTGGCCTGGCTTGCGGCGGAGGTTTGGCTTGCGTTAATTAATTATTTATTAAACTTTTAGAAGTGGATACTTTAAGTTACAAAACCCTTACCCCCAATGCGCAGAGCATTAAAAAAGAATGGGTGGTAGTAGACGCTACCGGCCAGGTGCTCGGACGTCTGTGCTCGCAGGTGGCAAAAATCCTGCGTGGCAAAAACAAGCCCTGCTACTCACCTTTCGTTGAGTGCGGAGACAATGTCATCATCATCAATGCCGACAAAGCGGTTCTCACCGGCAAAAAATGGACAGACAGGATTTATTACACCTACACCGGCTACCCCGGCGGACAGCGTGAGCTCACCCCTGAAGTGCTTTTGAAAAAATCATACAACAAGCACCTCAAATCCGGAATGCACCCCCTCTACATCCGTGTGGTAAAAGGAATGCTTCCCAAAAACCGCCTGGGCCGCAAGCTCATCAAGAACCTTCATGTCTACAATGGCCCCAACCATCCCCATGAGGCTCAGAACCCCAAAGTGATTGACATCAACAAAGTGAAATAATCGCCTGAACAACACCAATTATGGAAACAGTAAATGCAGTAGGCCGTCGTAAAGCAGCCATCGCCCGCGTTATCGTTACTGAAGGCAACGGCGACATCACTATCAACCACCGCTCACTCGACAAGTATTTTCCCTCTTCAATCCTGCAATACATCGTTAAGCAGCCGTTGAAGACTCTGGCAGCCGAGGAAAAATACACCATCCGTGTAAACCTCGACGGAGGCGGATATAAAGGCCAGGCAGAAGCTCTTCGCCTCGCCATCGCCCGTGCACTTGTCAAAATCAATCCCGACGACAAGAAAGCACTCCGTGCCGAAGGCTTCATGACCCGCGACCCGCGCGTTGTTGAACGTAAGAAACCGGGACGTCCCAAAGCACGCAAACGCTTCCAGTTCTCCAAGCGCTAATCTTTTGGCGGGCTTGAAAGCAATTTTCTTCTCTTTCCGGATCTCTCTTCAGAGTTTAGCATCTAAATCCCGCGGATGGACCGCGTTCCCTACCCCGGGGTTGTAATTACCAAAAAGAACGTAAACAACTCTTTTACACAAAATGTCAACACCAACATTTGACCAGTTACTCGAAGCAGGTTGCCATTTCGGACACCTCAAACGCAAATGGAATCCTGCAATGGCTCCCTACATCTTCATGGAGCGTAACGGTATCCACATTCTCGACCTCTACAAAACCGCAGCCAAAGTTGAAGAAGCTGCCGCCGCCTTGAAGTCGATAGCAAAAGCCGGCAAGAAAGTTCTCTTTGTCGCCACAAAAAAACAGGCCAAACAAGTTACCGCTGAAAAAGCACAGTCTGTAGGTATGCCCTACGTTATCGAGCGCTGGCCCGGCGGTATGCTCACAAACTTCCCCACAATCCGCAAAGCCGTCAAGAAAATGGCAGCCATTGACAAGATGACTACCGACGGCACATTCGACAACCTCTCGAAACGCGAAAAGCTCCAGATTTCACGCCAACGTGCAAAACTTGAGAAGACTCTCGGCTCTATCGCCGACCTTAACCGTCTCCCCTCAGCACTGTTCGTTGTCGACGTGCTCAAAGAGCGTATCGCTGTTGCTGAAGCCAACCGCCTCGGCATTCCCGTGTTCGCAATGGTCGACACCAACTCCGACCCCTCCAACATCGATTTCGTGATTCCTTGCAACGACGATGCATCGAAATCAATCGAACTCATCCTCGACACCGTATGCTCAGCAATGGCAGAAGGTCTCGAAGAGCGTAAAGTTGAGAAAATCGACACCAAGGAAGCCGATGCCGAAGCTGCACCCCGCCGCGAGCGTCGTCGGGCAGTGCGCCGCAACGACGCCCCTGAAGCAGAAGCTGCAGAAGAGCCCGCAGTAGAAGCCGCAGAACCAGCAGAGGAAACAGCCGAATAATTATTACAGAACCACAGGGTATGTGTTCAATTCTCTTATGATGAATTGAACACATACCTACTTAAACCAAAAGAATTATGGCAGTAACAATGGCCGAAATCACCAAACTGCGCCACCTTACAAGCGCAGGTTTGATGGATTGCAAAAAAGCACTGGCCGAAACCAACGGCGATATCGAAGCCGCCGTGGAGATTCTCCGTAAAAAAGGACAAGCCGTAGCTGCAAAACGCGAAGACCGCGTGGCTGCAGAAGGTTGCGTTCTCGCCAAAAACGAAGGCAACTTCGCAGCTGTGGTTGCCCTTCAGTGCGAAACCGACTTCGTTGCCAAAAACGCAGGGTTCGTTGAACTCACCCAGAAGCTCCTGGATCTGGCAGTTGCAAACCGTTGCAAATCTCTCGACGAACTGAAAGCCGTGACAGTTGATGGCCGCACAGTTGCCGACCTCGTTGTTGAGGAAGGTGGCAAAACCGGCGAAAAGACCGAGCTCGGTGCATATGAATATATCGAAGCACCTTCAACAACCTCTTATAACCACCTCGGCAACAAACTTGCAACCATCGTCGGTTTCAACATCGAAGGTGTGGACTATCAGGTAGGCCGCGACGTGGCAATGCAGGTAGCTTCAATGAACCCCGTGGCAGTTGACCGCAACAGTGTTGCTCAGAGCGTCATCGACGGCGAGCTCAGCGTAGCCATCGAAAAAACCAAAGAAGAGCAGGTTAAGAAAGCTGTTGAGGCTGCTATCCGCAAAGCCGGCTACAACCCCAACCACTTCGACAGCGAGGCTCACATCGAATCAAACCTCTCGAAAGGCTGGTTCACTCAGGAAGATGCCGACAAAGTGCGCGCCATCATCAAAGAAACCTCCGAGGCCAAGGCTGCAAACCTCCCAGAGCAGATGATTCAGAACATAGCCCAGGGACGTTTGAACAAGTTCTTCAAAGAGAACTGCCTGATGGAACAGGAGTTCATCAAAGACGGCAACCTCACAATCGGCAAATACCTCGAAGAGTCTGCAAAAGGCCTTGCCGTGGTAGCTTTCAAACGCGTAAACCTCAACGAAGACTAATTCTTCGGGAGGCAGAGGATGCCGCCACACCGGCATCTGACCCACGAAAGTCATAACAACTCTATTAATAGTTCAGGGCGCTGGTCGAAATTCGGCCAGCGCCCTGTTTGTGTCTGGATTGAGATGAGGCTACGCCCGGCCAACAGTGCGCACAAGCCGCGCCATATAATTATAAACTACCCGCTACGAGGCTTGCTGACAGCATATCGGCCAAATCCTCGTAGCGGGAGATTCAAATTCTGTTTGGTGCGGTATTTTGCCGGGATTACTTACCGGTATTTTTAGCGGCGTCAATATCGCGGAGGAGGGTCTCGACTGCGGTGCGGAGCTGGGTGTCTTCACCTTTGACGATTGCCTCTGGACTGTTGGCAACTTTAACGTCGGGGTCGAGCTGAGAGTTTTCGAGATATGTGCCCTCTGCAGTGCGGTAGCCGATTACGGGGATGCCGAATACCATTGTCGGATCCTGCATCGTCACCCAATTTACCGAAGTCATGGTGCCAGGAACAGGCATACCTACAACCTTACCGATTTTCTGATGCTTATAGACCCAGGGAGTGCCGTGTGCGTTGCTGTAGCATGGCTCGGCAACAAGCATTATCGAAGGCTTGTTCCAACGGCGCGAAGGCATGTCGCAAACATCTTTACCACGGATTTCCTGTGTCAGATATTTTTCACCGGTGAAAAGCACCTCAATATCTTCATGCATCCGGCCTCCACCATTCCAGCGGATATCAATCACAACGCCGTCGCAGTTGGCATACTTGCCCAAAAGGTCGGCATACATCGGGCGGAATGAGTCATCGCTCATCGAGGCCACATGCACATAGCCGAGCCTGCCGCCCGACCATTTTTCGACATCAGCCGCACGTTGTTTCACCCATCGGTCATATAACAGCGAATTTATGCGCCCGCTGCTTACAGGAGTGACAACCTCCTGCACTTTTTCACCTGACGGAGTGGTGAATACCACCAATGTTTTCTTTCCGGCGATATCATTGAATATCGCATCAATATCAGCATCGGCAACGAGCTTTTCCCCATTAACAGAATCGATTACGGAACCTGCAACCATCTTAGAAGCGGCCTTGTCAAACGGGCCGTTAGCGATAATCTCATCAACTTTCAAGCCGTTGCCGGTATATTCCATGTCATATAGCAGCCCGAGCGATGCAGTGCGGTCGGCATTTCCATTACCCTCCGGACGGTAACGGCCACCGGTGTGCGACACATTCAGCTCACCCAACAGTTCACTGAGCATTTCAGCAAAGTCATAATTGTTATCTATATGAGGGAGGAATTTGCGATATGCATCTATCATCATAGGCCAGTCAACACCATGCATATCCTTGTTATAAAACCTGGCAGCCTCTTCAACAGCAACATAATCGAACATGGCTTCGCGCTCGGCGGCTGCATCGATAACCTGGGTGGCATCGGCATTTATTGCCGTAAGTTTATCTGATTTCGGGTCAAGTTTCTGCAATTTACTTCCCATCAGAAACAGATTCTTACCCTGGGCATCAGCCTGCAACGCCACGCGGCTTTGCGCATTTACCTTGCTGATCAGTTTTGGCTGGCGTTTGCGCAAAGGCAACTTCCAAAGGTCATAGCCATCCTCAAAAGCGCAAAGATAATAAAGCGTTTCCCCGTCACCGGTCACAATTGCATCGGAAAGGTTTGAGGAATAAGGGGTCAACCTCATCACACGGTCTTCAATCCCGGCAAGTTCCACCTTGACAGGCTTTCCATCCTTCTCCGCGTCGGCCTCTTCATCCTTGGCTTTTTCTTTACTCTTCTTTCCATTACTCTTCTTACCCTTGACTTCGTCTTTTGACCCTTTATCAGCACTTTCGCTCTTCTTCTCACATTCTTTCAAGAGCGCATAGTCCTCTTCCGAAAGCATAAACCGGTCGCGGGCCTCACGGTTCAAGAAAACTATCATGATATCCTCTTGTGACCCCCATGAGGCATGATTACGCATCCCGTATCGGTCGGTAAAGAAAATCACAGCATTCCCGTCAAGCACAAAATGCGGGTTCATACAGAAATAGCCGGAGTTCGTTATATTTGTCACTTCACCGGTCTCCACATCAACCAGTGCAATATCGCTATATGGGTCGCGCATCTTAGGAATAAACTCAATTGCCATCATGCGGCTGTCGGGACTCCATACAGCCGCGAGGCCGTCATCCTGTCCGGGGTAGCATTCGCCGTCGGTCAACTGCCTGACATTTCGCGTAGCGATGTCCATAACCATCAACTGATTGCGGTTCTTAACAAATGCCAGTTTCTCACCATCGGGAGATACCATCGGATGGGAATACTCGTCAACAGCATCCGTAACTTTTTCAGGGTTCGGAACAGCGAACATCACCTCTTCCGTCACAGCCGTCGCATTCGCAAAATTGGGGTCTTCCTTCCTGGCGATTTTAGCACGGTAGATATTTTTATGGCCGTCACGCTCTGAAGTGTAATACAGCGTGCGGTTATCATTCCCCCAGCTAAGATGACGTTCAGCGGCAGGGGTATGTGTAACCTGCACTGTGGTGGGATATTCAACCGACGTGACAAACACATCCCCACGGCTGATAAACGCAACCATTTTCCCGTCGGGAGAAACCACGGCTTCACCGGGTCTTACACCCCGTTTCACAACCGGCACTTCTGTATCGGCATTTATTTCTACCGGAATCCTTTCAGGAGCGGCGCTGTCTGAAGCCATCGTATAGATTCCACCGTCATATCCGAATGCCATCACACCGTTTGACGCACGCGAGAGGAACCTCACCGGATGGGTTTTGAAATCCGTCATACGCCGGGCTGCCGACGGATTATCAACAGGGAACTGCCATAGGTTGAATGTGCCGCCGTCGCGCTCACTGAGAATATACACTGTCTTGCCATCGGAACTGACAACCGGATTGCGGTCTTCGCCCGGACGGTCTGTCAGATTGGTATGCCGGCCGGTGGCCAGGTCATAGCACCATATGTCACGGCTGACAGAAGATGTGTGGTGCTTGCGCCATTCATCCTCAAACCCTTTCACATCCTGGTATAGCATCTTTTTACCATCAGGGGTAAATACAGGCATCTGAACAGGAGTTCCCACTATCTGCCGCGATTTACCCCCTTCAACCGACACGCTGTATAACTCTGTCATACGGCCTGAGGGGAACATGGATGATTCGGCCGGATTCTGAATTGCAGCTGAGAACAACACATTTTTCCCATCGGGAGTGAATGTTTCAGGAATCTCACCGGCTGAATTTGTAGTAAGACGTGTGGCGTTTCCGCCGTTGGCATCCATCACAAACACATCGAAGTTCCCATGACGGTCTGAGGCAAAAGCTATACGGCTTCCGTCGGGGCTCCATATCGGGTTCGACTCATAAGAGCCGAGAGTTGTAAGCCGCCGGGCCTCACCACCTTTAACACCCACGGTGTATATATCACCTTTGTAGGTGAACGCAATCCGTGTGCCGTCGGGCGAAATTTTAACGTCGCGCATCCACAGAGCTTCTCCTGCCGAAGCTCCGATGCCGATGGCGGCAGCCATCAGTGCCAGCATCTGTTTTTTCATGTCACTGCAATGATTTAAGAATTTTTCCAATCAATCTACTAAGATTCCCGGCCCTGCCCCACTCTGTTCACTTTATCCTGAACATATAACCCAGCGTCACAAGAATCGAAGTGCCTCGTGAAGCCGAAAAATAGTCTTTTTTCGCCGAAGGGAATATGTTGCCGAGACCAAAATAATATCGAGCTTCAAGCATCAGACTGTGGCGCCGGGCAATCACAAATTCAATGCCGGCACCGGCCGTGATACCATAATCGAAACGGTTGCTTATTTCCATGCCCATCTGTTCGGTATGGCGGTTCTCATTTGGAAAACCCTCCACTTTGCCTGGATCGCGATAGTCGAAATTCGACTTTATATTATCGCTGATCATATAACACAACTCCGGGCCGAGGTTGAAAAAACCTTTAACCACTCTTGACCCGAAAAATATATGGGTAAGGATCGGCAGCTCAACATAGGTGGTGCGGTGTAAATAATCAAATCGGTCATTCAACTCCTCGAAATTCTCTTTCCAGCCTCTCTGTTCAATATTGACCTCCGCCATGATACCAACATGCCGTTCCTCTACATAACGGAAGGACACGCCCATTTGCATACCGGGCAGCAACTGCTCCTTGATGTGGGGATAGAAAGATACATTCGAAAGCGACACACCTCCGTGGGCGCCGACATGCACATGAGCCATATAGTGCTTCTGAGCCGACACCGACAAACAGGCAAGCAACCAGGCAAACACAAGCATTTGCAACCTTGCTCCAATGCCACATGGCTTACGGAGCAAACGGCACAGGGTTATTGACGTCAGTTTTCCCATTCAACTATGCCTCCTGGACGATAGTTTATGAAATAAAGGGCTTCATTCACCAGACCTCCTGAAGTGACCAGGTCACCGTTGGCGTCAGTACGGGAATCCCCGCTCCACATAAGTCGCATATTACCCTGAACCCCATCATATTCCGAAGGGAATACTCCGGTTGAATCCATCTGTTTCAGACCTTTTATCACAAACATACCGGTATCAAATCCGAGAATGCCCTGGGTCGGCACAGCCTCAAACATTTCCACCCCATACCATTCCTTATATCGGTTTTTCAAACCCTTAGTGGCATCATCCCGGTCATTGGCCAGATAGCGCGAATAGATTGTGGCATCAAGGGCACAAATCTCATCGAAGCTCTCCCCTCTGAATGTAACCCATTCGGGATATCCGAATATGGTGACATTCGCCGGATTGGCGGCATTTTCCCGCAAATAAGTGATAGCTTTCACGAATTTCGCAAATTCAGTCTTTGAACCGGAATTCGGCACAAACACCACCGGCTGCTCGTCAACCTTGAGCTGCTCAAGGTCTGAATCAGCCAACGACGTATTGAAGGCTATCTCGCGATAGGCCTTGCCGTCGGTATCGAGGCGTTTCTTCAATGCGGAAGTGAATGATTCCTTATCGGCATGGCCTGTGGATCTGCTAAGGAACACCGGCATTACACCCTCATACTTTGCCATGAATCTATCAATTGCCTTGGCATACATGTCATCATGGGGAATATTTGTCTGGATAAGATTGCGGTAATTTTTATAACTCTCATCTTTTACGGCGAAGATATTCAACACGAGTGTCTGGTCATCTACCGTATCCATAATCAATGCCAGCTGCGCTGCATTATCCGGTGCGACAAGCATATCAATATCAGCCATTTCCGGGCGACCCAACAGAGCACGCACCGTGTCGATACTGGCAGCCGTGTCATAAAACCTGAATTTCACAGGAGCACCACCGTCATTCCGCAGAGTGTCGGCGGCCATAAGCATCCCTTTATAGAATTCCGTGTAAAGCTGTGTCGTACGGCTCTGCTGCTCTTCATTGAGCATGAAAGGCAACATCACCGCCACAATCATCGGATCAATCTCAGAATCCTGAATCTCCGCATCCGCTTCTTCAGGTGCAGAGGGGGAATCTTCCGAACCATCTTCCTCTACATCCTCATCCGATGCTAACATCCCCATCCCCTCTGCCACGTTTTCCTCCGGTGTATCTTCGCGTAAGGATTCATCAACCCCGGCTACAGCATCAGATGTGGCAACTCCTATGGGTATATGCAATTTTTGACCGGCATTGTAGTGAAGGGGATCTATCGATTTATTGGCATCGAGAAGAGTTTCCAGCGGCACATTATAGCTGTTCGCGATAGAAAACAATGTATCACCCGGTTTGATTTCATATATCGCGAAACCTTCCCCATCAACAGTTGCCAACTCGCCGGAAATATTGGAATCACCGCTATGATTCACCGGAGCGGAGATGTTAATAGTGTCTCCGGCCCGGAGGCCATCAGCCACATGAGGATTAATCCTGGCCAATTCATCAGGCGACATCCCATATTTACGTGCAATACCGTAAAGGGTCTCCCCCTTCTTTACCACATGCGTGGTCACTCCTGCAGCAGCCGCGTATACCGCCCCCTCTTTACCAGCATTTTCAAACTCAGCCACCGGGAAAAACAGCCTCATCTTAGGTTTCAATCCATCTGCTGCTGAAGGATTGTGGCGCAAGATAGCCTCGCGGGTAACCCCCAGCTTCTCCGACACTCCATAGATTGACTCTCTCGGCTGAACATCATAGTAATAGCATGAGCGCCCTTTCACTTGGGTTTTAGGCAAATCGGCCAAAGCTGCTCCAGCCAACGGCACCACGACATATCCGGCGGCTGCTACAATGGCAACTGCCATAATCCTTCTTATATTGGCAAATCTTCTATCTTTCATTTCCCGAAACGTTCAAACATCTGCCGGTCAAAAAACATATCACCGGCCACGCCATGCAGGCGTTCTTTTATAATATCTTACAAAGATAGCACCTTTCAACAAATCTCGCAACCCCACAAAAAGAGGGTGTTGCAAAACCCTATAAATTGGAGTTCTGCAACACCCTCTTGATTTTTATCTATAAACGGTTATCCTGCCGTAGTGGCATCAAGCTGGCTGAGGGCATACGTATAAGCTCCGATAGAAATGGCCTTTGATGCACCCAGTTTAGAGATGCACACACCGGTGCGCTTCATCGGATCATATGTCACTGTCTTATCAGAACCGTAGACTTTCAGCTCACGGGCCTCACCCTTGGCAAACATCTCGAACTCTTGCTCGTTATCAAGATCGAACACTTTCATCTGCACACGCTGCAGCTGTTCGCCGTTAATCGTGTGGATATCAGAGCGTAGCTGCTTAAGTAGAGAGGGCATTATATATTTTGCCGCTCCAGTCAGACCGCCTCCTATAACAATCAGAGAGTCAGTAAGGGTCACAGCAGTTGCCATAGCATCACCTGCAGCCTCACCGAACAGGCGGAAACTTTCAAGAGCCGCCTCACGGTTTCCATCCTTAACACCATCTGCAATCTCGCATATGTCTTTAGGGGTGATTGCCGCATCTGAAGACCCTGCCAAACGGTTATATTCACGGGTAATAGCACGGATTGCTGCATAGTCTTCAACCATCACATCATGGTTATTTTTCGACGGAAGGCAGAATGTCTCGATACAGGCATTGTTTCCAAGATTCAGTTTGCCGTCAATGACTTCACCTATACCGAGGCCTGTCCCGAATGTATAACCAAGGATATTTTTGTAATGTTTCTTATAGCCTAAATCAGACACCCGTTTATTTATTTCGGGGAGCGCTCCGGCCATAGCTTCGCCAAAAGCGAAAAGGTCGCCATCGTTATTTATAAACACCGGCAAGCCGAACTTTTCTTCGAGGAACGGCCCAAGAGCCACCCCGTCGCGGAAACTCGGGAAGTTTGGCAGGAAACCGCCCACAATGCCGTTAGGATAATCGGCAGGGCCAGGAAATGCAAACGATATGGCCACAGGTTTTTCATCAAGCAGGTCGATAATTGTCTTGAACCCGTTGACCATCGACTGAAGGCACAGGTCAAGATTATCGGCACGCGACGGAATTGTCACCGGGTCAACAATAAACTCACAGCCTTTCATGGCGCCGAACACCAGATTGGTGCCACCGGCATCAAGCGTAATAACAATTCGGTTATCGAAATGATACATGTGTTTTATATTTGGGTATTTACTTTATATACACGGTGACCGCTTCACCATCTCCGGCAAGCACAACATAGGGCATAGATGCCGGAACAAGCAGCGTCTGACCCTGCGGCAACGGGAACTCCTCCCCTTCGGGCGAGACCGCCTTAAGATTACCTTTAGTTGCAATCAAAACGGTGAATGAATTGCGTGCGGCCAAATCGAGCTGGAAGCGTTTGTCAACATTAACCAATGTTGTGGTGAAATAGCGGCAGTCTTCAACCATTGCTTCCTCTCCAGGTGCAGCATTCACATTCTTCACCTCCTGAGCCGTATCGGCATAATTGATGGCTTCAACACTTTCGTCGACATGCAACTGACGCAGATTCCCCTGGGCATCGCGGCGGTTATAGTCATATATGCGGTAGGTTATGTCGCTTGCTTCCTGGATTTCAAGCACAAAGTTCCCTTCACCGATGGCGTGCACACGACCGGCAGGCAGGAAGAACACATCTCCCGGTTTGGTATAATATTTCTTCAAGGCATCAACAATAGTGCTGTCAGCCACCATCCGGCGGAATTTCTCAGGATTCATATCCTGGGAGAATCCTGCGTAAAGATATGCAGTTGATGTCGGAAGTACCGAATACCACATTTCAGTCTTGCCCAAGGAATCATGGCGTTTCCCCGCAAGCGCATCATCGGGATGCACCTGAATCGACAGATCCTGTGTCGAATCAATAAACTTGATAAGCAACGGGAATTTATCGCCATATCGTTCATATAGTTTTTCACCCATTATTTCTTTACCATGCGAGGCAAGCAGCTGTGGCAAAGTTTCACCTTTAAACAAACCATCTGCCACTACCGATTCATGACCGGGCATCGGGCTGAGTTCCCATGATTCACCCACATGATCGCCTTGCGAAGCTATTCCTTTGAATTCGGCTATGCGTTTTCCACCCCAAAGCACCGATTTGAAAATCGGCTCAAATCTAAAAATAGGAAGCATATCAAAAATTTAATTTATTACATATATACGGAATAACACCCCCGACAACCGTTTCCACTGACAAAGTTAGTGAAAAAAGATGAATGGAGGTGTTATCGCGCACTATTTACTTGAGTAGAGTGTCTTGTTTAACACGTTTCAGTTTTGATTTATTTCCAATCAGCCGGATAGTATATCCCGTCATATTGCAAATCGGCATTATAAAACGCTTTAGCCGTCAAACCGAGATTCTTTATAATCGACTCTGTGAGCCTCATTGCAGGATTGTTATAGAAATTGAAAATCATCAATGCCCCGTAGCCCTGCTCACGCATTCCGGTTAAAGAAAACATGTCATTATACACCAGCACTTTATCGCCTCGGTCAGTCGTAAAGCCGGGCATCCAGCGGGCTTTATACCAGTCGGCATCGATGCAGTTCCACGAACCGGTCCCTGCCTGATCCTGGCGGAGACCGGGATAAGTATCAACAGGATTGGCTTCGTCGCAATAGTCGTTCAACACATAGTCGAAGAACTCACCCGGCTGCTTCCCTTCAATAGGAACACCATAGTATAACTGATCCCACTTGTATGAAAGCACAAGACGTTCAGGCTGGGCCATCTTTATATCATAGGCCATACGCGAGGCAGCTTCATAAGACTTTTTCTGGAAGAGAGGATTATCTGTCGATGCGGCCTGGTCATATTTAGTCCATTCGTCATCAAGGAAAACCCCATCGAGCTGATAGGCATCGCAGATCTGTTTCACTTCACGGGCGAATTCTTTAGACGCACCCGGAGTGAGCGTGGATATACCCGACATGTCGTGGTTGCCCATCACACCGAGAATAACCTTTATGCCTCGATCCTGCAACGGTTTGATATACTTGTCGCGGTTATCAAGGATAGCCTGCACATTCTCATTGCGGCTTACATACACACGGCCTGTCTGGTCGTTATAATTGATGTTCGCCGAGAAAAGCACAACCATGTCAAACAGCTGCTTGCCTGAATCTTTCAGCGTAAAGCCCATCACATTAAGGGGGTTATGGTCGTTAACCTCTACAACTGCTATCATTTTCATGCCCGGAGTGCCATTATATGTCTTGTCAGCACCTGGATATTTCGACGTGTCGCGAAGAAGCACAACAACAGAATTAAGCCCTCCGACTGTTTGCCCGTTGGAAACGGTAAACGACAACGGCAACGCATAAATCCGGTCAGGGTTCAAATCTCCGGAACCGTTCACTGTCACTGCGAGCGGCGACGACTTCAACGCCCCCGCCTCGAAAGAGGCCACACCGTCGTTGGCAAATACCACCATATCGGATTTTACAGCCTCATAATCGGTTGCATTGGCAGCATTATAAGCCGTCAGCACATCTGCGTCATAGTTGAATGTGACCGAGCAATTACCCTGTATCGCCTTAGATGTGCGTGCATAGAGGTTGAATGTGCCTGAACCGGAAAAAGTGAACATTGAACCATCACTTTGGCCGATTGCATCCGTCACATAGACAACATTGCCGTCCGGAGCACCGATTACGCCCGTATCTGCACCGCCGACAATCAAATCGTCGTTATCGCACGAAGCTAAAGCCACCGTTGCCGAGAGGCAGAAAAGCGTGCGGAAGAAAATTTTATTATATTTCATTTCTTAGAGTATGTTTGAATTGTCAATTTTTCGCCGGTAGAGACACCTGCACCCATTCAGGGGCTTTCTCACATGAAAGGTCATAGCCGCTGGCATAATCTTTAAACACTTTGCCTGCCCCTTCATCCAATTTCCAATAGGCAACCAGTCCCCGGGAATCGTCAGGTACTGAATAGAAGTGATAGGGAGCGTTAATCTCATCCTGCGTCAAGATACGGTTCCATACACGCAATTCCGACATGCAGCCATCGAAATAACGGTTCGCATCATAGGAATAACCCACATAGAATCCGCGCGGCCCGTCGGTTATATCGCCGGAAGCGGTGTTCCAGCTGAACGGCCCTCGGTAGGCCGAGACCTGTGTGCTCCCTTTCTTGATGCCGTTGAAATAAACGTTGGTTTCGCCGGTGGCAGTGTCAAACGTCAGTGTCAGGAAAGTCCATTTGCCGGTCTCAAACTGCCATGCCGGGTCAGTAACGTTACCGTCGTTAGGAGCGGCAAGCTGAAGCTGGTTGGCCGGAATGCCGACATCACCGATACGAACCAGAACCTGCCCCTCGATACCCATTACAGTGGCCAGGGTATTGGGGAAATTATCGGGATTCACAAGAGCCTCAACCGTCACCTGCGAAAGGTTTTCCAACCCTACAGCCTGATTGCCATCAAGGAATGTTGCATAATTCTTGCTCATATTGGCTACAACATTGATTATCGACGCCTCCTTGATAAGGAAGTAGAACGTGTTGTTGCTGAGCACTCCGAAAGGAGCCGAGACAATACCCACGGGAAGCACATAGAGCTTGCTGACATCAAGGTTCTCAAGATTTTCGAATTTGACCTCCACCTGGTTTGAGGTAGTGCCTCCGACAGGAATCACACCGGTCGGTTCGGGAATCGAATAGAACTCTGCAGGGAGCAGTTCAGCATCCATCGAATAGATGCTGTTGTAGTCTGCCACCTTAGAAGAAACGACCCCGAAAGTGACATTAACTGCCGAGCCCTCATTCTTGGCCATTCCGGCCTGCACATACCCAACGGCATCTGTCGTGTTGCTTTTAACAAAGACAGTGGTAACCGGATTTGTGGCCGTCAGATACACTGTATTGTCGAAATTCTCCATGTCCTCCTGACAGGAAGCCAAAGCCACTCCTGCAATCAAAGCCATGGGAAGATATTTTGATAATTTCATTATTTTCATGTTTTAAAGATGACAAAAACGGTTACACTCATTTCGCAGCCGGATTAAGAATCTGGATTGCCGTGCGACACACTTTGTAGGTAAAATTAGGGTCGTAATAATCGTCGGCAAGGTTAGTCAGCCCCAAAGCGCAGACATCAGCGCCACGCGCCCATTCCGCAGCCTTCCAGCTTGAATAACTGTCGCCCCATTTGCCAACCGAAGCCTGATTTGCATCGAGCACCGGCAACGCTGCCATAACAGCGAACTTATCAGCAGACACCCCTTCAACTTTATTTCGGTCAATTATATAACCGAATTCCGTTGTGTTAGTGGCAGAAAGACTTTCCGAAAGGAAAACCACTCCTGCATCCGCCAGGAAAGCGACGCCGTCGATATTGGCAGGTATGCCAATGAAGTCGAAACCCTTACCGGGATTATTGGCCACCCACGACTTTAGTGGATTCAGGAATGCTGCCTGGTCGGCCTTATAGGCATTTTGCTCATCATCGGGAAGCATGGAGAAAGCCTTTCCGTCATAAGCGGCGATTATGCGGTCGAAACCGAGAATCCCTGCATAGCTGTAAGCGATGTTTAGGCTGTCGGCAAGGAATGCGCCCCATTCGGGAGCCGGGTTTTCAGGTGTGGCTAATTCCTGCTTGGAAGTCCAGACCTTCTTTATTGTGGCATAATCAACAGTATAGGCCATCTGCATACCTGTGTCGGAACGTTTTTTCTCCATCTCAGCCTTCAATTCATTGCTGACGAGATGAGGATTGGCGAGCACCAGCACGTCGATGCTGTCGGGCACTGCCGACACATGGTGGGCCTGCGAAGAAAACGACGCCTTATTGTCATACCACGCATAGACCTTCTTATGCCCGTTCTTGCGGTAGGCCCGCAGGTTTTCAAGATATTTGGCATATCCTTCAGGGTCTTTTTGAGTGACATCCTCAAACTTTACCCCCACCGATTCCGGCTCAGTCCAGTCGTCGCATGAGGTGACGGCCACACCTACGGTAAAAGCCATTATGCCATATTTCAGAATATTTTTCATTTTCGGTTTATTCCTTAATGTAGTTAAAGTTATGGTTTATCGTGCCCACCACATCTTAGTGGCCATGTTATCGGGACCGCCCAAGAGGTTGTTGACCGCTGAAGTCACGTTATAGGAGTTGTTGGTGTATTCCTCCTGAGGATAAGGCATACGCTGAGGGCCTTTGTTGCTGTCTACCACGCCCCCTGAACCGTTATATTCAACCGGAATCAGTTTTGGATAGCCTGTGCGGCGCAATTCTGCCCAGGCCTCGTTGCCATTATAGTAGAGCGCAATCCATTTCTGGGTTATGATACGCTCGAGCTTGGTTTCAGAATTGGCGGAATCATCCCATTTGATGGTAATATCAGAAAGCGCCCCGTTATAGGGATTCTGTTCGGTCGGGTCAACATAAGCCTGCGGACGTGCGGTGGAATTCTGCATATATGCTTCAGCACCGGCAACTCCCCACTGCTCGAAACTGAGAGCGATACCACTGTTGTAGAAATCGGCTGCATTGCCACCCATGTCAAAGTTATGTATAGCAGCTCCCTCTGCGCGGAGGAATGCCACTTCTGAGGCTGTCATCCAGATTAACGGGTCGTTTGCTTTCACACCCACACCTGAGAAACTGAAGCCCCAAGATTTGTTGAAGGTTTCCCAACCGCGTCGCAGACCCACATAATCGATGCCGTCGAAAGTCGATTTCAGGAAATAAGCCTCACGGCGAGGATCATCATAACCGTTCATATAGCAGATGATATCGGCAGCGGCATGGGTATCGCCACCGGTTTCGGAACCTGAGCTGTTATACATCACTGCGGTATAGAGAGGGTTGGTCAGAGTGCTGAAATATTTCCATGTAGCATTATCTGCATTGCTTTCTATCACACCACCTTTTATGGCCTCTTCTGCCATCTGCCGCGACAGTTTCCTGTCGACAAACGACACTCGCATGGCCAGACGCAATTTCAATGAATTGGCGAATTTAACCCACTTGTTGATATCACCGCCATAGACATAATCGCCCATCGGCGAAAGAGCCGAACCACGGTGGGTATCGAGGGTTTCAATGGCTTCGGAAAGTTCCGTGAAGAACTCATTATAGACATCTTTCTGACTGTCATAAGGCACAGCAAGATCGGTGGTCTCCCCTATGGCTGAATACGGGATAGGGCCATAAGTGTCGGTCACACGGCTCATTGCTGCAATTTTTATAACCGTTGCCACAGCATACGGAACCGGGTCGCCGGCTTTCTCACCCAACATCTCGACTTGACCAAGGTTGGCATATAGAGTCGGTATTATGCGGTCTGACTTCATGAACACGCGGCTCCAGTCGTTGGTGGGGTTATAACGGGCGAATGAATTCTCAAAACTGCTGTTGGCATCGGAGAAATATCCACCGAGGGTGCCTCCGAGCAGAGCGTCGGTAAACTGGATCGTATTGACGTCTGACGACATCACGCACCCTGCGATATTGTTGAGCTGCGAACTCAGAGCATAATCATCGCCGGTAAGATCACCCGGCTCATAAGGGTTTGAATTGATATCTTCATAATCACCCGTACATGCGGTTGCGGCCACTGCCAACGAGGCGATAAGAAATTTGTTTATATATTTATGCATTGTCAGGCAGATTTAGAAAGTGAAGTTAACATTGAATCCGAGGCTGCGCATCGATGGCATCATGAAGTAGTCTATTCCCTGATAGTAGTTGTCGGTCGAAGCCACCGATTCCGGGTCGAAAGGAGCCTTATTGTAGATCATCCACAGGTTGCGCCCTACGAAAGAGAGCTTGATATCACACACATTCTTAAGCCAACGGCGGGGGAATGTGTAGCTTACGGTCACTTCACCCAAACGGATGTTAGTGGCGTCGTAGATGTAGTATTGTGGAACCGCCGTGCCTCCGGCAATGGTTGAATACCACATTTGCGGGCTGACGCGGTCGCCGTTGTTGAGCTGCACAAAACCTTGGTCGCGGGCGTCGGCAGTTGCCTGGCTCACCCCGTAGTAGTCAAGTACGGCCTGGGTGCGCGAGAACACCTTACCTCCCAGACGGGCATTAATCATGAAGCTGGCGGCAAGATTCTTCCATTTAAACGAGTTGTTCCAGGCCAGATTTCCGGCAGGAAGCACCGAGCCGAGTTTGATATAGTCTTCCTTGTCTTTAATCGACGATGTGGCAACAGCCTGGGTTTCGTCAACGTAGATTGCTCCGTTGGCATCGCGGACCAGGTCGATTGTTGAATAGATGTCGCCCATGGTACCACCCTTTTTCAACAGGAAACGGGTTGAACCAAGACCACCCATATCAAGAACATCCATCGAGAAACGCTCACCGGTCACGGGGTTTATGGCATTGTCGGCCAATTCAGTCACCTTGTTGCGGTTGAATGAATATGTCAGACCGCTATCCCAGGTGAAATTGCCCCATGTGTGGCTGTAGTTCAAAGCGAATTCCATACCCCAGTTACGCACCGAACCTGTCTGGATGAAGATTTTTGAATACTGGTTAACCGGAAGTTCGGGATTAAAAGTCTGGTTTTTGGTATCTGCATGATAGAATGTGGCATCGAAGGTGATATCGTTGATGAACCGGAAATTCATGCCGACTTCAAACGAATTGGTACGCTCAGGTTTAAGGTCATACATCGGGTATTGTGTGAGCACGCTCCATGAATTCGTGTCTTCATCCCATGTGTAACGCGGATTCGCGATATAGCGGCTGAAAGCCGAGCCAACCGATGCGTATGACGCACGGATTTTCCAAAGCTGCATGATATGCTGGGGAATCTGCGGCAGCAGGTTGTTCATCAGCACCGACAGACCTACCGAAGGATAGAAGAACGAAGAATTATGGCTGTTGGGGCCGGCAAGCTGTGAAGGCCAGTCGTTACGCCCGGTAAGGGTAAGATAATAGGTGTTTTTAAATCCTACGTCGGCCGAAGCATAAAGGCTCTGGGTCTGCTCATGCCAACCGGTCTGCATCTGAGTCAGGTGCGGTTTCGACAGGTTCTGCACGGCAAAGAAGTTCGGCAGACCAGCCGGCACACCGAGGAATTTATCTGACACACCGTCGGCAATCGGGCCGTTGATGGCAAGCGCGTCATATCGCATGTCAGAGATTGATCCGCCAAAATTGGCTTGAACACTCCAGTCGTCACCGAAATTCTTGTTGAAGCTTACCAGGAAATCACCGAAAATCTGCTTGTCAGAGCTTTTCGTCACCCCGTAATAACCACGGTTAGAACCTGCGGTAAGCTGGTCGTTAGTGCTGGCATAATTCTTTTCGGTGAATTTGTTATATGAGTTGTCGACCCTTATACGTCCGGATACCGACAGATAAGGCAGTATCTGATAGCTAAGATGTGCGCCCAGCATAAAACGGTCCTTGCTGTTCTCGCGCAGATTGCGGTAGTTGATCCAATAAGGGTTCTGAACGGTCATACCGTAGTCACCAACTGGCCAGTACTGAGTATTGAGCTTGCGCACCGGATCATAGCGCTCATAAACCTTGATATCATTCCAGTCATTTCCACGGGGGAACAGCAGGGCGCCCACCATCGGGTTTCCATAAGTGCCCTGGTTAACCATATTTCGGTCGCTCTGATGAATATAGCTTGCGTTCACGTCGAGCACCATCTTGTCGTTAAGGAACGAAGTGGTGTTGCGTGCGTTGAAGTTATAACGGTCATAGCGGTTGTTGGGAACAATACCTTTTGAGTTCACCGCAGCCACCGACGCATATGTCTGGTTCTTGTCGGTACCTGTCGAGAAAGTCAATGCCTGGGTCGAAAGGAAACCGGTCTGGAAATAATCTTTAGCAGGGTCAAAACCATAGCGGTTAGCTGCCACTAAAGGAGCACCCCACGACAGGTTGCTGTTTGGCACAAGCATACCTCCGGTTCCTGTGCCGTAGCTATTCTGCAACTTGGGAGTAATCAATGCGCGTTCCCAGGCGAGAGAGCTGTTATATGTCACTTTGGTTTTTCCTGCCTGCCCTTTCTTGGTTGTTATGACAATGGCACCGTTGGCAGCTTCCGAGCCATAAAGAGCCGCAGCCGCAGCACCTGTCAGCACCGACATCGACTCGATATCTTCAGGGTTGAGGTCTGCGATAGGTTCCGACGACCCCTGCGAACCGAACTCTGTGCTGCCACCGCTGTTGGCACCACGCATAGGCATGCCGTCAACAACATAAAGGGCGTTTGACGACTGCATAATCGATTTGGTGCCTCGCATCACAACTTTAGAGATACCTCCGACACCCGACGAAGATGCATTGATGTTCACACCTGCGACTTTACCCGCCAGACCGTTGACGAAGTTAGCGTCTTTATTTTCCGACAGGACATCGCCCTTGAGCTGCTGCACGTTATACGACAGCGACTTCTGCTCACGTTTGATGCCGAGCGCGGTAACAACCACCTCATCTAACATCTGCGAGTCTTCTGTCATGGTCACATCGATGGTCGGATTGTCGCCGACCTTGTGTTCCTGACTGGCAAAACCGATGTAAGAAAACACCAATGTGTCGCCCTTGCGGGCTTTCAGTGCATAGTTACCGTCAATATCGGTGGCGGTTGCCGTTGAAGTTCCTTTCACAGCCACAGTGGCGCCAATCAGGGGTTCCCCTTGGCTGTCTACCACCAGACCTGACACGGTCTGCTGCGCATTGGCTATTGCGGTTTCACCCACAGATGGCACTCCATCAATGGTAGCGTCCTGGGCGAAAGCCGATGCCGACAGAATGAAGCAAGCTGATAGCAGCGCGAAAGGGCGGCCGTAGGCGGCGATATGACGCTTGGCCGCTTCTTTACTCAGTAAATTAGGCATTGAGCTTAGGTATTAGTGAAATAATTTAAATTGATTAATAAATTCGTGTTTTAGTTGTCAGCAGCCTGGCTGCCGTGTGTGTGTGTAGTGCTGTTGTTGATTGACAAAAGTGGCATATCCTGTCGCGAATTTCATTGCGGATGAAACCACACGAGAATAACACGTTTCAAGTTAAAAAGGTTTCAGAACTATTTATAAACATTGAAATCAGATTAAATTAAATAAAATTAAACCACGACCCTTAAAATTTATAGCTATAGGAATAAACGCATGATTTCTATCTCAGGAATTCCATCCATAGGTTGTGAATGTCATTTTAACGACTCTTCTTCAATTGTGCGTTTCCATAGCTCATCAAGAGCACGGTTTTTTTCTTCATTATCCTTGCCATTGAGCAACCAGCGAACCACACGCAGCTCTGTAAGGCGCGAAAAACGCCCCGAGGTAAAAACCTCTATGACCTTGCCAACATATCTCGCTTTAAGTTTCTGCACTTTGCGCTGCTAATCTCAATGGTGAAAAATCGTATATCAAAAATCTATCAGGGAGCAGTTCCATTGCTTATTAAAAACAGATACCGGGTTTAATTCCGGAATCGGCTTTCACTCCCATATACAACTCTCCCGGCTGCCTCTTTACACTTAGCCCGCAGTGGTTAATTTGCGTTAAAACCGGCTCGCCACGCCATGATCATCCACGTATCAATCAATTAATCGGTAATGTTAAATCCGAACATACCCTGATTGTGGCATGAACCAACACAGAATAACAGAGGTGTGCCAGACAACAGCTGTTGCGGCACACCTCCCTTTGGCTTTAAACTACAAGTTTCAAGAGCGGTTCTCATGACGCCCTGTTCTTGGCCTTGTTTTTCGATTTGACTGTAGAGGTCTTATCGAGGTCTTTTTCTTCTTTCAGATCTATTTCATTACGGTTCTTATCAAGAACCTTATATTGCAGATAGGCCAGCGATTCGTCGGCCATGATTTTAAATTTCCCGCCAAACTCCATACGCCATTTGCGATAGAGCGACAGGATGCCCTTCTTCACGTAGGCATCGACATATGGATGCACATAGAGCACAAAATCTTTCACTTTCAGTTCACCGATAAGATACTGCAATTTATCTTTCAACGTATCGGTGAAAAGCAGCGACGGCTGCACCTCACCTTTACCGTAGCACGACGGGCAGGTTTCTGTGGTTACTATGTCTAATGCCGGACGCACCCTCTGACGGGTTATCTGCATCAGCCCGAATTTACTCAAGGGCAATATGTTATGACGTGCGCGGTCATTAGCCATTATCTGCCGCATATGGTCATAGAGCGCCTGGCGGTGCTCAACCTTATTCATGTCGATGAAGTCAACAACGATAATACCTCCCATATCGCGCAGACGCAATTGACGCGCAATCTCGTCGGCGGCACGGATGTTAACATCCAATGCATTGGTTTCCTGGTCGGTTCCTGCCTTGGCGCGATTACCGGAGTTCACATCAATGACATGAAGTGCTTCGGTATGCTCGATTATGATGTAGGCACCCGATTTGAACGACACCGTTTTTCCAAACGACGATTTTATCTGACGGGTGATGTTGAAGTGGTCGAAAATCGGTTCCGGCTTATTATAGAGCGTTACAATATCGCTCTTTTCCGGAGCTATCAGACTCACATACTTTCTAATCTGCTCCATCACCTCCGGGTCATTGACATGTATGTCTTCGAAAGTGGGAGAGAAAATGTCGCGGAGCATACCTACAATACGGCTTTCCTCCTCGAATACCAACGACGGCACCTGGGCTGAACGGATTTTGGCAATGGAGTCATCCCAGCATTTCTGCAAGGTTTTCAGCTCATGGTTAAGCTCTGCCACTGATTTCCCTTCGGCCGATGTGCGCACTATCACACCGAAATTCTTAGGTTTGATGCTTTCGATAAGATGGCGTAGTCGAAGTTTTTCACCGGTAGTCTTGATTTTCTGCGAAATGGAGATTTTATCGCCGAAAGGAATAAGCACCATGTAGCGTCCGGTAAACGATATCTCGGTTGTCAGCCTCGGACCTTTCGACGAAATGGGTTCTTTGACAATCTGCACCATTAGTTCATCGCCCGAATTAAGCTGTTCGGTCACGGTGCCATGTTTGTCAATATCTGGAAGCAGTTTCATTTTTGTGATGTCTGGCATGGGGGCTTTACCTCCCTTCTTGTCATCAGCCAGCAACTGCTTCATGAATTCTGAATAAGAAGAAAAATGGGGGCCGAGATCCAGGTAATGAAGAAACGCATCTTTTTCATAGCCAACGTTGACGAAAGCGGCATTCAGACCAGGCATAAGTTTTTTAACTTTTGCCACATAAATGTCACCCACAGCGTAGGCTATGTTACGGCTCTCTTTCTGTAAAGACACGAGCCGACCATCCTCCAGAAGGGCTATCGACACCTCCCGGGGCTGCACATCTACGATGAGTTCGCTTTTCATTAATTATCTCTAAACTGTTTGTCGGATCCGGTGTTTCCGGTCCTACACCGCTGTCACAGCGCCAATGCCGGGTCAGCGGGCATTCAAATGGGATGTATATGTGCGTTATCAAACGCACTATTAATAACGAAACAAACTTTTATGCGGTCGGCACTTCCGGCGGAAATCGGCCACATGAAAGTTTGTTCCATTGCTGTCAAACGCCTCAGTCGGGGCGGCCCGGCTTGCGATATGCAAAGCCGGAACTTCAGAGCCTTAAACCCAGGCTCTTAAAGGCCACAAAGGGCGTTATTTCTTCTTGTGACGATTCTTGCGCAGACGTTTTTTACGCTTGTGGGTAGCCATCTTATGGCCTTTTCTTTTTTTTCCGCTTGGCATATCAATGAATGTTTAGTGGGTTATATTATTTAACGTCTTCCATGAACACTTTGGCTGGCTTGAATGCCGGAATCTTGTGTTCGGGAATGATGATGGTAGTGTTCTTTGAAATGTTGCGGGCAGTTTTCTGTGAACGTGTCTTGATGATGAAGCTGCCGAATCCGCGGAGGTAGACGGGCTCACCATGAGAAAGCGAGTCTTTTACTACTTCCATAAACTTTTCAATGGTTTCGAGAACTGCAGCTCTTTCAATGCCTGTGGTTTTCGAAATCTCGTTTACGATTTCTGCTTTAGTCATAGTTGTGAGTATGCTTTAAAGTTATATTTTTAATGGTTATAATCGTTATTATACTGGTGTCCATCAACATAACGCCATAATCGGCAGGGTTGTCGATTTTTGCAAGTGCAAATATCGCACTTTTTTTTCATTCGCGGGCAATTTCGCATGAAAAATCGCTAATTTTTTTGAAATAAACCTCTTAACACGATTTCATCAAAGAATCCCGGCATAGCTCGAACATGCGGATGATTATCGGAATCCGGCTCCAGCATAAACATGTTCAGACCTCGCGCAAACGCCACCATTTATACGATATCCCCTCATCAACGGTGTCTAGCCCCTCTATCCTCTTAAGCCTACCGACAACAACTATGGTGACAGGCAGGATAAGTGCCTCATATGCCGTTTTAAGCAAGGCCTGGGTCAATATGAGCGATATTATGGTATCCCAACCGAAAACGCCACCGAAGGCCACAGGAAAGAACACCATCGAATCAACCCCCTCGCCGAAAAGCGTCGACACAATCGCCCGTAAGGAGAAGCTGCCATGGTTGTTCATCGAATCGCCCGCCGCCCTTTTCATACGGCTCATGACATAGGCGTTGACCATCGACCCACATATGAAGGCTGCGAAACTTGCTGCCATAATCCGAGGCACACTGCCGTAGACCTCTTCCATGGCCTGTTGTCCATGCCAGTCAGAGCCGCCAGGAAGCCATATCGCCACATTAAGGAATAAAGCCACCAGCAGGCTCATGGCAAAACCAAGCCAAATCATCAGCCTGGCCTTTCCGAAACCATAAACCTCGACAACACAGTCATTGATAATATATGACACAGGAAACACTATCACACCTGCCGTTATGGTGAACCACCCTAAATCAACCGTTTTGATTTCAATGAGGTTGGCCACAATCAGGCACACCACAAACAAAACGCTCAACACCATATAAGACACGGTCAGCACAGGCTTAATACGTGGAGGCATCCCGGCATGCACTCCGTCTGCCGAAAAGGCACACTTTTTTTCTGAATCTTTCATTAATCTTGTTTTTAACGAGGTAGCAAGCACTCGGATTGACGATTTCATATAGTGACATGCACCTTCACGGCACAGGTTCACATACTGCAAAATTACAAAATCGCCATGATATGGCAAAACAGGGGTCAATCAACACGGGTGTAATAAATCGTAAGCGCACCATACCACGAACTTGGCGGCCACGTTATGCTCATATTGCCAGAATTCACAAAATCGATATAGCAGTCGAGTGTGTAAGGCGCATCATATGGGGGATAAAAAGTGAAATATATCCTGTCGCCATAACAATAATAATCATAATCAATGGTAGACCCGTCGCTGAGCGACATCCAATAACCCGTACCATCGGAATAAAACACCATCTCTTCATCGGGATAACTGTTATTGCTCCAGACACCGCTGATATACCAGTCGGTGTCGGGTCCGTCGTTATCGTCATCAACACATCCTGTCAATCCGACCACTATGGCCAATGCCCCGATTGCCACTATAACGATTGCCACATATCTACCCAGCATTTTCTGCAAAGCAGAGATATTACAGGCTCCACTCCCATCAACCTGATTCTTTCGAGTTCCCATTGTGCTTGTTTAATCCCTTATTCAGGAACCGAGGCTATATGAAGCCGTGCAGTTCCCATATTCCAATCAAAATAACAGTTAATACCCCCTAAACACCATTCATATGCAGTTAGTGCGGTCTTTAACACATTTTAAGAACCATGGCTATCTCCCACCACAGGCAATAAAACCGACGTCAAGGCGTTTAATCAATAATGAGTTCCAACAGGAATATGAACCATCGACCAATCATGCAGCGCTTAACGGTTTTGCTGGTTGTGACCTTCATGGCCGCGGCCTTTCCGTTATCGGCCAAAGCCGACAGGCTCAACGACAAGCTGCTCAACCGCCCGTATTCAGATATGCGGCGGTGGCATCTTGGCTTTTCTGTGGGTCTGAACATGTTTGACTTCAGCTTCCACCATAACGGCCTTGTCACTGAAGACGGGCGCACATGGTTCATGGAGCAGCCCGACCCTTCGCCCGGCTTCTGCGTCAACGGGCTCTTCAGCCTAAGGCTCAACGACTATTTCAGCGTGCGTGTAACACCGGGAATATATTTCGGAAACAGGCTTGTAAGATTCAAAGACACCACCAATGGCGACGAAGAAAGGCAAGACCTCAAATCGGCTTATCTGGTGTTGCCTGTAGACCTGAAATTCGCGGCCCAGCGTATGCGCAACATCCGCCCATACATGATAGGCGGCATAATGCCGGCCGTCGATGTGCTAAAGAAACGGGCAGACTTCATCCGCACCAATGCTTTCGATTTCTTTCTGACCGTAGGCTTCGGATGCGATCTATATCTCCCATACTTCAAACTCATACCGGAGCTCAAATTCTGCTTCGGGCTTACAGACGCAATCCAGCACAACCGGCCCGACCTGGTCGATGACCCCTGGAGACTCGGCGTATCGAACTCGCTCAAACGTGCCACGACACAGATGGTAGTCCTAACTTTCTATTTTGAATAAATCCGCCCACCAATCGCAAAACAACGCCCTATCAGACCCATGCGAAAACCGACAATAAACCATCGAAGGTGTAAATACCGTTTGATTCTCACCGCAATTGCGGCGATATTGGCCGTCGGGGCAGCACAGGCCCAGTCTGACGTGCAGCTTACCCAATATTTCGGAATACCGAACTATTACAATGCTGCCGCCATAGGCACAACCGACCTGCTGAAAATACGTGCAGGTTCTCGAATGCAGTGGGTAGGAATCAAAAAAGCCCCCACGGCATTTCTAATAGGGGCAGATATGCCGTTTAAACTTTTCAACAAACGTTTTGGAGTAGGGCTTATAATGCAGCAAGAAAGCATGGGACTATATAAAAACATGACCCTCGGAGCCCAGATCGCCTACAAGCAACCGCTGTTCAAAGGAATGTTGTCGATAGGAGCCCAGATCGGGTTTATAGACCAGTCATTCAAAGGCACCGAGGTTTACATACCCGATGACGACGACTACCACCAGAGCACCGACGACGCCATCCCCCAGCAAGACATACGCGGCAACGCATTCGACCTCGGACTAGGCATATTCTACTCACACCGGTGGTTCTGGGCAGGCATCTCCGCCACCCACCTCAATTCGCCATCTGTAAAAATGAATGCTGAAAGCGGCCAGGATGGCAATGAACGTAATTACGAATTTCAAATGGGGCGCACCCTTTATTTCATGGCTGGCAGCAATATTCCGGTCAAAAACACGTTATTTGAAGTGATGCCGTCGGTGCTTGTGAAATCGGATTTCATCTTCACTACATGGGAAGCAACAGCCCGTTGCCGCTACAACAAATTCCTGTCGGCCGGCATAGGCTACAGATGGAACGATGCGGTCTACGCTGTGGCTTCGGTAGAATTCAAAGGGTTCTACCTCGGTTACAGCTACGACTACCCCACTTCAGCCATAGCACGCATGTCGTCGGGCAGCCATGAGATTTTCGCAGGTTATAGCCTCAAACTCGACCTCTCCGACAAAAACCGCCACCGCCATAAGAGCATACGCATCATGTAGCTCATTTATAACTCACATCGAAGAATTTACCAGAGAAGTTCACACTATATGAAGAAAAACGTTTCGTTATATCTTTTGCCGATAGCGGCTGTTGCCATGCTGGCATCATGCGCCGCCGGGCGTCGAAGCTCGGCAGGTGGTGAAGTCACCGGCGTGGGAGGTTCTTCATGGGCCGAACCCACACCCTACGGCATGGTGCTCGTCAGCCGCGGTTCCATGGAGATGGGCCCGCAGAAGGCCGACAGCGCATGGAATCTCGCCGCCGACCCCAAAGGGATGTCGGTTGACGCTTTTTGGATGGATGAAACAGAAATAACCAACTCGAAATACAAACAATTCGTCTTCTGGGTGCGCGATTCAATCATCCGCGAGCGTCTCGCCGACCCGGCATATGGCGGCAATGAAGAATATAAGATTGAGGAAGACCGCGAAGGGAATCCCGTGAAACCGCATCTCAACTGGAATAAGCCAATTCCCTGGCGAAATCCCGGTGAAGATGAGGCACGCGCCATCGAAAGTGTCTACCGCACCAACCCGATTACCGGAGCGAGAGAACTCGACCCCGAGCAACTCAATTACCGCTATGAGGTGTTCAACCAGACTGAGGCGGTCAAACGGAAGAACCGTCTCAATCCCCGGCTTAGAGAATACAACACCGACCGCACCACCCCCACAGACATACCCGTGATTTCAAAAGACACCGCTTTTGTCAACGACGAGGGAGAAATCATCCGCCAGACAATAACACGCGGGCTGACAGGAAACTACGACTTCCTGAACACCTACATCGTCAATGTCTATCCCGACACTACGGTATGGGTAAACGACTTTGAGAATTCCTATAACGAGCCATATGTGAGGATGTATTTCAGCCATGGAGGATATAGCGAATATCCTGTGGTCGGAGTTAGCTGGGAACAGGCGAATGCATTCTGCAACTGGCGCACCGACTATCTCAAACGCGCCCTCGGCAAAGAGGGGGTCTACATCGAGCCATACCGTCTGCCGACCGAAGCTGAATGGGAATTCGCGGCACGCGCAGGAGAAAACGACAACATGTATCCCTGGGAAGGGGAACTGCCGATAAGCGAAGACAAAGGGTGCTTCTATGCCAACTTCAAACCAAACGACGGAAACTACGTCAAAGACGGCCACCTGATTACCTCGCGCGTGGGCACATACTCGCCCAACGACTTCGGCCTTTACGACATGGCCGGCAACGTTAGCGAATGGACATCGACCGCCTACACCGAAGGCGTGTCGAAGCTCACCGGTGACCTGAATCCCGAATACCGATACGATGCGGCCCAGGAAGACCCCTACCGCATGAAGCGTAAAATTGTGCGCGGCGGTTCGTGGAAAGATGTGGCCCACAATATAAGGAGCGACATCCGCATGTGGGAATTCCAGAACGAGCAGCGCTCCTATATCGGCTTCCGCTGTGTTCGCACCCAGATCGGGTTCGCACGCGGCCAGCAGCTCAACAACAAGAAATAATCCGACGACCACAACAACTCATCTGCAATGGGAAAGTTAAAATCATATAAAAGCTCACTCGGAGCATTCATATCAAGCGAAAAGGGGCAGCGTTTTTTCAATTTCGCCTACTCCATCGGTGCGGCCATCGTAATCTGGGGGGCACTGTTCAAGATATTACATCTGCCGGGGGGCAACTTACTGCTGTCGCTCGGCATGGGCACGGAAGTGCTGATGTTCATGCTCACCGCATTCGACAAACCGCCACGCGAATACAAATGGGAAAATGTTTTCCCGGTATTCGACACCGACAACCCCGATGACCGGCCCGACTTTAATAAAGGTGGCGGAGTGGTAATCAACGGCTCTGTTGCAGGGCAGGCCCAGGGCGGCGGCCAGGTGGCACCACCGGTGCTGTCGGCAGGAGCGTCGCCAAATGAGATTATGACACAGGTGACCGATGCCACCCAGCTCTACCTCAACCGCATAACCGAAATGACGAATGAGCTTTCACGCCTTCAGGAAACCACCAGCGCCCTCAACAAAGTCAGCGATGTGTTGCTGGAATCATACCGGGCAATTACCGAGAACTCGGCGAGCATCACCGAAAGTTCCCGAGGATATGTGGCGCAGATGGAAGACCTCAACCGCAACATCGGCGGACTGAACACAATCTACGAAATCCAGCTCAAAGGTGTGGCAGGACAACTCGACTCCATCGACCGCGTAAACAAAGGGATCAAGGATATACGCGACATGTATGAGAAATCATCGGCTACCAGCGCACGCTATTGCGAGGAAACGGAGAAAATGGCCCGCTATATGCAGCAGCTCAATGGCGTTTATGAAAAGATGATTACCGCGATGACCATCAATATGTATCGTCCGATGGTCAGCCCCGACGGCATACCGACCCCGCCCCCTGCCCCAGGCTCGGAAACATCCAACTGATTCCTGCTGAGAAAAATAAAGCAACAGTTATCATACCATTAATTCCCCTGATTAAAAACATCCCCCCCTTTATAACTTCCTATGGGTAGCAACAACACAAGGCTTTCACCGCGACAGAAGATGATAAACCTGATGTATATCGTCCTCACCGCCATGTTGGCCCTCAACGTGTCGAGCGACGTGCTCAACGGCTTCACCCAAGTCGAGGAAGGGCTGACACGCACGAACAACAACGTTGAAGAGCGTAACGCAGCCATTCTACATACTCTCGAATCTTTCGCGTCGCAGAATCCCGACAAAGGCAAAAAATGGTTTGACAAAGCCTCGGAGGTGCGCCGTATAACAGAGCAGGTCTACCTGCATATCGACACGCTTAAACATCTTATTGTAAAAGAAGCCGACGGCTCCGACGGAGATGTGTCAAACATCCTCAACCGCGATAATCTTGAAGCGGCATCATATGTTATGTTGTCAGGGCAACGGCCTCGTGGAGAAAAACTTAGGCAGACCATCGAAAGCTACTGCAACTATATAGCCTCTCTGATGCCCGACACCCTCAAACGCAACACAGTTGAAAAAGCCCTATCAACCGAAGCGGTGCTCCGCAAAGGCACATTAGGCAAACAATCGTGGGCTGAATCGAAATTCGACAACCAGCCTGTGGTGGCAGCTGTCACCTTGCTGACAAAGCTGCAGAACGATGTGAAATATGCCGAAGGTGAAGCTCTATCAACTCTTCTGGCCAATGTCGATGCCGGCGATGTCAGGGTAAACGAACTGAATGCCTTCGTCATTCCGCAAAGCCGCTTTGTGATGCGCGGCGGCCGCTATTCGGCAAACATTGTATTGGCGGCAGTCGACACCACGGCGCGTCCGGAAATATTCATAAACGGCAGCAAGCTCGCCAACGACCGCGGGCTTTATGAAACAAACCCGGGGGCCACCGGCACATTCGACTATAAAGGTTATCTCGAAGTGCCACACGGAGATGGTTCTGTGACCCGCCATCCGTTTGAATCATCATATACCGTTATCGAACCGACAGCCACAGTGTCGGCCACGATGATGAATGTGCTATATGCCGGAATCGACAACCCGATTTCCATATCGGTGCCGGGAGTAGCCACTTCTGCGGTAAGTGCAACCATGACCAACGGCACACTCTCACGCAGCGGAGACCACTGGGTTGCGCATCCTGCCAAAGTCGGCGAGGATGCAACAGTATCCGTGTCAGCCGAAATGGACGGCAGACCCATGAAGATGACAGAAACGAAATTCAGGGTGCGCAAACTGCCGGATCCAACCCCCTACATCGCCTTTAAAGACAACAACGGGAACACAACCCGTTACAAAGGGGGCGGCCGTGGGCTGGCAAAAACCCACCTGATGAGCGCCCCCGGCATAGAAGCCGCCATCGACGACGAGCTGCTCAACATCAGTTTCAAAGTTCTGAGCTTCGAAACCGTGTTTTTCGACTCGATGGGCAACGCCATTCCTGAAGTGTCGGCGGGCGATCAGTTCTCCCAACGACAAAAAGATTCATTCCGCCGCCTCAGCCGTGGCAAACGGTTCTATATTTCAAGAGTTAAAGCTGTCGGCCCCGACGGGATTACCCGCGACCTCGCACCGATAGAGGTTATCGTCAACTAAGGGAGCACGCAACAAAAGAATAAAGCAAAAATCTGACCGATGAAGTTAGTAACGAAATATGCCATCACAGCGATGACGCTGGCGGCCACCGCCATCTCGGCCTTGGCCCAGGATGCGTCAAGCAGTTCATCTTCGACCGTTGTGCGCCGCCGAGGCGACAGCCGCACCCGGGGGGAACAAGCCGCCACACCCGGTGTGACAGACCGCATGAAGCAATTTTATGAATCTGCGCAAGGGTCTGATGCCGACCGCATGTGGATGAGGGTGATTTACCGCGATCTGAAACTCGACAATCCAAAAAACGCAGCCCTCTACTATCCGGAGGAAATCATTGACGGGCAGGAAAACCTGTTCCGCATAATAATGCGTCTGCTGGCCGACGGCAGCATACCGGCCTATGAGTATCTTGATGGAAAGGAAATTTTCAGCGACCAATACAAGCTCAAAGTCCGCGACATGCTCGACAGATTTCATGTGCTTTATTCCGAAGCCAAAGGGTCGACCGAGAAGAACCCCCGATTCACCATAGAGGAAAGCGATGTGCCCACAAACGAGGTTCTTTCATATTACATCCTTGAACGCTGGGAGTTCGACTCACGCACCAACAAGACCCGCCGTACCGTTGAAGCATTGTGCCCTGTGCTCCACCGTTCCGACGATTTCGGGGGCGATGCTGTGCGCTATCCAATGTTTTGGGTGAAACTCGACGCATTGCGTCCATATCTGGCCCAGCAATACATTTTCATTGACGACGACAACAACCTGCCAAAATACACCTATGATGATTTCTTCACCCTTACGATGTATGACGGTGACATATACAAGACGCGTAACCTAACAAACAAATCGATGATGCAGCTCTTCCCCGACCCCGATGACCGGAAACGGGCGCAAGACAGCATCCAGAACCGCCTCGACACTTTCGACAAAAACATCTGGGTGCCCTCACGCGAAGAGGTCATAGCCGCCCGCGAAGCCCGTGAAGCGGCTGAAGAGGCTAAACAGCAAGCTGAAGAGGCTAAAAACGAAATAGCCGAACGCGACAGCAACGCCAATGAAACGGAGGAAAAAGCCGTGTCGAAACGCACCGTGCGCGGCAAACGCGGTTCGGCCACCAGAACCGAGAAAAAGAAAACATCCAAACCTAAGGCGAAAGCACAAAAGCCTAAAGCGCCGAAATCCTCCTCTTCAAACGCGGTGCGCTCTGTTCGCCGGCGGAAATAGCCGATAACACATACCTCAGTTAACTCAGCAACAACCAAGACACCACTACTTGAGCCATGAGAATTAAAACATTCTGCCTGATGTTTTCAGCCATTGCGGCAACCGGAGTATATTCCACTGCGGCAGCCGATAATGGTGAATATAGGAATCCGGTAATAAGTCAAAGCGCCCCTGACCCGACGGTTATCCGTGCAGAAGACGGTAAATATTACCTCTACGCAACCGAAAACGTCAGAAATCTCCCAATTTTCCGCTCTGACAACCTTATAGACTGGGAATTTGTAGGAACAGCTTTCACCGAAGAAACACGCCCCCAGATGGTGCCGGACGGAGGACTCTGGGCTCCCGACATACAACGAATAGGCAACAAATACGTGCTCTACTATTCAAAATCACGCTGGGGAGGAGAATGGGAATGCGGCATAGGGGTCGCCACCGCCGATTCACCGGCAGGGCCGTTTACTGACCATGGCAAACTTTTCATCAGCAACGAAATCGGTGTGCAAAACAGTATCGACCCCTTCTATATCGAAGACAACGGCAAAAAATATTTGTTCTGGGGGAGCTTCCGAGGAATCTACGGCATTGAGCTGACCGACAACGGACTGGCTCTGCGACCCGGGGCAACCCCCCGACAGATTGCAGGCACCATGACTGAAGCCACCAACATCATCAAGCATGAAGGATATTTCTACCTTGTAGGCTCAGCCGGCTCGTGCTGCGAAGGGGAACGAAGCACCTACCGCGTTGTGGTAGCCCGCTCCAAAGACCTGTTCGGCCCCTACGTCGACAAAGAGGGCAAACCGGCAATGGAAAACGGATTCTCTTTGGTTATGCAGCGCAGCCAGGATGTAATCGGGCCCGGCCACAATGCCAATTTCGTAACAGACGACGCAGGAAACCATTGGATGCTCTACCATGGATTCGATGCCAAAGCCCCTGAAAATGGACGGCTGGTCTATCTAGACCGCATAACCTGGGACAACGAGGGATGGCCACGGACTGCCACCGGCCAGCCCTCTGTATCCGCCGCTGCCCCGACCATCAACAAAAGGTAGTGACAAGATAAACGAATCGAATAAGTCTAATTGGTCTTATAAGTCTTATAGGTCTAATTAGACTTATTTGTCTTATTATAAAAGACTGCCGCAATTATGTTCTTTTGCGTTCATTTGACTAAAAATATTTGGCAAGGTGACTGATTTTGAGTAACTTTGCATCATTGTAGAAAATGCACGACTGCAAAATGAAAAATAATCAGCAGCTGTGCGGCTCTCCCATGAAAATATAAATCAAACACTAATAGTAACATTATGAGTTTAAACATCGTTGTTCTCGCCAAGCAGGTGCCAGACACACGCAACGTGGGAAAAGATGCTATGAAGGAAGATGGCACTATCAACCGTGCGGCTCTGCCTGCCATCTTCAATCCGGAAGACCTCAATGCTCTTGAGCAGGCTCTGCGCCTTAAAGATGCCAACCCCGGATCAACAGTTACGATTCTGACCATGGGGCTGCCCCGTGCGGCCGAAGTCATCCGTGAGGCAATGTTCCGCGGAGCTGATACGGGCATTGTGCTTACCGACCGCGCCCTTGGCGGTGCCGACACCTTGGCCACCTCCTATTCTCTGGCTCAGGCTATCAAGAAAATGGATAAAGTCGACATAGTTCTGTGCGGACGCCAGGCAATCGACGGCGACACAGCCCAGGTAGGCCCCCAGGTTGCAGAAAAGCTCGGTATGCCCCAGGTGACCTATGCCGAAGAGATTCTGAGCATTGCCGATGGCAAAGCCACAATCCGCCGCCGCATAGAGTCGGGCGTTGAGACCGTCAAAGCTCCGATGCCCCTGGTTGTAACAGTCAACGGCTCGGCTCCCGACTGCCGTCCGCGCAATGCCAAACGTGTGATGCAGTTCAAATATGCCGTAAGCCCCTCTGAGAAAGAGAAACTCTCTGATGAGCTTAAAGCCCTGGTCGACAAACGCCCCGGTCTCAACCTCCAGGAATGGAGCGCAGCCTTTGTAGAAGCCGACCCCGAACAGATCGGAATGCCCGGCTCGCCAACGAAAGTTAAAGCAATCGAAAATGTGGTGTTCACAGCCAAAGAGAACCTTGTGCTCGAAAACAACGACGAGCAAATTGAGAACCTCGTGAAGACCCTCATCGCCAACCACACAATCGGCTAACAACAAAACAGGAAAATCCTATGGAGAATCAGTATAACATCAAAAGTCAAAATAACGTTATCGTTTATTGCGAATATGATGATGGGAAGGTGGCCGATGTGAGCCTTGAACTGCTCACCAAAGGGCGCCAGCTTGCCGACAAATTGGGGGTTAAGCTCGAAGCCCTCGTAATAGGCGACAAACTCGAAGGGATAGAAAACAAACTCTACCCATATGGTGTCGACTTGGTTTACAAAGTGGAGGATGCACGTCTCTATCCCTACACATCGAACCCACATGCAGCCGTGCTCATCAAACTCTTCAAGATGACCAAACCCCAGGTGTGCCTGATGGGAGCTACATGCATAGGTCGCGACCTCGGGCCCAGAGTATCTTCAGCGCTGCATTCAGGCCTGACCGCCGACTGCACCGCCCTTGAAATCGGCGACCACAAAGACCCCAAAACAGGGAAAGAATACCAGAACCTGCTCTACCAGATCCGCCCCGCATTCGGCGGCAACATCGTGGCCACGATTGTAAACCCAGAATGCCGTCCGCAGATGGCCACAGTGCGCGAAGGCGTAATGAAGAAACAGATACTCGACCCCGGATACAAAGGTGAAGTTATGCCGCTCCACGCCGATTTCTTCGTCGCCCCTGAAGACTATGTGGTGGAGATTATCGACCGCCATATCGCCAAGTCGAAAATCAACATCAAAGGCGCGCCGATCATCGTGGCCGGTGGCTACGGAGTGGGGAGCAAAGAAGGTTTCGACATGCTTTTCGAGCTTGCAAACGTGCTCGGCGGCGAAGTCGGCGCAACCCGCGCCGCAGTTGATGCCGGCTATGCCGAACATGCCCGCCAGGTAGGACAGACCGGTGTGACCGTACGCCCCAAACTCTATATCGCATGTGGCATTTCAGGTCAGATCCAGCACATCGCCGGAATGAAAGAGAGCTCGATAATCATCTCAATCAACAACGACCCCAACGCCCCCATCAATTCAATTGCCGACTATGTGATTACAGGCAACTATGAAGAGGTGGTTCCGAAACTCATCAAGTATTATAAGAAAAACTCGAAGTAAAAACAGCCATGGCTAATTTCTATACAGACAACCCCGATCTGAAACTTCACCTCCAGCATCCGTTGATGCGCAAAATCGTGGCTCTGAAAGAGCGCGATTTCGCCGATGCCGAGAAGTTTGACTACGCGCCGCTCAACTTCGACGACGCGATGGACAATTATGACCGAGTGCTCGAAATCGTAGGCGAACTGTGCGGCACAACCATAGCCGACAACGCCGAAGGTGTCGACCACGACGGGCCGACTGTGGCCAACGGCCGTGTGACCTACGCCCCCGGCACCCAGGAAAACCTCGAAGGTTGCCGCAAGGCAGGCCTGATGGGCATGTCGATGCCCCGCCGTTTCGGAGGTCTTAATTTCCCCATCACCCCCTACATCATGGCCGCCGACATCGTCAGCCGTGCCGACACAGGGTTTGAAAACCTTTGGGGACTGCAAGACTGCGCCGAAACACTCTATGAGTTCGGCTCGGAAGAGCAGCGCGAGCGCTATATACCCCGTGTGTGTGCGGGAGAAACCATGTCGATGGACCTCACAGAGCCTGATGCCGGTTCAGACCTCCAGTCGGTGATGCTCAAAGCAACCGAACAGCCCGACGGCACATGGCTGCTCAACGGTGTGAAACGTTTCATCACCAACGGCGACGCCGACATACACCTGGTGCTGGCCCGCTCTGAAGACGGCACAAAAGACGGTCGCGGCCTGTCGATGTTCATCTACGACAAACGCCAGGGTGGCGTTAACGTGCGTCGCATCGAAAACAAACTCGGCATCAAAGGCTCACCCACATGCGAGCTGGTATATAAAAATGCTAAAGCGGAGCTTTGCGGTTCGCGCCGCATGGGTCTCATCAAGTATGTCATGGCCCTGATGAACGGCGCACGACTCGGCATCGCCGCCCAAAGTGTCGGTGTCAGCGAAATCGCCTACCGCGAAGCCGAAGCATATGCCAAAGACCGCAAGCAGTTCGGCAAAGCCATCATAGAGTTCCCGGCAGTGAAAGAAATCCTCTCGGTCATGAAAGCCAAGCTCGACGCTTCACGCTGCCTCCTCTATGAGACCTCCCGCTATGTAGACCTCTACAAAGCCTATGAGGATATCGCCCGTGAACGCTCGCTCACACCCGACGAGCGCAAAGAAATGAAGCTCTACAACAAACTGGCTGATGCCTGCACCCCCTTAGCCAAAGGTCTCACCAGCGAATACTGCAACCAGAACGCCTACGATTGCATCCAGATCCACGGAGGTTCGGGCTTCATGAAAGATTATGCCTGCGAGCGCATCTACCGCGACGCCCGCATCACTTCGATTTATGAAGGCACGACCCAGCTTCAGGTTGTCGCAGCCATACGCCACGTCTTCACCGGCACCTACAGCCAGCTTATGGCCAACTATGCCGAAATGGAGATTTCAGAAGAACTTCAGGCTCAGAAAGCAATCGTTGAAGGTCTTGTGGCCAAATATGAAGAAGCGGTGAAAGCCGTTCACGAAACCAACGACAGCTGCTACACCGACTTCATGGCACGCCACCTGGTTGAAATGGCTGGCGACATCGTTATGAGCTACCTGCTTATGACTGACGCCACCCGCTACAATAGCGAGTCTCTCACACGCAGCGCCAAAGTTTATGTGAACCTTGCCGCTGCCGACGTGGCCAAACACACCGCCTTCATCGCCACCGTCAAACCCGCCGACATGGCACAGTACGGGGCGTGATAATTTAGAGCAAGAGTTAAGGGCGCTGTGTCGAAATTCGACCAACGCCTTTTTTGCATCCGGATGGAGAGGGTGCTGTCAGAATGGTTCAGATGGTAGGAGCCTGAGGGTGAGGGTGAAGGGAGTTGACTAAGGTCAATGACCGAACCCGAAGCCCTCGGGCGACGACCCAGATGAGCCATTATGACACACCCTCTTATTTATCTCTTAAAGCTTCAACCCACAGCCTTATGCCATTCAACTTACGACTTGAGACTTCAGACTTCCCTATTCCAAAATAAAATCGAAAATTTGAGGTTGAACCGGATTGCGCCGACTGGTTCGATATGGAAACATTCCAACACGGACGTCTCACCTTCCCTGCATTTTACCTATACACCGATCTGTCTTTTGAAAAAAATATATCAGAATTATGCCATATGTCAAAATACCGCCTATTATATGATAATTCATTAAAGCCGATCACAAACAACATCAAACTCTATTACATCGACCTCAGACTTCTTGCTTCTACAACGATGAATATGACGGGGAGAAGGTGTCGCCACGGGAAGGGTCGCCCGTGGATAGGCCAAGACGCAGCCAGCGTTGGCGCTGGGCGGAAGTGCCATGGTTGAATGAGTCGGGTACGGTGTAGCCCTGAGCCTTTTTCTGTAGGTAATCGTCGCCGATTTTCGAGGCGGCATCAACGGCCTCCTCTATGTCGCCCGGTTCGAGCGAATTGAAGCGGCGGTTATCGTTGTTAGCCCAAACACCGGCATAGAAATCGGCCTGCAATTCGAGCCTCACACTAATCTGGTTGGCTTCTTTCTGACTTACCCGCGCCATCTGCTCATGAGCCTTGTCGAGGGTGCCTAGAAGGTATTGCACATGGTGCCCCACCTCATGGGCTATGACGTAGGCATAGGCAAAATCACCGTCGGCGCCGAGGTTGCGGCGCATATCTTTGAAAAACGAAAGATCAAGGTAGACCGACTGGTCGGCTGAGCAATAAAACGGCCCAGTTGAAGCAGTAGCACCCCCGCAACCGCTCTGCACCGCCCCGTTGAACAGCACCAGCCGCGGCGGACGGTATTCCAGACCGTTCTGACGGAAAATCTCGCCCCACACATCTTCCGTACCGGCGAGAATCCGGCGCGAAAAAGTGGCCAGCTCCTCATCTTCCTGCGTAGGCACATATGCCTCGGCCTGGCCTCCATCCTGCAACATTGCGCCACCTTGCGAGGTTATAACATCGAGAGGATTGCCTCCCGAAATCCATGCAATAACAGCAGCGATTATAACACCTACGATACCACCTCCTGCAATTTTGCCACCAAGCCCCGAGCGACCGCGACGGTCGTCGACATTCGAGCTTTCTCTGCGTCCGTTGAGTCTCATAAATAGTCGCAATTAAAAATGCCTTTCCCCGTAGCACCCATAATGTGCATATCCTATAATTATAATAATTCCCATTGTAGAAAAGTTTCCGGTAAACATATTATCAGGGCTGGCGCATGAGATTTAGGAAAATTTCAGTCAAAAATATGGACGATTATGTGAAATAAACTTTAAGCTATTGCATATATCGCTGAGAATGGTTAAATTAGTGATATGCAAATAGAAAT
>CAJTFH010000019.1 GCA_910575545.1 Bacteroidales bacterium
CTATTGCTTCTTCTCGCCCAAGCGTCACCACTTGAACCTTGCGAGTCGCTATGGGGTTCGTCGGCAACTACGCCCCGTGTGGACTTTCACCACAGATGTATGACATGCCCGTCATACTAAACAGGGCGCTGTGTCGAAATTCGACCAACGCCTTTTTTGCATCCGGATGGAGAGGGTGCTGTCAGAATGGTTCAGATGGTAGGAGCCTGAGGGTGAGGCTTGTAATATTTTAAATTGAAATAAAAAGACTGGCTAGAACATATATGCCACCCTTACAGTCCAGTAGCTGCAACGGCCAGAGAAATCGATGAGCTTCACTGCCTTCATGGCATAGGTCAAGCCCCACACATATGAGCCTTGAACCTGCCAGCGCTTCCACAGCTCAACGCCAAGACCGGCCTGCATACCGATAGAGCCGAAGGCATAGTTCATAGCCTTCAGGCTGTTATGGCCGAGATGGAAATCAAACACCGGGCCGCCGAACACATAGGGCGCGATATAATCTTCCAGACCGTTCATGCGTGTCCATTTAAAGCGCAGATCCACAGGTATCGACAATGTGTGGAGATAGCTGGTCTCCTGGCCGTAGCCGTCGACAGCCCAGATTTTCTTCTCTCCCAGACCGAGTTTGCCACCCTGCAAGGAATAAAACGCACCTATGTCGATGCCGAAACCTATGCCCGGAAACATCATTTCACCCTGCACACCTGCCTGCGGGCCAACAATCTTTCCGGTCGAGATCAAATCCTGCTTGAATTTTAGATTGCTGATGTCGATGCCGACCGCCGGTCCCCAACGGAACTCTGCTCTGGCTCCAAGGCTGCAAACAGCACCAAGCAACAGAAGCATTATGATTTTCTTAAATTTTTCCATTCTTACAAATCGGGTTCTTGCATCCCCGCCGTTATATCCGGCAAAGATAGCGTATTATCACACCTCCCCAAAAAATCCTCGAATTAAAAAGAGTTAAGCCTTGGCTACGATAGCGGCAGCTTCCAATGGGTCGACTGTCACCTGCTCTCCGGTCGCCATATTCTTCAGGGCCAGTTTTCCCTGCTCCATCTCACTCTCGCCGACCATCGCAACGAATGGCACTCCGGAGGCATTTGCATAAGCCATCTGCTTCTTCATCTTGGCCTCGTCGGGATAGATTTCAGCCGCAATCCCCTGACCGCGCAGAATCTTAATCATACGCATAGCTGCCTCAGCTTCTTTGTGGCCGAAGTTAACAAACATCACCTGTGTGGAAGTGCGCGCATCGGCGGGATAAAGATCGAGCGCATTGAGCACATCATAAATGCGGTCGGCACCGAATGACACACCCACGCCCGACAGCCCCCCCATGCCGAACACGCCGGTCAGGTTGTCATAACGGCCGCCACCCGAGATGCTGCCTATGGCCACATCTTTGGCTTTCACCTCGATTATCGTGCCGGTATAGTAGTTGAGCCCACGGGCAAGCGACACATCGAGGTCAAGCTCGGCATCAAGCCCAAGCGCCATAGTGCCTTCAATTACCTCGCGAAGCTCCCTCACGCCAAGCATCCCTGTTTCAGAGCCTGCAAGCAGTTTTTCAAGCTGCGCCAGACGCTCTTCAACAGTGCCTGAAATCTCCAATATCGGCCTCAACGCCTCGACAGCCTGCTGCGACAGACCGCGCTCTATCAGCTCGGCATTCACATTGTCGATACCGATTTTGTCGATTTTGTCGATAGCCACGGTAATATCCACCATCTTGTCGGGCTCGCCGATCAGTTCGGCAATGCCTGCCAGCACCTTGCGGTTGTTGAGTTTCAGCTGGATTCTGATTTTCAGCCGCCTGAACACCTCATCGATCATCTGCAGAAGCTCGATTTCGTTGAGCAGCGAATCAGAACCCACCACATCGGCATCGCACTGGTAAAATTCGCGGTAGCGCCCTTTCTGGGGCCGGTCGGCTCTCCAAACCGGCTGAATCTGATAGCGCTTGAACGGCAGTTGCAGTTCATTGCGGTGCTGCACAACATAGCGCGCAAAAGGCACGGTCAGGTCATAGCGCAACCCTTTCTCACAAAGCTGGGGGGTGAGACGTGTGCAGTTGCCCTCTTCAATAAGCTTCATGTCGGCGCCGCGCAGGAAATCGCCCGAATTGAGTATTTTGAAAAGAAGTTTATCACCCTCCTCCCCATATTTCCCCATAAGGGTCGACAGGTTCTCCATGGCCGGAGTCTCAATCGGGTTATAGCCGAACAAGCCGAACACCTCGCGGATAGTGTTGAAAATATAGTTGCGCTTCGCCATCTCTGCCGGCGAAAAATCGCGTGTTCCTTTAGGAATTGACGGTTTCATCTTCTTTTCAAATTATTGCATATTATTGCACAATCATCCCCACCCCCAAACTTCTGACATCTGGCTTACTACTTAAGTCTTACCCCTTATTCGCCCGCTTCCTCTCAAGCTCGTCAAGGATAATCTTTCTCAGGCGGATATGGTTGGGTGTGACCTCAACATACTCATCCTCCTTGATATATTCCAGCGCCTCCTCAAGGCTGAAAACCACAGGAGGCACAATCTTCGCCTTTTCATCGGCACCGGAGGCACGCATATTGGTCAGCTTTTTCGACTTGGTGACATTTATCACGATATCCTTATCTTTGGCGCTTTCGCCCACAACCTGACCGGCATAGACCTCTTCCTGCGGGAAGATGAAGAATTTACCACGGTCTTGAAGTTTATCGATGGCATAAGCATAGGCCGTACCGGCCTCCATAGCAATCAGCGAGCCGTTGGTGCGCCGCTCTATATCACCTTTCCAAGGCTGGTATTCCAGGAAACGGTGAGCCATGATGGCCTCGCCTGCCGAACCTGTCAGCACATTGTTGCGCAGACCGATGATACCGCGCGACGGAATCTGGAACTCCATATGCACCCGGTCATTCTGCGTGGTCATAGACAGCATATCACCCTTGCGGCGCGTAACCATGTCTATCATCTTCGATGCATACTCCTCTGTCACATTGATGGTCAGCAGTTCGACTGGCTCGCATTTCACCCCGTCAATCTCCTTTATGATAACCTGAGGCTGACCCACCTGAAGCTCATAACCTTCACGGCGCATGGTCTCTATAAGCACCGACAGATGAAGCACACCACGGCCGTAAACGTTCCATTTATCTTCGTTCACACCACGTTCAACCCTCAGAGCGAGGTTTTTGTCGAGCTCGCGGGTCAGACGGTCATGGATATGTCGCGATGTGACATATTTGCCGTCTTTCCCGAAAAACGGGCTATCGTTGATGGTGAATGTCATCGACATGGTAGGCTCATCAATGGCGATACGTGGCAGAGCCTCGGGGTTGTCGACAGTCGTCACGGTATCTCCGATTTCAAAGCCTTCAAGCCCCACAAGGGCGCATATGTCGCCCGACGACACCTCCTGCACCTTCTTGCGCCCCATTCCCTCGAATGTATGCAACTCCTTGACGCGCTGGCGCACAACCGAACCGTCGCGCTTACAAAGCCCGATTTCCATTCCCTCGCGCAAAGTGCCACGGTGCACACGCCCCACGGCGATTCGCCCTACATAGCTTGAATAGTCAAGCGAGGTGATAAGCATCTGCGGCTCACCATCCAAGGTAACCGGAGCAGGGATATGTTCCAGTATGGTATCAAGCAACGGGGTTATATTATCAGTCTCTTTCTGCCAGTCAGTGCTCATCCAGCCATTTTTGGCAGACCCGTATATTGTCGGGAAATCGAGCTGCTCTTCAGTGGCATCAAGGCTGAACATCAGGTCGAAAACCATCTCCTGCACCTCTTCCGGACGGCAGTTCGGCTTATCCACCTTATTTATCACAACCACCGGTTTCAACCCCATCTGAATGGCTTTCTGAAGCACAAAACGGGTCTGCGGCATCGGCCCCTCGAAGGCATCAACAAGCAACAGACATCCGTCAGCCATATTCAGCACACGTTCCACCTCACCGCCGAAATCAGCGTGTCCCGGAGTATCTATGATGTTGATTTTAGTATCCTTATAATTGATTGAGACATTTTTCGACAGAATCGTTATCCCCCTTTCCCGCTCAAGATCATTATTGTCAAGTATCAACTCTCCGGCATTCTGATTCTCACGAAACAGATTCCCTGCCAAAAGCATCTTGTCAACCAATGTTGTCTTGCCATGGTCGACGTGCGCGATAATCGCGATATTACGGATATTCTGCATAACGATTCCTTTTCGTTTCTCTTCTTTTTCAACCTGCAAAGGTACAAAAATTTCTACACACGCCGCCCCCTCGGCCTCATTTTCTGTCAAATCCGGCCAAGGGGGCATGTGAAACCGCATATGCGGAGAAAATGCGTTAAATCACAATCAGGCTGATTGCAACAATTGCTGCCAGTCATTTATACAGGAACCGCCGTATCGACTGCTTAGGGGTTTTCTCAAACTCGTCGTCACGGATTTCAATGGCACTCACTTGCGAATATCCAGGCAACGCTTTGTTAAGTTCCGGCAACATAGCTCCAAGCCTACGCTCCGTCTCCGCACGGTCAATCCCCTGCTTTTCCCCGGTTTCATAGTCGGGATGCACAAGCGCAACAATCCGGCCTCCGCGGTCTAACACCACCGATTCTCCCACAAGCGGCATATTGTTGAGCAACGACTCTATCTCCTCTGGATATACATTCTGCCCTGAAGAGGTCAGAATCATGTTTTTATCGCGTCCGCGCAGATAAACATATCCGTCATTGTCAATCGTGCATATATCCCCTGTATTAAGCCAGCCGTCATCATCGAGAGCCGACACAGTGGCGGCTTCATTTTTATAATAACCCTTCATCACATTATCCCCCTTGACATATAGCACACCCGGCACACGCATGGGATCAGCCGACAAAACCATCGCCTCCATTCCATCGACAAGCCTGCCACAAGAGTGCGGACGCTGGTTCTTCCACCATTCATAGGTCACCAATGGCGCGCATTCGGTCATGCCATAGCCCACAGTGAACGGGAATTTCACGCTTCTTAGGAAACGCTCCACATCCTTGCTTACAGCCGCTCCACCCAGAATCAGCTGTTTAAGATTACCGCCGAAAGCCTCAAGCAGTTTTTTCCGCACACCCATATTGATCAGCTGCCTGATTCCGGGAATAGCACGGAGCACCCTCATCCACGGCTTGTGCAATTTCGGGAACACCTGCCCCTTTACGATTTTCTCAATCACCAAAGGCACAGTAATCACCAGTTGCGGCCTCACCTGGGCGAAAGCCTGAAGCACAACCGCCGGCGACGGTATGCGCCCAAGGAAGGTTATATGGCATCCCCGACAGAAAGGGAACAGGAATTCAAACACAAGCCCGTACATATGCGCCAACGGAAGCATACTGAGCATCCCGTCGCCGGGCTTGAGAAACGGTATCTTGGAGAGTGCGAAGCTGATGTTGCTCCAAAGATTTCCGAAAGTAACCATCACTCCTTTGGGATTACCCGTAGAGCCGGAAGTATAGTTAACCAAAGCCAACTCACAAGGCTCACGCCTGGCAAATTCCACCTGAGCCGGGGCGAATTTCTTGCCGTAGGCTTTCAGAAACGTATCTTTCAACCCGTCGATAGCCGCCGTCAGCTTATGTTTGCGGCTAAGGGCCACCGTGAAATCAGGAATAAGCACCACACCATCAACACCGGGCATATTTTCAGCATCAAGTTTGTCATAAATCCCCTTTTCGCTGAAAAGCAGCCGCGCTTCCGAATGGGCGACAAGAGCCTCGACCGTGTCGGGATGGAACTCATGCAGCAACGGCACCACCACAGCCCCATATGTCAGCGCCCCAAGGAATGCAGTGGCCCACGCAGCAGAATTCTTGGCACACAAAGCCACCTTTTCTCCAGGCTTCAGCCCTATAGCCGCAAAAACAAGATGCATCTCAACGATACGCCGCGCCACATGGCCGTAGCTCATCGTCTCTCCTTTGAAATCCGACAATGCCGGCAGATTCCAATTCCTCCTTATGCTCGTTTCAAGAGCTTCATTCAAACCTTTCATAATCTCCCGTTCTTTTCTCATAAACAAACCTTTTCCAACATCCCCGCCCCGCAGATTTTCTAATGTAACAAATTTTCATTTACTTTGTTATCTAAAAGCGGAGCTTGCTTTTTAAACGCAGTCAGCCGCACCATTGTTTATCGCAAATTCAATTCTTTTTCATTAAAATATCCACTAAATGAAAGGCAAATTATTAACCATTGCACTTGGAGCGGCTATGTCGGCATGTTCCGCCACCGCAGCCAACGACTCCTACACTGTAACAGCCCAGCTTCCCGCAGAATTAAACGGGAAGACGGCATTCCTCGTAAATTTCGACACAGGAGAAAAAATCGACTCAGTAGCCGTTGCCAACGGAACCGCCATATTCAAAGGCAACATAGCAAATCCGGTTTTAGCACGCCTGATTGTCGATGGCAACCGTGCCGGACAGTTGATTCTCGAAAACGGCAACATAACGGTTAAAGACCGCACCGCAACCGGCTCACAGCTCAACGACAAAACAAACGCGCTCAACGACCAGATCAAACAACGCTTCTCATCACGCCGCCAGTCTCTGCCCAACGACAGCACCGCCGAGGCCGCCATGCAACAGCTTGTGTCGGAATTCAATTCCTTCACCGATTCGGTAATCCAAGCCAACATCGACAATCCCATAGGCTACATTCTGGTCCTCGACAAAGCATACTCCATGCCCATATCCGAACTAAAAGCATTCCTTGAAGCCAACCCTTCATTCAAATCCCACCAGCGAATCGCAAAGATTATCGATGCCGCCGAAAAGAAAGAAGCGACACAACCTGGCAAGCAATTCGTCGACTTCTCCATCAAAACCGACACCACAACGCAAAAACTGTCAGACTACGTTGGCAAAGGGAAACCGGTTCTCGTAGATTTCTGGGCAAGCTGGTGCGGCCCGTGCATCCGCGAAACCAAAGTTCTGAAAGAAATCCTCAACGAATACGGCCCACAGGGCCTTGAAGTGCTCGGAGTGGCCGTGTGGGACGAACCGGAGAACACCATTGCAGCAGTCAAACGCCACAATCTGCCATGGCCGCAGATTATCAATGCACAGGCAATACCCACCGACCTATATGGCATAACAGGAATCCCATGCATAATCCTCATCGGCCCCGACGGAACCATTCTCTCACGCGACAAGCAAGATGAAGAACTACGGGCCGACATCCGCGCATATTTCAACGGAACCCTTACTCCCGAATCTCTCGCCGCACCTGCCGATTCAATCCATACCAGATAAACACATACGAGCAGCTACTGTATATATTGAAGTCAAGATAACTTCATCGCATTACCGACCGGGCACTGTGTCTTTACATGGTGCCCGGTTTTAACGAGTGAGCCACCTGACAATCACAGGCGTCACTGCCAAACTCAGAGCCACCCCCGCCGTGTCGGCCACAAAATCCCACACGTCACATCCCCGGCCCATATCCATCGCTCCCTGCACAAGTTCAATGCCGCCGCCAAAAGCCACGCAGACTCCCGCAAGCGCCATACCCACCGGCAACCCCAGTTTTCGCCCCGAAATAACCCAGTCAAGTCCCATCACAAAAAACAGGCCGCCGAACATGCAGCCGTGCACCACCTTGTCGGCACCCTCAAACCAATGCACATCGCTATCAGGCAACGGCTTTGGAGCCAAAGTAAGCCATAATATCGCCAACACCACCACAGCAGTCATAACCCAAGGTGGCATCTTCTTCAAAAAAACGTTATTCATCAAATCAGTACAAACATTCTAAATTCTAACAATAATCATTGCCCACGTAACATTTCAAACGTCTGATGCATCTAAAAGATTGGAAACAGATTAACCCCTCTTTCGGCTTCCCACTTCTTACCTCTGATGACTTCTCCCACCCCAAAATTACACACTTTTCTCAAAAAAAAAAATTTGCCAATCCGAATTTTACAGAAGTTTTGCAGTGCAGTATTGCACATAACTACATCACCATTATGATAACTCTTGAAAACGCCACCGGAATCAATCGGGGTGTGCAGTTCAAAAATGGCACGCCCCGATTTTTCATATCCCCACTTCAACACAAAAATGCAAATAAAGATTAAACCCCGCCGGTTATTCCGGAAAATTTCGCTATTTTTGCAAAGTAGACTAATGTGGGTTAATAGGCTCATCCGGCTCTCTCCGACACACTACCCGGAAGCCGCACGTTAGCATCTTAACAGCCAATCCGTTCCGGCTGAATCCTCTTTCTTCTGCCCTCCTCTCCCATCTTCCCGCCATGAGGGAAGCCCGGCCATGCCAATAAAAAAACAACATAAATGACAGGTAAATGGAATTATTTACCCCTGACACAAGAAGAGCAGAAGATCGAGACGGCGCTTGCGCAAAAATATGCGTCATGTCCGCCCGTGAGCCAGCTGTTGGTGCAGCGTGGCATCACTTCAGTCGAGGAAGCCGACTGGTTCTTTAATCCCCGCCTGAAGAATCTCCACGACCCGTTTCTGATGCCCGACATGGATAAAGCCGTAAACCGGCTCAACAAAGCCATGGGGGCAAAAGAAAAGATTATGGTCTACGGGGACTATGATGTCGACGGCACAACCGCTGTGGCGCTCGTCTACAAGTATCTCAGCAACTTCTACTCTAACATCGACTATTTCATACCGACCAGATATGAGGAAGGCTATGGAATATCGAGCGACATAATCGACGAATTCGCCGATCAGGGGGTGAAACTCGTCATAATCCTCGATTGCGGCATCAAAGCCAACGAGGAGATTGCCCATGCCCGCGAGCACGGGATAGACTTCATCATCTGCGACCACCATGTTCCCGACGAGGAGCTGCCGCAGGCCGTAGCCATCCTCAACCCTAAAATGGAAGGCTCGACTTATCCGTGCCAGCACCTGTCGGGTTGCGGTGTGGGCTATAAGCTCATGCAGGCATTCGCAATCAGCAACGGCATCCACCAGGGGGAACTCGAAGGGATGCTCGACCTGGTGGCAGTGTCAATCGCCGCCGACATAGTGCCGATGGTCGACGAAAACCGCATAATGGCCTACTATGGCCTGCGCCGTCTCAATTCAAACCCAAACATGGGGCTGAGGGCGATAATACGCATCTGCAACCTCTCCAACCGCGAAATCACCATTTCCGACGTGATTTTCAAAATCGGCCCGCGCATCAACGCCTCAGGCCGTATGCAAAGCGGACGTGAGGCCGTGGAGCTACTTGTGTCGCGCGACATTGCCGATGCCTACGAGAAAGCAAAAAACATCGACCAATACAACAAAGACCGCAAGGAGCTTGACAAACGCATAACCGAAGAAGCCAATGCCATCCTTTCGAGCCGTCTGGAATCAGAAGCCGACAAGAAATCAATCGTTATCTTCAACAAAGACTGGCACAAAGGGATTATCGGCATCGTTGCGTCGCGCCTGACCGAGCTATACTATAAACCGTCGGTAGTGCTGACCCTCGCCAACGGGCTTGCCACAGGCTCTTCGCGTTCCGTTCAAGGTTTCGACATCTACAAGGCCGTGGATTCCACACGCGACCTGCTCGAAAACTTCGGAGGCCACACCTATGCAGTCGGACTTTCGCTCAAAGAAGAAAATATTCCGGAATTCACACGAAGGTTTGAAGAGTTCGTGACCGCGAACATACTCCCATCGCAACTCCACCCGCAGTTTGAAATCGACGCGTTCCTCACATTCTCGGAGCTCTCAAACGAATTCATCTCAACCCTGCGCCGCTTCAACCCATTCGGTCCGGGCAACCAGAAACCGGTGTTCTGCACCAGGGGCGTGATGGATTTCGGCACAAGCAAACTCGTGGGGCGTCAACTGGAGCATATCAAGCTCGAGCTTGTCGACGACACGTCGGGAAAAGTCATCAACGGCATTGCTTTCAACAAAGCCCCCCTCTTCCCGCTGATACATGCAGGAGCGAGATTCGACATCTGCTACACCATCGAAGACAACAAGCATCAGAACTCACCCCACGCCATTCAGCTCCAGATCAAAGAAATCAGAATAGCCGAATGAGCCTGGCCTCCGACATTCCATCTCCCCGCTCCGTGCTCAAAGAGCATTGGGGCTACGACCGGTTCCGGCCTATGCAGGCCGAAATAATCGATTCTGTTCTTGCCGGGAACGACACTCTCGGGCTGATGGCTACCGGAGGCGGGAAATCAATAACCTTCCAGGTCCCGGCAATCATATTGCCGGGACTTACATTGGTGGTCACCCCCCTGATTTCCCTGATGAAAGACCAGGTCGACAACCTGCTTTCCCACGGCATCAGGGCATATTTCCTCCACAGCGGGCTGACCAAGCGCGAAAACCGCCTGGTGCTCGACAAATGCCGCTTAGGCAAAGTCAAAATCTTATATCTTTCCCCTGAAAAGCTGCAATCACCGGCATTCACCGGCGAACTGAGAAGCCTGCCCGTAAGCCTGATAGTGGTTGACGAAGCGCACTGCATATCGCAGTGGGGCTACGATTTCCGCCCGTCATATCTGCAGATAGCAACCCTGCGCCAGCATTTCCCTGAAGCCCCCCTGCTCGCGCTCACCGCCTCGGCAACCCCCGAAGTAGTTGCCGACATACAGAAACAGCTCCGTTTCCGCAACCGGGCGGCAACATTCAGGCTGAGTTTCAACAGAAGCAACATATCATATGTGGTGCGCAACTGCGACTTCAAAGAGGAGCAACTCATCCATATCCTCAACCGCGTGCCTGGTTGCTCCATTGTCTATGTGCGCTCGCGCAAACGCACAAAAATCGTGGCGGAAGCCCTTTGCCGCGCCGGGATAAGCGCCGGATTCTACCATGCCGGACTTTCTCCAGAAGAGAAAAACACCCGGCAGAACCTCTGGAAAACCGACCAGACGAGAGTGATGGTGGCAACCACCGCATTCGGAATGGGAATCGACAAACCCGATGTGCGCATAGTGGTGCATTTCGACCCTCCGTCGTCGCTCGAAGAATACTACCAGGAAGCAGGACGCGCGGGGCGCGACGGCAACCCATCATTCGCAGTCTCGCTGGTCACACCAGCCACAGACAAAGGGGTGCTTAGCCGCAGGCTCACCGAGAGTTTCCCCACCAAAGAATATTTGCGCCAAACCTACGACCAGCTATGCGTGTTTCTCAACATCGCCATGGGAGAAGGGTTCAACCGGCTCATCGAATTCAATCCCGACATGTTCTGCATACGGTTCAGGTTGCAACCGGCAGCTGCTGTCAGCGCATTAAAACTCCTTTCACAGTCGGGTTACATCGATTTTATCGAAGAGACCTCAACACGCTCCAGGCTAATGGTCATAATGAACCGTCACGAACTCTACACGCTCGACCTTGACCCTGAATGCGAGCGTATATTCCAGTTCGTGCTCCGTAACTACACTGGAATTTTCGCCGATTATGAACACATCAGCGAATCACGGATAGCTTCAGAACTCGGGCTGACAGAGCGCACTGTCTATGAGAACCTGCTGAAACTGTCGAAAATGCATGTGATCCACTACATCCCGCGCAAAAGCACACCCTACATATACTTTCCACAATCGCGTGTGCCGGCAAAAGACCTGGTGTTCCCACGTGAGGTCTATGAACTGCGCCGCCTACAGATGGCCAACCGCATCGAGGCGATGAAAAAATTCCTGTTCAGCGCCACAGACTGCCGTGTAACCACCCTGCTGAATTACTTCGGAGAGGAAACATCGTCACCATGCACAACATGCGATGTATGCCGCTCAAACCGCAATATCCAATCTCACCAGGCAGAACCGGCCATTGCAGCCGACATCCCTTCGCGAATAGGATATATCCTGTCGAACCATCCTGAAGGGCTTACCGCCAATGATATTGCATCAACACTCGGTATAGACACATCTGACCTCCTGCCCCATTTGAGAAATATGCTTGATGCAGGAAAACTCTCTCTCAACGCTTCGTTGTTCCGTTTAGCGATTATCGAGACGCATTAAGCAAGTGATTGTCTCAAAATTTCTCAAAAGATTTTAGATAGTATCTATTAATGTGTTTTAATTCGAATCTAGTGATTCGGCACAATGATGTCAAGGCCCAGGACCGACCGGGAACTGCCATTAAACACTATTTAAACACTTTTAGCGCATTCCCAACCAACGTCACAGCCTCCGTAGTGTTATAGTAATAAAGTACGCAGCTACGGCCTCTGGCTCTGAATGCCGCAGAACTCAAAAACGGAATAACCCGGATACATAACCGACCGCATAATGTTTAATCCGACAAGAACATTAAAAACAGCACTTTAATCAACTTAAACAACGCTTTATTACAAGAACATCCCTCGTCCTTTTTATCGGGTAGTGATACCAGGTACTGAGGCTCTCATAAATAAATAGTTGAAACGTGCGGTGGGCCGAATACTTAGGTATCCGGCCCACCGTCACGTTTTCTCCTTCATCCAACCTCCTATCGGTTACTTACCGCTTAAGTCTTCTGACCTCTGACTTATGACTTACGGCTTCTCACTTCCCATACTCCTCCAAATAGGCTTCACAAGCTTCACACAGCTCATCATACCAAGCCTGACCGAAACGGTCAATGAGCGGTTGTTTCAGGAACCGGTAGAGCCTGATGCCGTTCTTGCGTCCAAGCACTTCGGCATCACGGCATATCTCCCAACGGTGGTAGTTAACTGCAGTAAACGTAGGATATTCCGTTATGCGCAACGGATAAAGCGAACATGAAGCCGGTTTCTTCCAATTGGTGCGCCCCTCGCGATAGGCCTTTTCCAACGCGCACAGACACACCCCTCCGGGTCCATAACATGTGAAAGCACAATTACGCCCGTCAAGGATGGTCGTGACCAAATCACCCTCTTCATCAACATATGCCACCCCGTTTTCCTCCACCTCAGCTATGGCACGCGGAAGCATATCCGGCTCTATCACCGGCAACGCCTTTTTAATTTCCTCAACCTCCGTTTCACTGACCGGAGCGCCGGCATCCCCTTCTATGCAACAAGCACCGAGGCATTTATCAAGGTCGCAGCAGAAAAACCGCTCTGCAAGGTCAAGACTGACCAGCGTTTCCTGAATCTGAAGCATTATCTCCTCCTTCTCCTCTGTCATTTCACCTCTTGCGACACCGCTCCAACGGGCAGATGAACATCAAGCTGCGGAAATGGAAAATTAATGCCATGTTTAGGCAGCTCATTATAGAACAGTTCATTATAATAGAAATAAACGCCCCAATAGTTTTCCGACTTAGTCCATGCCCTCACTGTCAAGTCAACACTCGAAGCGGCAAGCGAGCCAACAAAAATTTTCGGAGAGTAATCAGGCGCAGGTTCTTCGCGGCGCTTTTTCAGCCTGTCGTCAAGACGCGACAGCGCAGCCTTTGCAATACGCCTACGGCCCAATAGTTTATCCATGACACTGCGGCGCGGAGCATCTGCCTCAGCCACATCAGCCTCAACCTCCTCTTTCGGCAAAGATTCATTATCATTGTTATCGGAAATATCTTTTGCAGCGGCAGAAATCTGAGCCTGCATTATCCTGTCATCAGCGGCAAACATAGTCAGGATTGCCTCACGGGCAGATTGCACATCATCACCATAAGAAATCGAGACAGTCCAGTCCACCCGTCTGAATTCCTCACGGCTATAATTATTAACGCTGCCGGTCGACAACCCTCCGTTAGGAATCGAAATCGACTTATTGTCGGCAGTGGTTATAACTGTGAAGAAAATCTGGATTTCCTTCACAGTTCCGGCATAGCCCTGAACCTCGATATAATCACCGATTTTGTAAGGTTTAAGCAAAAGAATCAACACGCCACCTGCAAAGTTCTGCAATGTGCCGCTGAGCGCCATACCGATTGCAACACCGGCAGAGGCAAAGAGGGCAAGAAACGAAGTAGTCTCAATCCCCAGAATGCCGATTACGGTCACTATCAGGATGAAATACAACACTATATTGACCAGACTAAGCACAAACGTCGACAACGACTTGTCAATAGCCCGGCTTTGGAAAATCGATGAAATCAGCTTGTAGATTTTCTTGATTACGAATCTGCCGGCATAAAACACCACAATGGCCACCGCCAGATTGATGGCAAAGCTGACCGCAGAGTCAGCCAGACGGCTAACCAGATCTTCAAGCGACAAGGCCTTCCATTTATCCACCTCACCTGAGGCCTTCGCCACCTCTTCGGTTGTCTTGGCCGTCTCAGCGCTCCCGATTCCCGGAATAAGCCCCTGCAACAGAATAAAAATATTTATCATCTTTTTATAATTATCGATTAACCTATGATCAAGCGGCTATGCTTCCGGCTACCACAGGCGGCTGGCAACATGCTTCCACCAGTCAAGATTCCTGTAGTTGAGACGGCCTGCATCAGCATCTTGCTCTGATTTCATTATATAAGTCGACAAACCGCAATGATTGTTGATGTCAACCTGCTCCGGCAGTCCGTACCACAGATATGGGGTCGCCCTTTCAAAAACCACAGCTTTATCAATAGCAGAAAGGGCGTTGGCATACGCTGTCATAAAACCTCCCCCCATATCGGCCTGTGCCAAACCGCCGAGATAATGGCTCAGATCGAAATACCGGCATCTTGACGCAATGAACTTCTGCCCCCGATAATCAGCGGAGAGTTGCGGATGCAGTGAATAGAATTCCCCTACGGCATCGGCCAATGCGTCGAGTTCCGATGTGTCGATAACCGATATTGTGCATGTGCGCCCCCAGCCGGTCAGGCCATCATAATAGGCAAATGTCTGGGCAGCCGCACCAACAGGGTCAGCCTCATCAGCCATAAGATATGGCAATGTCTTATCATAAGGCATTCCCTGTGCCGGCAGTTCCGACGCAGACCCCACTATAAAAGGGGTGACATAGCGCAACTGGTAAGCCACCTCAACACCTGCCATATGGCAACAGTCGAAATAAACGAAATCGAACCCTTCACCGTCAAGCACCCGGGCCAACGTTGTCACATTCATCTGCCGCGCGCCGTCTACTCCGAATGCGCGCAACTTGCCATTAGCTTCAGCAACATCCTCTTCAATCCCGTTTTCAAGCCATCCGCTCGCATGGCTCCACAGCACAATGCCATGGCGCTCGGCAGGCACAAGGCTCTTGAAATCCGATATCACCTGCTCCATACGCGCAGCACTCACAGAACTCTCACTTGTGTCGTAGAACTTCAGTTCCTGCCGCCCCGCCGCTGTAATCTCAATCAGTTTAGGGTCGCTATGATAGGCATGATGATACACTATCAGACGGTTCGCACCAAAGGCACCGGCTTTGGCGGCCGCGTCCATCTCTTTTAAGTCCGATTCATCATAACCGTTGCCGGATGACCCTCCTAAGGAATTGTTGGCAACCATATAGACCAATACAGACCTTACAGCATCACTCTGAGGCTCAGGATGCACAGGTTGCGGTTCATCATAACCGCAACCGCCCAAAAGGCTTCCGGCCAAAATTATAGCTGGAAACAACAGCAGATGTCGTATTGATCCTTGCATGGAGAGGGTAATCTATTAATCAAGCGTTTACCGCTATTCAAAAGCTGATTATTTCAACAGTTGCCGTTTCAGCTCTTCCATAGCGGCATAGAGACCGTCGGCATCCTTTCCTCCGGCCTGGGCGAAGCCAGGCTGGCCGCCGCCGCCGCCTTTAATTGCCTTCGCTGCCTCACGCACGATTTTCGAAGCATTCAGTCCGCTCTCCACAAGATCGTTGGTAAGCATAACTGTCAGCAACGGCTTGTTCTTGATATCAATAGTTGCTCCGATGAAGGCCGTGTTCTCAGGTGAGGCAGCCCGCACACCGAAAGCCACATTCTTCACCATATCCGCCATGCTCACACCCCTCATCTCAACTATTTTTATCCCGTTGATATCACCGGCATTATCAAGGAGCTTACTGACCATCATGGCCGTGCGTTCCTTCATGTATTCCTCGGCCTGTCGGCGCAGTTCGGCATTCTCTTCAATCGATTTTCTCAGAGCCGCCAAAACATCGGGCGCATTGTGCAGCATCGTGCCGATTTCTTTTAGTGTATCGCCCATGGCGTCGATAGCATTCTCAACCTGTTCGCCTGTGATAGCCTCGATTCGGCGGATGCCTGCTGCGATACTGCTCTCACCCAGGATTTTTATCATTCCTATATTACCGGTATTGGCCACATGTGTACCACCGCAAAGCTCCACCGAAGATCCATAGCGGATTACACGCACTTCATCGCCATATTTCTCGCCGAACAACGCCATCGCCCCCATGGCACGTGCCTCCTCGATTGGCACGCAACGACGCTCGTCGAGCGTTATGGCCTGACGAACCCTGCTATTGGCAAGATGCTCAACCTTGCGGAGCTCTTCAGGGGAGACCTTTTGGAAATGGGAGAAATCGAAACGCAACAGTTCAGGCGACACATAAGAGCCTTTCTGCTCAACATGCGTGCCGAGCACTTCGCGCAGAGCCTCATGGAGAAGATGGGTGGCTGAATGGTTGCACGATGTCGCCAACCGTGCCTTCTCATCAATAGCCGCCACGAACTCCCCGGCAGGGTCTGCAGGGAGTTTATGAGCGAGATGCACCCCTATACCGTTTTCACGTTTGGTGTCAAAAATCTCGATTGCCTCACCATCGGCAGACGTCAGAGTGCCGCTGTCGCCTACCTGGCCACCCATTTCGGCATAAAACGGGGTTTTGGCAAGGATAATCTGGTAGAACTCTTTGTTTTTCTGTTTAACCTGACGGTAACGGAGAATTTTCGTGGCAACCGATGTCATGTCATACCCGACAAATTCGGCCTCGCCATCATTGACCGTAACCCAATCGGTTGCCTCAACAGCCGCAGCCTTGCGGGCACGCGCCTTCTGAGCCGTCATTTCCGTATCAAACCCTTCTTGGTCAAGCGTCATGCCGTTTTCTTTCAGAATCAGTTCCGTAAGGTCGAGAGGGAATCCGTAGGTGTCATAAAGGGTGAATGCCTCCTGGCCTGAAATCTCGGTTTTCCCGGCTTTACGTGCAGCAGATATAGCATTCTCAAGCATCCGGATACCGTTTTCCAAAGTACGCAGGAAGGAGTCTTCCTCCTCTTTGGTCACCTTCATTATAAGTTCACGCTGGCTGACGATTTCAGGATATGCCTCACCCATCGAATCAATCAAGGTGTCTATGAGCTTATAAAGGAAAGCCTCTTTCTGGTCGAGGAACGTGTAGGCATAACGCACAGCACGCCGCAGAATGCGTCGGATAACATATCCGGCTTTGGCATTGCCGGGGAGTTGTGAATCGGCAATCGAGAACGCTATTGTGCGAATATGGTCGGCGATGACACGCATTGCCACATCAACCTTATGGTCTTCACCATATTTTTTGCCAGACAGGGCGGATATCCTGGCAATCATCGGGGTAAATACATCCGTATCGTAGTTGGATGTTTTCCCCTGCAGAGCCATGCAAAGGCGCTCGAAACCCATACCGGTATCAATAACCTTGGCCGGGAGAGGTTCAAGGCTCTGGTCTGCCTTGCGGTTATATTGCATGAACACCAAGTTCCATATTTCAATCACCTGGGGATGATCTTTGTTGACCAACGACGCCCCTGACACGGTGTCACGCTCAGCGTCGCTACGCAGGTCTATATGTATCTCCGAACAGGGGCCGCAAGGGCCGGTGTCGCCCATTTCCCAGAAATTATCATGCTTGTTGCCATTGATGACATGGTCGGCCGGAAGATGCTTCTCCCAGATTGCCGCAGCTTCGTCGTCACGGTCCAGACCCTCTGCCTCAGACCCTTCAAAAACGGTGGCATACAAACGTTGCGGATCCAGCCCCAACACATCTACAAGGAATTCCCATGCCCAATCTATTGCCTCCTGCTTGAAATAGTCGCCAAATGACCAGTTGCCAAGCATCTCGAACATGGTGTGATGGTATGTATCAAGACCCACCTCTTCCAGGTCGTTATGTTTCCCGCTGACACGCAGACATTTCTGGCTATCGGTCACACGAGTCCATTTGGGCGCTTTGTTGCCGAGAATAATATCCTTAAACTGGTTCATACCCGCATTGGTGAACATCAATGTGGGATCATCTTTTATCACCATAGGGGCCGACGGAACGATCTGATGCCCTTTGCTTTTGAAAAACTGCTTGAAAGACTCACGAATCTCCTTGGCAGATAACGGCTTATTGCTCATCTGTACGTATTGATTTTATATCTTTGCTCCGGCTCCCCCATACAGAACATGCCGTGAGGGAGCTGACCCGCAAAAAATAGTGTGCAAAATTACTATTTTTTCCCTACTTTTGCAAATCAACGAAAAGCTACGGATAACAGAATGGCAACCGAAAAACTTGAGAAAAAATACTACAAAATCAGAGAAGTGGCCGAAATGCTCGGACTGCCGGCTTCCACAATCCGGTTTTGGGAAAGCAAGTTCACTATAATCAACCCGAAACGCAACGACAAAGGCACACGTTTCTACACACCATCCGACGTTGAGAAACTACGCATGGTGTTCTACCTCGTTAAAGAAAAAGGGTTGAAAATCGAAGCGGCCCAGGAACAACTCCGCCACAATCACACCAACATATCGCGCCACTCACAGGCAATAGAGCGCCTACGTTCCATAAGAGCCACACTGCAATCGCTGCTCGACGCCACAGCATCGATGCGCTGAAAGGCCTCACATCACTCGCCGGGCGCCGATATAACGGCTGGCATAATATGGCGCCGAAATACGGTCGATTCTTATCCCTCCGCTGATAGCGGCATGTATAAAGGTTATTTCACCTGTCTCGGGGTCATTGCTCAGGGCTATGCCGACATGGCCTACACGCCCGCTGCGCGAATTGCGCCCAGTGAAAAACAGCAGGTCGCCGGCAGCCACCTCATCGCGGCTGAGTTTCACGCCCTGGCCATACTGGCCGGCAGAACTGCGGCTGAGTGAATATCCGAACTGGTCGAAAACATAGGAGGTGAAACCCGAACAATCAAAACCTTTGGGAGATTTACCGCCACGCACATAACGGGTGCCGATAAAACGTTTGGCATAAGAGATCATGTCGGCAATCATCAGCGCATTGTCTGCATTGTCAGCATCGTCGATATCACCGAGAAGCTCCATCCCCGCCGCAGGCACAATCTCAAACGGATTAGTCCGTGAAATCGATGCATATGTCAGATCTTCCGCATCGGCAGACTGGGACACATTACCTGAACCGTCATTCTTGACGGCACCTGATTTGCGCGCCGCAGAGGCTGGAACCGCCACGGCGACAAGCATGGTGAATAAAGCTATGATAAATTTCGCCATATCGTTTTGCATTGTGTATGCCTCGACGGGATTTTAGACACCCGCACCCGGCGCTCCCTACTATCGAAAAGCAGACAGGAACCCCCTTCTGCCTGGCAGCCAAACAACAATATCTGGTTTTGCCTAATCCGGGAGAGATTTTAAGGTTATCGAAATAATCTGGCGGCAATGCCACGCAGCCGCCATTTTCTCACGTTTGCAAAGATAGCCAGATTTTCAGACACTACAAAACCCCTGCGTCCAAAGAAACATCATTTTATGTTAACAAGGTTAAACCGGCAAACAACCCCGGCTCACTGCGCCGCACAACGCAAAGGCGCCGCGTCCAACTTAGACACAGCGCCTTGCAATATCCAAAAAAGCGTTAATCAGAACAGATAAGCCGCCGTAACAGTCCACACCCGGTTCTTACCGTCAACAATATTCTTGCCATAAAGGGCTGAATCACTCGATGCATTGCTGGTTATCCCCAGGCCATAAGCCGCTGCAAGCTCCACACGGTCAACGAGTTTCAAACCAAAGCCGAAGTTCCATGCAAAATCAAACGTCTTCTTATTCCATGCATCTTTAACGTTTTTATTCGACACCAGGAATGAGAAATCAGGCCCGGTGGTCAAAAACGGTGTCACAAATTTACCCACAATCGGCAGACCGATATTCCAACGGAAATTAATCGGCACCTCGATATAATCGGAGTTGACAGTCATGCCACTGGTAGCCTCACCTTCTTCCGTGAAGTTTATGCGGTTCTGACGATGGGTATACATCACAGATGCATCGCAACCGATATTTATAATCGGAGCAATAAACTGGAGCATGACACCACCGGTGAATCCTGCACGGTTTGAGCTTGAGAATGCATTTTCATTGAACTTCAATTCATTGATTGCAACACCAGCCTTAACGCCAAAACGGAGAGGCGAACCGGCCGACACGCTTTGAGTTCCAGCCACGAAAACAGCGGCAAACAATGCCACCGCTGCAAATACCGATTTAAGTTTTCTCATTTCTATATAGGTTTATATTTCATCTGATTTCCCACCACAGAAGCCATACCACAGAGTGATGGCACCAACGTCGTGGAGATTTGCAAAATTAATGAAATTATCCATAACATTAGCAACGAAACCACTATCTTTGTAGAAAATAATGCGCTATCTTTGCAGAAAATAAAGGAACAAGACAATACCACTCCATATATGGACGCACAACAGCACCTCGAGATAGAAGAAAAAGTCGTGGCGATGCTCAAAACAGTTTTCGACCCGGAAATCCCGGTTGACATCTACAGCCTCGGCCTGGTTTACAAAATCGACCTTTCAGATTCCGGAGACCTGACCATCGACATGACCATGACCGCCCCATCCTGCCCTATGGCAGATTTCATTGTTGAAGACGCCCGCATAAAGCTCGAATCCATCGAAGGCATAAAATCTGTGACAATCAACGTGGTATTCGAGCCGGAATGGACTAAAGAAATGATGAGCGAAGAGGCCAAACTCGAACTCGGTTTTCTATAATCAGCAAGTTTCCCGATCCGCCGACCGGCACAAACTGCACCATAATATAAATAGGCATCCATACCCAGGCATAACATACAGCCGAAACATCATGCCAGTGTCAAAGAAAACCTTTTTCATATCCGACCTGCATTTAGGGGCATCCTATCTTGATGAGCCTAAAAGCTATGAACGCAGAGTGGTCAGGTTTCTGAATTCCATAGCCGACGAGGCCGACGAGCTTTACCTGCTCGGCGACATCCTTGACTATTGGTATGAATACCGCACGGTTGTGCCGCGCGGATACATCCGTTTTTTCGGGGCACTTTCCGCATTAGCCGACAAAGGGGTTAAAATCACATGGTTCATCGGCAACCACGACATATGGCTGTTCGACTATCTCGCGCAGGAGATCGGCCTTCGCGTGGTCGACGGTTACGAAGTCAGGGAAATCTACGGAAAACGTTTTTTTCTCAGCCATGGCGACGGACTCGGAAAATTGCCCCCGACATTCAGACTACTCCGTGCAACATTCCGCAACCGGATATGTCAGAAATTATATGCCGCCATACACCCGAGGTGGACAATTCCTTTCGCCCACAAATGGTCGAACCATTCACGCGACTTCGACAACAGCACGCCCATGTTTAAAGGTGAGCACAACGAGCCGCTAATCTCCTTTTGCCGCCAATACCTCTCAGAAACCGACCCGTCGATTGAATATTTCGTTTTCGGCCACCGCCATATATTACTCGACTTCCCATTGGGCGTCAACAATAGCCGCATGATTATTCTTGGCGATTGGATCAGACAGTTTTCATATGGCGTATTCGATGGCAACCGCTTCTCCCTGCATATATTCAACGATAGCTCCAATCCTGAAAAAAAGTGAAATCCGGCCACTGAGCTAACGATTTGTCACCGGGCAAGTGTTAATTAACATTTGGCAAAGCCTCCCCACAAATCTTCACAAAGCCCCTATATATCGCCGTGATAGCCGATTAAGAAAGAAAAATATAAGCGCCAAAATCCAAAACGCTAAAAAAGTATGTCGTAAAACATATGAAAAAGTTTTGCCATGCCACGAAAAAGGCTGACCTTTGCATCACAAACCTAAAACAATCTTTTTTACCTTAGAAATTGTACCTATTGGAAACCAATAAAAAGGCGCTTAGTGATAAGCGCCTTTTTATTTTTCACGACTTTGCGCTGAAGATGCGCATAAACCTCAGGGCCAGGCCCCCTCTGAAAGATCATCAAGTCCATATCGGCCTCAAAACGACAGGAAAGATGAATTGCACAATCGAGCAATCGAATCGGTTAAGTCGCAAAGACGGCAAAGCCAACCTTATTGTTCTATTATGAAGCGCCATCATGGGCATTCTGGCGGCGGACAGACCCCGCCGGCTGGAATCAGCGGTAATCCTTGAGCATCTTCTGCAAACGCTGACGGGCAAAGAAGATGCGGCTCTTCACAGTTCCCAAAGGCAGATTCATTTTCTCTGCTATTTCATTATATTTATAACCTGACACATGCATCGTGAACGGGATACGGTAATCATCAGAAAACGAGTTGATGGCATCAGAAATCTCTCCGGCAGCCACCGAACCTTCGGGAGTGTCAAGCCCCGATTCCTGAGGGAGACTGAGATGATAGAGATCCTCTGTCCGATCGATGATAGTGGCCGAGCGCACTACCTTACGATAGTTGTTTATGAAAATGTTGCGCATGATGGTGAAAACCCATCCTTTGAAATTAACATTCTCAACATACTTATCCTCGTTGTCGAGCGCTTTCAATGTGGTATCCTGCAACAAGTCATAAGCATCATCACGGTTTGATGTTAACAGATAAGCAAAATTCAGAAGGTTGCTCTGCAAACCCAAAAGTTTAGTCTGAAAATTAGAGGCACTCATAATAGCAATATTTTAGAGTTTTATTGGTAATGTTTATGTAACACATTTGTGACTACGACGCAAAGTTACACACAATTTTCTTATCTCCAAATTTTTCTCGATAAAAACTGAAGATTTTTTTGAAAAAATTTTTAAAGCCAGTATTATACTACTGACTTTCAAATATATACAACTATGAATTTTCATGTCATTCATGTTACATTCTTCACACTATTATTTCATATCTATATTTCAAAGCCGAAAACCTCATAATATTCACCCCTACAATCATTGTTACAAAGAACCCGAAACAGCCATAGCACCATTCAACCGTTTTGTAACAATGGCGCATCTATTCCGTATTTTTGCAACACTCATGCTTCACCCACGGACATAACGGCCATTTCCGCCAACCTCAACCGCCTCAGACAGGCTGCTAAATTTTTTGTTATATATTGCACAAATAAAAAATAATTCCGTATATTTGCCAAAAATACCGGTTGAAAAAACTCCTTATAATAGCCTTTTAAGCTATCATAAGCAAACAGCCGATTAACCCAGTTAACTAATTTCCGCCGATGGGTTATGCATTTAAATCCGCGCCCCGTTTTTTGCGCACCAATAATAACCACCGGCACTAAACACCATTTAAAACCCTTCAAGATGAAAGAAGCAGACATCAATTGGTCAGCCCTGGGATTCGGATATGTTCCCACCGATTACAATGTAAGATGCTATTACCGCAACGGCCAATGGGGCGAAATTGAAGTCTCCTCATCGGAAACCATCGAGATGCACATCGCGGCAACCGCCCTACACTACGGCCAGGAATGCTTCGAGGGACTGAAGGCTTTCCGAGGAAAGGATGGCAAAGTCAGAGTGTTCCGTCCGATTGAAAACGCAAAACGCATACAGGATTCGGCACGTGGCGTGAAAATGGCTGAAATCACCACTGAGAAATTCATGGAAATGATGGAAACAGTCATACGCCTAAACGAGAGGTTCATCCCCCCCTACGGTTCCGGAGCATCACTCTACATCCGTCCCCTCGAAATCGGCATGACAGCCCGAGTGGGAGTGAAACCCGCCGATGAATACTGCTTCCTCATGCTGGTGACACCGGTAGGGCCCTATTTCAAAGAAGGATTCAAACCGACCAACATCTGTCTCACCCGCGAATATGACCGCGTAGCACCCAAAGGAACCGGGCGTTTCAAAGTCGGAGGCAACTATGCCGCCAGCCTCGTAGCCGGAGAGAAGGCCCATGAGCTTGGCTATTCAGCCGTGCTTTATCTCGACCCCAAAGAGAAAAAATACCTCGACGAATGCGGCCCAGCCAACTTCTACGCCATAAAAGGAAACTCCTACATAACACCGGCATCGGAGTCAATCCTCCCGTCGATCACCAACGACTCGCTCATGCAGCTTGCCCGCGATTTCGGCATGGAAGTTGAGCGCCGCCATGTCCCCGTTGAAGAAATACCCACCTTCGACGAAGCCGCCGCTTGCGGCACAGCCGCAGTCTGCTCCCCCGTGGGAGAAATCCACGACCTCGACACAGGCGATAAATGGGTCATAGCAAAAGATGGCAAACCGGGCCCGGTAACCAACCGGCTCTATGACACCCTCAACGGCATACGACTTGGAGAAATCGAAGACACCCACAATTGGAACGTTGTTCTTGATTTCTGACAAACAGCCCCATACATGTTTGACTACAGAAAGATAATCAACAGATATTATCCCGCAGAGACTCCTCTGCGGGATATTTATATCGGCCACTGCCGCTCCGTGGCCGATAAAGCGCTGGAAATATCACACCACAAATCGCTCCTCCTTGATAACGACAGCGTTGAAGCCGCCGCAATGCTCCACGACATAGGCATATTTCTCACCGACGCCCCAGGCATACATTGCCATGGCACACACCCCTACCTCGCCCACGGGCGCCTTGGGGCTGACCTGCTACGCTCGCTAAATGCGCCCGAGAAGCTGGCACGCGTAGCTGAACGCCACACGGGCACCGGGCTTACAGCCAACGACCTGCCCCGCTTCGGAGGCATATTGCCCGACGACCGTTCCTATATGCCCGAAACCTTATTGGAACGGCTGATATGCTATGCCGACAAATTCTACTCCAAAAACGGCGACATGAAAGAGAAGAGCCTCGACCGCGTAAGAGCCTCACTTGCCAAATTCGGGGCAGAAGCCCTCGACCGCTTTGAAAAACTCCACAAAGAGTTCGGTTGAACCTGTATGCGTTACAAAAAAAATGAGTAATTTTGCATACCAAAAAGAACAACGCAACCCAACCTCATAAGATTCATGGAAAGGAAAGTAAGGGTCAGATTCGCACCATCTCCCACAGGGCCGCTCCACATCGGCGGCGTACGCACGGCCTTATATAACTACCTCTTCGCACGCCAGCATGGCGGCGATATGATACTCCGCATCGAAGACACCGACTCGAACCGGTTCGTGCCGGGAGCCGAAGACTACATAAACGAAGCCCTGGCATGGCTGGGCATCGGAATCGACGAAGGTGTCAGGGAAGGTGGCAAATACGGCCCCTACAAACAAAGCGAGCGCCGCGACATCTACCGTGCCCATGTGAAAAAGCTGCTCGACGCAGGAAAAGCCTACATAGCCTTCGACACCCCCGAAGAACTTGAAAAAGCCCGCGCAGAAATGCCCAACTTCCAATATGACGCATCGACACGCATGGCTATGCGTAACTCATTGTCGATGCCCGAAGAAGAGGTTGAAAAACTGATTGCCGAAGGCACGCCATATGTCGTAAGGTTCCTGATTAATCCGGGACGCGATGTTGAAGTCAACGACCTGATTCGCGGCAAAGTGACAATAAACTCGAACATACTCGATGACAAAGTGCTCTACAAGAGTGCCGATGACCTGCCGACATACCACCTTGCTAACATCGTCGACGACCATCTGATGGAAATCAGCCATGTGATCCGCGGCGAAGAATGGCTCCCTTCAGCCCCGTTGCATGTGCTTCTCTATGAAGCATTCGGATGGGCCGACACCGCCCCAGCTTTCGTGCACCTGCCGCTGCTGCTCAAACCCGACGGTAAGGGGAAACTGTCGAAACGCGACGGCGACCGCCTCGGCTTCCCGGTCTTCCCGCTGGAATGGCACGACCCCAAGAGCGGGGAAATCTCTTCAGGCTACCGCGAAAAAGGATACCTGCCCCAGGCTGTAATAAACTTCCTTGCCCTGCTGGGATGGAATCCGGGCGACGACACGGAGCTGATGAACATGGAGGAGCTGATTGCCAAATTCTCTCTTGACCACTGCTCAAAAGCAGGTGCCAGATTCGCATTCGAGAAAGGAAAATGGTTCAACCACGAGTATCTTATGCAGATGCCAGGGAAGGAGCTTCTAAAACTGTTCAAACCGGTGATGGAAGCCAATGGAATCAATCCCGCAGATTTCCCCGACGACTACCTCACCCGTGCCATCGACATGGTGAAAGGGCGCGCGAACTTCGTCAACGACCTTTGGGAACAAGGGCTGTTCTTCTTCAAAGCCCCGGAAGCATATGCTGAAAAAGATATAAAAAAGCGCTGGAAAGCCGACACCCCAGCCATAATGGAAGAGCTGACAGAAGTTCTCAAACAGCTTCCCGACTTCTCGTCGGCCGCCGCAGAACCGGTTGTATTAGGATGGATTACCGACCATGGCCACCATATGGGCAACGTGATGAACGCATTCCGGTTGGCAGTCGTCGGAGAATGCAAAGGCCCACACATGTTCGATATAACCGAACTCATCGGCCGCGATGAGACCATCGCCCGGCTGCAGAGAGCCATCGCAGCTATACAACCGGCCGAATAACCACAACACGAGACCGATGCACAACAACGCAGACAACAAGCCAAGGCCATGAATCCCATCTACAACACCGGAATAGGCCTCTATGGCATGGCAGCCAAAATAGCGTCGTGGCGCAGCGTGAAAGTCCGCAAAATGATTCGCGGCCAGAACCGGACATTGGCCACACTGAGACGCCGCCTCGGCAACCGGCCGGGATGCATATGGTTCCACGCCTCATCACTCGGCGAGTTCGAGCAGGGACGCCCCATGATCGAGCGCCTTAGACGCGAACATCCCGACAAGCCGATATTGCTGAGCTTCTTTTCTCCGTCAGGCTTCGAGGTGAGGAAAAACTATCCGTTTGTAGACGCCGTGGTCTACCTCCCATTCGACACCCCCAAGCGGGTCAGGAAATTCCTTGATGCGGCACGCCCATCCATGGCGATATTCATCAAATATGAATTCTGGGGTAATTACCTGCAGGAACTGCGCCGTCGAGGCATACCGACCTACATCATATCGAGCATCTTCCGTCCCGGCCAAAGGTTCTTCCGCGCAGCAGGAGGGATGTTCCGCAAAATGCTCCGTTGCTTCGACCGCCTGTATGTTCAGGACGAGCGCTCACGGCGGCTTCTTAAACTCATAGGGGTGGAAAACGTAACCGTGGCTGGCGACACCCGTTTCGACAGGGTAACAGATGTGATGCGCTCAACCGTAGACATCCCCGGCTTCCCGGCTTTCGGCAGTGGTTCGAGACTGATATTCATAGCCGGCAGCTCATGGGAAGCCGATGAAGACATCTATGCGCCGTGGCTCAATTCACACCCCGACGTGGCGTTTATCATAGCCCCCCATGAGTTCAACGAGACACGTCTCGAGGCTCTCCGCAACCGTTTCAACCGTCAGGTGGTGCTTTTGTCGGAATGGGTGAGCGAAATAAAACGGCACAAGCTGTCGGGTGGGGAGCTCCCTGACCATCTTAAGAAAGTAAGCGGCATAATAATTGACTCATTCGGAAAGCTGTCGTCGCTCTACCGGTATGCAGATATCGCCTATATCGGCGGAGGATTCGGTGCCGGTATACACAACCTCAATGAAGCAGCCGTTTATAGCATCCCGGTGATTTTCGGGCCCAACCACACCAAATTCAAGGAAGCCTCCGACCTGATTAAATGCGGAGGGGGATTTTCCATCGGCTCCATCGGCGAATTTTTTGAATCAATAGACACATTGACCGCCTCAGAGAAATCACTGAAACAAGCCGGCGGAGCGGCCGGCCAATATATCCAGGCAAACCTTGGAGCCACAGACCTTATATACAATGACCTGTTCAGACACACATCAGAACCCACAGATGCTGAAACAGAAAATGGCAGACGCAACGCAAGCATAACACAAATGCAACAATCCTAACACAGAGATGTAACCGCTGCCAACCGCGCCACAATATGTAGACAACCGCGCCACAAGACCCACAGCGCCATTTAACACTTGCTAAGCGCATAAATTCCACATAATCGGGGGATTATTCACTAAAATAGTCCCCCGATTATTAGGTTATTCAAAAAGGAATGGCTAATTTCACAGCCAAAGAGAACAGGCCGGCATCTGTATAATCTACAACAGTGAAACACCACCTCCGACCATGGAATAAATTCAAAGCTACAATATGAACAGCAGAAAAGCAAGACTCCCTGAAATCATCGATATTCTGGCTCATCAGGTCATTTCATCGCAAGAAGAGCTCTCGAAGCAGCTTGCCATACGCGGCCACATCATAACACAGGCAACCCTATCGCGCGACCTCAAGCTACTGAAAGCCAACAAAGTCTCCGACGACCGCGGGGGCTACCGCTATGTCATCGGCGAAAACCACCCGTTCCTTCGTGGCCGCAAAGCGCAACGACCACAATATCACGGCAACCAGGGCCATACAGCAGCCTTGTCAATTTCAATCACCGGAAACCTCATTGTAATCAAAACACGCAACGGATATGCATCGGGGCTAGCCTACGACATCGACGTATTAGAATCGGAATGGGTGCTCGGAACGATTCCCGGAGCCGACACAGTGTTCGTCGCCGTCAAAGAAAGCGCTCCGCGCGCCGACCTTTACGCCCTGTTCAACAACTTCCTGCCCGACCACGTCATGAAAGAGGCAAAAAGTAACTTCATCGGGAATGAATGATAGTTATAACATCCAATAAACCACCGCATTAGTGCTCCGCAAAACAGCCGCTTAACAATTGGCTCAAGGCGCTGTTTTTAACCGGTTTGATTTGTCTGTTAGCATCTTTTTTCGTACCTTTGTAATCTAATAAGGGCCACCCTATTCCGGCCCTGCAGCCAGCGTGAGCGGCTCACAGAACCATTTTTGAATACAGTTAGGTATATGTCAGAAGAAATATTCGACTTAGACGGACAGAAATCGCAAGAGTATAGCGCCAGCAACATCCAAGTGCTCGAAGGCCTCGAAGCAGTCCGTAAACGCCCCGCCATGTATATCGGCGACATAAGCGTGAAAGGGCTGCATCATCTTGTCTATGAAGTTGTAGACAACTCAATCGACGAAGCTCTTGCAGGATTCTGCTCCCATATCGAAGTAGCAATTAACGAAGACAACTCGATCACCGTTGTAGACAATGGCCGAGGCATTCCCGTCGACATGCATGAGAAGGAGCACAAAAGCGCCCTTGAAGTGGTGCTCACAGTGCTCCATGCCGGGGGCAAATTCGACAAAGGTTCATATAAAGTGTCGGGAGGTCTCCACGGAGTGGGTGTCAGCTGTGTCAACGCCCTGTCGACATATCTGCGCGCAGAAGTGCGCAGAGGTGGCAAAATCTACATGCAGGAGTATTCAATCGGCAAACCCACCAGCGACCTGCAGGTAATCGGCGCATCAGACACCACCGGCACATCAATCACATTCAAGCCGGATCCGACAATCTTCACCGTCACCGTCTATGACTACGAGACCCTCGCCAACCGTCTGCGCGACCTCGCATTCCTCAACGCAGGGATAACACTGACCCTCACCGACCGCCGCACAACCGACAGCGAAGGCAACCCCCGCCGCGAAGTGTTCTATTCGGCCAACGGGCTCAGCGAATTCGTACAGTATATCGACTCGAACAAAGAGTCGCTGATTAACGATGTCATACACCTCAACACCGAGCGGCAAGGCATCCCCGTTGAGGTTGCGTTGACCTATAACAGCACTTTCAACGAAAACATCTATTCTTTTGTAAACAACATCAACACCATCGAGGGTGGCACACACCTGACCGGGTTCCGCCGCGGACTGACCTCCACCCTCAAGAAATATGCTGAAGACAACAAGCTCCTGGAAAAGAGCAAAGTCGAGATTTCCAGCGATGACTTCCGCGAAGGACTTACAGCCGTAATCTCGGTGAAAGTCATGGAGCCGCAGTTCGAGGGGCAGACCAAAACCAAACTCGGCAATAACGAAGTTATAGGAGCGGTGCAGACAGCCGTCAGCGACGCCCTGCGCACATATCTCGAAGAGCATCCCAAAGAAGCGAAAACAATTGTTGAAAAGGTGGTTCTTGCCGCACAAGCCCGCCATGCAGCCTATAACGCCCGTGTAAAAATACAGCGCAAATCGCCCCTATGCGGTGGCGGCCTCCCCGGCAAGCTCGCCGACTGCTCGAGCCGCACCGCTGAAGAATGTGAAATCTTCCTTGTCGAAGGAGATTCTGCGGGCGGAACTGCCAAGAGCGGACGCGACCGCCGGTTCCAGGCCATCCTCCCCTTGCGAGGCAAAGTGCTCAACGTTGAAAAGGCGATGGATCACAAAGTGTTCGATTCAGAGCAGATTACCAATATTTTCCGCGCCCTTCGCGTGACAATCGGCACAGAAGACGACCCCAAAGAGGCAAACCTATCCAAACTCGCCTACCACAAAGTGATAATAATGACCGATGCCGATGTCGACGGCGCCCATATCGCCACCCTGCTGATGACCCTGTTCTTCCGCCGGATGCGCCCGATAATCGAACAAGGCTACCTGTATCTCGCCACTCCGCCGCTCTATAAATGCTCGAAAGGGAAAATCGAGGAATATTGCTGGACTGAACAGCAGCGCCAGGCATTCATAGCCCAACACGGCGAAAAAACAAAAGTACAGCGCTACAAAGGTCTCGGAGAAATGAGCGACCAGGAACTGCGCGACACCACCATGGCTCCGGAGAAACGCCTTCTGAAACAGGTCCAGATCAGCGATGCCGCCGAAGCAGACCGCATATTCTCCATGCTGATGGGTGAGGATGTAGCACCCCGCCGCGATTTCATCGAAGCCAACGCAAACTACGCCAATATCGACGCTTGACCACTCCGGAATCCCGTTTCCGGAGCTTCCGGCGAGAGAAACATCCTAACATATCGGGCTGCAATAGCGTTATAGTTACATTGACGGACTTTGATTAACCCCGCGTTTCAACAAAATTCTATGGCTAAATTATCAGCAAAAAAAGCAGCCGCGAAACTCAAAGAGCAGGTATCGGCCTACATAGCCAACCCCACGGCAAGCACATTCAATTATAAACAGGTGTCGCACGCAATCGGCGCCGACACCCCCGCCGCCCAACGGAGTGTGGCTCTCCTGCTGGCCGAACTTGCATTCGACGGCGACATAGTGGAAATCGCCCCCGGCAAATTCAAGGCCCCGCAACGCAACAATGTGGCAACCGGCACTTTCGTGCGCCGGTCAAACGGGAAAAACAGCGTGATTACCGACGACGACTCGGAAGCGATTTTCGTTGCCGAGCGCAACTCGATGCACGCTCTTAACGGCGACCGCGTGCGCGTAGATATTGCCGCATGTCGCAAAGGCCAGGAAGCCGAAGCCCAGGTTATAGAAATCATAGAAAAGAAGGAGCAGACATTCATCGGAACGCTCCAGGTGGATTCCAACCTCGCGTTCCTGAAGACCGATTCAAAGTTCCTGGCATGCGACATTTTTATCCCTTACAACAAATTGCAGGGGGGAGAGACGGGCGACAAAGCCATAGTGCGCATAACTTCATGGCCTGACGACGCCAAAAACCCACGTGGGGAAGTTGTCGACATACTTGGAAAAACAGGGGAAAACAACGCAGAAATCCATGCGATATTGGCAGAATACGGCCTGCCATACAAATATCCGGCCAACGTTGAGAAAGCAGCCGATAAAATCGACGCAGGAATAACCCCTGAAGTAATCGCCGCCCGTGAAGATTTCCGCGAGACAGTAACTTTCACTATAGACCCCAAAGACGCAAAAGACTTCGACGATGCTTTGTCGCTGCGTGTTCTGCCCAATGGCAACTATGAAGTGGGAGTGCATATAGCCGATGTGACACACTACGTCACCCCCGGTTCGGTAATTGACAAGGAGGCGATGAACCGAGCCACCTCGGTCTATCTGGTAGACCGGGTGGTGCCAATGTTGCCCGAACATCTTTGCAACGGCATCTGCTCGCTGCGACCCGATGAGGAAAAGCTTTCATTCTCATGTGTATTCGAGCTGAATAACAATGCTGAAGTCATAAACAGCAGGATATGCCGAACCGTAATACGCAGCAACCGACGCTTCACCTATGAGGAAGCGCAGGAAATCATCGAAACAGGCCACGGCGACTTCGCCGATGAGATTCTGACCCTCGACAGCCTCGCAAAAAAACTCCGCGCCCGCCGTTTTGAGAACGGTTCTGTTGATTTCGACCGCGAAGAGGTGCGTTTCGATATTGATGAAACCGGTCACCCTACAGGAGTGTATTTCAAAGTCTCCAAAGACGCCAATAAGCTCATAGAGGAATTCATGCTGCTTGCCAACCGCACCGTAGCCGCCACAATCGGCACCAGCGGACGCAACCGCAAAGGGAAGGCATTCGTTTACCGGGTCCACGACCAGCCTGACCCTGCCAAACTAACCGACCTTGCCACGATCGCACGCACATTCGGCTACAAACTCAAAACAAACGGCTCCCCGGGTGAAATCAACCGTTCAATCAACAAGATGCTTGCCGACATAAAAGGCAAAGGGGAAGAAAACTACCTGTCGGTGCTTGCCATCAGGTCTATGGCCAAAGCTGTATACACCACCGAAAACATAGGCCATTACGGTTTGGGATTCGACTACTATACCCATTTCACCTCACCGATACGCCGTTACCCCGACATGATGGTGCACCGTTTGCTGGAACGTTACCTGGCCGGAGGGCGCAGTGTCAACATCGAGAAACTTGAAGACCAGTGCAAACATTCTTCATCGATGGAACAGCTTGCCAGCAATGCCGAGCGTTCATCAATCAAATACAAACAGGTCGAATACATGGCCGACCATCTGGGAGAGGAATACACCGGCATGATTTCAGGCGTGACTGAATGGGGGTTATATGTCGAACTCGACGACAACAAATGCGAAGGCCTCGTGCCTATGCGCGATCTCGCCGATGATTTCTATGATTTCGATGAAAAGAACTACTGTCTGCGCGGACGCCGCCGAGGCAACATCTACCGTCTCGGAGACCAGGTGAAAGTCAGAGTGGCCAACACAAACCTCGAAAAGAAACAGCTCGATTTCGTAATCGTCGACGATATGGGGCGTGCCGGTTCTGACGACATGGGACAGAAAGTTTCCGTTGCCCAGGCTCTGTCGAATTCGACACCACAAGCATCGAAACATGTCACCCGGCATGAAAAAGCAAAAGCGGCCGCCCGTTCCAACCGCAAAGCAAAAGCAAAAGCCCAGCGGACAGACAAAGCGGCAAAACAACAGAAAGGCAGCAAAACAAAGAAAGCGGCAAAAGCCGCACCACGGACACGGAAACGCCGTTAAACGCCGGGAGACGACCTTCTGACCAGGGCGCCCGGATGCATCCTGCCGATTAATTATTAATGTTCTCGAGAGGACTCCTGCGATTTACCGCAGGGGTCTTCTTTTTTACCGGCGATTTACCGTTTTTAGCGCCTTTACTACGACGCTTTGGCAATTTCTGAACAGTATCAACGGCAGCCGAACCGCCAGCTGTCAAAACGGTATCAGACTGAGAAAACATACCAGCCTGGGCCTGTTGTGTCTCTGCATATTTCGACCGCAGGCCCTCTGTCAGCCATAACACTCCTAAAATAATCGTTAGCACCACAGCCAAAACGATAAGGCCCCTGATTTCCTTACGGGTTACGTTCACACTCATAGCTCATTACCCTGACGGTTATAAAAACTGCTCACCAAAGGTCGAAACGGAAACCTGCCGACATTTCAGCGGTCAGCATACCGGTCAGCAATGAATGCTCCTTGTCATATATCAGACCTGCATCATAACGGCCTACCAGTCCGAAAAACCAACGTTTATTCAGGTTATAGACAATCGACGCCCTCATCTGGTTACTTAATGCAAACGATGTGTGGCGCTCACCCGGACGGTTAACGCTTCCTTTCCTTAAACCTATCATAGGCGACACGGAAACACCCAGACACCACCCTTTGTGGAACACCCAGTTGTAGGCATAACCGACTTTCAGGGCATAATTCATGTTTTTCACATTATACAGGTAGTTCCATGTCTCAGGCAGATTTCTGAACAGCTCACCTTCAAGTGAGCGGAAATCGAAATCGAACCGCTGATTCCAGAATGACAGCCCCGCATATAGCGAACCGGAACTTTTCACCTGTATCTTGCTATAATAGAACGCCGCCGCCTGTGAATAATGCCTGTGATTGAAAAAATAATACATATCGAGCTGCCACTGGCGGGTGTTTATGCCATGGAACTTTATATCGGTGCGCTTGATGTCGTCGGGCATACCCATCCGTGAAATAGTTGTTCCGATGTCATTTTGCATAGTCTGGAACTCCAGGGCGAACAACGAGCAGTTAAACTGGAAGTTGAACCGCTGGCGGGTGCGCTCGGCACCTGTAAAATATTTACTGAGATTCAAATCATAACCTACCGACACAGCCATATAAGTAATATAGAATCCGAGGGTTGTTGAAGGGCGCGATGCCATCTCCATGCGGTAACCGTCGATAAGCCTGAAATCATATTGGTCAAACCACGAATCCAGCTTCATCTTCACATTCCACCGCTTGCCGGAGCCTTGCACATAGGTGGAATCATAGGAATTGAAAAATTTATCGCCCCACTGGTAGACTCCTACGCAAAACCTCGGAAACTTGCCCCAAGCTGCAATTGAATCAAGGGCAAACGATTCCATCGACAGCGCGGCGGCCTTCGGTGCCGCCGGCCCCATGGCCAGCCACAGAAGCCACGAAACCACACAAACCGGCAACAGCCGTTTGCGGCCACATCTCAATATCCCATTAACAACAAGGTTTATAGTCACTCTCAGATAACTTTGATTGCTGTGCAATAGCATTCTTCAGGCGTCTGCTTGAATTTAACATATCATCAAACGGCGACAAAGATACGCAAATTTCTATCAATCTCTGCCATCAATCTGCCGAAATGGCCATAATCTGCTCCAAATAGAACAAATAGAACAAATAGAACGACAGGAAGGTGCAGGCAGCCGACCACGCCTTTCCCATAATGATAAAAAAAGGTGGTGTGCCTAAATCCGGCACACCACCACTGCATATACACCCATGGGAGCGGGTTGCAATTAAATTATTTCACAACGAACTTACGGGCCACATTGCCGGCAGGAGTTGCCACATTGACAACATATATGCCGTCGGCAAGGCCGGAAGCGTCAAATGTCAGGGTGTCACCGTCAGCAGCTGCCGCCAGGACTTTCGCCCCTTGAACGCTGTAGACCTCAACCGCGATATCGTCGGCATTGACATAGCTGACCTCATAGTTACGGCCACCGAGGTTCTGTATGATAAGGTTCATGCCATTGTCATCAGCAGCGACGTTGCCCAGGGAAGCCTTTCCATCAATAGCCATTTTCAACCCTGCCAATGCGTCAATCTTACCGGCGCCCCAACGGAGCAGATTCTGACCTACAGAACTGTTGGTATAATTATCTTTGATGGAAGTCTTTTCAATAATATCAAGACACTGCTGCACGTTCATTTCAGGCCATGCCTGAGCCCAAAGCGCAACCACACCGGCAACGAAAGGAGATGACATTGATGTGCCCTGCATCGGATACCAATAATGCTCACGGTCAAACGAATTTGAAACAGCGCATACGCGGTTATTGTTAATAGCGTCGTTCATAACACTCTTCATCCAATATGTGCTTACGGCTGACACCACCTGCGCTCCAGGCGCACAAACATGGGGAAGTTTACGGCCGTCGGCAGTTGTTCCGTAAGATGAGAATGAAGCGATATCACCGGTCGTGCCACCACCGGCATAGGCCCCTGAACCTACATAAGGAGCTGATGTACGTGACACATATGCGCCTACGGAAATCATATTGTAACCGCAGCCGAAACCGTTAATAGTACCGTTAGGTGTGCCGTTTACATATCCGCTGACATTTTCAGAAGAGAACACAGCCTCTGCCTCGGAGCTACGCAGCGTGTTGACATAACCCACTACCGTGCGTCCATTGCTGGCTGTAACGTTAACCCCGACACAATAGGTTGACAACTGGTTCGCTTTAACAACACCGACCAGCTGCACATTGTATCTGTTGGTTGACTTATTCACCCCCCCTACGCCGGATACGTAGCTTGATGGATCATACTGGCTGCCCATGGCATCGCCTGTCAGACGTGCTGTATTGTCTGCTTCTACCGGAATCGACTGCACGACTTTCCCCGAAGATTTATCATAAACTACCAGATTGCAATTGAAAGCCTCGTCTGTATCACTCCAGAATTCAGCTGTATAAGCGATTTTTGATGTAGGGCCGGTAGTAGAGGTCGTCTGGGGCACTATGAATGTGTTTAACGTCTTATTCGCGCCGAAAGAGCTGAATTTCCTTGATACTGACATCGGCAGCTCCCCTTCATTACCGGCAGAGATACAGATTATGGCGTCTTTTCCGAGAGCGTCAAGGAACTTGCTGCGGTCTGAGTTGGGGTCGTGTGAGCCGGTGTTACTACCGAGCGAGAGATTCACAACCACCGGCTGACCCAATTCTTTTCCTTTCTTAACCACCGTTTCAACCCCCGCAAGAATTGCGTTGTCGGTAAAATCGCCGCAACCGATAAGTAGGTCTGCTTCATATGCAGGTCCGTAATAAGGAATCGCCCCCTTTGCACCACCGGCATAAGTCCCGGTGGCGTCATTGCTACCTGCAATAATGCCGAGCACATGGGTACCGTGGGATTCCTGATTATTTTCTGTAGTGAATTTTGCGATTTCGGCCGGATCGGTTATATCCTGGTTGCTCGAGGTTGTTTCCCGACGTACATATATACCTTTTACACGTGTCGATCCGTCGGCATTGCGGAAAGATGCATGGTTAGGATCCAGGCCGGTGTCATACAACCCTACGGTAACACCTTTGCCAGTATATGAATGACCGGCAAGTCCGTCGCCGGAGCCATCATTTATCACATCCACATTACTAACTATCCTTGCCTGATCAAGATAGGGCCGGCTTTCATTTCCAAAGCTGACAGACTCTACCTGGGGCAAAGAAGCCAGCTCTTCCACTCTGTCGATAGCCACATTCACCATGGCCATATTCTCTACTACCGATGACACCTTGTAACCTTTACCTTTCAACACATCGATGTCGGCAGGATTTGCAACAGTCACAAGTGCAAGAACCTCGGGTGCGGCCACGCTTCTTGCCTTTGGAGTTGACATATAGGATTCAATCGCCAGTCGACCCAAACCGTTGATTTTCGACTGCGCCATCAGTGTGCCGCTGCAACAAGCGGCAAGCATACCGAAAATTAGCAGATTCTTCTTCATATCATTTATCTGATTTAAATAATTACAATTTGTCACTGTGCCAGCCGATGCATCCCTGTAACGGCAAAAGCCCTACGGCAACGGCATCGGTCAAAATGTCGGCCAACGCCATAATAGCCGGATATTTTGCAAAAATAGCAATAATTTTCGGAAACAAGAGATATTTTAAGGAGCAAATACGCTGATTTTTGCATTTTTTACCGCCACTTTAAATTAGAAAATGCGCCACCCCGATTTCAGGCTGATTTCAAGAGTTTCCAATTAGATTTATTACAATTCACAACAACTTTATGGGAGTTTTAAAGCGTTATAATTAACAAATTTTAAATCCGAAATTTTAACTCTTTTTCAGCATTTATGCAGTCTGAATAATCATGCAATCATGCGGATTACGCAATATGCTGACGTTTAACCGGTTTTAAAAAAGCTGCCGCAGGGGGATGTTTTACAACATGGCAAAATTTTAAATTAATGCTGCACAAAAGGTCAGGGAAAGTGTTTATTTTTTTGACATTTTGTATTACCTTTGCCGATACCATGTGGTGTTACGCGGTTTTCAAACCGATTACCGCGCCACCATCCGGAGGATTATGGGCAAAGCAGTCCCGACCCTCCAGTGCTGTTAAAATAACCCAAGCGTTGAATTATCTAACTCTTTATGTTTAATTATTTATAGCGTATGAAAAAGCTGTTTCTATTACTGACGGCAGTTCTTATGGCAGCAGTTTGCGCCTTGGCGCAAAACCGCTCCATATCGGGAACAGTCATCTCTGGTGATGACCAAGAGCCATTGGCCGGTGTGACAGTGATGCCGGTGGGTGGCGGACAAGGCACCGCCACTGACATCGACGGAAATTTCACCATCAACATTCCCGCCAGCGTCAACAAGCTCACATTCTCTTACATAGGGATGGAGCCTCAGACTTTAGAGGCCAAAAACGGTATGCATGTCGTGTTGACAAGCAACGCCACAAACCTCGACGAGGTCATGGTGGTGGCCTACGGTACCGCTAAGAAATCCGCCTATACCGGTTCGGCATCCGTAATCAAAGCCGACGAGATTGAAGGCCGCATGGTGACCGACGCAGTCAGTGCCCTTTCAGGCACAATGGCCGGGGTGCAGGTAATGCAGGCCGACGGTCAACCTGGTAGCGCCCCATCGGTTAGAATCCGCGGTATCGGCTCAATCAACGGTTCGTCGTCGCCTCTATATGTTGTTGACGGTATGCCTTTCGATGGCGACATCGCCACACTCAACACAATGGACATCGCTTCAATGACGGTTCTCAAAGACGCAGCAGCAGCAGCCCTGTACGGAGCCCGCGGTGCAAACGGCGTAATCCTTATAACCACCAAAAAAGGTAAAGAGGGGGATGCCCGCATCACGTTTGACGCACGTTGGGGCGCCAACTCCCGTATGGTCAACGGATATGATGTAATCACAGACCCCGCCATGTATTATGAAATGGCCTACACCGCTTTGACAAACGGATACAAATACCACAATGGTTACGACGCTGCACGTGCACACCTCACCGCCAACAATGCCATGAACACGGCATTCGGACAGGGATATCAGGTTTATGACGTACCCGCAGGTCAGATGCTTATCGGCACAAACGGCAAACTCAACCCGAATGCACGCCTCGGCTATAGCAACGGCCACAACTATATCGTGCCCGACGACTGGAAGAAAGAGACATTCCGCACCGGCCTGCGCCAGGAATACAATCTTTCTGTTTCCGGCGGTTCTGAACGCTTCAGCTTTTATGGCAGCGTAGGTTATCTCGGCGACGAAGGTATCATCGAAGGCTCCGCCTACGACCGTCTTTCCTCTCGTGTCGGAGTAGAGTACCAGGCGAAGAAATGGCTCAAACTCGGTTCGTCCATTGCCTACAACCATGTGACAATGGACTCTCCTTCGGGACAGACTGCCGCCGATGCAGCCTCTTCAGCCAACGCATTCATGATGGCCGACAACATTGCACCTATCTACCCGATGTATGTGCGCGACGCCCATGGCAACATCATGCGTGACGCAGGCACCGGACACCCCATTTACGACTATGGAGACGGCAAATATGCCCTCGGTGCAGTGCGCAACTTCATGATGAACTCAAACCCTGCATCCAACTTCCTTTACAACACAGACCAATTGCTGATGGATGTGCTTGATGCCAAATGGTATGCAACCATCAACCCTATCGAAAACCTCAACATCACAGGGACTATAGGATATTTCCTTGACAACACCCGCAACCATACCCTCATGAACGGGTTCTATGGTTCGGTGAGTGAACAAGGAGGTCTTGCACAGCAGCAGCAGAGCCGTCTGCGCGGCCTCAACATCCAGGTTCTGGCCAACTACCGCAAAACCTTCGCTGATGTGCACCACACCGACTACATGGTCGGCTATGAAAGCTATGAGCGTGACAGCGAAACAGTCGAAGCATGGGGTTACAACCTCTATGACCCTAATTCCTGGTTCGTTTCCAACACCCTCAACAATGCAAACCGTAAAGGTGCCGGCTCACGTTCAGGTTATGCTACACGAGGCATCTTCGGCCGTGTGAACTACGACTATGACAGCCGCTATTTCGCCAGCGTCTCCTATCGTCGCGACGCATCATCAAACTTTGCCCCCGACCATCGCTGGGGTAACTTCTTCTCGGTGTCGCTTGCCTGGGACGCAGCCAAGGAAACCTTCCTCAAAGACCAGACATGGATTGACCTCCTCAAAGTGAAGGCATCTTACGGTCAGCAGGGTAATGATAACCTCTACCCCGGTCTGGAAGTATCGCCTTATTATGAAGACATCTACACCGTTGAGGGCACAGACGCCTGGTCTGACGGCAACCTGAAACAGAAAGGTAATCCCGACCTGACATGGGAAACCTCAAACGCGTGGAACGCAGGTATCGATTTCAGCTTCTTCCACGGACGCATCGAAGGTACATTGGAGTACTTCCTGCGCCAGACCTCCGACATGCTCTACAACAAGCCCGTTGCCCCGTCAAACGGTTTTTCATCGATTCCTATGAACGTTGGTTCGATGCGCAACTCAGGTCTTGAATTCGAGCTCAACTTCCGCCCTATCGACCTCAAAAACATCACATGGGAACTCAACGTAAACGGCACCTGGATTAAAAACAAGATCCTGAAGCTCCATCCGGATCTCGGCGGCCAGCTCATCTCCGGCATCCGTATCCTCAAAGAGGGGAGCTCGCTCTACAACTACTACATGGTTGAATATGCCGGCGTCGACTACAACAACGGTGAACCCCTCTTCTGGGCAAAAGACGGTAACGGCAACGAATACAAGACCCCGAGCTTCGACATCGCCGCCGACACCAACCTAAAAGAAACAGGCAACTGTCTGCCGACATTCTACGGAGGTTTCGGAACAACCCTGCAGGCTTATGGCGTAGACCTGTCTGTGCAATTCGGCTTCCAGCTCGGCGGTAAGATGTATGACGAAGGATATGGCATGCTGATGCACTCCGGCGACCTCACGAACCTGGGACGCAACTGGCATGTCGACGCCCTCGAAGCATGGACTCCCGAAAACCGCGACGCGAAATATCCGAAGCTCGACTCACAGCGAACCTACGACCTTGGGGCACAGAACACGACATTCAACCTGATCAGTTCCAACTACCTGTCGATCAACAACGTCACAATCGGCTACACGCTTCCTGAAAAATGGACGCGTAAAATCGGACTTGAGAACGTACGCCTCTACGGATCAGCCGACAACGTGGCACTTTGGACCAAACGTAAAGGCCTCGACCCCCGCATCGGCTTCGGCTCAACCTCAGCCGGACAGTATTCAGCCCTGCGTAACATTTCGGGCGGTCTCCGTGTGCAATTCTAATTGTCTGACTAACATTAACGGATAAAACAATGAAAACAAAGATATATCTTTCGATGGTTGCTGCAGGCGCACTGCTGGCCGCGTGCAACGACCTTGACCAGCTCCCCACAGGCGGAACGGCCACCGAAAGCCAAAAAGAAGAAAATGTGAAGCTGAATCCGGAGCTTGCATCGGCAGCCGTCAACTCGCTGCCGAACCAGGTCAACAGCTTTATGACTGAATTTGAGACACATATCGACTTCGGATGGGGTTCGATGATGCTCATGACTGATATGCGCGGAATCGACATGTCGTCGAATGTGAGCAACTATCAGCACTACTCCGCAGCGATGGAGATGTCTGACTTCGGCGGACGTTACTACGACAACCTCTATTATTGGAACTACTCGTTCAACACCGTCCGTTCCGCCAACATGGTAATCGCATCAATCCCCGCTGACACTGACAACCAGTTGCTGATGTATTACCGTGCCAACGGACTGGCCTTCCGCGCTTTTGCCTATTTCAACCTGGCTCAAATGTACCAGTTCACCTATGCAAAAGACCCCAATGCCCTTTGCGTGCCTATTATTCTTGACACCAATATGAACGAAACCGCAACCAACGGATGCGCCCGTTCAACAGTGTCGCAGGTCTACACTCAGATTATCGACGACCTGACAGAATCCATATCCCTCTTTGAAGCAGCAGCCAAGAGCACAGAAGACCATCCCGAAGGGGTGACCCGCGAAAACCAGGCCAATACCACCAATATCGTAAAGACCTTCGCCAACGCTACTGTAGCCTACGGTCTGCGTGCACGCGCACACCTGTTCAGCCTCAAATATAAAGAAGCAGCCGATGATGCCCAAAAAGCCATCGACCTTGCAAAAGAAGACGGGCTGGAACCCTACGGGCGTAACGACGTTGCCATTCCGGCATTTATTAAACTCCAGGACAAGAGCTTCATATGGGGTATGTATGCTGATCCCGGTGAAAGTGAATATATTGGTGTAGCTAATCGCGCATCACACCTTACCGGATGGCAGACCAACGGATATGCCCCAACCGGTGTATACCGCCGCATCAACAAAATACTTTATAACACAATCCCCGCGTCGGATGTGCGTAAAGGTTGGTGGCTCGACGGTAGCGGCAAAGCTCCCGCATCGCTTCCGGGCACATATGCCAATTACATCACATCGGGTGTAACTGCAGCAGGTAACGCAGAATTCCCTCCCTATGCACAGTTGAAATTCGGCTCTTATGGCGACGCACCCCAGGCATCCGGAGCCATCGACGTTCCGCTGATGCGTGTAGAAGAGATGTATCTCATCCTCGCGGAGGCGCAGGGAATGCTGACCCCGACAACCGGGGCGAAGACCCTCTCAGACTTTGTGAAGACTTATCGCCAGCCAGACTATTCATTCAACGGCTCCACACCGGATGCAGTACGTGAAGAGGTATGGCGCCAGCGCCGCATCGAACTTTGGGGCGAAGGATTCGCCTATTATGACCTGATGCGTCTGCAGAAAGGTGTTGACCGCCGTGGCGGCGGTTTCCCGGCCGAGGTGGTGCTTAACGTAGCACCCGACAACACCTGTCTGCTGTTCGACATACCGCAGAGCGAAATCCAGCGCAATCCTCTGATTGTAAACGGCACGAACGGCTCGGTCATCCCGACCCCGGTTGCCGACATTGAATAAACGCCCGACCGCCTGATAAACAGCTTTACAGGCTGTTTGTCAGGCAGCCAGGAATTTCAAAAAGACAAGTTCATTTTAAACAAAAGCATATAATAAAATGAAATACAACAAAATATACCTCGGTTTGGGCGTGTTGGCCGTTTCGCTTGCATCATGCAGTGAAGACGTGGAATACACCCCCGCCGCGGCTGTGAACACCCCGCCGGTCTATTTCAGCATAAACGACGAATCGGCAATTGACCTTGAAGAGGGAGATACCTACTTCACCATCAAAGTCTACCGCCAGAATACCGCTTCTGCAGGAGAATATAAACTCAATGCCACTGTCTCAAACGAGAATGGCACTCCTGTTACGGCCGGCCTCTTCCGTATCTGCGAACCGAAAATGGAAAACGGCGAAGTAGTAAAGGATGAAGAGGGAAATATCGTGTATGAAGACTACAACGAAGGCACTCCTCTCGACGGCCAGGCAGAGCTGTCAGCCGAATTTGCGGCGGATTCCGGCGAGACAGGCATAAGGATTGACTTCGGAAGCACCGACAACCTGGTTGAAAAAGAGGTTTACAAGTTCGATGTCAAGGCTTCAGGAGAGTCATCGCCTTACTTTATCACCAACCGTGTCTATGACGTATGCTTTATGAGATGGGTTACACTGCAGGATTGCAAAATTTACGATAATACCCTTTGGCAACCTTTTGGCGGTGAAAAACTCACATTCCCTGTTACAGTGCAGGAACATCCTACTAAGAAAGGTTTCTTCCGAGTGCATGCTCCATACAAGAACAGTGATTATGGAAGCTATTACCATTATACAGGTACAACACCGGACTATCTTTACATTAATGCCACTGTAGCCAACGAGGCATATTTCTGCGATTCAAAAGGTAATCCTGTTACTTCTTACAACACACATATCCAATGTGTACAGAACGAAGGATTCCAGGAGAACTACGGTAATGTAAAACTTGAATGTCTCTACAGCCACTTCCTTCTTAAAGAAGACTTTAAAAACGGCTCACAAACATCAGAATACGCCAATTACAGCGGTGCAGCCGGTTCTCTGACAGTCAATGAAACACTCCAGACACGTAAAGTTAAATTTAACAGCGGCAGACTCTACAGCATGCTTACCAATATAGGCGGCAGCTACAAAGACGGAGTATTCTCCGGCGGTCTTGAGCAAGGTTCTCCAGGTAGCGAATGGGAACTTTGGCTCGACGGTGCTAATGAAGATGAAAGCTGGGTTGAACTTGGCGTTTGCCAGTATACCGACGGCTTCCTCGGGGTTTACTACAATCAAGCAGGCCTGAAAGTAGAGACATATGAAGTACCCATAAAACAAAACAGTGAAAAAGCCGGTCTCTACCGCCTCGTTGCACCTTACGGCAATATCTACTGGCCAGACTATGGAACGGAGGAAAGCAATCAATATAATATCGACATTGATGTATCCGACCCAGACTATGTAATAGTTGATATTCAGAAGGCCTATGAGGATGCAGACGGTATCATTCAGATAGCTAACGCTACGGCTCTCTACACAAGCGGAAAACTTTCGGATAACACAGGCAAGCCAATCCAATATACCAAGCAGCAGATTATTGAGCAAGGTCTGAACGACACGATGAAAGACGGTGTAATCACTATCTCGCATCCGGCGATTATCACACCTGAAGGCAATGTTGGATGGCTGTGGCTTACCGACAATTATCCCTCATTCCAGCCAGCCAAGATTGTGTTGCCTACCTCCGGGGGATCAAATGTTGCAGCAAAAAGCGTTGCCGCCAAGAGCAAACGCCTTCCGGCGGTGAAATCTCTCCGTCCGGAACTGCTCGGAATCCCGACATATAAAGTGAAATAAACCCTACCCCATCTTCTGCATAAAAGGCGGAATGATGTGGAAGCAAAGCTAAGGCGTTGGTCGAAATTCGACCAACGCCTTTTTTGCACCCGGATGGAGAGTGGGCTGTCAGTAATCACGAAGCGCTTTGCTTGGCAAAGAATGGTCAGATGGCAGGAGCCTGAGGGTGAGGTGAGTTGACAAAGATCAATGACCGTTATCGACCTTTGTACGCCCCGCCTTAGCGAAAGCCCCGAAGCTCTCGGGCGACGACCCGGATGAGCCATTATGACACGCCCTCTTCATGATAGAAATTGCACCGGAATTACACATCGGCACAAGTCTATTCTAATTTGACTCAATCTAATCGAGGCATGATGAACCGGGGGGGAAATATGTCGGGGAATGATGTTGAAGAATATGGTAATTTTATGCGGGAATGGCGCGGATATTCAGGAGATATTCAGTAGATTTGCGGACGGACGTAACCGGGTGGGTATGGATGCGTCTGCCGGGTTTTGCCATTTGCTTACCCGGGTGGGGATTTAACCAACTTACCAATCAAACAAACTTACGATTATGATTATCGGAGTTCCCAAAGAAATCAAAAACAACGAGAACCGCGTGGCAGTTACCCCTGCCGGCGTGCGTGAGATGGTGGCCCGTGGCCACGAGGTTTATGTGCAGACAACGGCCGGGAACGGCTCGGGATTCTCCGACGATGAATACCGCGCCGCCGGAGCCAAGATGCTGCCTACGATTGAAGATGTCTATGCCATCGCGGAAATGATTGTCAAGGTCAAAGAGCCTATCCGCCCGGAATACGGATTGATACGCAAGGGGCAGCTATTGTTTACCTACTTCCATTTCGCATGTGACCGCGCCCTGACAGATGCGATGATAAAAAGCGGGGCTGTGTGCATCGCCTATGAGACTGTGCGGCTTGCCGACGGCTCACTGCCGCTGCTGATTCCGATGAGCGAGGTTGCAGGGCGCATGTCGGTGCAGGAGGGCGCCCGCTTTCTTGAGAAGCCCCAGGGCGGACGCGGCGTGCTGCTCGGAGGTGTGCCGGGAGTGAAACCTGCCAAAGTGCTGATTCTGGGCGCCGGGGTTGTCGGGCGTAATGCCGCGCTGATGGCGGCGGGGCTTGGTGCCGACGTGACCATAGCTGACATATCGTTGCCGGTGCTCCGCCATGTTGCCGATGTTATGCCGAAAAATGTCAAGACACTCTTTTCATCACGCCATAATATCGAGATGGAACTGCCGACGACAGACCTGGTAATAGGTTCAGTGCTGATACCCGGAGCCAAAGCGCCCCACCTGGTGACCAAGGATATGCTGACCCTGATGCGCCCCGGCTCGCTGCTGGTCGATGTTGCCATAGACCAGGGCGGCTGCTTCGAGACGTCGCATCCTACGACCCACTCCGAGCCAACATACACGGTCGACGGAGTAGTGCATTATGCCGTGGCCAATATACCGGGAGCCGTTCCGTTCACATCCACGCTTGCTCTGACCAATGCCACCCTCCCCTACGCCCTGCGGTTGGCAGACAAGGGGTGGCGCGATGCCTGCAAGGCCGACAAGGCACTCGCCCAGGGACTCAATGTTGTTGACGGCAAGGTTGTGTTCCCCGCCGTTGCAGAAGCCTTCGACCTGCCGCTGGAGCAAATAGATTTGTAACGTGCCATGACAGAGGATTCCAAAGAGGCCTTTGAGCGCTTTATGGGATTTTAAAGGCTTTCGGCTTTGGTGAAAAATTAGTAAATTTGTGGTCGCAACCTGAGGCATGTGCCTGTAGTTGCGACCATAATATCAATTTGCAAACCACACGGGTGGAATTATTTTTCCAAAAACGGGTTGCAAACGCTATGGACTGTGAACTTAAGGTAGAACCTAAAAAACCAGAACCGATATATGTCATTGCAATGCGGAATCGTAGGGCTTCCGAATGTTGGGAAGTCGACTTTGTTTAACTGTCTGTCAAACGCCAAGGCCCAGTCGGCCAATTTCCCATTCTGCACAATAGAGCCGAATGTGGGAGTGATAACCGTGCCCGATGAGAGGCTGAACAAGCTCGTTGAGATGTGCCAGCCCCGCTCTGTGGTTCCTGCCACAGTTGAAATCGTTGACATTGCCGGGCTGGTGAAGGGTGCGAGCAAGGGTGAAGGCCTGGGCAACAAGTTCCTGGCCAATATCAGGGAAACAGACGCCATAATCCATGTGCTGCGCTGCTTTGACGATGACAATATCACCCATGTTGACGGCACTGTAGACCCGGTGCGCGATAAGGAGATTATCGACTATGAGCTGCAACTCAAAGACCTCGAGACCATTGAGGGACGCATTGCCCGCACCCAGAAACAGGCGCAGACCGGCGGCGACAAGGTTGCAAAGATGCAATATGAGGTGCTCAAACGGTTCAAAGATGCACTCGACCAGGGGAAACCGGCCCGTTCAGTGGAGCTGGAGACTCCGGACGAACAGAAATATGCCCGCGAGCTGTTTCTTCTGACCAACAAACCGGTGCTTTATGTTTGCAATGTTGACGATGCATCGGCTGTTGACGGCAACAGATATGTCGACGCCGTGCGCCAGGCCATAGCAGGGGAAAACGCCCAGCTGCTTATTGTCGCGGCACAGACCGAGGCCGACATTGCCGAATTAGACACCTTTGAGGAACGCCAGGAATTCCTCAATGAAATCGGGCTGGAGGAATCCGGAGTCTCGCGTCTGATCCGGGCCGCATACGCCTTGCTTAACCTGCAGACCTTCTTCACTGCGGGTGCCGATGAGGTGAGGGCATGGACATTCCTGCGCGGAGCGAAAGCCCCCCAGTGCGCCGGAGTGATCCACACCGACTTTGAAAAAGGCTTTATCCGCGCCGAAGTGATAAAATACGACGATTTCGTTAACCTCGGCGGTGAACAGGGCGTGAAAGAAGCCGGGAAACTCGCTGTTGAAGGGAAAGAATATGTAGCACAAGACGGAGATATCATGCATTTCCGCTTCAATGTCTGAACAAAACAGAACTTTAACCACAATAACACAATGAAACTCAAAGCAATGGCAATGGCATTGACAGCTTTGGCATCGGTGGCAGCACCGGCAGGGGCAGAGCATCTGAAAAGCGTCAATCCCGCCTACATCAACAACAACATCGCGGCAGGAGAAGATTTCTACCGCCATGTGAACCAAGGATGGATGGATGCAAATCCACTGACCGACGAATATGCCCGCTACGGCGTGTTCAACGTTCTGGCCGACTCAGCTGAGGCAAAAGTCAAGGAAATAGTGCTAAACCTCGGCTCGAGCAACCCCGGGAAAGGCACAAACGCCTTCAAAATCTGGACTCTATATTCACAGGGGATGGACTCGGTGCGCCGCAACGCAGAAGGCGCCGCCCCGATTCTCGACGACCTCAAGAAAATCGAGACCACACCCCATGAGGGTATGGAAGACCTCTTCATGTGGATGCACAAGAACTACAGCAGCCCATTCTTCGGGGCCGGCCCGATGGAAGACATGGCCGACAGCCGCCAATATGCGATGTATGTGTCGGGCGGCTCGATGGGCCTTGGCGACCGCGACTATTACCTGCTCAACGACAAAGAGAACCGCCGCATCCTCGATGCCTACAAGAAACTCATCGTTGACCAGATGATGAATGCAGGCTACAAGAAAAAGGACGCCCAGCGCATCATGAAGAATGTAATCAAAATCGAGACAGCGATAGCCGACTCCGCCCTCACCCGCGAGGAGAGCCGCGACATCGTGGCGATGTATAACCCACGCACCATCGCGCAGCTCAAAGAGCAGTATCCCCATATCAACTGGGACCGTTTCTTTGTCGAAACGATGGATATCGACACCCCGCAGGAGTTCATCGTTACAGAACCGAAGGGGCTCGTTCAGTCAGACAACCTCATGTCGTCGCTGACCGACCGCGAAATCAAAGACTACTATCTGTGGAAATATGTGGCCCAAGCGGCTCCCTACCTCAGCGACAAGTTCACCGCCACCAACTTCGAGTTCTCGAAAGTCAAAAGCGGTGTCAAGGAGCAGCGCCCCCGCTGGAAACGCGCCCTGGGAGTGCCAGACAGCTACATGGGTGAAGCTATCGGACGCCTTTATGTTGAAAAATATTTCCCTGAAAGCTCCAAGCAGAAGATGCTCGACCTTGTGGGCAACCTCCGCGTGGCCCTGGGCAAGCATATCATCAACCTGCCCTGGATGTCAGACGAGACCAAACTCAAAGCCATCGAGAAACTCAATGCGTTCACTGTGAAAATAGGCTATCCCGACAAATGGAAAGACTACTCTTCGATGGAAATCGACCCCGCCCTGCCCTACTACCGCAACGTTCACAATGCAGGGATGTGGCATCAGAAGGATATGCTTTCAAAATGGGGCAAACCTGTCGACAAATCGGAATGGGGCATGACACCGCAGACTGTCAACGCCTACTATAACCCGATGGCCAATGAAATAGTGTTCCCTGCAGCCATTCTCCAGAACCCGTTCTTCGACCCTGAAGCATCTGATGCTGAAAACTATGGAGGAATCGGTGTGGTTATCGGCCACGAAATGACCCATGGGTTCGACGACCAGGGGCGCAACTTCGATGCCGCCGGCAATATGGCCAACTGGTGGACAGAGGAAGACACCAAGAAATTCGGTGAATTCACATCGAAACTCGGCGCGCAGTTCGATGCCGTTGAAATCCTTCCGGGACTTTTCGCAAACGGCACCTACACCATGGGTGAGAATATCGCCGACCAGGGCGGCCTGCGGGTTTCGCACACAGCCTTCCTCGATTCCCAGAAAAAGAAAGGGGTAGACGTAAACTCTAAAGAGGCTTTAATCGACGGTTATACCCCCGAACAGGCATTCTATCTCAACTATGCCAATATCTGGGCAACAAACTGCCGCGACGAAGAGAAGCGCAACCTCACCGTTTCAGATGTGCACTCACTGGCAGAAAACCGTGTGAACGTGACTTTGCGCAACATCACCCCCTTCTTCAAAGCATTCGGCATCAAGGAGGGTGACAAGCTGTTCCGCCCCGCCTCCGAGCAGGTGATTATCTGGTAATTCATTCCAACTAACCGGCAATACCCGTTATAGTTTAAGAGAGGAGGGTGTGTCATAATGGCTCATCTGGGTCGTCGCCCGAGGGCTTCGGGTTCGGTCATTGACCTTAGTCAACTCCCTTCACCCTCACCCTCAGGCTCCTACCATCTGAACCATTCTGACAGCACCCTCTCCATCCGGATGCAAAAAAGGCGTTGGTCGAATTTCGACACAACGCCATCTCTCAAAGAATCTCTTAACCGCGCCGTTAACAAGCCGAAAGGCAAGTGTTAACGGCGCGGTTTGTATCAACAAAACAGAGGTGCGGGCGGTTATAATTGAACACACTTCAACTATAACACTATGGCTTATAAAATCATTGAAATCGAAGGTGTTGGCGATAGCCACGCAAAGAAACTCGAAGCCGCCGGCGTTAAAACCACCGAAGACCTTCTGGCTACAGCCGCCACCCCAAAGGGTCGTGAAAAACTCGCCGATGAAACCGGCATTCCACCCAAACAGATTCTCCGTTGGACTAACCATGCCGACCTGTTCCGCATCAAAGGTATTGCGGGGCAGTTTGCCGAACTGCTCGAAGCCGCCGGTGTAGACACCGTTAAAGAGTTCCGCCACCGGGTGGCTTCCAATCTTCAGCCGAAGCTCGTGGAAGTCAACGACAAACGTAATCTATGCAACCGAGTGCCATCGGTCAGCGAAATAGAAAAGATGATTGCCCAAGCCAAAGAGCTTGATCCGGTAATCACCTACTGAGACCGGATGGACTGACTCTCTATGTAAAACACACCACAGTCAATCTCTCCCAAATGAGCCGTTTCCACAAAAGGGAGCGGCTTTTTATGGTTTTGCGCAGAGAGTCAGACGGTGTTTAATAACATCTGCCGAATTATAACCGTTTGAGGGTGATATTTTTCATCAGGAAATTCGTATCTTTGTATAACCGATATGCCTGTTTGCGGGAGTGTTGAAAAACCCGTTATTCGCCAATATATTATAGGGATGTACGCTCGGGCATCCCTACCATCTGGAGTTTTGCAAAAACTTCCCTACAAAGGGGCGATATTCGAGAAGCTGATTGATTAAATAAATGAGTAAACAAGAATACATAGCGGCCAACCGTCAATGGCTGCAGCAGAAGGCCCAGGAGGATGGGGTGCAGGCCCTTGACAAGGGGATATATTACCGGGCAATCAAAAAGGGTAAAGACGGCGTTTCACCCAACCGGAACAGCGTGGTAACGGTGCATTACACCGGACGCACCATCAACGGCAAGAAGTTCGACAGTTCGCTTGGCGGAGCACCTGTGGCGATGCGTCTGCGCGACCTTATCCAAGGCTGGGTCATCGCCTTGCAGCAGATGCACGTCGGCGACAAATGGGAAATCTACCTTCCTGCAGAGATGGGGTATGGCCGTTTCTCCCAACCCGGAATCCCTGGCGGTTCCACGCTGGTTTTCGAAATCGAACTGATCGGGGTTATGTAGAGCAAAGGGGGCGCGTGAACAACTTTAACGATTTTTAAACAACCAAAACCAGCATCAAAACCATTTTTTACCTAATTTTGCCATCGCACAAAGAGGCCTAATCCTCTTGGGAGATTACATCACCACGGCAATTCGGCCACACCGGCTGAAAGTGATGGGACGGCTCTTCTCCCGTTCATAACTCTCACATATTTCTGCGTCCCGTCGGTCAGAATCATTTTTAACGTTGCACTGCGGCATTTCGCCCCAGTGCAGAGGTAAATATACGATTCAATGCCGACAATTTTCCATGCATATTGTAAGAAAACGGAGTCAGCGCCCCTGGTTACAGAGGTGCGTTTCGTCGTACGCCATTGTTTGACGTATGACAAGTAAGCTATTAATCATAATTCACACATGCATAGAGTTTCATCAGCATTAACCATTGCGGCGGCCTATACCGAACATCAAACCGACGACCTTACTAGTAGGCTCTACTCCAACCATCAGGCTGCTGAAAGCGGGCGGCATACGTAGAAAAGTTGCTGTGAAATAACACACGCTGACGCATGTATCGGGGCGGTGTGGCATGAATGCCCCGATACATGTTTTTTTCGAAATCTGTTGAAAAAATCCCGAAAAAATTCTCTGAAAAATTTGGCCGGAACAGGAAAAAGCGCTACCTTTGCATCGCTTTTGAAAGGAAACCTGATGGCAAGCGCATGAGAGCGCTGTTCCGGCAGACCGGAAGCCAAAGGTTACACGAAGTGAAGTCTTCGGGGTGTAGCTCAGCCCGGTTAGAGTACGCGTCTGGGGGGCGTGTGGTCGCTAGTTCGAATCTAGTCACCCCGACAAAAGCAATTGAAAAAATGTCGTGCCGATTACGGCGCGACATTTTTTTGTTGCCGAGCGGCTGACGTACCCGATTTAATGCCTGACGCACGAGCCAGCAGTTCGGGGGTCAGCACGGTGTGGCGCACCGAGAAATGCAATTGGTTGAGCTGGGCCGGGGTCAGGTCTGTGAGACCGACATCAGAAGGTTGCATTATCTGTCTGGGATGCTTTTTCATAATGATTCCTCCGACGGTTTGAAATGAGGCAACAAGCGGTTGAGAGCCAACAAGACGGCCAGATAGCTGAGGCCGAGCACAAAGAACTCGATTTTCAACGGGAACATGTCTTTTAGCCATCCCCCTGCCAGATAGCAGAAAAACAGCAGCCACAGGGAACATTGCACACTCACGCAAAGGGTGCACCATACACGGGCACGGAATTTCTGATACCATATGCTCCAGAATGTGAACGGCAGACACAACAGGTTGCACAATGCAAGATAGCCAATCCACTGGGGAAAGACCAGCAGACACGACAAGCTCACAGAAAAATATGCGAACCCCACCTCACTCCAGCTGAATATGCCGAAAAACGACGACGCTTTGGTCTCCAAAACACTGTCACACCCCCCTTCCTGAAGCACACGGCACACCCTGTCGGCTGCAGGATTGTGGATTTTCAGCGATTTTTGAAGCAGGAGATAGGTCAGATACAGTCCGGCCATGTCAATCATGGCAAGCAACACCGTCGAGACTTGGCGCCACAATCCATTGGATATGAAGAGATAAAGGAATAGCAACACCAATGAAGCCCACAATGCAATGCGTTTGACCTGTGTGAGAGAAATTTCACGGCGGTGGGTTTCATAACCTGGTTCGGCTGCATCGGGACGCGGGAAGGCCAGGAGAGCCGTGCCACACCATGCGTCCACAAAGCTGCCAAGCGGCATATGTTCAGGCTTACTCTGCGTAAGATATGACACTTCGCCGTCGGCGATGCCTGTAACAATCACAAAGCCGTTACCCATCGAGGCTATGAAGGGAACTGAAAGGCCGGTGATTTCCGCCGGGTCGTCGAGCTTAACCCCACGGCATTCCACACCATATTCCTCAAGCAGCTTAGACATGCCGAAGAGCGATTTAAAAGGCATGTTTTCAAACCGCCCAAGGGAATATCGGCGAGTGTGAGGCACCCCCAGCACCTCAAGGAAATCGGTGAATATGCACGGCTGATTCTGCCGCCCTATATCTGCCATAGACTAATACTCATATTAGAGGTTGTTAAACACCCTCTTAAAGGGCTGATTCAACTTTTGCGAGCAGAGCCTCGGCATCCATCTCGCCCGACTGGCGCCACAGGAGCTTGCCGTCGCTGTAAAGAAGGAAAGTGGGCACAGATTGAACCTGTGCGGCATCTGCAGCCTGGGCATTTTGGTCAATATCGAGCTGCACCACTTCGGCTTTACCCGCCAAAAGTTCTTTTATCTGCTCAACTATCGGCGACATATGCCTGCAATGAGGGCACCATGTCGCGAAAAATTCCACCAAAACCACACCTTTCGAGCCTGTAAGATTGTTGTAATCCATAGTAATCCTATTTTTAATCAATAATCCTGAATTAACTGTGCGAACATATCAATATGATACCGCTATCTTATAACACTACTGTTTAGGCAAAAGTTCCGCCAAAACATATCGTTGAAAAACATGCTTTTTCTTGACATGAATAACATAAAATGTTAACTTTGCCTGTATTGACAGCCTTTACGCATAAAACCGGATAAGCATGGAAGAGATCTTACGCACAATCTATTACGACATAAACTCTACGGAGGTGACTTTGGCCAATTCCGTTTTCAAGCTGGTGCTCAGCATGGTGCTCGGCGTATTGGTCGGGGTTGAACGGAAACGCAAAGGGCAGATTGCCGGGGTGCGCACATTTGCCCTCATTTCGATGGGCGCATGTATGGCCATGCTGCTTTCAATCTATGTGCCGCAGGTCTATCTGGGGCTGAAAAACGGGGATCCGGGCCGCATCGCGGCCCAGGTTATCACCGGCGTGGGTTTTCTCGGCGGCGGCGCGATGATTCATATGAAGGGGTCGGTCAGGGGACTGACCACGGCGGCGGGAATATGGATGACGGCCACTATCGGCATGGCTGTCGGAGTGGGGATGTATTGGTGCTCGATACTTGCAACGGGACTGATTCTCGTGACCCTGGTGCTGCTGGAAGCGTGGGAGCACCGCCGCAATATAGGCCATGAGAACAGGGTGCTCAAACTACAGGTCGAGGGGATAGTGCAGGATATAGAGGCCTACAGAGAAGTGTTTAACAGACACAAAGTGCACCTTTCGACCTACTTCATAGAATATGATTATGAACGCGACAGCACGCAGCTGAATTTCGTGGTGCTCGCCCCCTCCCACCGCAACTACCTGCCTATGTTCCAGGATCTGCGAGTGCTTGGCCGCACCAAGTCGCTCACCCTCACATCGCAGGCCTGAGCGGGGACGCCCAGGCGGCAGAGCCACAGTATATAGCAAAAAAAGAAAACGGAGCGCCTCACCGGCGACCCGTTTCTAAGGGATAATGAAGTATTTTTATTTACTTTGCTCTAATTACTATCTTGTAAACTATATTCTTTCGAGATTTAGATTTAATGGTGGTAATACCATTATTCAGCATCAAGCGGAGATTCCACATCCGCTTAACACGATGCAAAGTTATAGCCGCAAAATTACACATTTGTTACAACTTATTCACATTTTGGCTGCAGAGTCAATTTTAACTTTTATTAATCACTTATACACCGTTTATAACGTTTCTTATGCCGCCGGATAGGGATTTTATGGCCGATAGTTTTGAAAGAAATGGGAAAATTATCATTACCTTTGTAATGTGGCCGTAAGGCACGCGCCTAACACCCCGCGCAAACCGCCACATAAGCTACAGACAAAGAAATTAACGACTTTACAAAATATTCATCATGAATGCTAAACTTCTCTCGGCCATAGCCCTTTCGGGTGTGGTCATGCTGACCGGATGCAGCAAAAAGCTCAATCAGTTCTCACCTGATTATTTCACAGTCAACCCGAATCCGCTTGAAGTTAAGGGCGACAAGATTCCCGCAACGGTAACCGCACGTGTTCCGGCAAAATTCTTCGTGAAAAACGCAGAAGTGACCGTGACCCCCTACCTGTGTTTCGAGGGTCAGGAGGTAGCCTCGCAGCCCTATGCTTTCCAAGGGGAAAAGGTGCGAGGCAACGCACCGGTGATCAGTTATGACAACGGCGGGACTGTTACAATCCCGGTGATGTATACCTACCAGCCTGAAATGATGAAAAGCGACCTTGAACTGGCGTTCAACGTAACCCAGGGCAAGAAACAGTATGCGCTCCCCCGTGTGAAAGTGGCCAACGGCGTTATAGCCACTGCCGCTTTAGCCGACGCGTCGACTGTGACCCCGGCCCTGGCAAAAGACAAGTTCCAGCGCATCATCAATGAAAAATATAACGCTGACATACATTTCCTTATCAACCAGGCCAACATCCGCAACGGAGAGCTGACAACCAATGAGATGCTCACCCTCAACAAGACCATCAAGGACGCAAGCGGCGACAAATCACGCGAAATCGAAGAAATAAACATCTCTTCATACGCTTCTCCCGAAGGCTCGCTCGACCTCAATACCCGCCTGGCTGAAAACCGCGAGAAGAACACCTCGGCTTATCTTAAGAACCAGCTGAAAAAAGACAAAATAACAGAATTCGGCGAACTTACCGCCAACTTCACACCTGAAGACTGGGAAGGCTTCCAGAAACTGGTCTCAGCAAGCGACATACAGGATAAGGAACTAATTCTCAGCGTGCTTTCGATGTATAAAGACCCCGAACAGCGTGAGCGCGAAATCCGCAACCTCTCTTCGATTTTCGACCAGCTCGCAGAGCAGATTCTGCCCCAGCTGCGTAAATCACGCATCACCGCGTCAATCAACGTAATAGGAAAGAGCGACCAGGAAATCCTGAATCTCGTGCAATCCAATCCGTCTTCGCTCAGCGCCGACGAACTGCTTTATGCAGCCACCCTCGTTGACAGCAACGCCGACAAGATGAAAATCTACGACAAAGCAGCCGAACTATATCCCAATGACTACCGCACATACAACGACCTGGGTCTGACGCAATACGTCGCCGGCAATTACGATGCAGCCAAAGCAAACTTCGCCAAAGCCACACGCCTGGCGCCCAACGCATCTGAGCCGCAGATGAACCTCGGCCTCATCTCGCTGATGAACAAAGACTACCGCCAGGCAAACCAGAAATTCGGCGCAGCCGCAGGGGTTGATGAGCTTAACGACGCCATGGGAACCTACTACCTTATGACAGGCGATGCCAATGCCGCAGTCAAAGCCTTCGGCGCAGCCAAGACAAACAACGCAGCCCTTGCCCAGATTCTTGCCAAAGACTACAGCAAAGCAAAATCGACCCTCGCAAGCATTGCCGCCCCCGACGCGATGACATACTACATAACCGCCATCCTCGGAGCACGCACCAACAACGACTCGATGGTCAACAACAACCTGCGCCAGGCTGTGAAACTCGACCGCAGCCTCGCAGCAAAAGCCGCAAAAGACCTTGAATTCCGCAACTTCAACCTCTCGGCAATCATCTGATAGCAACCGACAAACGAAAAATGCCTAAAAAGCAGCCCAATAAACGGAAGGCCGGACGCACTCGCAAGAGACGTCCGGCCTCCGACGCTTCAACAAAGCGTCTGGCCTGGATTATGGCCCTGGCCGTAACAGCAGCGATAGCCTACCTTGTGTCATCCGCAAAGAAACCGGGCCATAACCCGGGCCATAACGCAGGCGACCTCACTGCAGTAATCACCAATCCCAACCTGCCGGAAACGCTGCTGCGCTACGAAGGCATGACCATATCATTCAACCCCGACACACACCAGCCCAACTGGGCCAGCTGGGAACTGCTCGCATCGGAAGCCACCGGAGACGCCCCACGCAGCGATTCATTCGCGCCAGACCCCGAAGTAGAGGGGTGCGCAACATTAAGCGACTACCGGCGCTCAGGTTATGACCGCGGCCACATGGCTCCGGCCGGTGACATGAAATGGAGCGCAGAAGCCATGCGCCAGTCTTTCCTGCTTACCAACGTCTGCCCGCAGAAGGGTGACCTGAACCGTGGGGCATGGCAGAAACTTGAAGAGAAATGCCGACAGAAAGCACTGACCGACAGCGCAGTGATAATCGTTTGCGGACCGGTATTCCTGCCTGGAGAAGGGATTGAACGCATCGGCGCCACAGGTGTGGCAGTGCCACGGCGCTTCTTCAAAGTAATCCTCTCACCTTATATCGACCATCCCACCGCCATCGGATTCATCATGCCAAACGGGCCGGTGGCGGGAGGCATGATGCCTCATGCAGTCAGCGTAGACTCAGTAGAAGCCCTGACAGGGCATGACTTCTTCGCTGAACTTCCCGATGAAATCGAAACCATTGTTGAATCACAATGCGACTTCAACCGGTGGAGCCGCATACGCCGACGGAAATAGCACATAACACGAAATGACAGAAAACAACGACACGATTTGCGCCATAGCAACCGCCCCGGGAGTGGGTGGTATCGCAGTAATACGCATCAGCGGACCTAAGGCCATAGAAATAACCGGCAGCATATGGAAAGGGAAAAAGCTGGCAGAAGCCGCAACCCATACCGCCCACTTAGGCAACATAATCGACCGGGAGACAAACGAAGTGCTCGACCAGGGAATAGCAACAGTATTCCGCGCTCCAGCGTCTTTCACCGGCGAAGACACCGTAGAGCTGTCAGTGCACGGTTCGCAATGGATTCAGGCTCAAACCATCAACCTGCTTATCCGCAATGGATGCCGCCTGGCTCAGGCAGGTGAATTCACCCGTCGCGCTTTTGCTTCCGGCAAAATGGATCTTACAGAGGCAGAAGCCGTAGCCGACGTAATAGCCGCAACATCAAGAGCCTCCCACCGGGTGGCCATGTCGCAAATGCGCGGTCAATTCTCACAACGACTCAGCACACTGCGCACACAGATGCTCGAACTCGCATCACTGCTCGAACTCGAACTCGACTTTTCAGAAGAAGATGTGGAATTTGCCGACCGCAAACGTTTGCTCGACATCGCCAACGACACACTAAGCGAAGTAACCCGTCTGGCAGAATCATTCGCCACGGGCGACGCCATCCGCCGGGGAGTGCCCGTAGCCATCATCGGACGTCCCAATGTAGGCAAATCTTCAATCCTCAACCAGCTGCTCAACGACAGCCGTGCAATAGTCAGCGACATTCCGGGCACAACCCGCGACACCATTGAAGACACCACCGACATCGGAGGTACCGTATTCCGCTTCATCGACACAGCGGGTCTACGCACAACATCCGACCCTGTTGAAAACCTCGGAATACAACGAGCATGGGAGAAAATCGCCGACGCACGCATAATACTATGGGTCATAACCCCCGATGAACTATCCGAAACCGCATCATTCCTGCCGGCACTCACCACCCACAAACATCCAGATGCCAAAATCATACCGGTGATTAACAAAACCGACCTTTATCCCTCCCACACGGCAACCGGCATCCCCGACATCACAGCCCACCCCAATGTCTCCAGCCCGTTAGGCATCTCTGCCAAAACCGGCCAAGGCCTCCAAGAACTCCGTCAATCGCTGATTGCCGCGTCAGGCACAGACACCACCACCGGCGACATCATAATCACCAACGCCCGCCACTACGAAGCACTGACCGCCGCCGCCGATTCATTACGCCGCGCAATCTCCGGCCTGACCACCACCCTGGCCGCCGACCTCATCGCCCAAGACATCCGCGAGACCATCCACCACCTCTCCTCCATCACCGGCGCCATCACCACCCCCGACATCCTCTCCACCATCTTCTCCCGCTTCTGCATCGGCAAGTAGCCTATTGGTTATAACTGGTGCCATCTGGTGTAAAACATTGAAAAGTCGCTCGTTATCGGGCGGCTTTTTTCGTGTCCATACTGCAATATAACCGCTTTTCACCCCCTTTTTACCTGTGTTTTTGTACCCGATTTGTATCATGTCGGTCAACACTGTCAATGCGTGCTGCAAGGTCGTGGACTTTTGAGACACCATGAGACGCAGTGAGACGCGATGATACACTTTCGGCGAAATAACTGGCGAAATAACCACCAATAAAGCGAATATGAGCAGTAATATTGAAATCATCAAAAAATGTAAGTGGTGCGGCAATGAATTTGTCGCACGAAAAACTACCACGGAATACTGTAGCCACAGATGTTCCGGGCTCGCCTATAAGGAGAGGAAACGGCAGGCGAAACTCAACGAGTTCAAAGCTGAATACTCAGTACAGGTTGAAGGTAAGGTTGAAATCGAGAAACTTGAGTTTCTTTCCCCAACGCAGGTATGCCGATTGCTGGGTGTCAGTCGTGCGACCATCTACCGATACTTTGCCGATAACGCTATCGCAACCGTGCAGTTCAAAGGAAAGACACTGGTGCGCCGACAAGACATTGACCAATTATTTGAAAAAGGTCATAAATATCTCAAACGAGAAAAGCCGGCAAGAGAACCCATTACCCAGTTCTACACCTCGAAGGAAGTGCAAGAAAAATACGGCGTGTCAAATTCGGGAATGTATAAGATTGCCGAGCGCGAGAGCTGGCCTAAGACGCAAAGCCGGGGTAAAACGCTCTGGAGTCGGAGCCATGTCGACCGCTATTTTGCCAATCAACAGCCGAAGGAGGAAATATCCGAATGGTACTCCGTGGCGGATATTCAAGCCAAGTACGACATGACATTATCTGCTATCTACTCCTTCGTATCCAAGGAGGGCATTCCTAAGAAGAAACAAGGTAACTATGTGATGTATTCCAAATATCACTTCGATTTGGCGAAAGGTCAGGTGGCACCAAAGGAGCCGGAGTATTACACCTATCCCGAAGCGATGGCGAAATATAATCTGACCCACGACCAGCTTCACCATTATCTGAAGTACCACAGCATCACCCGTGAGAAGAAAGGCAAATACACACTGATTCTCCGCTCTGAGCTTGATTCTCTGCTTGGTTCTCCTGAGATTTAGCCCGTGGAGACGGTTTTGAGAAACATTGGAACCGCCTGAGACGGCATTGTTCCCCTTTGTTTCTCCCGCTACTTTTGTAACTGATTTTCAACCATCAAACCCATAAAAGCAATGACAAACACCTGCACCAAAGTGTTCCTCCGTCGTCGTCCGTATGTCGGAGGAAAAGTATCGCTCTACCTCGATTATTATCCGGCGATACGCAATCCCCACACCAACAAGATGACACGCCGTGAAACCCTCGGCATAGTCATCTATACTGAACCGGCCAACGAGATGCAACGCCGTTTCAATCAGGAAATGGAAGAGAAAGCCGAGGCTATCCGTTGTATCCGTTACCAGAGTCTTATCAATGAACAGTTCGGATTCCTTGACAAAGCAAAACAGAAGATGGACTTTCTCGCCTACTTCGAGAAAAAAGCGAAGAGCAAGTACGACAAATGGATGTGCATCTATCTCCACTTCAAGAAGTTCTGCGGCGGCAGCTGCACATTCGGCGATATTACAGGCTGCCTGTGCGAAGACTTCCGGGAGTATCTGCTCTATGCCCACAACCTGCGTCACCCGGATAAGAAGATACCATTATCCAACAACTCGGCAGCGGGCTACTGGTCAACATTCCGTTGCCTGCTGAAAATGGCATACAAGGAGAAATATATCACCGAGAACGTCAATGACTTCCTTGAAGGCATCAAATGGCAGGAAGTAAAGAAGGAGTATCTGACGCTCGACGAGATGAAAATCCTTGATGCTACCGAGTGTGAGGTGCCTATCCTCAAACAAGCATCTATGTTCGGTCTGTTTACCGGATTACGTCTTAGCGACCTGTTGCAGCTCCGATGGGATAATATTGAGCGAAGTCCTGACGGTGGCCACTGCATACGCCTATGTACCGAGAAAACCGAGACAGAAGCGACATTACCGATAAGTGAAGAGGCTCTGAAATATTGCGGTGAGCATGGTGAAGGACTTATCTTCAAAGGTTTCCGGCGCTCAATGGCACAACAGCCGTTTAAGAAATGGGTCAAAGCGGCCGGCATAGAGAAGAAACTCTCGTTTCACTGCCTCCGTCACTCATTCGCCACCATCCTTATCTCGTTGGGCATCGACGTATATGTTGTTTCAAAGATGCTTACGCACCGAAGCGTCAGAAACACACAAATTTATGCCGATGTGGTCAGCGATAAGAAGCGCGAGGCATCCAACGCCATCACCCTGAAATAAAAATAGCGTCTAATCAATTGACTTAAACATAGCTTCAACAGATGATGTATCAATGGGAGGTGTAGCCCTCAATTTTCCACTCATAGCCTCCTCAATAGCTGCCATTGTTATCTCATTAGGCTTATTATAAGCGGCATCAAGCAATATACGCTCAACCAAATAATCAAGACTGCAATGCTCTCGTTGAGCCATATCTTCAAGACGTTCTATAAGGTCTATTCTCAGACAGAAGGTGATTTGTTTCTTTTTAGCGGATGTCTCCATTATTTTATTTTTTGTGCAAAGGTACAACGAATCAAGAATATCGCCAACGAACAACGTTGATTCTATTTTGGAATATTGAACAATAAAAAGAGTTACTGCGTTTTAACTTTGTTTGTTAAACTCATCAAATTTTAAGACTTATAATATTAAACAACCACCGTATGAAAGACCTATTCAAAGGCCATCATCCCTGGCTGCTTGTGCTGGTGATTGCGGTCGATATATTTTCGGCTTTGGTCATCCGCCATTCCATCCTGACCAAAGGAGAATCAGAATTCAATGCCAATGTGTTCTTTTGCCTTATTATAATCGGCGGACTTGCCCTGTATGCAATACTCGTTGAGTTTCTATCAGGTCAAGATATGCCGTTAATCGGCGAGAAAAAGGGGAAAGAGGAAATGGTAAAAGTTCCAGTGTCCCAACCAATCACAGAAGGAACATCCGTAGAACGACCGACAGTTCCGCTTGAACAGGCTACTGTATCGCGCGATGATTTAGAGCAGATAATGCGCAATGTAATGTCAGATGTAAAACGTGAAGTTGCAGTTCCGACAGGGGCAACGATTACAAAAGACGAAGATGGCATTGTATCTGTAAACATCAACGAAATGAAAAATTCGGCAAGCGAACTCGTCAGAACACAGGAAGACGCCAAATACAGATTCGCTTGCGAGTACACAATGAAAGTTCTTGGCAGTTATATCAAACAGCGAGACGTTCCGACCCTTCTTTTCCGTCTGGGATTATTTCAGAGACTTCCACACCCAACTGGGACCCTCGAAGTTCAGAAGATATTGAAGCCGGGGGCAAAATTCAGAGAATCGAGGTTTCCGCACCGGTCGAGAAATGGGCATTGCTGCACTACGGATGGAATATAGGCAGACTCTTCGGAAAACAAAACAACTTCACCACTCACTTTCTGAAAACCACTTTCCACTATCATCTCGATGGTCTTTCAGACAATCAGCTTCCAAAGAAACTCAAGCAGAATCCACTTCAGGGAGTAATCAAAATCGAAGAACGCTTTGACAATAATTTCTCGATTGAAGAGTATCGTCTTTCAAACGACGTTCAACAATCAGAAGTAATCGAGGATACAAAAGCAAGTCTTATCTCGGAAGACGCTGAACCGGCGACCGTAGCTCAAACAATCGAGACTCCTCATGAGGGAACAGAGCCCATTACTCCAATCCAAACAGAAAATCGACCAGTGAGAATGCCTCCGCTGTTTGAAGACGAAGAAAGGCCCGATGACGACGATGAATGGGACAACGAGGACGACGACTACTCTAATGATGATGAGGAAGAAGATGAAGACGATGAACCCATTACTGAAGAGGAATTTGATAATTTCATTGACCGGCAGATGAAAAAAGGCAAAAATTCAAGATGCCTTGATAACGAACTTCTCGCCGGTTAAAATTCACCAATATCAATAAATCTCCTGCTGGAGAGGTCGTTTTTCCCCATCGGAGAGGCTTTGGAGAGGGTTTGGAGATGTTTTTGAGGCTCTTTAGGACTTATTGTTCTCCTATTTATCTCCTTATACATTTGCAACCGAAATCTTAGCCCGGACGTGCCGCGTTGGCATGACGGTTTCCTAAGGTTTCGGTTGCATCATGTTCACAACACCCGTGACTTTCGACAGACTGCCCGAAGCGGTTGTCTATCTCATCAAGCGAGTCTCAGCCTTGCAAGATGAGCTACGGGAGCTGCGCAACGCGCTTGCTCCACCATCAAAAGACAGTTCTCCTTTCATCACCACAAAGGAGGCCTGTCAACTACTCGGAGAGTGCAAGAACACTCTCTATGAAAAGGCTCGCGCCGGAATCATACCGGCATACAAGAATCCCGGCGGCAAGTCGTGGAGGTTCATTAAGAGCGAGCTTCTCGAATACATGGCATCCGGCAAGCCCAAATCTCAGCAGGAGAAGTATGATGAAATGGTTGCCGAGATGAACAAAGGTCTGCGCCCAGGCGGACGAAACTGTTTGAGCCGTTAGCCTATGAGTGATAAAATTACTCCTCAGCTCGTGCTCGACAAGGCAATCGACCATTGCACCGCAATCAAAGGCGGCGGTTTTCCCATTAGCCTCTATCCCTTCAAAATACAACATATCATCAGGGAGGTGAACGACTGCTATGGATTTCCTGTCGATTATGTGGCGGCGGCAATGCTGGTGGCGGTGTCGGTAGCGATAGGCAACACGCATCTCGCGCGGATGAAAGAAGGCTGGGACGAGAGCGCCATTCTATATATGGCTCTCATCGGAAGACCCGGTGCCAACAAGAGCCATCCGTTGAGTTTTGCAATGCGTCCGTTTGTGGAACACGACTACGAACAGAACCGGATTTACGAGAAACAGTATCTGGAATATCTGGAGCAACTTGAAATGAGCCGGAAGGAACGTGCAGAAAAAGGTATTGAGGTCTGCCCCCGTGAACCTGTCCGCCGCCGTTTTCTTGTGTCTGATATTACTCCGGAAGGTCTGAGCCTCGTTCATTCGCAGAATCGCCGTGGTCTGTGTCTGCTGTCGGATGAACTGTCGGCATGGGTCAAGAACTTCAACCGTTACAACAACGGCTCTGAGGAACAATTCTGGCTGTCGGTGTTCAGCGCAAAGCCCACCATGTCCGACCGCAAAAGCTCGCGCAGCTCTATCTTCATCAAGCGTCCGTTTATATCGGTAATCGGCACAATGCAGAAACGCATTCTTTCCGAACTTGCCAAAGGGGAACGCTCCGCCAACGGTTTTATTGACCGCATTCTGTTTGTCCTGCTCCGCCACGAAAAATCTACACGGTGGTCGATGAAGCAACCGACATTCGATGTGGCCGCCGAATGGCAGCGCATACTCTCCCGACTTATGGAATTGGAATGCACTGTTGATGAGAACAACGACATCATACCTGCGACTATTCCGTTCACGGATGAAGCCATGACCCGGTTGTTCGAGTGGCAGCACAATCTGTCGGACATTTGCGACCGAGAGCCGAACGAGACCCTTGTTGGTATATACTGCAAACTACAGATCTACGCCATACGTTTCTGTCTGATAATTCAGATGGTACGCTGGGCGTGCAATGATGCCGACAAAGATATGATTGACCTCATATCGGTAGAACGTGCCATTTCTCTTGCCGAGTATTTCAAGGAATCAGCCGTAAAGGTACAGACAATTCTAAAAGAGTTGTCGCTCACTGCCCAGCAGTTGGCCATCGTCTCCGCATTGCCCCAAGAATTTGAGACAGGGGGAGGTATCGCCGTGGCTATGGAGAACGGAATGGCAGAACGCACATTTATGGAATTTCTGAAAAATAATCTCGGTAAACTGTTCCAGAAGTCCTCGCATGGCAAATACATCAAACTTTGACACCGTGCATTATCCGCAGTTTATGCAGTTTCAATCAGCAAACTGCGGAAACTGCAAGAACTGCACCATCTTAATCCCATAATTCGACAATGAGTAATCATAGATTCATTCTCCAGCCCTATAAAGGGGTTGGAAGCCGTCACTGTTGCCCTACCTGTCACAAGAAACGTTGCTTTAGCCGATATATTGACACCGAGAAACAAATCTCGTTTCCCGACGATGTCGGCAGGTGTGACCATGAACAGAGCTGCGGCTATCATCTTACGCCGAAGGAATATTTCGAGCGTAATCCACAGGCGAAGCCTTTGCACTGTGATTTCGCAACTCCGTCAGCATGGCGAGCCAAACCGACAGAGCAGCGAAAGCCCACCTCATTCATCGCGGCAGAGACTGTTTCACAGACTCTGCACGGATATGAGAAGAACAATCTCTATCTGTTCCTCCGCTCCAAGTTCGGAGCAGAGGACGCGCTCCGTCTGATGAAGGACTACCGCGTAGGCACGTCGAAGCACTGGCCGGGGTCATGCGTGTTCTGGCAAACCGATGTAAGCGGTGACACCCGTACAGGAAAAGTCATGCTCTACAATGCCGACAACGGCAAACGTGTCAAGGAGCCATTCAATCATGTGACATGGGTTCACTCGCTGTTAAAGATGCCCGACTTCAATCTGCGTCAGTGCTTTTTCGGCGAACATCTCCTGCCGATGAACAGAGGCAAGCCGGTTGCCATAGTCGAGAGCGAGAAGACGGCACTTGTGGCAGCATACTATCTGCCGGAATATGTGTGGCTGGCGACAGGTGGTAAAAACGGTTGCTTCAATGCCGACGCACTCCGTGTTCTCCGTGGCTATCAGGTTATCTTGTATCCCGATATTGGCGCGACTGATCAGTGGCGGCAGAAACTGAGATTGCTACGTAGTCTCGGTATCGAGGCTAGCATCTTCAACTTCCTTGAAGAAGTTGCCACCGATGACGAGCGAACAGCCGGACTCGACATAGCAGATTATCTGCTGCAAATCGAGCCTGACCAAGCGATACTGCAATCAATGATACGCTGTAATCCGATTTTGCAGAAACTCATAGATGATCTGCAACTCACTCTTGTGTCAGTTGAACGGTACAACCCGGACACTGATACTATTCACAAACCCTCAAAAACTGATAAATCATGACAGCAAAGAAATCTCCGTCAACAACCGCATCCAAGTCAACTCAATTGACCGATGCACCCCAAACCACAGTATCAACCCCTAATCCCGATTTTATTATGAAGTCAGATAACTCAATCAACCCTATCAATGCTGTAAACAGTGATAACGCTGTCAACAGCACCACTCCTGCCAACACAGACACTCTGTTCGACAACGAGCAGACAGCAACCGATACTACTGAGCAGCCAAAGCAACAGCGCATCGGCAAGCAACAGCGCAAATCGGATTACGCAGAGTTCAAGGCTACCTATCTCGCTCCGTCTAAGCTGATGAAGCGTCACCCTGTCAACATCGAGGACAGCGTATGGGAGAAGCTCGAACGCATCGCCCGTATCCTCGGCGACCGAGACACCACCGTCGGCAGTTACATCAACGCCGTCCTCTTGGAGCATCTGAATCTTTATGCCGACGACATCGAAATCTGGCGTAAGCTATGAAGAATTTAGTCCCGACATCACATAAGTCGAATGTCAGTTTGACCCTTCGACCGTCAGGTAGTTCGGTCTTCCTACCTAAGGTACTTTGGTACTTCGGTACCTCCTTCAGTACCATATAAAGTAAGTATTAACCCGACCGCAGGAAGCGGTTATCGTCAGCGCACAACTAAGAAACGATAGTGGATTAGTTGGGGATGCAAGGGTATGTTTCGGGAGGTAAAAAATTACCACACCGAAACTCCTTGCATCCCCGCCGGGACGCTCTCTGTTCCCTGCGGTCACCATCCCCAACAAGCAACATGAGGAAGTACAATTCTGACGCACCCGGCATAAAATTCCGTGGGCGTCCAAAGAAAGAATCGAGTGATAAGCGCGACCGGAAAGTCTCCGTGAATTTCACGGAAGACGAGGAACGCGAGGTGAAAGCAAAGGCATCAGCAGCCGGCATCAGCATTGCCGAGTTGCTCCGCATCAGTGCTTTCAGACTCTCGATTGTTGAACGTCTCACCGACTTCGAGCGTGAGGCGATACGCGAACTAATGTATCAAGGAAAGAATCTCAATGACCAAGTCAGGGCTTGTCAGGCTAACGCATGGCCCTCGACAAAGCGCAAAGCCGAGGCTTGTCTCGATGGGATTTTAGCGATTCTTGGTAAGTTGAAAACTCAAAATTCTACATTATTATGATAGCAAAAATACTCGCAAAAGGCTTCGCCTCCGACATTGTAGGCTATGTTATGCGAGAGTTCCATGACAAGGAAAAGTACACTGCCGACACTTGGCGAGTGATAGATTCCGACGGGATTCTCGGCAACGACTACCGCAGAATTGTGGACAGTCTCGACATCGGCGTGAGCCTAAACAGGAAAATCAGCAAACCCATCGGACACATTTCGGTGAGTTTCGACAAGGCTGATTTGCCACGTCTGACCGATGATTTCATGGTACTTCTGGCAAAAGAATATATGGAACGAATGGGTATTAAGGACACGCAATATTTAATTGTGCGCCACCTCGAAACCGACAGCCCACACTTCCATATCGTCTATAACCGTATGAATCTTCATGGTAAAGCCATTGATGAAAGCAACAATTTCGACAAAAGCCATAAGGCGACCAAGGCCATAAAACTAAAATACGGGCTTACTTTTTCGCCGAAAAAGAAGCAGTATGAAGATGCAATCGCCGAGATGAAGCCCAAGATTCAGGCAGCGATGTACAGCTGCAAATCGTGGGACGAGTTCAAGCGTCGCCTCGCTCCGGCAGGAATAACCGTTCAGTTTTACAACGACCGAGACACCGGCAAGCCGCAGGGCATACGATTCTCCGATGGAGAATTTACCTTCAACGGCTCGAAGATTGACCGTGCGTTCTCATACGGTCGTCTTGACAAATTCTTTGCCAAGAACGCAGGTATTAGAGAAGCGCAGCCACAGCAACCGACTCCGATTTCAGTTACCGCAAAGGTCAAAGAGTCCCCGATTGCAAATGTAGTCGAGAATGTAATCGAGACCGGATGTCAGGCTCTGGGCGGACTGTTCCAGACAGGTCCCGGCTATGACCCCGAAGAAGCGGACTTTGAACGCAGAATGAAAAGAAAACCCCAAAAGAAGAAAGGAAGATCACTGTAATGGCAGACATGTATTCAATCGTCAAGAAACAAGATGAGAAGATTGACGGACTTCTCAAAACCGCGAAAGAAAACAAGAATTTACTCACTAGCATAGATACCCGACTGGCATCAGCTCCAGCTCCGACGCAATCGGCAACGCCTGACACCTTTACGCCTCAGAAGATTCAGGTTGAGTTGCCAAGTAATGTCGCCACCAATGAGTCTGTAAAAACCGTTGTTGAAGCGGCCCTCAAGCAGCAGAAAATCGATGTTGGCAAAACACTCGATTTCTCTGGTATGTCAAAAGACATAGCTTCCGCCTTTGCCGAACTGTTCAAGGATGGACTTGACAAGAACGTTACAAAGGCTCTTCATGCCGGTGTACGCAATGAGTTCACAAGTCAGATAAATGGACTTAATGAATCTGCAAAGAGACTTGCAGACCGAATGTATAGCATCGTCAATGGTGCTATATGGGCGGCAATCCCTAAATGGATCTATGCCGTTGTTGGAATCATTGTTCTCATCGCTGTTGGTCTCGGTATCTGGTGCTACAATCTAAATCAGGAGAACACCCATCTCCAGAAAGTCGAATGGCTATACCGCTACGAGCGTGTCAGCTATGACGCTGACGGCATCCGCAATATGATGCTCCGCGAAGAGGCTATGATGGTTGGCGATAAGCACGAACAGGACAGCATCAAGACCATGACTATCCAGCTTGAACGCCGCAAACACGCCGAACGAACCCAAGTCTATTTCCGGCCCTCTGACTCATGGACACCGGAATCAGGCAATCTACTTTGGTAATTTTCAAATTTCAAATTCAGAACAAATGAAAGCAAATTGCATCAACCCAATCTCGGCAGGTGCTCAAATGAGCATAAAGGCCTTCTACTATGATTTTTGTGAATTTATGGTAGAGAACTATTCTGCAACTCCCGACGAGCTCACACTCGACTGGAACTGTGTCGGCGCCACCGCCCGTTACCACGGACAGAACCGTGCTTTTGAGGTCCGTCTCTGGGAACGCTCTGACGGTTATCTTGGGATTCCCAACATGACCGTTATCATCCATGTCTTCCACATCTCCGGACTGATTCCTGATGCGGAATCGGAAGCAGTGGCCGTATCGCTCTGGTTACGCGATACAGCTAAAGCCAACGGCTTTCGTCATATCGCCAATCCCGATGAACGACCCGAAGCCGCCGACAATCAGGTGCCCGAATGCAAAATCGCATGTTTAACCCTTTAACGCCCTATACGCCAATGAAAGAACTGAAGTTTTCAACCCGCAACGCCATCTTGGATATTTACCTTAACGTGCGTGCCTATATCGCCGATGTATTCGGCGGCAACCACGATGACGTAACCCTTGACTGGAACGCAGTCGGAGCCTGTATCCACTACTTCGACAACCGCTGCAACATCCAGTTCCGTCTGTGGGAACACTCTGACGGTCACCTCGGAATCCCTGACATGACCCTTATCATCATCAACATCAGCTTCCGAGGCTCAGCCGATACCATCCACTCTGAGATGACAGCCTTCGTCCACTGGCTCCAGCAGACCTCCAAAATCAACGGCTTCCGCCATTTCGCCGACGAAAACCACGGTCCCCTCGCCACCGATCAAGTCCTCGGCTGCCGCATCGCCTGCTACCGCCTCTGATACCACTCCGCTAAAGCCCCTATAATCCCATCCCCGGCACCCCGACAAGACTAACCCTCTTGCCAGGGTGTCTTTTTGTTCTTATTACCTTTTATACTAAGCAATAGCCAATTTAATTTTCTGCAATGTTAGATATTGGAGAAGATATCAACTATGAAAGTATACTTCGGCTAATTTTGATTACGAAATAATGAAGGACTATAGTGCTCCCTCTCAAGCTAGGCATAATGGTTCGTTCAAGAGGGATACATCAAACTGACAAATTGACATCTATACCATATTTGGCACGCTATTTGCTTAGTTCAAAGCATGTTCTAACCCCTTTTCTTATTCATACTTCAATCATGGCAAAAAGCAGAAATTTTTCAGTCTATCTTTTGAAGCGAGAATTCAATGCTGATAACGCATTGAAGGACGAAATCAACCTTACACGCCTTACAGAAAATGATACAAAAATTCCTGAAGGCGGAGTGATGTACGTTGGGCAAAGTCCATAGCACATGACATTTTTAGGCATTCGTCTCAAAGCACACATAAACAAGCATATACGCCTATTGCGAGTCAATTTCAAGTTAAAATGTCTTGCATCGCTTGCCTTTACCAAC
>CAJTFH010000020.1 GCA_910575545.1 Bacteroidales bacterium
CCGAGGCCTCCGGAGCGCCTCCCGAACCGTCACTGTTTGACTGAGGGGGCTTGTAAAGTAAAAAAGAAGACTCGAACACCGTAAAATCAGCGTTCGAGCCATACTTTATTGCGCTATTTGAGTTTTATCGGACAGCAATAATTTAAAATAGCCCGACTCAATCAGACCCAACCTCCTGCAGCATTCACCATCCGACAAAAATTTATCCCCACGGCCATATCGCGCGGAGACGCCCTCCCTGACACATAGTTGTCTGAGGGCGTCAAGGTTCAGGCTGTCATATAAAGTGTTAAAACGAGGCATAAGGCAAAGCTACGAATAAGTCAGGAGCAAAGCCAAATTTATTTGAACTTTGCCGGGCGTGAGTATCTAAGGCTGCGCCAAAGATACGGAAAAAACGGAAAGCAAACAACCCACTAAATCAACTATATCCCGGCAGAATTCCGGTGTTTTGCCACCGTCGTCATCGCCATTCCGGCGATAATAACCGCCATAGCCACAACCTGAATCCAATGCAGCCTTGCAAGCCCTACAGCCACGGAAGCAACCGTGGCCACAACAGGCACCAGATACTGGTAGATTGACACCAATTCGCTCCCTATCAGCTTCGTGGCAGGAGAAATCAGGAAATAAGCCAGGAATGTCGGGCACAGCAGCACGAATCCTATCAGCAGCCAGGGCTCCACATCATTGGAATGATGGAAAATTTCCGCATGAGGAAACGCGGGAAGCAGCACCAACACCGGCACGGTGGCAAAAAGGAACACCCACTTAAGCAAAGTGACAGGCCGGTAGTTTTTCGACGGCTTCTCGATAATCACCAGATAGAACGAATAGCACAGCGTGGAAGCCAAAGCCAGGATATCGCCCAACAGCCTGTCGCTCCCCTTGCCGCCTCCCCTGCCGGCAAGGATTATGGCAAGTGCGCCGGCAAAGGCAACAACAACCCCGAGGATTTCCAGACGCGAGATGCGGCGGTGCTGGAAAACGGCCCCTATCAACATCACAAACACAGGTGGAAGCGTCATGATTATCGACACATCGATAGGATCGCCATACCGGAGCGCCTCATTGAAAAGGATTAGAAAAGACGACAGCCCTACAGCGCCACCCAGAACCACAGGAAGCCAGTCTCCCCGTTTTATGGAGGCCGTTTTCACGAACAGCGATGCCAGCCACATCAGCACACACCCGCCGACCACACGGAACACAGTCAAATCCATTGCCGTCATCCACTGCGGAATCAGCATTTTCGCCACAGGAATGTTTATACCGAAAAATAGCGTGGCCACAAAAATCATCAGATTACCACGAAATAGCCCACCCTCGTTTCCGTTCACCCGGCTGTCACCCTTTACCATAACATCATTTATTACTCCATTAGAAACGCCGTGGCTGCAAGCATGGTTCAATTTATGACCCGGTCATATAACGACAAGACGCACCACCTGCCGATGCAGATGATGCGCCTTTTATTAATTCCAATAAACTTCAGTTATTCGGCTTGCGCGAGAGCCTTGAACTCATCGAGGCTGACGGTCTTGGCTTCGAGATTGACAAGCGCCTTGATTGAGTTGAAGAGCTTGCGGTTGGCAACATCCTCACGGATACGACCGGCATAGTTCTTATCCTCAAGTATGCGGCGGGCATAATTGGTGAGGGTCTCGTCGTCCATGTTGGTCATGCCATACTGGGCGAACTGCTGATAAGCGATACCTTTGGCGAAACCGAGCAAATCCTCTTCATTAACCTTGATGTCGAGGTTAGAAGCTATCTTGCCACGGATAAGTTCCCATTTGATTGAAGGAACCATTTTGGTGTATTCCTCGTCAACATTCTCGGGAGTAAGCTCCTCGTTACGGGCAACAAGCCATTTCTTGAGGAATTCGGCGGGTAATTCAAAGTTTCCGAATTTCTCTACAATCAGCTTCTGGGCGTCACGGTTGAAGAGATGGTCGCTGTTGGGAGCTAGCTGGGCGGCAATCATCTTGCGCAGTTCTGCGTAATATTCCTCTTCGGTTGTGAAAGTCGCGCCGGGGAACACCTCTTTGTAGAATTCCTCACCATGTTCGGCAGGTTTGAGCACAATGATTTCAGAAATCGCCATTTCGAAATCGCCTTTGATTTCAGCAGCTTTTTCTTTATCAACATGCAACATGGAAGCCATTTCGGCAGCGTTGCCGTTGCATGTTGCGGCGGGGTTGAAAACCACCTTGTCGCCGACCTTCTTGCCCAGGAAAAGAGCCGCCTGGTCTTTGTCGGTGAAATACATCGGGGCAACAATGCCGTCGACAACCTGGATGGCGTCTTCCGAAGTCTTCACATTACCGTCAGCGTCAAGCTCCATGATAGCGCCTTTCACCAAGGCCTTGGCATCTACCTCTTCACCCGGAACCTGTGCGCCGAAACGCTCGCGCAGGGCGGTATCCTGGTCGTTGGCCATCTGCTCCGACACCTCGATGGTGTAGAACGGCACAGTCATGTCTTTGTTTATTTCGATATTGAGAGACGGAGCCATACCGACTTCATACTCAAAAGTATAGTCCTGGTCATCGAGGTTGATTTCCTTCACCTCAACCGGAAGCGGTTCGCCGAGGATATCGAGCTTTTCATTGCGGATAAAATCAATAACCGAGCGGTAGACCTCTTCGTTGAGCACATGGCTCTTTACATCCCTGCCGAAACGGCGACGGAGCTGGTCAATGCTCACATGCCCTTTGCGGAAACCGGGTATGACGCGGGTGCGCCCTATTTCTTTAAGTTCTTTGTTAACCTTGTCGAGATAGTCGTTTTGGGTTACTTCGACCTTGATACGACCCTCGAGGTCGTTGGCCTTTTCAAGCGTAACTTGCATAAAATGAACTGTTTTTATGTTGTTATTATGATTAATCACTATATTTCAAGGTGCAAAATTAACCCTAAAAATCCGATAAACCAATTTGCCGCCCCACTTTTTATCCAAAATTAGCATTTAGGGCAAGCTGAAATTCCTGTTAATATGCATTTAATGAACAACCGACAAGCGCGCCACCTCATCGGATACGGCCTTATTGACGACAACATTCTGAAAACAGTTCGCCTGCGCAAGATGAAAAAACATTTATCTGTTGAATATATTCTTTTCATATTCCGGTGCGTGTGTTAAATTTACGTTAATGGAAGGATGATGGGGGGGCTGATTGGGGTTAATGGCCTAACTTTGTGATTTAAAGATTCAAAAGCTGATTATCGGGCTTAAGGGAATTGGCCCGGGAATATCATCCCTATAACATTGAAAAGATGAAGGTCGTTGATTACAGGAACGTGGAAATTCTCCGCAAAGAACTGGTGGTGCTGAAGCATGTTGATTTCTCGCTTGAGGAAGGCGAATTCGTCTACCTCATAGGAAAGGTAGGCAGTGGAAAATCAAGCCTGCTAAAGTCGATGTATGCCGAAATTCCGGTTTTCACAGGCGACGCGCGGGTGATGGACATCGACCTCGTAGGCATAAAACGCAAGCAGATACCGCTTTTGCGGCGCCAGATAGGTATAGTGTTCCAGGATTTCCAGCTTCTGACCGACCGTAACGTCTACGACAATCTGAAATTCGTGCTCGACGCAACCGGATGGACAGACCGCGATGCCAAAGACACCCGCATCGAAGAGGTGCTCCGGCAGGTCGGCATGGCCACCAAGAGCTACAAGATGCCCCATGAACTGTCGGGAGGAGAGCAACAGCGCATCGTCATAGCACGCGCCCTGCTAAACAAACCTAAACTCATCCTTGCCGATGAGCCCACCGGCAATCTCGACCCTGCCACAGGCGACCATATAGTGCACCATCTCAGGGAAATCGCTTCACAGGGCACTGCCGTCCTGATGGCCACACACAACATGCAGCTTGTTGAGCAATATCCATCGCGAGTGATACGTTGCGCCGACAAGCGACTTGAAGAGATTGATGTTCAATCATAAACCTGAAACATCCTAAAGCAGTATACTACATAAACTAACGGTAACAGACTATCAGATGAAGGTTTTGAAATTCGGAGGCACTTCGGTCGGAAGTGCCAGACGCATCAAAGAGGTTGCCAACCTTATCACAGGGCGCGGAACAAACATTATCGTGCTCTCTGCAATGTCGGGCACAACAAACACTCTTGTTGAAATAGCAGATTATCTATATAAAGGCAACACCAACGGCGCAAGGGAGATAATCAACTCACTCGAAAAGCGTTATGCAACTGTGATGGAAGAGCTGTTTGCCAGCGGGGAATACCTGGCGGCCGCTCGTGAGCGCCTGTCGGAATTCTTCCATCATCTGCGGTCGTTCACCCGCGACGGATTCACCGTGACAGAAGAGAAAGAGATTCTCGCACAGGGGGAACTTATGTCGACCACGCTGATGGATCTTTATCTCCATGAGCAGGGCTTCAACTCAGTGTGGCTTCCAGCGCTTGAATTCATGCGCACCGACACAGACGGTGAGGCCGACAGCGACTACATCGCCCAACACCTGCAACCGATGCTCGACAGCCATCCCGATGCCGACCTCTTCATAACCCAGGGCTTCATCTGCCGCAACTCAAAAGGGGAAATCGACAACCTTCAACGCGGCGGCAGCGACCTGACAGCCTCGCTGATAGGTGGCGCCCTGTTGGCCGAAGAGATCGAAATCTGGACAGATATCGACGGAATGCATAACAACGACCCCAGGTTTGTGGAGCAGACCGAGCCGGTTCATGAACTCCATTTCGACGAAGCTGCCGAACTGGCCTATTTCGGCGCAAAAATACTGCATCCCACATGTGTTATGCCCGCCCGAATGAACAACATACCCATCAGGGTGCTCAACACGATGGAACCGGAAGCCCGTGGCACGTTGATTTACAACACAGTGCACTCACGGTCAATCAAAGCCGTGGCAGCCAAAGATAACGTAATCGCAATAAAAATAAAATCTTCACGGATGCTTCTGGCATCCGGATTCATCCACCGGGTATTCGAGATTTTCGACAACTACCACCGCCCCATCGACATGATTGCCACCAGCGAGGTCGGAATATCCGTAACAATCGATAATCCGCTGAAACTTGAGCATATTATCGACGAACTTAAAGAGATAGGAACAGTCACAATCGACTACGACATGGTGATAATCTGCGTTGTAGGCGATCTGGAATGGCACAACCGTGGGTTCGAGGCCAAGGCTGTCGACGCCTTGCGCGACATCCCGGTGAGGATGATATCCTACGGAGGGTCGAACCGCAACATATCGTTCCTGGTAAAGAAAGAAGATAAGGTTAAAGCCCTCAAAGCCCTGTCGGAACACCTGTTCCTGAACTGATTACCTGATTACAGATAATAAGAGATTGTCTAAACCATACACACACCCGAATAATGGGAATAAGAACCAAAATCACATTGCTTGCCTTTGCCATCACGGCAATCCCGCTGGCGTCAGCTCAGACAGCCACCGGCACTCAACCGGGAACCCCGTCAGGCCAGGCATATCCAGAAGTGGTAATGTCGCTCGAACGCTGCCTGGAAATAGCTTTGACCGACAACCCCACTGTCAAAGTGGCCGACATGGAAATCAAGCGCCTGGACTTCTCACGCAAAGAAGTAATCGGCCAGCTGCTGCCTAATATCAGCTTCAGCGGCATGTATAACCGCGCACTGGCCAAACAGGTGGCCTACATGAACATGGACGGTTTCAAAATGCCCGGGCTTGGAGGCTCAACCGGCGACGACACCACCGAAGGCGACGGAGATGGAACCGGCACACCACAACAGATAAAATCGCGGGCCGGCGGCTCATCAGGCAGCGGCAAACGCGACGACGGCATCAAGATGGGGCTTGACAACAGCTACCAGCTCGGATTCTCGGCATCGCTGCCGCTGATTGCCCCTCAGTTGTGGAAATCGCTGAAGCTAAGTGATTCGCAGATTCTCGAAAGCATCGAACAGGCCCGCAGTTCACGCCAGTCGCTCGTAAACCAGGTAAAAAACGCCTACTACGGCCTTCTGCTTGCTGAAGACTCATATAAAGTCATCGAGCAGAACATGGAGATGGCGCGTTTCACAGCCGACCTCTACCAGCGCCAGTTTGAAGCAGGAACCGCCTCGCAATATGATGTGTTGCGCACCCAGGTGGCCATGCGCAACATCGAGCCGGAACTGACTCAAGCACAGATCACCATCCGCCAGGCCCGTCTGCAACTGCTGCTTCTGATGGGCATATCCGACTATTTCGAGGTGAAACCCGACGTGGCACTCGCCGATTATGAGAAAACCATGTATGACCGCACAATGGCCATGTCGCGCGACATCAGCCGAAATTCCGACCTGAGGCTGCTCGACATACGCACAGAGATGCTCTCACGCACCCTGACGGTGCAACGGATGGCATGGTTCCCGACCCTGGCCCTGACGGCCAACTACAGCTGGACTTCATCAAGCAACGGGTCGCCGTTCAAGAATTTCCGCTGGAATCCATATTCGATGGTAGGTCTGTCGCTGTCGCTACCCATATTCGAGGGCGGACAACGCTACAGCCGCATTAAACAAGCGAAAATCCAGGTCGACGAGATGCAATGGCAGCGCGACAACCTCGTAAACTCGATAAACATGCAGGTCGACCTCGCGTTTGAAAACATACAGCTCAACGTCAAGCAGATCGACTCATGTTCAGAAAGTGTCAGACAGGCAACCGCAGCCCACGACATAGTGAAACGCAGTTTTGAAATCGGGGCAGCTTCATATCTCGATTTGCGCGATGCTGAACTTGCCCTGACCCGCTCGCGACTGGCCTACAACCAGTCAATCTACAATTTCCTCGTTGCCTCGAGCAACCTCGAGCAGCTTGTAGGCGCCTACGACGTAACCCCCTACATGCCCGCGCGTTAACACAACTACACACCAAGAAAACAAACCATATCATGCGTCTACATAACATCATCACCTCCATTCTGATTGCCGCCGCATTGACAGCCTGCAGCGGGAAAGAGACTCCCGGCAACGGCCAGGTCAACAAAAACGAAGATCAGCTCCCCACAGTTGAAGTGCTGGAAGTACGTTCAACCTCCGTGCCGCAAATCGGCGAATACACCGCCACTGTTGAAGCGTTCAAGACCAACAACATCTCCACCTCGACACCCAACCGCATAAAGCAGATTCTTGTCGACGTTGGAGCCCACGTGGCCGCAGGGCAGAAAGTGGTGGTGCTTGATGATGTCAACATCGAACAGCTCAAAGTCAGACTCGACAACACCGAGCGCGACTATGACCGCGCAGTAGAGCTTCTCAACATAGGCGGCGGCACACGCCAGGCCGTAGACCAGTTGAAAACCGAGCTCGACGCTGCCCGACGCCAGTATGCCAATATGGTCGAGAACACCATACTTACATCACCCATCGCCGGAGTAGTGACAGCCCGCAACTACGACCCGGGCGACATGACGGGGCAATTGCCGATATTGACCATCGAACAGGTGCAACCGGTGAAAGTAATCGTCAATGTCTCTGAAAGCGAGTTTTCGAAAGTGCACAACGGCATGGAGGTAGATGTCACCACCGATGTCTATCCCGACCGCAGTTTCAAAGGGAAAGTCTATCTCATACACCCCACAATCGATGCCGCCACACGCACCTTCACTGTTGAAATAACACTGCCTAACACGGATTCAGACATAGTGCCGGGAATGTTCGCCCGCGTTACAATCAGTTTCGGCGAAGCCGACCATGTTGTTGTGCCCGACCGGGCGGTTGTGAAACAACCCGGCTCAGGCAACAGATATGTCTATGTCTACCATCCCGACGACCGCACGGTGAGTTACAACCTTGTGCAGCTTGGACGCCGCATCGACAACTCCTATGAGGTGCTGTCGGGAGTCGACAACGGGGCGCAGGTGGTGATTGCAGGCCAATCGCGACTGACCAACGGAGCCAAAGTCGAACTGGCTGAAAAATAAGCCTACGAGAAACCATATAGAACAGTTACAGGATATAGAACAGTTATAGTATGAGCCTATATGCCAGCGCCGTCAAGCGGCCCATCATGACCACGCTATGTTTCGTGGCGGTCGCCATCCTCGGCCTTTTCTCGCTGTCGACCCTCCCTATCGACCTTTATCCCGATGTGGAGACCAACACAATCATGGTCATGACCACCTATCAGGGAGCGAGTGCACAGGATATCGAACAGAATGTGACCCGGCCGTTGGAAAATGCCCTCAATGCCGTCAACGACCTGAAGCACATAACATCGAAATCGCGTGAGAACATCTCGCTGATTACCCTCGAATTTGAATACGGCAAAGACATCGATGTGCTGACCAACGACGTACGCGACAAGCTCGACATGGTCAACAGCGCGCTGCCCGACAACTCCGAGACCCCGATAATCTTCAAATTCAGCTCCGACATGGTGCCCATCGTGATGCTGTCGGTGCAAGCCGACGAATCGATGCCTGGGCTTTACAAGATTCTCGACGACGGTGTTGTCAACCCCCTGGCGCGAATCTCCGGAGTCGGTTCAGTGTCGATTTCCGGTGCTCCCAAACGTGAGATACATGTCTATGTCGACCCTCACAGGCTTGAAGCCTACAACCTGTCGATTGAAACCATCTCCCAGATAATCGCCGCCGAAAACCGCAATATTCCCGGCGGCTCTTTCGACATAGGTTCCGACACCTACTCGCTGCGCGTACAAGGCGAGTTCACCTCAGCCGACCAGATGAAAAAAATCGTGGTAGGCTCGCGCGACGGACGCAACATCTACCTCAGCGACGTTGCCCGCGTTGACGACTCACTCGAAGAACGGGCACAGGAAACTTTCAACGACGGACGCCGTGGCGCCATGATTGTAATCCAGAAACAGTCAGGCGCAAACTCGGTTGAAATCTCAGACCAGGTGTTGAAGATGCTCCCGTCGCTGCAGCGCCGCCTACCATCCGACGTGAAACTCGACATCATAGTCGACACCTCCGACAATATCCGCAACACCATCGATTCACTGGTGGAAACGGTGCTTTACGCGCTGCTGTTCGTGATTATAGTGGTATTCGCATTCCTCGGCCGCTGGAGGGCGACACTCATCATCACCATCACCATCCCAATCTCGCTTATAGCGTCGTTCATCTACCTGGCCCTTACAGGCAATTCGCTCAACATCGTGTCGCTGTCGGCTCTGTCGATTTCAATCGGTATGGTGGTCGACGACGCCATAGTCGTGCTGGAGAACGTAACCACCCATATCGAGCGTGGAGCCGACCCGAAACAGGCCGCCATCAACGGAACCAATGAGGTCGCGGTGTCGGTAGTGGCGTCAACGCTTACCCTGATTGCCGTGTTCTTCCCGCTCACCCTCGTGACCGGCATGACAGGTGTGCTTTTCCGCCAGCTGGGATGGATGGTCACCATAATGATGATTATCTCGACAGTGTGCGCCCTCTCGCTCACCCCTATGCTTTGCAGCCAGCTGCTCCGCAAAGACAACAAACATGGCAAAATCTACACACTGCTCTTCTCCCCGGTCAACCGCGGACTCGACGCTTTCGACAACGGCTACGGCCGCTTGCTGGGCAAGGTCGTGAGCCATAAAACAGTGACGGTGCTGGTCTGCATAGGCATATTCATCGGGTCGCTCTGGCTTGTGCGCCGGGTTGGCACAGAGTTCTTCCCCACTGCCGACGACGGCCGGTTGCGTGTCAACCTCGAGCTGCCAATCGGCACACGTGTGGAAATCGCCAAAGAAACCACTGCGCGCCTGGCCAAGGAATGGCGCGACAAATATCCTGAAATAAAAGTGCTTAACTACACCACCGGCCAGGCATCGTCTGACAACGTTTTCGGTTCGTTGAGCGACAACGGATCCCATATCGTGTCGATGAACGTGCGCCTGAGCGACCCCGGTGACCGCGAGCGCAAAATCACCGAAATCGCCGCTATGATGCGTAAAGACCTCGAACATTATCCTGAGTTCTCAAAATATCAGGTGAATGTCGGCGGTATGGGTGGCATGGGCGGCCAGTCTACAATCGATTATGAAATCTACGGCTACGATTTCGCGGAAACCGACTCGGTGGCACAAAGGCTCGTCAGAGTGCTCAGAGGCATAAAAGGTGCTGCCGACGTGAGGGTGTCGCGTTCAGACTACCAGCCTGAATACCAGGTGGATTTCGACCGCGAGAAACTGGCTATGTACGGGCTCAACCTCCAGACCGCAGCCACATATCTTCGCAACCGCATCAACGGGGCTCTGTCGTCGCAGTTCCGCGAAGACGGAGAGGAATACGACATAAAAGTGATGTATGCCCCCGAACACCGCACATCGTTAGAGGATATCGAAAACATTCTGCTCTATTCGCCCCAGGGGAATTCAGTGAGAGTGAAAGATGTGGGTAAAGTAGTCGAGAGGTTCACCCCCCCGACTATCGAGCGCAAAGACCGCGAAAGAATCATAACTGTGAGCACCGTTGCCGACGGAGTGCCGATGAGCCGGATTGTCGATGAATCGCAGAAAGCCATCGATAACATGGATATCCCTGTAGGCATCAACATCCAGCTTGCCGGAAGCTATGAAGACCAGCAGGATTCATTCCGCGACCTTCTGACCCTGGCGCTGCTCATCATCATCCTTGTGTATATCGTCATGGCCGCGCAGTTCGAGAGCTACACCTACCCCGGCATTATCATGACCTCGCTGCTCTTCGCCTTCTCAGGAGTGTTCATCATGCTCTACATCACCGGCCACAACCTCAATGTGATGTCGCTCATCGGTGCAATCATGCTGATTGGTATCGTGGTGAAAAACGGCATAGTGCTGATCGACTACATCTCGCTCAACCGCGAGAGGGGCATGTCGATACGCCGGGCGGTGATCGACGGCGGCCGCTCACGTCTGCGCCCCGTTGTGATGACCACGCTGACCACCATCCTCGGCATGGTACCTATGGCCGTAGGCACAGGGCAAGGCTCTGAAATGTGGCGCCCGATGGGTGTGGCCGTAATCGGCGGTCTGACCTTCTCCACCATACTCACCCTGCTGTTCGTGCCTACGCTCTACTGCATCTTCGCATATGTAGGGGTCAAGAACCAGCGCCGCAAACTGCGCAAAGCCAAAGCTAAAGCCGCAACAGCCAAATAATCTCCAAAAGATTGAAAACCTCCAACCGATAACAATGAAATCGATATTGATAACATTCGACCAGGCCTATTATGAGCGCATAATCACCGTGCTCGACAAGCTCAACTGCCGCGGGTTCACTGCCTGGAAAGAGGTGCAAGGGCGCGGCACCCACACCGGCGAGCCCCACTACGGCAGCCACGCCTGGCCGTCGATGGCCTCAGCCATAATCACCATAGTCGACGACACCCGCGTAGCCCCGCTCCTCTCCACCCTCCGCTCCATGGATGAAGCCACCCCCAAACTCGGCCTCCGCGCCTTCGTCTGGCCCATCGAGCAAAGCATATGATAAGTAAGTCGTCAAAATTTCCCCGTTTACTTCTGCATATGCCGGCAGAGGATGGCGTAGGATTTGGGGGTACCGAGGCAGGTTAGGATATCGCCGGGGGAAACGGTGAGGGATGTGTCGGAAAGGTCGAGGGTCTGGAGGCGGGTGGCATCTATGCCGAGGGTGTTGACGGATTTCTCCGGACGGGAGGCAGCAACCAGCTTAAGCCCGAACATTTTGTCGGGATCGGCAAGGTCGGAATAAGTCATCGACAGGAAATAGTCGGGCGTAGAGAACCGGATAATGAAATTGTCGCGGTCCACACGCAACGACTCCACCTTTGTGCCCAGGGCAAGCTCGTTAACAAGGTCGTGGGCAGCGCGCTGCTCGGGAGTGATTATACGCTCGACTCGCATACCCTCGAGAATGTCGCGATGGAGTTCGTCGATAGCACGTGCATAGAGTCTGCGCACTCCCAGTTTGCGAAGCAACGCCACCGTCTTGATGCTCGCACCGAAATTTTCACCGATGGCGACAATGACAAGATCCACATTCTTCAACGGCAACACCCCGAGGGAGGCCTCGTCGGTAGAATCGAGTATATAGGCCGTTGAAATATAATCTTTTATGGCATTGACCTTAGTGGCACTGCTGTCGGCTCCAATGACCTCATGCCCCATGTCTGTGAGGTCTTTTGCGAGATTGGTGCCGTAGATGCCGAGTCCGATAATCAGGTAGCGCATGACTGGATGTTTTGTGTCTAAGTTAGTTTATGATTATGTTATCGGTGGGGAATTTGGCAGGAGGGTCGGTATGGCTGCCAACGATGCCCACCAACAGGGAGATTATGCCTACACGCCCGAGGAACATCGCCACACTTAGCAGGATTTTTGATGCAACGGATAGTTGGGAGGTAATGCCGAGCGACGAACCCACTGTAAACAATGCCGATGCGGCCTCATAGAGCAGACTGCGCGTCGGCAGCTCCGGTTCAAGCCCCACAAGCACCATAGCGAAAAACACATAGGCCACAATCGACAGCCCTATAACGGCATGGGCGCGACGAATCGACGGCACCGACAGGGTGCGGCGGAAAGCCGTCACTCGCTCACGCCCTAAGATCACCGCTTTCAGATTAAGCAGCATAGTGGCGAGAGTGTTGATTTTTATACCTCCGGCGGTAGACTGCGACGCGCCGCCAATCCACATCAGCACAACAAACATAATCAATGTGATGTTGAGGAAACCGGCAGGATTCACCGAAGAAAAACCCGACGAGCGGGGCACGAAACTGTTGAACAACGACTGCACTATCTTATGCCCCAGCGGCATACCATAAAGGGCGTTGTCATACTCAAACAGGAAAAACAGAACAGAGCTGACTGCCACAACCCAGGCCGTTGTCACAAGCACGATTTTAGTGTTAAGGTCATAGATATGAGCCGGAGAAGAATAACATCCCCTGCGGAACATGCGGCACCATAGCGATCGGAGCCGGCGCACCACCGCACTCTTGAAATTCATCAACACCGGGAAACCTATCCCTCCCGCAAAAATCAGTACACTCGCAATGATATATACCCATTGGTTCGATCTCAGCAACACAGGGTTAGATAGGCCTCCCTCGATATTCGAAAAGCCCGCATTGCAGAATGCCGACAATGAATGGAAGGCAGCAAAAACCATTTCTTCTTCAATGGTCGTGCCCATCTCGCCATGGATGCACAAAAAGAACCCCACTGCCCCCAACGCCTCGATGAATAGAGTGAATCCAAGAATATAAAGCAATGTAGGGACCAGGGCATTGATGGTTTTGGAATAAATCATGTCTTTCACCATCAGCTGGCTGTAAATCGACGTGTTGCCGCTGAAAAACAGGGCGAAAAAACTCGTGAAGGTCATAACGCCAAGACCTCCGGCCTGCACCATAACCGCCAGCACCACCAATCCAGTGGGAGTGAACGTCTGAGACACATCAACAGTTGTCAACCCGGTGATACACACCGCCGAAGTCGACACAAACAGAGAATCAATGAAACCGATGCCTGAAACAGTGCATTTAGGCATCATCAGTACAAGCGACCCTATCAGGATGAAAAACAGGAAACTCGCCGACATCAGCAACGAAGGGTTGGTGCGCTTGCCCACCACCGACATCACTCCATATGAAATATCCACCGCCGCATATGCCGCCAGGATGGCATATATGAACCGGTGGTTATAGAGAATCTTTTCCAGCACAGGAATCCATGGCGATTCCGGATGGGGATAAACCAGCGGAAACATAGTGACCAGCACTGCAATGTCGACCACCCACTTCACTATGCGGCTATCCTTTACGGTTTCTTTGAAATTCAGAGCCAGGTTAAAAAGTATATTAACCAGGAAAACGATATTGCACCCTGTGATGATGCGGTCTATAGTGCGTAGCTCATAGTCGCCATGATCAAAACCGAAACGCACCGTCAAAGCCGTCAGACAAGCCAACGAGGCAATCACAGCAACCACTCCAAGACCTTTGGCAACACTGCGTATGACAACCATAAAACGGCTCGTCAGCCTCAGATAGCCATGACGGACTTTCTGAAACTGACGTGCGACAATATGCCTCCTTGCTTCCCCGGGCATCGGTATTTCTGTTTATTTGACTTTTGTCAGCTCGAAGCCGCAATTAAGTCCGTCGTAGGAGTTGAGCATCGAAGCCACCGACTTCAGTGTAGACTGCCCCGACACCGAAGCTATAGAATTGACAAGGGTAATCAGTTTTGACGCGTCGAAAGTAATGGTAATCTTACTTCCGACTTTCTCTACATGAGCCTTGAATTGTCCCAACGGAATCTTGCCGGCAGCCTTGAACTGGAATATAAAGTCTCCGTTTTCAGAGTCAGCATCTTTGGCATACGTTCCCGACAAAGCGCCACGTCTCAGCTGGAACTTGAAAGTGCCATCGTTGTTAAACACCGCTGTCAGGTTGTTGATACCGGCCTTGTCATAATATGGCGACAGTTTCTCGACAATCACACCCGATGCCGCCGCACCACCGGCCTTTTTCAGCAAATCAGAGCTTTTGAAGGCCACAGCCGGTTTGTTATACTTCCACGAACCCACAAGATCGGCTTCAGTCAGATTGCTTTTTGAAATCAATCCTTCAACAAGCCCCTGCAGACCGGATAGCGCCGTGTTGCCACCCTTGTCATCGCCTGAATTTCCTCCGCCTAAAGCGCCCTTCAACAGATCAGTGATATCCGGAGCAGCCTGAACCGCCGGAACAGAAGCCATAACAATCAGGGCAGTTACTAATATAACCAGTTTTTTCATCTCTTTTTGATATTGTTAGTTATCGGAACATGCCGCCACAGAACGGTTCAACTATAAAACACTTTCCCCACGGCGGCTTTTTGTGCAAAGATACAATTTTTTCATCACCATAGTAATAAACATCCGTGGTTAAGTAAACCCCGTTCACAGAAGTTAAGAAAATTAACGTTTATGATTTTTACGAAAGGTGAAAAAAGCGTAACTTTACGCAAATTTTTGTCAATGCGTGTGCATGTGAACCAAGGCTTGCATATTCCATTGGCAATTTAATGGATTACAAAGCGTTATCCGCTACGAAACCCGGTTGTGGGCCCAGTATACAGACAGTTCAATGGTTAGACGCATAATTATATTTCTTGCAATCCTCGCCTCTGCATGGGTGGCTGCAACCGCCCAGGTGGAATTCAAACGCGGCCTGGAGCAGATTTCATTCATCCCTAAAGGGCAGTGGATTACAGGTGTCAGCGTGAGCTACTCCCAATCGAACCAGGATAAATATCAATTCCTGATTATCGAAAACATGTCGGGCGACACCTACACATTCAAAGTCAGCCCGATGCTCCTCTACTGCTTCCAAGACAATCTGGCGGCAGGTGGCAAATTCGCATATTCACGCAGCCGCACCCGCTTAGACAACGCCACCGTTGTCATAGACTCGGAAACAGACTACACCCTCGAAGGAATCTACAACATATCACACAACTATTCGGCATTGGCCGCGTTCCGCAACTACATCAGCCTGGGGCGCAGCCGCCGTTTCGGCTTCTTCAACGAAGTGCAGCTGCAGGTCGGCGGATCGGAGTCGAAACTGTGCAGCGGTCGTGGCGATGACCTCACAGGCACTTTCGAGCGGTCGTGGAATATCAACGTAGGCCTTGCGCCCGGCATGGTGATGTTTCTCAACAATTATTCGGCCATAGAGGTAAATGTGGGGGTGCTCGGTTTCTCCTACAGCCGCACCAAGGCCACAACCGACCAGATTTATGTGGCCGGCCGCGACAGCAAACGCGCCAACTTCAAAGTCAACCTCTTCTCAATCATGTTCGGTGTGGCTTTCTACCTGTAGCGCCACGACAGGCTTCAACCCAAGCAATGACACAATGTTAAAGCGACTCAACATAATAACCACAGCAATACTTATCCTGACGGCAGCACTGTCGGCCTCGGGCAAGAACCTCGTGGAATCAATAAACCCCTTTGAGAGGTTTGCCAAAGGAGAAAAAATACTGCTTGACTCGGCAAGCGTCAACGACCCCTCGCTCCATGAGCGTGTGATTGTCGGGGAAGACACTGTGAGCATCATCATCCCGCAGAAAAACTACGGCCGCTATGACCGTGGGCTGTTCAACTTCCTGTTCGTGCCGAAAGGCCAGTGGTCCTTCGGGCTCATGGCCTCATATGGCGAGTTCAACACCGACGACATCCAGCTGCTGTCGATTCTGAAAAACTTCAACATCAACATCAAAGCATACTCCCTGCAACCCTCGATTTCCTATTTTTTCAGCAACAACCAGTCGATAGGCATCAAGTTCAATTATTCACGTCAGCTGGTCGACCTTGCCGGTCTGACATTCGACATAAGCGACGACATGAGCTTTTCACTCTCCGACGTAAGCTATTATTCGAAAACCTACACATCATCGATTGCCTACCGAAACTACGTAGGGCTGGGACGCGGGCGCCGGTTCGGAGTATTCAACGAGGTTGAGCTCGCATTCGGCGCCGGTTCCTCCCGGTTCAAACGCCACTATGGTGAGGATATCCGCGACACACGAACCGCCTCCATGACCGCCTCGCTCAACTTCTCCCCCGGTGTGTGCGTGTTCATCATGGACTATGTGAGCTTCAACGTGTCATTCGGCGTATTCGGACTGAAACTCCACCATGAGCGGCAAAGCACCAACGGTGTCGACGAAGGCACGCGGTTTTCAAGCGGAGCCAACTTCCGATTCAACATTTTCAACATAAATTTCGGCATGGCAGTGTTTATCTGACCATGGCAATCAGACCAGACCGCCACAATACAGACAGAATGACTATCCATAGATTCCATAACATATTCCGGGCAATAGCCGCCACACTGGCAACGGCGGCGATGATGCTCACAAACGGATGCCTTAAAAACGACATCCCCTATCCGCGCATACAGCCCGACATAACAGCAATCGAGGCCGAAGGTCTTCTCAGCCCGGCGGAAATCGACGTGCCAGGCCGCATGGTGGTGATGAAATTCGATGAAAGCGTCGACCTCAGCAACGTTGACATCACTTCTTATTCGCTGAGCGAGGGGGCTTCGATCGTGAACGGCGACCTCGACAAACCTGTCAATCTGACAAAATATTACATCGTCACCCTGAAACTCTATCAGGAATACGACTGGGTTCTCCAGGGGGTGCAGACCATCGAGCGGTATTTCACCGTAGAGAACCAGATCGGGGCAACAATCATCGATGTGACAGCCCGACGCGTGGTTGTGACAGTGCCTGAATCCTCAGGGCTTGAAAAGGTGAAAGTACTAAAAATAAAGCTCGGCCCGGCAGGAGAGAAAGACGGCCGGCCGATAACCGTAACCACCCCCGCACTGGCCGGAGAGACCATCGACCTTACACAGCCGGTCAAAGTGACCGTAAGCTCCTTCGGCCGCGAAGAAACGTGGACAATCTATGGCGAGACAGCAACGTCAAACGTCGCAACCCTACGCGCCGACGCCTGGACGCAGGTGGCCTGGATCTACGGCACTGCCATCGAAGGGCGCGACAACGGAGTGGAATACCGCCTCAAAGGCGCTGACGAATGGATTAAAGCGCCACAATCAGCGATAACCTCGACGGGAGGCTCATTCTATGCACGCCTGACCAACCTCAACCCGCAGACCACCTACGAAGCCCGCGCATATTCCGACGAGGAACTGGGCGCAATCGTTGAGTTCACAACAGGCTCAATAGAGCAAGTGCCAAACTCATCGCTGAGCGAATGGAGCAAAGCCGGGAAAGTATGGAATCCATGGCCTGAAGGCGGTGAGTCATTCTGGGATACCGGAAACAAAGGGGCTACAATCGCAGGCGAAAGCAATTCAACCCCTACAACCGACACTTCGTCGGGCACCGGTCAGGCGGCCCGCCTCGAAACCATATTCGCCAGTGTGTTCGGAATCGGCAAACTCGCTGCAGGCAACATATTCACAGGCACTTATGTGCGCACCGACGGAACAAACGGAGTGCTCAGTTTCGGACGCCCCTTCACCCAGCGCCCAACCAAACTGCGCGGTTATCTCAAATATAACAGCACCCCCATCAGCAACACCACAGCCGACTATGCCGACCTGCTGGGTCAGCCAGACATCTGCTCTGTCTATATCGCATTGATTGATTCCCCCGAACCGGTGGAAATCCGCACAAACCCCAAAAACCAGCAGATGTTCGACCCCAACGGCTCCTACGTGGTGGCCTACGGCAACTTTGAAAGCAACCAGACTATACCCGAATACATCCCGTTTGAAATCGAGCTGGACTACAGGGCAACCGACCGTGTGCCACGCTACATCATAATCGTGGCATCGGCCAGCAAATACGGCGATTTCTTCACCGGAGGTGTCGGAAGCCTACTTTGCATCGACGACCTCGAGCTGCTCTACGACTACTAACCAGAAGTTGCCCAATTAGGCGATTTTACCCGACAATTGGCCTATAGGGGTTATTCCTAAGGTAATGTGCAACATTCAACCCGATGGATACGTTAATGGAAAGGGGTGTATAGTCAGTTCTATAAACATTAACCAAGAAATTATGAAAACGTTAAAAGCAATGGCCGTGGCAACGGCACTGGTTATCGGCACCACCACAGCCAGAAGCGCCACAAGCTACATGTTCGACAATCCCGACAACACAACATATTTCGGCGCACGCATAGCCCTCGACATCTCTTCAGCAGCAAACGGAGGCGGAGCCTACAGCAACAAGGCCGGATTCTCAGCCGGAGTTGTCTATAACATCCCCCTATGGATGAACCTTTATTTCGAACCGGGTCTGTCGGTGTTTCTCAACAATTTCGGTTGTTCGAGCTGGCAGACCACAACAGTGCAGATTCCTAACCTAAATCCCGACGGCACCCCGGTTCTCGGACCGGATAACCAGCCTATTATTGACGAAAAAGATTTCAGCTACCAGCAAGACGGCACCATACGCAACTTCGGCTTCAGGATTCCGATGATTGTAGGCTACCACTTCGACTTCGCCGAAGATGTGAAAGTGCATGTCTACACCGGCCCGCAACTCAACATAAACCTGCTCGCCCGCTATCACCGCGAAGCCGTGTATGTACCTACCCATGAACAGGAAGCCGAAACCTTCGGAATATTCGGAACCGGCGGTTTCAAGACCCTCGACTTCCAATGGAATTTCGGTGTCGGACTTACATGGCAGACATATTATCTCGGGCTTGGAGGCGCATGGGGATTAACCCATATGAAAAGCTCAACCGAAATGCTGCCACGCGACCTCAGGCGCAACCTGTTCTCAATAACTCTCGGATATAACTTCTGATTCCGGTTGTCACAAATGAAGTTTTTCGCAGCCCCGATGCAAGGGCACACAGAAGGCATATTCTGCCGGTTCCACAGCGACACATACGGCCCTGCCGACTTCTATTCCACCCCATTCATAAGGGTGGAAAAGGGTGAGGTGCGCCGCCGCGACCTGCGGGTCAACGACCCGCAGACAGTAAAAGGGCTAAATGTAATACCACAGGCAATCTTCCGCGACATAACCGAGTGGAAGCTAATCGCAGAGGCCGTAGCACAACTGGGATTCACCACCCTCGACATGAATCTCGGCTGCCCATTCCCGCCGCAGGTCAAGCATGGGCGAGGTGCGGCATTGCTCCGCAACCCCTCGCTGCTCAAAGCTGTCGCCGAAGAGATGCCCTCATTCCCCACATTGACCTTTTCCATAAAAATGCGCCTCGGCGTGGAACAACCCGACGAATGGACAGCCATAATCGACACTATCAACTCCATGCCATTGACAAGGGTCACAGTGCATCCGCGTGTGGCCACACAGCAATATGGAGGGGAATTACATATCGGACAATTTGAAACACTGGCGCGGGAGCTGCGTCATCCGATTGTCTACAACGGCGACATAGCCAACCCAGACGACATAGACCGCATAGCCGACCGCTACCCCACTCTTGAAGGCGTAATGGCCGGACGCGGTCTGTTGGCACGCCCATCACTCCATGCCGAATGGCTCGAAGGGCGACAGTGGAGCCGTGAGGAACGAATCATAAAACTGCTCCGACTCCACCGCAATCTTTTCGAGCACTACCGCTCCACCCTCTGCGGCGACGCCCAGATATTGATGAAAATCAAACCCTTCTGGGAATACCTTGAGCCTGAGATCGGCCACAAACCCTTCAAAGCCATCAAAAAGGCCTCATCCCTCCCCAAATACACAACCGCCGTCGACTCCATCAGTTAACCTGTTGGATTCCAGACAATCTCTTAGACACCCCTACCTTCACCACACAGCTGCTCCTGAGAGAGACCAAACTCCTTTATATGCCTGAAAAACAGCAAGCCTATTTCATCAAATATCTCAGACATTCTTAAAAACCCTTTCAGACATTGCAAACATACAGAATGTTTCCAATATCAGCAACAATGCCGGTGATGATATTGTCAGTCATTCTGATTTAGCCGTCAATTAACCATCCCACAATAAAACCACAATCAACACAAGCATTACCGCCATAAGGCATTGACATATTTTTTTAATTATTTCTTGGCATTTTCATGCAAAAAGCATTATCTTTGGATTACCAATTCCTGAACAAAATTATTTGACATATATGAACCACTTCAACAACGACTTCCGTAACTATGCCGTAAAACATATGGGCATGAACGGAATGGCACTCGATCAGTACTCCGCTGCAAATGCCGCCGCTGCCATCCGCTCCAGTTACATTTCGCCGACAATCATCGAGGAACGCCAGCTCAACGTGGCCCAGATGGATGTGTTCTCACGCCTGATGATGGACCGTGTTATTTTCCTCGGCACCGATGTCAATGACTACACCGCCAACGTAATACAAGCCCAGCTGCTCTATCTCGACGCAGCAGACCCAGGCAAAGATGTCACCATCTACATCAACTCACCCGGCGGTTCGGTCTATGCAGGGTTAGGCATCTACGACACAATGCAGTATATCTCGTCTGACGTCACCACAGTCTGCACCGGCATGGCCGCATCGATGGCCGCAGTGCTGCTCGTAGCCGGCCAAAAAGGGAAACGCTTCGCCCTCAACCATTCACGGGTGATGATCCACCAGCCGATGGGAGGTGCGCAAGGACAGGCTTCCGACATTGAAATAACAGCCCGCGAAATCCAGAAACTGAAAAAAGAACTCTACCAGATTATCGCCGACCATTCCGGCCAGCCTTTTGAGAAAGTAGAACAAGACTCCGACCGCGATTACTGGATGACCGCACAGGAAGCCCTGGCCTACGGCATGATTGATGAAGTTCTAACAAAAGCCAAACATTGACCCCGAGCCAAAAGGCTCAGAGAGTGTCAGAGTTTGTCTGAAAATTTTCCAAAAGATTTTCAGAGCCATTTTTTAATTCGCCAAAAAAGACCTGAAAATCAACAGATAATCTCATTAAAACTTTAGACAATCTCCTAAATTAACGCACACCCACTGACCGGCTTTCACAAAAAAATCAATGGCAAAGAAAAAAACTGAAACATGCGCATTCTGCGGCCGCCCAGGCTCCCAGTCGGAAGTGCTGATTCCTTCGGGCATCACACCCGACGTGTTCCTGTGTGCCGAATGTGCCGACTCAATCCACGAAATCCTCGAAGACTTCAGGGGCTCTATGGGTAAAGGGAAAGGAGCGAAGAAAGACTCCGACACCCCCGCGCTTAACAAAATCCCCAAACCGAAAGAAATCTGCGAGTATCTCGACCAATATGTCATAGGGCAGGAAAGCGCGAAACGCTATCTTTCCGTGGCCGTCTATAACCATTACAAACGCCTTGCCCAACCCGCCGGCGACGATGTTGACATAGAAAAGAGCAACATTGTGCTCGTAGGCCCCACCGGTACAGGCAAAACCCTGCTGGCCAAGACAATCGCACGGTTGCTCGAAGTGCCTTTCACAATCGTCGACGCCACGGTGCTCACCCAGGCCGGATATGTGGGGGAAGACATCGAAAGCCTGCTGACAAGGCTGCTCCAGGTGGCCGACTACGATGTTGCCAAAGCAGAGAAAGGGATAGTGTTTATCGATGAAATCGACAAAATCGCCCGCAAAGGCGACAACCCCTCAATCACCCGCGACGTCAGCGGCGAAGGAGTGCAGCAAGGTCTGCTGAAACTACTTGAAGGGTCGGTGGTCAACGTGCCACCACAGGGAGGACGGAAACACCCCGAACAACGCATGATACCGGTCGACACAAAAAACATCCTCTTCATCTGCGGAGGAGCTTTCGACGGCATCGAGCGCAAAATCGCCCAACGACTCAACACCCATGTTGTAGGCTTCTCGACCGATGCCGGACGCAAAAGGGTAAACCGCGACAACTACCTGAGCTATGTGGCGCCGCAAGACCTCAAGTCATTCGGGCTGATACCCGAAATAATCGGACGTCTGCCGATACTAACCCACCTCGACCCGCTCGACCGCAATGCCCTCAGAAGGGTGCTCACCGAACCGAAAAACGCCATCACAAAACAGTATGAGAAACTGTTTGCCATGGACGGGGTGAAACTCAAATTCGAGCCGGAAGCGCTTGATATGATTGTCGACAAAGCAATAGAATACAAACTCGGCGCACGCGGACTGCGGGCCATCGTTGAGACCGTTATGATCGATTCGATGTTCGAGCTCCCCTCATCGTCGAAAAAAACATTCACCGTCAAGCCCGAATATGTGTTGGAGAAACTCCAGCAATCGCATTACGAGCTTAACAAAGACCTCATACAATCGCCGGGCAACTGACCCTCTGAAGGCTATAAAGGAAAACCACTTTAACCTCTCTGATTTCCATGACAACAAAGCAACAACTGACCGACGCCCTCAAACTACACTTCGGGTTTGACAAATTCAAAGGCAACCAGGAGCAAATAATGCTCTCGCTTCTGGGAGGGAACGACGTGTTCGTCCTCATGCCCACAGGCGGTGGCAAATCGCTCTGTTATCAGTTGCCATCTTTGCTGATGGAAGGCACAGCCATAGTGGTATCACCTTTGATAGCGCTGATGAAGAACCAAGTTGACGCCATGCGCAACTTCAGCACCGACGACGGCATTGCCCATTTCCTGAACTCATCGCTCAACCGGAGCGCGATCGACCAGGTGAAGAGCGATGTCCTGTCGGGCAAGACAAAGCTGCTATACGTGGCGCCCGAATCTCTCACCAAAGAAGAGAACATTGAATTTTTAAAATCAGTTCCCATCTCGTTCTACGCTGTCGACGAAGCCCACTGCATCTCCGAATGGGGGCACGATTTCCGCCCTGAATACAGGCGCATACGCCCGATAATCAACGAAATCGCCAACCGTCCGGTCATAGCTCTAACCGCCACCGCCACACCGAAAGTGCAACACGACATTCAGAAGAATCTCGGCATGGCAGATGCGGTGGTCTACAAATCCTCGTTCAACCGCGAGAACCTGTTCTACGAAATCCGCCCCAAAACGCCGGCTACCGACCGCGATATAATCAAATTCATAAAAAACCGCGACGGACGCTCAGGAATAATCTACTGCCTCAGCCGCAAGAAAGTGGAGGAACTTGCAGAACTGTTGAAAATCAACAACATCAAGGCCCTCCCATATCATGCTGGAATGGACGCAGCCACCCGCTCGGCCAACCAAGACGCATTCCTGCTGGAACAGGTCGACGTGATTGTGGCAACCATAGCCTTCGGCATGGGTATCGACAAGCCCGACGTGCGCTACGTAATCCACTACGACATGCCCAAATCGCTCGAAGGCTACTACCAGGAAACCGGGCGCGCCGGCCGTGACGGAGGAGAAGGACACTGCCTGACGTTCTACTCGGCCAAAGACCTAAAGAAAATGGAAAAATTCATGCAAGGCAAACCTGTGACTGAACAGGAAATCGGCAAACAGCTTCTCAACGAGACAGCCTCTTATGCCGAGTCTTCGGTATGCCGACGCAAGACATTGCTCCATTATTTCGGCGAAGACTTCGCAGCCGAGAACTGTGGGAACTGCGATAACTGTTTAAATCCTAAGAAGAAAGTGGACGCTAAAGATGATTTATGCGCGGTATTGGAAACAATCTCCGCCCTTAAAGAAAAGTTTAAAGCAGAACACATAATCGACGTGGTGACCGGACGCGAAACCAACGATGTGCGATCATATCACCACGACACCCTCGACGTTTTCGGCTGCCTGCCGAAAGCCGACCGCCGCTACCTCAACACACTTATCAGGCAGGCGACACTGGCGGGCTACATCGACCGGGAAATCGAAAATTTCGGGCTTGTGCATATAACCCCCAAAGGGAAATCATTCCTGAAGAAACCTTCAGCATTCAAAATCGTCGAAGACAACGACTTCAGTGAAGAAGAGGAGGAAACCCCGATCAAAAGCGGAGCTTCATGCGCTGTCGACCCTGAGCTATACTCCATCCTGAAAGACCTCCGCAAAAAAATTGCCAAACATTATAACCTGCCACCCTACGTCATATTCCAGGATCCCTCGCTCGAAGCAATGGCAACCACCTATCCGGTAACGATGGAAGAGCTCCAGAACATCACCGGGGTAGGCGCCGGCAAAGCCAAACGCTACGGCGAAGAGTTCATAAAGGTCATCAAGACCCATGTGGAAGAAAACGAAATAGAACGCCCTGAAGACCTGCGTGTGCGCTCGGTAGCCAACAAAAGCCGGATAAAAATATCAATCATACAGGCCATAGACCGCAAAATCGACCTCGACGAACTCGCCAACTCTAAATGCATGGAATTCGGCGAACTCCTCGACGAAATAGAAGCCATAGTCTACTCAGGCACAAAAATAAACATAACCTACTTCATCAATGAAGTAATCGACGACGACCACCAGGACGACATCTTTGAATATTTCAAAGAGGCAGACTCCGATTCTCTCGAAGAAGCAATCCAGGAACTCGGCTCGGAATACAGCGAAGACGAAATCCGCCTTATGCGCATCAAATTCCTGTCGGAACTCGGCAACTGACCCTGACGGTCACAAAGAAATCATCAAGCAGAAACCGGCCATACAGGCCTTAAACAACAGGCGCTGTGTCGAAATTCGACCAACGCCTTTTTTGCATCCGGATGGAGAGGGTGCTGTCAGAATGGTTCAGATGGTAGGAGCCTGAGGGTGAGGGGGAAGGGAGTTGACTAAGGTCAATGACCGAACCCGAAGCCCTCGGGCGACGACCCAGATGAGCCATTATGACACACCCTCCTGTTATATCGTAAAACATGGCAAAACAAACACGCAGGCTATTGGCAAATATAGCAACACACTACTTCACCATTATGCGTCACTGCATAGTCAACAATTGGTAATCAAAATAATTTCCGTGGCTTTGTTGCCTGGAAATCTTTAAGATATGTCGGAACGGAATAGGCCAGGTCAAGAAAACGCCCCTCCCTGAATGCCTTGTCTGAGAGGGCGAGCATGTCAACGGCCAACGGTTTGATATCGTCAACAAACCGCGCATTCCTATGGGCGAGCACGTCACGGGCTTTATCACTGCCATTACCGAAAAACAACACCTCTCCGCGTTCAAGCCATTTATCATAAGAATCCGGTTCGAGAATCAGAGGGGACGGATCTGCCAGAACATTCAGAGCGAGGTCATAGACCGCCGTATAGACCTCCATGCGGCGGGCGTCGATCATCGGTGCGAACATAACATTCTCATCAAGCTCAGGCTGCGAGAACATCACCGACACAGCCATGGTTTTCAAAGTGTCGACACCAATCAGAGGCACATCGAGCGCATATGCCAGACCCTTTGCCTCTGACAGGCCGATGCGTAGCCCAGTGTAACTACCCGGCCCAAGCGACACACCCACAGCGTCGAGACGCATTTCATGGCGCCTCAGATGGTCGAGACACCCCTTTATGAAGCCACTGAGCAAAGTGGCGTGGTTGCGGCCGTCAAAAGCCTCAAAATGTTCCAGAATAGCGCCCTCTGAAGTCAGGGCAACCGAGCAAACGTCGGTAGAAGTCTCTATATTTATTATCGTCGGCATCTTTTTGCTGGGAATATCATAAAAAAGTCTATGCAAATTTACGGCTTTCGATTGGAATTAGCTAAATTTGCCTTTAAATAGATTAATCAGAAATGACATTATCCATGACAGGGTTCGGCAACGCAGTTGTCGAATATCAGAACAAGAAATTCACAGTCGAAATCAAATCGCTCAACAGCAAGCAGCTCGACCTGTCGAGCCGCGTGCCCACAGGGTTCAAGGCCATTGAACTCGACATGCGCAACATCATAGCTTCACACCTTGAGCGTGGCAAAGTCGAGATGTGCCTCTATGTTGAAACCACTTCGGCAGATGCCTCAGTGCAGCTTAACATACCGGCATTGGAAAGCCATAAGAAACAGATAGAAGAGGCATCCTCGCAATTGGGGATAGCGGTTCCGGAAGACTGGTATTCAGTGTTGATGCGTTTCCCCGACGCCATCCACAGCGAGACCCCGGCAGAAATCAACGACCAAGAGCGGGCGGCAGTGTTGCAAGCCGTGGAAGCTGCAGCTCAAAAACTGATGGAATACCGGGCCGCCGAAGGGGAAAAACTCCGGGAATTCTTCACCGAGCGCATAAACCGCATTTCTGAACTGTTAGACGAAGTGCCCCGTTATGAAAACGAGCGTCTGGTGAAAATCCGCACGCGCATTGAAGAGGGGCTTGCCTCGATACCCAAAGTCGATTATGACAAAGGGCGTCTTGAGCAGGAAATGATTTTCTACATAGAGAAGCTCGACATAAACGAAGAAAAACAACGTCTGCGCCAGCATCTCGACTACTTCATGGAAACTCTCCTTGCCGGAGGAAGCCAAGGGAAAAAACTCGGCTTCATATCGCAGGAAATGGGGCGTGAAATCAACACCATGGGTTCTAAAAGCAACCATGCCGAGATGCAGATTCTCGTGGTGAAAATGAAAGACGAACTCGAGCAGATCAAAGAACAGGTGCTCAACGTAATGTAGCCACCATTCCCAACCTCCAACACTAACCCTCAATTCTCATGAACAAAGGCAAACTCATCATCATCTCAGCCCCCTCAGGGTGCGGCAAATCAACCATAATTGGCGACATCATGGATCGGGGAGAACTCGACCTGCAGTTTTCCGTGTCGGCCACAAACCGCAAACCACGCCCCGGCGAAATCGACGGCGTCAGTTATCACTTCCTGACCGACCAGCAGTTTAAAGACCTGATCGCCGAAGGCGCATTCGTGGAATATGAGCAGGTCTATCCCGGCCGCTACTACGGCACTCTCCGCAGTGAAATCCAGAACCGCGTCAACGAAGGCCATAATGTGATTCTCGATATCGACGTCAAAGGAGGCGTCAACGTAAAAAAACTGTTCGGCAGCGATGCCATGAGCATATTCATCGCGCCCCCAAGCATCCCCGAGCTGCGCAACCGCCTGAAAGGGCGAGGATCCGACACCGACGAAGAAATCGAACAGCGCGTAGGCCGTGCGGAATATGAGCTCACTTTCCAGCCGGAATATGACCATGTGGTTGTCAACGACACCCTTGCAGAGGCAATAGGCCGGGTGGAATCGCTGATGGCAGACTTCATAGGGAAATGACCGCAGGGATTTTCGGGGGCTCGTTCAATCCAGTCCACAACGGCCATATAGCCCTGGCAAAAGCTATTGTGGAACGTGGAATTGTCGACGAAGTGTGGTTGAGCCTTTCGCCTCAGAACCCGTTGAAAGACCATCCAGAAGAGCTGGTCGACGACGCCGACCGGCTCGCAATGCTCCGGCTTGCCACCAATGGCATCAAGGGCCTGGAAGTATGCGACATAGAACTGTCGCTACCGCGCCCGTCATACACCATCAACACCCTGCGGGCACTCTCACGGCAATATCCCCGAAACCGTTTCAGGCTCATTATAGGCGCCGACAACATGCTGGTGTTCGACCGGTGGAAAGACCACGCGGAAATAATGCGCGATTACAACCCGGTTGTCTATCCGCGTCCGGGCTACGACTGCCCGCAAGCAATCACCGGACTGCCCGAATTCCCGGTTTCGAGCACCGAAATACGCAATCTTCTCAAAGGACACAAGCCGGTGAACAAATTGCTCCCCCACGCAGTAATAGAATATATCTCACAGCGGGGGCTATACACTCGCTGAAAATCTCCCTACCCGGCACGTTAATCTACTGACATAATCATGGACACTACACTTAATACGAATTCAATCGCATTCATCGGCCTGTGTAACGAATACTGCATGAGCGTGGAAAACGCCCGCGAAGCAGATCGCAGCGATTTCATCAACAACATGTTGCGTCTGCTGCCACGCATCTACATCGCCGCCACCGACCTTAAAACCGACCTTACAGACGAAGACGAGCCGTATCTCGACAACACCCTCGACGAAGACTATTACGAAGCCGTGCGCCGCAATATGGAATCACTGTTCGGCGAAGACGACATTTACCTCGAAGTGTTTGAAGAAGACATGAAATATTCCGACACCCCGGTGGCAGCAAGCATCGCCGAAGGGCTGGCCGACATCTTCCAGGTTCTATTCAACTTCATCAGCACAATACGCGACGCCACAGACCAGACTGTCGGAGTTGCCATTCTCAGCGTGCGCGACGATTTCCGGGCATACTGGAGCGCCACCCTCTGCAACCTGCTCCGTGCCCTGAACCATCTGAAGATGGCCGCCGAATAACCCATATCCACCAATCCCTTCCACAGGCAGAACATATGTCAACCGAACCCCGCCAACGAATCCTGCAGCTTCGCCAGGAACTCAACCGCCACAACCATAACTATTATGTGCTGAACTCTCCGGAGATTTCCGACCGAGAGTTCGACTTCATGCTCAAAGAACTCGAAGCCCTCGAAGCCGAACATCCTGAAATGGCAGATCCATTGTCGCCGACACAGCGGGTGGGAAGCGACCTGACATCAAGTTTCGAGCAGACCACCCACATCCACCCCATGCTGTCGCTGTCAAACACCTATTCGATAGAAGAAGTCGACGAATGGTTCGGACGAGTGCGCGCCGCACTCGGCGGCGAATCGTTTTCGGTTGTCGGAGAGATGAAATTCGACGGCACATCAATATCACTCATCTATGAGCATGGACGGTTGGTGCGCGCCGTCACCCGTGGCGACGGAGAGCGTGGCGATGTGGTCACCGACAACATAAAAACCATACGCAGCATCCCCCTTGAACTGCAAGGGGAGGGATGGCCCGACTTTTTTGAAATACGTGGCGAGATACTTCTGCCCTGGGAGGCTTTCGACAAGCTGAACAAGGAACGCGAATTTAATGAAGAACCGCTTTTTGCCAATCCACGCAACGCCGCCGCCGGAACACTCAAGACCCTCAACTCACGAGAAGTAGCGCGCCGCGGACTCGATGCATATTTTTATTACCTGCTCGGGCCTGAACTACCGGCCGACAACCACTACGACAACATGGTTGCCGCCCGCAGCTGGGGATTCAAAGTTTCCGGAATAATGACTCTTCTAAATTCGCTCGAAGAGGTTGATAACTTCATACGCCATTGGGATACGGAGCGCCGCAACCTGCCGGTGGCCACCGACGGCCTGGTGTTCAAAGTCAACTCCATGCGCCAGCAGCTTAACCTCGGTTTCACTGCCAAATCCCCACGATGGGCCATAGCATATAAATTCCCGGCAGAACGGGCGGTTACCCGTCTGAGATTCGTATCGTTTGAAGTAGGCCGCATGGGCATCATCACTCCGGTGGCCAACCTCGAGCCGGTGCTGCTCTCCGGCACAATCGTGAAACGGGCGTCGCTCCATAATGAAGACATAATAAAAGCCCTCGGAATCCACCAACACGATTTGCTGTATGTTGAAAAGGGGGGGGAAATCATACCCAAAATCACAGGCGTCGATGAAAACGGGCGGCAACCCGGCGCGGAACCTGTCGGATTCGTCAGCCACTGCCCCGCCTGCGGCACTCCGCTGGTGCGCGTCGAAGGGGAAGCATCATGGCAATGCCCCAACAAATTCGGATGCCCGCCACAGATTGCCGGCCGCGTAGAGCATTTCGTAGGGCGTAAAATGATGAATATCGACGGCGTTGGCGAAGAAACCGCCCAACAGCTGTTCGCAACAGGCCTCGTCAGAAACATCGCCGACCTCTACGACCTGCGCAGAGAGCAGCTCCTCAAACTCGACGGCTTCGGGCCCCGAAGTGCCGACCGCGTTATCGAAGGCCTCGAAGCCTCCCGCTCAGTGCCCTATGACAGGGTAATTTACGCCCTGTCGATACCATTCGTAGGCGACACCGTAGCGAAAAAAGTAGCCAAAGCATTCCCCGACATAGACCGGCTGATGGCGGCATCGGCCCCCCAACTGGCAGCCGTGAAAGACATCGGCCCCAGAATCGCCGAAAGCATAGTGGAATATTTCTCCAATACGGAAAACCGCGCCATTGTGGAACGCCTCAAAACCGCAGGGCTGCAGATGAGCATGGAAGAGAAATCACACGAAGACCTTACCGACCTTCTCGGTGGCAGAACATTCGTAATCAGCGGCACATTCACCCTCCATTCACGCGAGGAATACAAAGAACTCATCGAGCGTAACGGCGGCAAAAACGCAGGTTCAATCTCAAAGAAAACCGACTATATCCTCGCCGGCGAGAACATGGGCCCCGCCAAACGCGAAAAAGCCGCCACCCTCGGCATCCCCCTCCTCTCAGAAGATGAATTCCTGGCCATGCTCAACCAACCCAGGCAATAAAGCTAATTGAAGATTTAAAAGGCCTTTAAAAGCCCTAAAACGCAGCAATAAATGGGCAACAATCATGAAGTTCCCCTCTCCGGCCGGCCTTTATTGGCCTTTGATGGATTTTTATGGCTTTTATTAGCCATTTAATTTCAGATTATCAACCTTTTAAATTATCAGGTTTGACCAGCTTGCCCACTATGATTGCGATTGCGCCGTCGCCGGTAACGTTACAGGCTGTGCCGAAGCTGTCCATAGCTATGTAAAGGGCTATTATCAGAGCACAATCGGCTTCGGTGAAACCGAGCATGGAAGTGAACAACCCCAAGGCTGCCATAACCGCACCACCAGGCACTCCCGGAGCGGCAATGATAGTTATCCCCAACATGGCGATAAACCCGGCAAACATGCCGAAATCATAGGGCATACCATGGGCAATCATAAGCGCCAACGCACATGCCACCAACTTCAGAGTGCTGCCCGACATATGGATTGTTGCGCACAACGGCACTGTGAATCCTGCCACATCCTTGTTGACCCCCATAGCCACCGCACGTTCAAGCGTAACCGGAATCGTTGCAGCCGACGACTGGGTGCCCAGCGCGGTGAAATAAGCCGGCATCATAGTCCAAAGCAGTTTCAACGGATTCCGGCTACCTGACGAGAAAGGCGCTGCAACACAATACTGAAACACCAACACAAACACGTGGAGCGCGAAAATCACAGCTATTATCTTTATGAATGTGCCGACGATCGACCCTACTTCCCCCGTGACTGTCATATTCAGGAAAATGCCGAATATATAAATCGGCAGCAAAGGAATTATCACCTTCTCTATTACCATCGTCACTATCATCCGGAATTCGTCGAGGCCGCTTTTAAGAACCCCTTTCGGGAGGAAAGCACATCCCAAGCCGACCACAAACGCAGTCACCAAAGCCGTCATCACCCCCATAAGCGGAGGCATCGGAATAGCGAAATATGGCTGTGGATGCAAAGCTGTTGACGTGGCTGCAACATATCCGGCAGGTTCAATCATCTCCGGGAAGAACAGAACTCCGGTAAAATACGAAAGGAATCCGGCAAACAATGTGAAACCATATGCCAACAGAGCGGTTATCACCAGCATCTTCCCCGCTTTCGCCCCTATATCGGCTATAGCCGGGGCAACGAAGCCCAAAATGATAAGCGGGATACAGAAGCCGAGAAACTGGCTGAAAACCGCATTGAACGTGGCCATAAGCCTCGCCCCCCACATCGGGCACACATATCCCGCACCGATTCCAAGCGCTATCGCTATCAGAATCTTCGGCAACAGCCCCATCCTGCCCCACCAGCTCCTTTTCTCTTCATTTTCCATGGCATCGTATTTTCCACAAAGATACGGATTAGCCGGGAGCGAAGCCAAATAAATTTTGGCTTTGCCAAGCGTGAGTATCTAAGGCAGAGCCAAAGATAGCTATAAATAGGAATCAAACCGAAAGATACGCTGTTTATTCGCGTTAATAATCATGAAAAAACGGCGTTGTGTCGAAATTCGACCAACGCCTTTTTGGCATCCGGATGGAGAGGGTGCTGTCAGAATGGTTCAGATGGTAGGAGCCTGAGGGTGAGGGTGAAGGGAGTTGACTAAGGTCAATGACCGAACCCGAAGCCCTCGGGCGACGACCCAGATGAGCCATTATGACACACCCTCTTGTAATATATCCGTCACTCAGAAGAGCAGAATCAGGGCTTCACAAGATTGCGGCCGGTCATCTCTGCCGGCTGGGTGATGCCCATTATGTGGAGGATGGTCGGAGCCACGTCGGCAAGGATACCGTTCTCCACGGTTGCGCTCTTATCGGCTGTCACATAGACACACGGAACCGGGTTGAGGGAATGGGCCGTGTTGGGAGTGCCGTCGGCATTGATGGCGTGGTCGGCATTACCATGGTCGGCAATGATTATAACCTCGTAGTCGGCGGCTTTTGCAGCCTCTACAGTGTCGCGCACACATTCATCCACAGCTTTCACAGCCTTCTCTATCGCTTCATACACACCGGTGTGACCAACCATGTCGCCATTGGCGAAATTGACAACAATGAAGTCGTATTTCTCGCTTTTTATCGCCTCGACCAGTTTGTCTTTCACCTCATATGCACTCATTTCGGGCTTGAGGTCATAGGTTGCCACTTTCGGAGATGGCACAAGTATGCGGTCTTCACCCTCGAAAGCCGCCTCGCGTCCGCCATTGAAGAAGAACGTCACATGTGCATATTTTTCAGTCTCTGCGATATGGAGCTGGCTCTTATGTTCTTTCGACAGATATTCGCCGATAGTGTTCTGAACGTTTTCTTTCGGGAAAAGGATATGCACCCCTGTGAACGACGCATCATAGGGTGTCATGCAGTAGTATTGCAGACCGGGAAGGGTTGTCATGCCCTCCTGCGGCATGTCGTGCTGTGTCAGCACAACGGTCAGTTCCTTGGCGCGGTCGTTGCGGTAGTTGAAGAAAACAACGGCATCGCCCGGCTTGATGGTGCCATCTACCGTCGAGTTGTTGATCGGTTTGATGAACTCGTCGGTAACATCCTCGTCGTAGCTTTCCTGCATGGCCTTAACCATGTCGGTAGCCTGTTTGCCTTCACCTTTCACCAGCAGGTCATAGGCCACTTTCACGCGGTCCCAGCGTTTGTCGCGGTCCATCGCATAGTAACGTCCGATGATTGAAGCAATCACACCGGCGCTGTTTTTGCAATGGTCTGTCAGACGCTCGATGAAACCCTTTCCGCTGCGGGGGTCGGTGTCGCGGCCATCCATGAAGCAGTGCAGGTAAACATTTTCAAGACCGTATTCCTTGGCAATGTCACACAGAGCCTCGATATGCTCAAACGACGAGTGCACACCACCGGTCGAGGTCAGCCCCATCAGATGGAGCGACTTACCGTTTTCCTTGCAATATGAATAAGCGCTCTTGATTTCGGGATTGTCGAGAATCGATCGGTCGGCTATCGCTTTGTTGATTTTAACCAGATCCTGGTAAACCACGCGGCCGGCACCGATATTGAGGTGGCCGACCTCAGAGTTGCCCATCTGGCCGTCGGGCAGACCTACGTTTTCGCCTGAAGCCTGCAGCTCCGAATGGGGGTAGCTTTCTATGAGATATTTCCAATATTCGGGACGGGCCGAATAGATGGCGTCACTTTTCGAGTGGTTGCCGATTCCCCATCCGTCGAGAATCATCAGTAATGCTTTATGTGCCATGTGTTTTATTTGTGATTATCTTATCATTTGGGGTCGCGGCCATTGCCGCGACCCCGTTTATCTGATTCTATACCCCGGATTATTTCAATCCGCAGGCATTGCATTTGTTCTGTATCTCTTTGAAGAAATCGTTGCCTTTGTTATCAACAAGGATAAACGCAGGGAAGTTCTCGACCTCGATTTTCCAGATGGCCTCCATGCCGAGTTCTGGATATTCGAGCAATTCCACCTTCTTGATGGAGTTCTGAGCCAGGATGGCCGCCGGTCCGCCTATCGAGCCAAGGTAGAAACCACCGTTGTTTTTGCACGCGTCGGTCACCTGCTGGCTGCGGTTCCCTTTGGCTATCATAATCATCGAGCCGCCGGCTTTCTGGAACTGGTCTACATACGGGTCCATTCGCCCGGCCGTTGTCGGGCCGAAAGATCCTGATGCCATACCTGCGGGGGTCTTGGCCGGACCGGCATAGTAGATGGGGTGGTCTTTGAGATACTGGGGCATCGGTTCGCCCTTGTCAAGGCGCTCCTTGATTTTGGCATGGGCAATGTCGCGCCCTACGATGATTGTGCCGTTGAGGCTCAGGCGGGTGGCAACGGGGAACTTGTCGAGGTCAGCCAGCACCTCGCTCATGGGGCGGTTGAGGTCGATTTTCACAGCATCCCCCTCCCCTGCCATGCGAAGTTCCTCAGGAATCAGTTCGCCGGGGTTGGCATCGAGTTTTTCAATCCACAAGCCGTCTTTGTTGATTTTCGCTTTCACATTGCGGTCGGCCGAGCAGCTCACCCCCATGCCGATAGGGCACGATGCACCGTGGCGCGGCAAACGGATAACCCTGATGTCGTGGGCGAAATATTTCCCTCCGAACTGGGCTCCGAGGCCAATCTGCTCCGAGGCTTTCTTAAGCTCGTTTTCCAGCTCCACATCGCGGAAAGCACGGCCATATTCATTGCCGGTTGTCGGGAGGTTGTCGTAATACTTGATCGACGCTTTCTTAACCGTCTCAAGGTTCTTCTCGGCAGATGTGCCGCCTATCACGAATGCTATATGATAGGGGGGGCAAGCCGCCGTGCCGAGGGTCTTCATCTTCTCGACCAGGAAAGGCACGAGTGTTTTGGGATTGATTATCGCTTTGGTTTCCTGATAGAGGTAGGTTTTATTAGCCGAACCGCCACCCTTGGCTACAAACACGAAATGGTATTCGTTGCCCTCACCGGCATGGATATCAATCTGCGCCGGGAGATTGCAGCCGGTGTTCACCTCGTCATACATGTTCAGAGGAGCATTCTGCGAATAACGAAGGTTATCGGTGGTGTAAGTGTCATAGACCCCTTTCGACAGCTTTTCTGCATCATCGCATCCGGTGTAGACCAACTGCCCTTTTTCGCCGTGGATGATGGCCGTGCCTGTATCCTGGCAGAAAGGCAGTTGCCCCTTGGCGGCCACCTCCGCGTTGCGGAGCATGGTCAAGGCCACATATTTGTCGTTTGACGACGCCTCAGGGTCGCTGAGTATTTTGGCAACCATCTTGTTATGCTCACGGCGCAGCATGAAGGCATTGTCGTGGGTGGCCTGGCGTGCAAGCACGGTCAGGGCCTCAGGGTCGATCACGAGGAATTCGTGGCCGCCCCAGTTCTCGGTCTTAACATAATCCGACGTTAGATGGTAATACTCGGTGGTGTCAGGCCCCAGAGGGAACATTTCCTGATAGTGAAACGGTTTTGTTGCCATTGTAGGTTTTATATTGTTGATTTTCGTTGTTTTGCAAGCCTTACGCTATCTAACTGCAAAGATACGAATTTTTGGAAGTTGTCTCAAATTTTTTCACACCGAAAACCGGCGCCCCTATCGGGACACCGGCCGTTATTTCTTTAGAACGTATGTGGCTTTCAGCCACAACATTATTATATCATTCAGTTGCAGACGACGGCACACCGCCTTTTGTAAAAATAAGATTCTTATCGTTGATTTCGCAGGTCATTATAGACCCTTTCACATGGATATCCTCAATTTCGGTGATATTTGAAAACACGTTCTGGGCAGCACGGTTAATCTGCTGTGTCGCAAGCACAACAGCCCCGGGGCGCAGTTTTTCTACCGACGGCGACGACTGGCCGTCGACAACATTGTAATTCAACTGCACACCGTCTGGATCCACATTCACACTCATCGACGTCACATCAAGGCTTATGGTCAGGTCATCGTCATCTTTGGCCTGATACACCCCTGTGATGGTAGCGTTTCCCGAGGAGGTTATCTGCAAAGGCGACACAAGAGAATCGTTTAACTGCATGGTGTTTTCAACCGTAATCAGCGCCGTCATCGTGACTGTGCCCTCCGTGTCGGTAGTCCCTGCGGTGAATTCAAGCATTCTGACCAAAGATGCCGTTGCAGCTCCGGTGTCAAGCAGCATCTCAGGATTCCCGGTCCATTCCCCCTGCACCGATTCGGCAAGTTTGGCCCGGGAGTCACAACCGGTCAGCATAGCGCCCAAAATGGTGGCGCCCAAAGTAAGCGTCAATATCTTTGTCATATTTTCACAATATTAATTATCCGTTAATAAAACTATAACACCCCTTGTGGCCAATCGTTCACTCATGGCATATAATTCGACAATTAACCGCCTACGCAGGTAAAGCGCTATCCTATAGCCATTATGTCGGCCTCGAATGTGTCGCGGCTTATGGCCTTATTACGCAATTTGTTACGGTAGGCATATATCGTATTCACGCTGTAGTTGAGAATCTGTGCCACCCGCTGGGCGTCGTCGATTCCCAGACGCATGAATGCCAGGATGCGCAAGTCGCTGTTGAGCAGCTCCCCATCAGGAGGCGCAATCCTATGTTCCGGGCGCAGAAGTTCATTCACCCTTTCTACGAATGCAGGATATATATGCAGGAATGCATCATCAAAAACCGAATAAAACTCCTTACTCTGCTCTTCGATGAATTTCCCCGATTTCGTCAGCTTCTGAAGCTCATCGACCTGCCCTGACGACAGCTTGCGGTTGACAAGTTTGCTGAACTGCTGCAACTTATCCATATATATCGAGCTTAGCGCAAGAAACTGGCTGATATACACGTCTTTCGTCTTATTTGCCTCTTCAAGCACACTTTTCATGCGGTCAACCCTCCGCAACTGACGCCGCAGATACCACATGGCCACCACCAATGCCACCAGACACACCACCAGCACCAGGATAGCCACATTTGTCACCCGCCGCCAGGCTGCAATCTGGCGCCCGTGGTCATGTTCAACCATCGTCAGAAGTTCCGACGTCTGCCCTATCCTCACCGAGGCCCGGCTGCCGACCGCGTTATCCATAGCCGTAATCAGATAATTATGGGCACGTTTGGTTTCCCCGGCCTCAAACAGGGAACCACCAAGCTCCTGAATCGACGTCACCTCCAGAGCCGCACGCCTTATGTCGGCTATCGCCGAATTGGCAAGATGATATATATAATCGTTGCGGTTGCCAGACACCCGTGCAATCTCCGCAAGGATATGGCTTGCAACGGCATATTCTCTCGTGTCGGAGGAGATTTCCCCCACCAGCGATGAAAGCACCTGCCGGCTACGGGAATATTCCCGGCATGAATAATAATACTCGCCAAGATTGAGCCTGTAATCGACCGACCCCTTGTCGAGCAGAGGCAACAGACGTTTCTGCGCATCCACCGAAAGGTTGCGCCAGCGGTCGCGCCCGGGCACACCTTCGTCATAGTAGCTGGAGATATAGGAATACATCTGGCGTGTGGCATCGCGGTATGTACGCCACAGCCCCGCTCCAAACCGCGTGGTATCGACCAACGCAACTTCCTGAATCGCATCATGGATATACCCCCCTATCGACAGACAGGTAGCACGGCGTACACGGAATTCCGTCACAAGCGAGTCCATCCCACCCTCCCGGGCCGTCAATAAACCCTCACCATAATAAAAGATTGCCGAATCATTGTTGAAAGAACTGTAACGGCCGGCGATATCCATCGTGCAGTCGAACCATCCGCCATCTCCGCGACGCAATCCCCTGCGCACCTGCTTAACCGAATCTATGCCCTCCTCACGCAACTGCTTGTAGGCATCGACCCGCCTGATTTCGCGGTCAAGACGGTCAAGAACCCTCTCCACATCCTCCTTTGCAACAGCCTCAAGGGAGGACGCGAAGTGGCAGAACATCGCCACACACAACATCCTCAGACATAACAGACCAATCGATTTCCGATTTTCCATAACAACTGCTACACGTCAACAACAACTACACTTCCATAATCATAACGTACCATGGCATTGCATCCACAAAATTAGTATTTTCCCCGTAATTCACTCTCCTTAACACCACCAAAACTTGCAGTTCGGAAAAGAAAACGTATCTTTGTCAGTTGAAAACCTCCTCTCCGGCCGGCATTGCGATTTTGTTGGCCAATCGAACATATCCGAAAGTTACTGACATCGTGAAACTTCGTTCAACATCCCTTACCGTGGCTTTGGCCGCCGTAGCGCTGGCCGCATTGGCAGCCAACAACAACATAGTCGAAGAGGTTGCGTGGATGGTCGGCGACCAGCCCATCTACAAAAGCGAAATCGAAGAAGCCTACCAGCAGATGCTCTATGAAAAGACGCCGATTAACGGCGACCCCTATTGCATCATACCCGAGCAGCTGGCCCTGGAGAAACTGTTTCTCCACCAGGCCGACATTGACACCGTGGAGGTGCAGGAATCGATGGTCACACAAGCCGTGGAGCAGCGCATCAACTATCTTATCAGCAACCTCGGCTCGAAAGAAAAGGTAGAAGAATATTTCCGCAAGCCGTTGGCCGAATTCCGCCAGCAGATGTCGGAAAGTATGCGCAACCAATACCGGGTGCAGGAAGTGCAGCGCAACATATCGAAAGACCTCAAAGTCACCCCCTCCGACGTGCGCCGCTACTTTTCCTCACTCCCCGAAGACTCCATACCGTTCATCCCCATGCAGGTCGAGGCCGAGATCATATCGGTAAACCCCAAAATCCCCCAGCAGGAAATCGACGACGTTAAAGCCCGTCTGCGCGATTACGCCGACCGCGTGAACCGGGGAGAATCGGAATTCTCCACCCTCGCCATCCTATACTCGGAAGACGGCAGCAGCGTGCGCGGAGGTGAAATCGGATTCATGGGGCGCGGCCATCTCGAACCCGAATATGCCGCTGTAGCCTTCAACCTCAACGACCCAAAAAAAGTATCGAAAATCGTCGAGACCCAATACGGCTACCATATCATACAGCTGATTGAAAAACGTGGTGACCGCATCAACACCCGCCACATACTCCTGCGGCCGAAAGTGTCTGACTCCGAGCTGACCAACTCACTCAACCGCCTCGACTCACTGCGCACCGAAATCAACAACGGCAAATTCACATTCGAGGAGGCCACCGTTGTGTCGCAAGACAAAGACACCCGCAACAACCACGGCCAGATGGTCAACCCGGAAAACAACACCATCCGTTTCGAGATGTCGCAGCTCCCACAGGAAGTGGCCAAGAAAATTTCCACCATGGAAGTAGGCGACATATCAGAGGCATTCGTCATGAAAGACCCCAAACGCGACCGCGACATTGTCGCCCTCGTAAAACTCACAGCCCGCATACCGGCCCATAAGGCCAACCTATCCGACGACTACCAGGTAATCAAGGGAATGTATGAGAATGCCGCCAAACAGAAAATGGTCGACGAGTGGATTAAGAAAAAAATCAACGACACATATGTGAGGATTGAAGACAACTGGGTAGATTGCGAATTCCGCAACCCTGGCTGGATAAAAATCAGGAAATAACCTATAAATGACGGGGAAAAGCCGACATAACGGCAAAGGCATGTTCGCAGCCCTGGCGATGGCAGCAATGCTCGTGGGAGTGTCGCTGCTGGCGGCAGCGCAGCAACCGGCCCCGAAAGCCGACACCACCCGACGAATACCACGCACCCTGAGACAACCCGACACCGTGCCCATCCGGCCGGTGATTCCCGGCGAAAACCGCCATCAGGGCGACCGCATATTCCTTGAACGAGCCGACGAACTCCGGGCCAGACAGGGAATCGACTACCAGATTGTGGTCGGAAACGTCGAATTCCGCAAAGGCGACATGTTCATGTATTGCGACAGCGCCCACTTCTACGACAACCCAGGAGCGCTACAGGCTTTCGGCAACGTACACATGGAGCAGGGCGACACCCTATTCGTATATGCCGACCAGCTCGACTATGCAGACTCAACCCAGCTCGCGGTGCTTTACGCCGACCCCGGCAAGAAAGTGCAGCTAATAAACCGCGATGTAACCCTCACAACCGACATCTTCAACTACGACCTCGCAATCGACCTCGGGTTCTATGAAGTAGGAGGGGTGCTCACCGACCTGCAGAACCGTCTCGAATCCCGCTACGGCGAATACAGCCCTACTTCTAAAGATGCCCTGTTCCGCGAAAACGTCCATCTAAAAAGCCTGCAGAACAACGACACCCTCAACATCTACACCGACGAGATGCTCTATAACACCCTGACCCACATAGCAATCCTCGACACCACATCAACCATTATAGCATCCGACGGCACAATCTACACCACACGTGGCGTCTATAACACCGAAACCTCACAGGCCGACCTCTACCACCGCTCACTCGTGGTGGCTTCAAACGGTAACACCCTCACAGGCGACACCCTGTATTACGACAAAAACATCGGGTTCGGAGAGGCTTTCGGAAACATCGAACTGACCGACACCGCAAACAAAGTGATGCTATGCGGCGACTACGGCTTTTATTTTGAAGTGGCCGACAGCGCCATGGTAACCGGCCATGCACTCGCCAAAGAATACTCCTCGGCTGCCGACACCCTCTACATGCACGCCGACACAATCCGCACATACCTCGTCATAACTCCCGCCAAGGCACTCAACGACTCTGTGACCCAACCGGCCGACACCACCCACCACCTCATAGCCGCCCCCCATGTGCGGTTCTTCCGCTCCGACCTCCAGGGACTGTGCGACTCGATGACATTCGTGCAGCGCGACTCAATGATGTATCTCGACTACCACCCCGTCATATGGAACGAAAACAAACAGATTTTCGGAAACAAAATCCAGGTGCACCTGCGCGACTCCACGGCCGACTGGGCCAAACTGCCCGAGTTCGGTTTTATGGCCGAATGGGTCGATGAGGAGTTCTACAACCAGCTAACAGGCAAAGAGATGTATGCCACTTTTGCCAACGGCTCAATACGTCATCTTGATGTGAGCGGGAACGTACAGGCAATAATGCTTCCGCAGGAAAATGATTCAACCTACAACAAAATAGCCAACATCGAAAGCTCATTCCTTGCGGCCGACTTCAAAAAACAGACAATCGAGCGCATGAAGATGTGGCCAGAGACCTCAGGCACCATGACACCTCTGTATCTCGCAAAAAAAAGCCTCTATTACCTGCCGCAGTTCCGATGGTTCGAACCGTTGCGACCGGCAAGCCCGCTTGATGTGTTCAACATCTCCCGGGAGATGCTCGACTTGATGCAAGAACCCCCATTCGGCACATCACGCCGCAAAGCCGCGCCTAAATAAACTGCCACCCTTCAGGCAACAAACCCAACACCATCAACAGCCATGAACCTACTGACCTCCGACCTCCTGACATTCCTGCGTAATTCCCCCTGCAACTTCTTGGCAGTCGACAACCTACGCCATAAACTGGAACGCGCCGGTTTCACCCCGCTCGACATGCGCGACCATTGGGATATACACCCCGGAAGCCGCCACTTCGTTGTGCAGAACAATTCGGCAATATTCGCGTTTATCGCCGGAAGCGGCCAACCTTCCATGGGCTACAAAATAATCTGCGCCCACTCAGATTCGCCCGGATTCCGCATAAAACCGAATGCAGAGATGCTATGCAGCGGCAACACCCTAAAGCTCAACACTGAAGTCTACGGAGGCCCGATTCTATACACCTGGTTCGACCGCCCCCTGTCAATCGCAGGACGCGTAATCCTCAGAAGCGACAACCCCTTGCAGCCCACGACACGCCTGGTCAACCTCCAACGCCCCCTGATGACCATACCACATCTGGCCATACACTACAACAGGTCGGTCAATGATGGCAACCCACTGTCGCGGCAACGCGACATGCTGCCGGTCACCGCCCTTCTATCCGAGCCGGGCGCAGCCGAAAACTTCATTATCAACCTCGTGGCCACTGAACTTGGAGTTGACACCTCGGAAATACTCGATTTCGACCTCAACCTCTTCGACACAACCCCTCCGTGCCTTTTCGGCATAGATAACGAATTCATCTCGGCCTCGCGCATCGACGACCTAGAAATGGCCCATTGCGCAGTGACCGCACTAATATCAAGCACCGCCGACCACGCAACCGACACATCAATGACCCGCGTAGTCGCGGTTTTCGACAACGAAGAAACCGGCTCCGGCACCAAACAGGGGGCGGCATCCCCGATTCTGCGCACCATCCTTGAGCGCATCAACCGCTCGCTCGGAGGCGACAGCGACACTTTCGCCCAAGCCGTAGCATCATCATTCATGATTTCTGCCGACAACGGCCATGCAACCCACCCCAACTACGAGAACAAGCAGGATCCCACAAACCATCCCCAGCTCGGCAAAGGACCTGTGATTAAAATCAATGCCAACTGCAAATACATGACCGACGCAGATTCGGCAGCCGTATTCCGCACTATTTGCGCCAAAGCCGGCGTGCCGGTGCAGACATTCGTAAACCACAGCGACGTAGCCGGAGGCTCCACACTGGGCAACATCCTCACATCACAGCTACCACTCAGAGGTGTCGACATGGGCGCTCCGCAATGGGCAATGCACTCATGCCGCGAAACCGCCGCCGTAGCCGACCATCTCTACATACACCGGGCCTTCGCCACTTTCCTCTCCATTTAAGGATTTAACACACACCTAAACAGTTTCTTAAAATCCAATGCCAATACAATAAGAATCCACGTTGCAATCCCAGGCAACAAAATCTTGAAGTTCGTAAAGAAATATCCGGATGGGCCATAGTCAGCGGGTGGAACGCATACGCTTCTCAGCCGAGGGGTTGATTTTCTTACCCCTATAAAACGTCTTTATATAATCAATCAGATCGTCATAGACAATCCGGTCGCTTTGCGCAACCACCTTACCCTTAGTCAACGGTTCCATATAATCCCCCCCGTTAGCCAGATAATCAATTGTGGCCACGCGGTAGATCCTGTCATAATCAAGCGGTTTACCGTTGATTTCAATCGACACGCACTTTTTAGCCTGGGGATCGAAAACAATCTCCACACCCTTGCTGACCCCGTCTCCACCCCGCGCAGCCATTACATCAAAAGCAGCCGCGAGGTCACTTCCCTTCACTTCTTCCACCAAGATACGGTTATCAAACGGCTGCATCATCATAATCTGCCCCTGTGTGATGTCACCCTTCGGCAGACTGCGGCGGATTCCGCCCTTGTTCATTATCGCCAGATCAACATCCATTTTTGCCAGACGGCGCCCCCATCCAAGTGCGAAATCGCTCAGGAAATTCAACAATGGAGCCTCGCGGTTACTGAGTTCCGATGCACTCCGCCCTATTTTAACCCCCATAAGCTCATCAACACCTTTCCTGTAAGGCGCAAGCACGGAATCCAAGCGGTGGTCAACACGGCCGTCCAGCCTTGAATCAATCGTAATCTGGCGGTACTCCGGCAATTTAAGCCCTAAACTGTCGAGATCCACCGTCACCTCTGCCACAACCTGGCCGCTTTTACCATTCTGAGTAACCAGAACCGGCCGGCCGGCAGCATTCTCCACCCATTCCTGCCCGCCACCCGGCTTTATAAGCGAATGGCTATGGCCGCCAAGGATAATGTCGATATCCTCCGACGATGCGGCAAGCTCCCTGTCCGACGGCGAAGGCACATCATCATAACCGATATGGGTAATCGCCACCACCATGTCAGCCTTCTCATTATGTTTAAGATGCCACGCCGTGGCGTTGGCAGCCTTTATACCGTCGAGATAACCTACCCCATCATAGTTCCCCTCTGAAATCATACCCTTAGGATTGAGGTTAATCCCAATGATACCGATTTTCTTCCCCCCAACCTCTTTAATGGCATATGGCTTGAAATAAGGCTCCAGGCCGCTACCCACCAGGTCATAGTTAGTGGTAATCCATTGTGTAGTGCTGTTTTTCAGATTCCGGGCCAACGATTCAACACCATTGTCGAAATCATGGTTCCCGACAACAGCATAATCATAACCAAGCTCATTCATCATTCTGGTTTCAACCTCCCCCCGGTAGATATTGAAAAACAGAGTGCCCTGCACAGCATCCCCCGCATCAACCAACAACACATTCTCATGCACGCCCCTGATGCTGTCAACAACCACCTTACGACGCGCAATCCCCCCTGAGCCCTTGTCAGTCGGGTCAATCTGGCTATGTGTATCGTTGGTCTGCAAAATAACCAGCTCCTCGCCACACACACCGACAGCTGCCGCCGCCAAAAACAAACAAACAGCACCAATCCGCGCCATATCACTAATCCCCATAATCGCTCTATTAATCATAATCGGTTCACTTAACAAACTTAAAATCCTTACGACTGCAAAATTATAACAATTCCACATCAACCTGCCACCCTAAAAGGTCGAAAAAATTCCGCATATTCTAAATTTTTATTAATTTTGAGCAATAATACACCAGTAATGCCAAGCATACTCATTGCTCCCGACAAATTCAAAAACACCCTCGCCGCCACTGAGGTAGCCGATGAAATAGCATCCGTCATCAGAGAAACCATGCCGGACGCCACAATCCGGATTTGCCCCATGGCCGACGGCGGAGAAGGAACTGCCGGAATCCTCGCATCACACCTGTCGCTGCAACCGGCCTCCATCCTCGGTCACGACCCGATGATGAACAAAGCCATAATCCGCTATTACGAATCAGCCGACACATGCGCCGTCGATTGCGCAGCCATCGTCGGACTACAGATGCTTTCCGGCTCCAGGCGCCTCACACCCTGGAAAGCAACCTCCTATCCACTAGGGGAATTCATCAACGAAATGCTCTCAAAAGGCAAACAGAAAATCATAATCGGCCTCGGAGGCTCAGCAACAATCGACGGAGGCATAGGGATGCTCCAGGCATTAGGGGCACAATTCACCGACGTCGACGGAGAACCAATCCCCGCCCCCATATGCGCCGAATCACTGTCAAGAATCTTCTCCATCGACTTCTCCGGAATGCCGCGGGCCGACCTTGCGCGCCGCATCCGTATTCTCGCAGATGTCGACCTACCATTGATACCCTACGGCCAAAACGACACAGGCCTATCCTCCCTATCCTTCGCCCCCCAGAAAGGGGTAGCGGATTCCGACATAGACACCCTCGCCAACGCCCTGTCAAACTATATCGACGCCGTTGACGAAGCCCTCTATCCCCCCTCCAACCAGCCACGTTTCCAAGGAGCCGCAGGCGGATTGGGCTATGCATTCCACCGCGTTCTGCGATGTCCCGCATCACTCGGCGCCGAAAAAATAATAAGCATGTACAATCTGTTCAATCCACGCCCCGACCTCGTGATAACAGGCGAAGGCTCCTTCGACAACCAGTCATTCACAGGGAAAGCCACAGGAACAATCTGCAATCATGCATCATCCGCAAACACACCGGCAATCGTCATCACCGGCCGGTCGTCAATATCGAAACTACCCGGAAACGTGACAGTGCTGACAACATCACCAAATCCACCCGTATCATCAAGAAACACCAACCGCACACACCACCCCGACCACACACCCACCCGCCAAGAAGCCCTCGCCAACCTGCGTGCAACCTTGCGCAAAACGCTTCCCCCCGCCATCGCTGCATCCCTACAAAACCCACCCGCAGAACCCTCCACAGAAACACCCACCACCCCACCTTCAGCCACGGCTTCAACACCCCCGGCAACTCCCACCCACGAATTATCGCACAAATATTTCCAAACAGACATCTTCAAAAAAACAATCAAAAAAATCAGAGAAAAACTTTGATAGTTCAAAAAACTATTGTAACTTTGCACTCGCAAATCCACGACAGCGTAGCGTCTCCGACGCCACCTGCCAACAAGGAAAAGCAATGGTTCGCTAGCTCAACTGAATAGAGCATCTGACTACGGATCAGAAGGTTACAGGTTTGAATCCTGTGCGAATCACAACAAACACCGGCGTTCCAAAGCCCAAGGCATCGCAAGCCATCAAGTCCCTACAGCCCCTAAAGAGTTTAGAGACCTTAGCGACCAAGCCGCCAAAAACGCCCGACCTTCTCCAACAAACCAACGGTTCGCTAGCTCAACTGAATAGAGCATCTGACTACGGATCAGAAGGTTACAGGTTTGAATCCTGTGCGAATCACCCAAGGTGAGCCCTTCGGCTCACCTTTTTTTCATACCCACCCCACACACCGCACCCTCCAGCACATAGCAAAATAGGGCGCATGGTAAAAAACGGGTCAGCGGATTTTTCCGGTGGGCGGGAGAGAGTGTCAAGAGTATAATGTGGCCAGTCTGAACATAAGAAGAAGCAGATAAAGCACTGTCTAAAGAAGAACAAGCTATCGAATTACTAAAGGGTATGACCCCGGACCAAATAATGGCTGTGATTTCGGCAATCAACAGATAAGATGCAATTGTCCCAGCAGCTTTGACAGGTTGTGTAATCCCCGAATTATCACCAACTTTGCAATATAAATACACTTGGATATGCCTCTGACAAAAGATGAAATACGGTCGCTTTTAGGCGATATTGAGAATGAGCGCGTGGAACGCACATTATCCACCGACAACACCAAGAAGATGTCGGAGGCTATCTGTTCGTTTGCCAATGACATCCGCAACACGAAGAAGCCGGGCTATTTTCTTATTGGTGCCGATGATAATGGTGTTCTCGATGGACAGACATTCACTGATGAGCAGTTGCGTTCATACGCAGGACTCCGCAATTCAGGAACAATACTTCCTCCACCGGCAATGATGGTCTACAAAGAGACGTTTCCTGAAGGCGAAGTTGCGGTTATTGAGGTTCAGCCAAGCGAAGACACCCCGGTCAGATATAAAGGTGTAATCTGGATAAGAATCGGAGCGAGGAAAGCGGAAGCGAACACGGAGGAGGAACGCATCCTGACCGAAAAAGGACAGATACACAGTTCTTCTTTCGATGGCCGCCCATGCCGTGAAGCTTCTATTGAAAACATTGATGTCGAACTGTTCAAGAATGAGTATCTGCCTAAAGCCGTGTCTCCGGCAACATTGGCTAAGGATACGCGCACGCCTATCCAGCAGATGGCATCATTGCGCCTTTTCGATACACGGTTTAATTGCCCGACATACGCCGGAATCCTATTGTTGGGACACGACCCGCAATACTTTATTCCCGGCGCATACATCCAGTATGTTAAGTTTGCCGGGCCTACCCGTGCCACAAAGGTGCTGAAAGAAAACCGCTTCAAGGGCAATCTTATCTCAATGCTGAAGGAACTGGAATATTTCATCAAGTATTCAATCGAGAGCAAGCGCCCCGAATTTGTCAGCGTATTGCGCGAAGAGCCACGCATCAACTATCCGTGGGAAGCTATCCGCGAGCTCGCCATGAACGCCGTGATGCACCGCGCCTATAACGGCAACAACTCCCCGATAAAATTCTACGAGTATAGCGACCGCATAGAGATTGACAATCCGGGCAACTTATAGGAAAGGTGAACTTGGAGAACTTTCCCAACGAAACAGACTATCGCAATCCCAACATAGCCGAGATAATGCTCAATCTTGGTTATGTCAACCGTTTCGGCAGCGGTGTGAATACAGTTTCGACACTTCTTGAGGAAAACAAGAGTAATCCTGCCGAATTTCTTCTCGGTGATTATACCACATTCAAAGTGGTTGTCCAAAACGCCGATGTCATAGAGAGTGGCACCAATGACACAGCAAAATCGCCCAATGTCATAGTTAATTCTAACGAAACTGGCACCAATGATGATGAGGCTGGCACCAAGAGTGGCACCAATGAGAACATAGATGGCACCAATAATAATGGTGTTGGCACCAATAGTGGCACCAATAATGATGCTCAGCGAAAAATTGCTATAATAGAGATGATGAAGCATAATAAACGTGTCAGTGTCACTCAAATATCCAAGTCCTTGAATATCCCTCGCCGGACACTATTTAGAATCATTGATATATTGAAGTCTGAAAACCGGATCAAACGTGTTGGAGATTTAAAGTCTGGCACATGGGAAGTTATAGAATAGCTCCCGGCTGTTATCCTTATGAACGAGGCGGAAATTAACGAATTAAATCGGTTGCGAGCAGAGAATGCACGGCTGAGGGCGTTGTTGACACGTCATGGGATTGCGGCGGACGAACCGGAGTCTGCGTTGCCTCGAAAGCCGGCACTATCCTTGGATGAGAAGGTGGCACTCTTTCGCGGTTTGTTTCAGGGTCGAGAGGATGTGTTCGCTCGGAGATGGTTTAGTTCCTCCTCAGGTAAAAGCGGCTATCAGCCGGTATGCGCTCGGGAATGGAATCGGGAGTATTGCGACAAGAAAAAGTATAAATGTGCGGAATGTCCCAACCGCGAATTCCAGCCGTTGAGCTACAATGATATTTACAGGCATCTTGAAGGGAAAGACCCAAATGGACGTGACGTTGTAGGAGTTTATGCAATTTTGCCGGATAATTCATGCTGTTTTCTTTGTTGCGACTTCGATGACAAGAGTTGCGAGCATGGGTATCAAGATGATGTAAGAGCATATGTGTCTGTCTGTCGCGACTGGGGCGTTCCGGCATATATCGAGCGATCTCGCTCCGGCAATGGCGCTCATGTGTGGATTTTGTTTGTTGAACCGATAAAAGCTCAGACGGCACGGCGATTGGGCAATGCAATTCTCACAGAGGCGATGGAACGAGAGGGCCGGATGTCATTCAAATCATATGACCGATTCTTTCCTAACCAAGACTTTATGCCTACGGGTGGATTCGGCAACCTTGTTGCCTTGCCGTTGCAAGGGAGAGCGCGTAAAGACGGTAACAGTGTGTTTGTGGATGATGATTTCATCCCCTTTACTGACCAATGGGTATATCTGCAAGGAATGACGAAGATGACAGCCGCAGAGGTCGAGAAGTTAGTGTCGAGATATGACCGGGAGCCGCTTGGCGAATTGTCAAAGTCCAGCGAATCCGCACCATGGGAACGACCGTTGCCAAAGCCTATGAATAAGGCTGATTTCCCTAAGAGCATCACCATTATACGCTCATCCGGCATTTATATTCCGACAAAGGATTTGTCTGCCAAAGCTATAAATCATCTTAAGCGTCTGGCGGCGTTCAAGAATCCGGAATTTTATGCGAAGCTCGGGATGCGACTGCCTGTCTATAATCTTCCACGCATAATATCATGCTCGGAGATAACTGACGATTATCTCATTGTGCCAAGAGGTTGTGAAGAGTCTGCTATAGATTTCATCAGAGAAAATAATGTGGATGTTGAGATTCAGGATAAGACAAATCCGGGATTGCCTATTTCAGTAGAATTCAATGGTCAGCTGTATCCTGAGCAAGAACAAGCGATTGAGGAACTTGCCCGGCATAGTTGCGGAACTCTGTATGCCACGACAGCCTTTGGCAAAACCGTTACCGCCGCCGCTATAATAGCACGGAAGAAAGTCAACACACTGATACTGGTACACACCAAGGCATTGCTCGACCAATGGCGCAAACGTCTTTCGGAATACTTGATAACATATTTTCGACCGGAGGAACAACCTAAAGGTCGTGGCCGACGTAAGAAATTTCAACAATTCGGAGCATTGTCATCTACGGAAAACACACTCAACGGCAAAATTGACATCGCTATACTACAATCGTGCATCAACGACAATGAGGTAAAACCGTTTGTGCGCGAGTATGGCATGGTGATTGTCGATGAGTGCCATCATGCACCGGCGGTCAACTTTGAGCGCATTCTCCGTGAGGTGAACACCCGTCATGCCTATGGTCTTACTGCTACGCCAATACGCAAAGACGGCCACCAACCGATCATCTTTATGCAATGCGGTGAAATCCGTTATACGTCCGATTCAAAAGCTCAACTTGTCCGACAATCCTTCCGGAGACTCCTTATCCCACGTTTTACATCTCATCGCAATCTCAATGCCGATGGCAGCAACTACGCTCAGATTCTCGATGAGCTAATCGAAAACGAATCACGAAATAAGCTCATGCTGGATGATGTCGCTGCCAATCTCGCCGAAGGTCGCACTCCGATAATTCTTACTGCACGCACGGCTCACGTTGACATTCTTACTGAACAATGCCGCAAAATTTGCCCGAATGTAATACGACTCGTAGGCAATGACTCCGCAAAAGCCAAGCGAGAGGTAATGTCCCGACTGAATGATATTCTGGCAAACGAACCATTGATTGTTGTCGCCACTGGTAAATACGTAGGAGAAGGCTTCGACCTTCCGCGGCTCGATACTCTGATGCTTGCACTCCCTGTGTCATGGAAAGGACTGATTGCACAGTACACCGGACGACTGCATCGCAACTATCCCGGTAAAAACGAAACTCGTATATACGACTATATCGACCTGCGCGTTTCGGTCTGTGACTCGATGTATCGTAAGCGTCTTCAAGGTTACAAAGCGGTAGGCTATTCCATCGCTGTCGCTAACGAAGGGCTGTTTGCTGAACCTACAACTGAGACCATCTTTGATGCGTCGGATTTTGAAAAACCATTCCATGACGACCTTGCATCAGCGAAACAAAGTATCGTAATTTCGACAATGCGTTTGGGCTGGAATAAGACACCACGAATCGTCGACCTGCTCGCCGCCACCTTACTACGCGGTATAAGTGTCACAATCGCCATCTCTGAAACAGGCCATCGGGAAGCCGAACTTCAGGAGATGGGCTTCAGCATCATCCACCGGCCAGAGAGTAAGATGCAATGCGCCGTCATCGACCAACGTATAGGCTGGTACGGCAGCGTCAACCTCATCGGCCGTTCTCTTGCCGATACAAATGTTATACGGATGGTCTCATCTGATTTGGCGAATGCCTTAATTGATGCTTTGAGGCTGTGAAACTATAAGAAGACATGGGGACAGCGACTTCGGGGCAGTCCCAAGCCCCGGCACGGCAAGGTTATTTTGTGGTAACGTCAGAGTTACCCAAAATCCAAACAGTAACTGTTTGGACACCTTGCTGTGCTCCAATGAGCACACTCTCCAATAAGAAAACCTGAATGGATTGCCTCTGTTGTGGCCTCTGTTCAGAGGCTGTGCGGATGCTGAGGACGCAGCTTCCGTTGCTCGATGCAAAGTTACGGCGATTTTCTGCCGGTTGGTGCTATATCTATTGTATATAGCTATATACATGTACAACCTTATGCTATATTCGGCCAAAAATGTTTGGTGGGGATGAAAAATTATCCCTTACGTTTGCAACGTCAACGACACGAAATGCCTCCGACTGGAGGCTCTCAAATCGGGTCGATGATACGAGATGTCTCTTAATAATACTATGACGCCTGACGGTGATTAACTGATTGCGGTGGGCCAAGCCCACGCGCGAGCACTGCGTGGTTGACTAATCAGTCGCACAACTGAATCTCCGTCAAGTCACCATTGATTCTCAGCGCAATAGACTCCGCTCTATGCGTGGATGGTAAATGTTACCGCCCCTATGACCGTCGATTGCTGCCGCCTATATGGTCCTACGGCAATTTAATTGACACTTCACCCAACTGATTATACACCTGTTTGATTGACTGGGTAAAGCATCAATCATTCAGTTGATTGCCTGCCTCGCCAAACAAGCGATTGAGTGACTGATTGGTTAGTCAGAACGTCAGTATCGCTAATGTCCAAAGTGGCAGAGCTGCAACTGACTGATTGCGGTGGGTCAAGCCCACACGCGAGCACTACGTGGTTGGCTAATCAGGCAGAACACCGCTTGCTTGATTGACTGAAGCCATACCCAATCAATCGCCCACCCAATCATCTGACTGCGCAGTTGCGCGATTAACCGGTTGATTGGTTGAAGACCTGATTAGTCAGCACTTCAACCAATCAGTCAATCGCCTGTGTGACCAGTTGATTGAGTGGTCAAGTAGTTGCGTATTCAGTTGATTGAGCGGTCATGCGATTAGACAACTAAATTTTCAACCGGATTCTATCTTCTTTGTAGATGGAATCAAAACTCTCACGCTCTAATGCAAAGCACCCCGCAAAATATCAACCCATCAACCCTATTGTTCGTAGTGCCGGAAGAAGAGTGGCGCAATCTCCATGACACACTGGAGCAAATCATCGACCTCATCACCCGACGCAACTCCGATGATTCCAGCAACGAATGGATAGAATCCGAAGATGCCCGCAAGCTCCTCGGCATCTCCCCCAAGACGTGGCAGAACTACCGCGACCAACGCCTCATTCCCTTCTCGCAGATAGGCCGCAAAATCTACGTCAACCGCACCGACCTCGACGCCTTCCTCCGCCAGCATCGCATAGCGCCGAGAAAATAGCAATCACTTTCATGGCAATCGGTTATGTTTTGCGACATAACCGATTGCCATCTCAAAAATTTTGAGTAACTTTGTATTAATAGCAACTATAACAATCTGAATATGGCCGAAACGGTTTAACTACACAGGCAGCGATGCCGCCAAACCAATAAAATTCTGAAACTCCCAAGCAGTCGTTTCAAGGCTCGGTCAGCCATCAGATAACTGCCGCCGGAGTTTTTATTTTTTCATAGAGATGGCAAATGCCCTAATTGATAACTCCGAGCGATTCTTGCTCGTTAAATATATCAAAGAGTTGGTCTCACACCCTGAGTGTAATCATATTATGATTGCGACTGGTTATTGGGACTTGCCCGGCACGGCTTTAATCTATGAAGAACTTAAAGACTTCTTCGCACGAGGCGGAAAACTAGACTTACTGATAGGTCAGGAACCACAATTGCAATACTATCAAGCCTCACGAGAAGCACATCGATTCCCCGATTTCTATATTCAGAGAGATGTTAATACACTTACTGACGAGTATAAGCCCATCGGCAAGTTGATTATTGATAATGCCCTTACAGAAGAAAACTCCAGTGGAAAGTTTGAGATTCGTGTTTACGGTCAAGGCGAACATAAAGAATTTCTCCATGCTAAGTGCTACATATTCCTTGGCAATAATCATACACTTGCAACCGGAATTGTTGGCAGCTCGAATTTTACATTGAAAGGTTTACAGGGCAATGCCGAGCTAAACTATCTTGAAGAGAATGGCAATAGCGTTGCAGCTCCGTATACAGATTATTCAACGTCTAAATCTCATAAAGCGTGGTTTGAAGAACTTTGGCAGAACAGCGAATTGTGGTCCGGAAAGTTTATTAAGAACATTCTCAAACCTTCCCCCATTGGTGTAGAGATTGAGAAAGATAACGAAGTTGAAAAATCTCTTTCGCCCTACGAAGTATATATTAAGTATCTCCAATTGCAGTTTGGAGACATGATTGATGCTAATACATCTGAAGTCCTTAAATCGTATTTGCCACCGTCATTCAATACCCTTGAATATCAGCTTGACGCAGTAAAACAGTGCTTTTCTGTAATGAAACGATTCGGTGGCTTTATTCTTGGCGATGTCGTCGGTCTTGGCAAAACTGTAGTTGGGGTATTGCTTATCCGTCATTTCCTTGAAAATGCCGAAACACTTGGTCGTGTACGCAAAGTTCTGATTGTAACACCTCCGGCTATTAAGAAAGCATGGGAAAAGACAATAAAGGATTTTGACAACGATAACCCTCGTAATAACATTGAACTCAGTGTTGACTTCGTAACTACCGGAAGCATCGGAAAAATCACAGAAGAGCTGGAAAATACCGATGATATTGAAGACAGTGACGAAATAGAGAACATCGAGTTTAGAAACTATGGGATGGTTCTTATTGACGAGAGTCACAACTTCCGCAATTCAGAAACTCAGAAATATAAGGCGATTGATGACCTAATCGGTCTTATCAACCCCACTCCATACGTCGCACTCTTGTCTGCCACGCCCCAAAATAATTCGCCCAAAGATCTTTACAATCAGATACGCTTATTTCAACGCACGCCCAATAACTCAAACTTACCCAATGTTGAGGGTGGGAAGCTCGACTCTCTATTCAATGCGATGGAGCGACGCTTTAAGGAGGCGAGAGGTATCTCCCAAGATACCAACGAGGGTAAAGCAGAAGCTCGTGCTATTGTAAAGGAAGTTTCTGAAAAAATCAGGAACTGTGTCCTTAATGACCTTGTTGTTCGTCGTACTCGTACCGATATTCGAAATCTATATGGTGAAGATGCTGAATTGCTGAAATTCCCAACAGTGAAGGGACCTCATAAACTCGAATATCAGATGGATGAGGAACTCTCAAGGCTCTTTGCTGATACCGTTGATGCTATTTGTCCTCCTGCAACTGGAGAATCATTTGATCCGGATAAACATATCGGCTTTTATCGTTATGCCGCGATTACACAGTTTGTTAATAGTGATAATAAGAAGCTATACGAGAAACGAAATCTTACGGTTGATAGCATTACCCGAAGACTTCAGCGCATTATGCGGATTCTGCTGGTAAAGCGGCTTGAAAGCAGCCTTGTGGCATTCAAGAAAACGCTTGAAAATCTGAACCGATATAATGACGTCATGATAGATATGCTTCAACACGACTGCGTATTTATCTGCCCGGATATTGATGTCAATAAATTGCACAACGAGCATAAAGGAAACTTCGCAGCGTTCAAGGCTGTGGTGGAGGCAGCGATTGAGCATAAAGGCGGAAACAACAGATGTTTCAAAGCATCCGATTTTAACGAATCGTATCTCGAAGATTTGCAAAAAGACCGATTGCGCATTGGCTCTTTGCTTGAACGGTGGCGTGAGAATACTGAAGATCCTAAATTCGACCGCTTCAAAGACGCAATAAATCCTGAACTATTCAATCCGGAGATTAACAATCCTTCGGGAGCGAATAAGCCTCGTTTGGCTATTTTTACCGAAGCAATCGACACGCTCAAATCATTGGAACGAGCATTAAAGGCAAAGGGACACAAAGTGCTTAGCATTACAGCACAGAACCGCACTGAAATGCAGGAGGCAATTGAGGCGAACTTCGACGCAAACTGCAAGCCGGAGAATCGTCGTGATGATTATGATGTAATCGTCACGACCGAAGTTCTTGCCGAAGGCGTGAATCTGCATCGGTCTAATGTCATCCTAAATTATGATGCTCCGTGGAATGCAACTCGCTTAATGCAACGCATCGGTCGTGTAAACCGCATCGGTTCCACTGAAGATTTCGTCCATGTCTTCAATTTCTTCCCATCAGATGAAGGTAACAGCCAGATCCGCCTTATTGAAAAGGCCTATGCGAAACTCCAATCTTTCCATGAGATGTTTGGCGAAGATAATAAGGTATTCAGTGAACGTGAGGAGCTTGTTGAGCATGACCTACAACATTTCGTTGATGGTGATGAATCCCCATTTGGTCCGTTTATCAAGGAACTGAAAGCTTATCAAGACAATTCATCGGAACGATATGATTATATCGCCTCCGTAGATGCTGACGGACTTGGAGGCGTTTTACAAACGAGTGAGGAAAACAATTATGGTATTTTCGTATTTACTGATAACTCACAAGAACTGATTTCAGTAGCGGTGGAGAAAACGCAGGAAGACACCTCTTCACATATAATTTCATCATTGGCAACTATGCAACGATTGAAATGCGAGCCTGATACTGAGTTTGTCGATATACAATGTGATGATGCACTTGCTGACACAGCAAAAAAAGCCTATCAAAAACATGTTGCCCACTATATCACAGCTACCGATGCAAGCAGAAAGTCAGCGGATGCACTTGCCGTGTTATCATCATTGCGATCACGCACCGATGTAACACAAGAGTCAAAAAAACTTTTGAAGCAAATAGAAAAACTTGTCAGAGCAAAAGATAATTATGTCATTAAACAGGTAATGAAATTTGAGAACTACCAAGGCTCTCTCTTTGGTGCTGATGATGACATAAATGCGCTCCTTGATGCAGCTCTATCAAATTTAGCTAACCGCGCTCAGGCAAAACGAGGAGATGCTAAACTCGTACTCTATTCTGAAACTAAAAGCAATAACTGACTATGGAACTCAAGCATAAGTTAGAAAAGATATTTAACAATGATTATCCCGGAACTGACCGTTTCATAGCGGATGTTATTGTGCCAATCTTCGGCAATGAAATCGAATATATAAACGATGACCTTGCCGAGAGAGAAAACTATGCGGAAAAAGCTAAAAATGCTGGAATCAGGCACATCAAATATATCGGAGACCTTACGGAAAAGAACTATAATGCTGATAATATCGCCCTTCTTGATGTAACCCTCGATGATTCTAAGAATATAGAGCGTTCTCGTGTCAATATTCAGCAGCTTATCCGTTCCATAATGGATTATCGTCAGCACCTTATGATTGTATTCCATTACGAGGATGTCGTTGATAAGCAATGGAGATTCTCTTACGCTCATAAAGGCGATTCATTAAAAGACTCCACATCTGCCAAACGCTACACCTACGTTTTTGGACGTGATTATCGTGGTCGTACAGCAGCAGAGCGATTTGAAGTCCTTTCTAAGAGCCCACGAAGGGATGAAGACTTTGAAAAGGCTTTTTCTGTTGCCGCACTTAGTGATGAGTTTTTTGATAAATACCGTGATATCTATGCCGATTTTGTTCAGTATATCACCGGAAAACGATACGAGAAAGTCAAAAATAAGTGGGAGGAAGTCAAGAAAGATGAACCAAACACTGAAATTTTTTCGCAATTCAATAACGATGATAAACGGGTAAGAGACTACATTAAGAAGATGCTTGGTCGTCTGACATTCCTCTGTTTTCTGCAAAGAAAAGGCTGGATGAATAACGATCGGAACTTCTTACAGAATCTGTATCAGACATCTCTTCTTCAGGCTGATTTTCTTGATGCAGTTTTGGAACCTTTGTTCTTTGGCGTATTAAATACTCCACCCGAAAAACGTAAGGAAGTATTTGTAAAGAATGGTTGGAATACTGATTTAGTGGCGGAATGGAGTGAAATCCCATATCTTAATGGAGGTCTATTTGAACAGACCCATGAAGATAAACTTACTGTCAAGTTCCCAAAAAATTTTTTCCAAGAGTTGTTTAAGTTTTTAGGGGAGTATAATTTCACTATTGATGAGAACGATCCGGATGATGCCGAGATTGGCATTGACCCGGAAATGTTAGGACGTGTATTCGAGAGCCTTCTTGAAGATAACAAAGACAAAGGAGCTTTCTATACGCCTAAAGAGATTGTTCAATATATGTGCCGCCAGAGCATTATCGAATATCTTAAAACTCATACCGAGCAATCGCTTCACGCCGATATTGAAGACTTAATTAATAAAGGGCTCGTCAATCATGCTCTGCAAAGTAAGGATAATGCAAGAACTCTTTATAAACTTCTTAAAGAGGTAACGGTGTGCGATCCGGCAATCGGTTCGGGGGCATTCCCTATGAGTATTCTCAATATCCTATTTACGGCGCGTCAGCACCTATACGGATTCCTCAAAGAATCAGAGCCGTTTAATCCTCTCGAAGTAAAGAAAGATATTATTAGGGACAATATCTACGGTGTGGATATTGAACAAGGTGCAGTTGATATTGCTCGGCTTAGATTTTGGCTTGCTATTCTTGTTGAAGAGCAGTTTGCAACGCCATTGCCTAACCTTGATTATAGAATCGTGAGGGGTAATTCTCTAATCACTACATTTAATGACGAGTATATTCAACTACCCGATAATCCTGACGGTAGAACCAAACTTGCTAAACTCAAGAAGGAACTCCATCAACTCCAAAACGATTTATTTGACCTGAATGGAGATGCGAAACTCCAACGCGAAATAGAAATCAAATGTAAGATACTGGATATTCTTAAAGTTCAGCTTGGCATTGATAAAGCTAATGCTCAGGCAGAAGGTAGAATTGAATCTGATATATTTGAGGATAAAAATTTGTCCGGAAAAGCATTAAAGAAAGCCAAACAAGCTCGTGCAATAGAAGAAATTAAGAGCAAAAGCCTTTTTGCTCTTAATAACCTTATAACATCGTTGACTACCCCTGCCACCTCATTGGCAGATAGAGCACAGATTGACATCAAGTTCTTTGACTGGAAAATTGTATTTAGCAATATCTTTAGTGATGATGCTAATGCCTCCGGTTTTGACATTGTTATTGGTAATCCGCCATATATAGTATATGAGGGTACAAATACATCGGATTTGCCAATTCTAAAAGCTATTCGAGAATATAAATCTGCGTTTGGGGGAAAGCTTAACGCATATAAGGTTTTTGTCGCTAGCGCTTCTAATATTTTGTGTAAACCGAATGGTATTGTGGATTTAATATTCCAGAACTCATTTTTGGCTGATAAACAGGCAACGCTGTTAAGACGCGATATCCTTTTGACTCATAAGGTTATTAGACTCGATTCTTTCCCAGAGCGTGATAATAAAAAGAAACGCGTTTTTGAAAGTGCAAAAATGAGCGTGTGTATATTATGTGCCCAAAAAGGCCTCTCTTCGTCTGAAAGTTTCACTGTGAATTTTTGGGATGATAGGCATATGACATCTGGTCTTAAAACTCGGTTCTCATTTAATGACATTCAATTAATAGATCCTGTAAACTATAGTATTCCTAGATTGGCCTTGGCTAACATTCCTTTAATTGCTAAAATGGCAAAGAAGAATGATATACATTTAAATTGCTACCAAGGAGAACTCAACGTGTCTGTTCACAAGGAATATTTTACGAAGAATCCTGCATTTCCAGCAATATTAAAAGGAGCATCGATTCAACGTTACTACTATACTTTTAATATGAGTCAGGGTGTTATTGAATATGTGGATGAACCAAAATACTTATCTAGATTTGGCACTTCCGAGAAATCTCAACATCATACAAGTCCTCGTATAGTAATGCAAGGTATGACAGGTGCAAACGATAAAGTTAGACTCGTTAGTGCACTTGTGCCGAGTGGATATTACCTTGCTCATTCATGTAACTATATAGTTCCATGTGATGAGATTGATTTAGTTGCATTGCTAGCTATATTAAATTCAAAGGCAATGAATTGGTATTTCAGATGTTTCAGTACTAATAGCAACGTCAATAGTTATGAGGTTGAAAATCTCCCAATACCTAGATTAGATAGAAGACAAGAGGAATTACTCTATGATTTAGTAACCAATGTTACTGAAGAAAAACAAAAAAATCCCACAGTTGATACTTCATCCAACGAGTCATTAATAGATATCATTGTATATCATCTCTACAATTTGATTTACGATGAAGTCCTCATCATTGATCCACAAACACCAATCTCTCGCGATGAGTATGAATCGTTTAATATAGACACTTATGGACAATCGTGATTGTATGAAAGCATTTGGAGAATGGCTATGCTCCATCGCTCCGAACTCATTGGCTAAATCTCTGACACATGACTCTATAAGGTATATGTACGAGCGAGATTTTGTAATTGTTACTAATTTATGCAATGGCTTTTGGGAAAACCCCACTATATAAATTAAGACAATAGATGGAGCCAAAGAACGCTATAAAGAAGTCAATAGAGCGTTGTTAGAAATCTCCCCTCTAGCCGAAGATGAGAAGGAAAAGGTATCAGCCCAAATCGATCTCAATGCTGAAGAGCAAAAGAAGATATGGATAAATATTCTTCAATTAAAAGGTATAACTATAACTGAGTAATAGGAAATATATGTGTCTATACTGTAATGTAAATACTGAAATGATACCAGTATCTACCGTCTGGTGGATTGTAGTAATATCCGTTTTAGCAACCTTCATAATTTCGTGGTTTCTATTCCATCACCTATGGTTTAAGAAAAGCTCCTATCCGAAATTCTCGCAAAGATTGGAATATCTTGTTATTTGGTCTGGAAGTTGGATACAACGATTGTGGTATCTAATCCTATTAATCGGAAGTACTATTTACTTTCTTAATCATATGGAACAATGTATGGATTTAACGTTTTCTACAGCGTTCAATGGTAAAAATGTTATTTTCATATTTTGGTTGGGACTTTTACTTCTGCCTCTTTTTGAAAAATTTGAAATTTTTGGAATTAGTTTAAAAATTAAGCGACAGACTGAGGTCTCAATAAATGCAGCTTATAATGCAATCAATAATGAGCGTATAATGGACGCTGATGAATTAGATCAGTTACATAGAAATGGAGGCCAAAATGAACAGTAACCATAATATATTAGATGGAGCCATACGACAAGGGATAAATCTAATGAGAAATCCTAACTTGTCAGAACAACAATTTAATATATGGCTAGAGTATTCAAAAAACTTATTAGGTCTTGCTTCGAAAAATAATGCGTTAATGATAAATTATCATACAGTTATTTATGCTGCGACCAACAGGAACCTTATGCCGTATCAAAAATTAAGTATGTGCCTTCAATACTTAATAAGTATTCAATACACGCTATAAAGATATGTCAACACTGAGCGAACTGTATATCACAATGGAGAATTTGCGTAAGCTCAACCTCCCCATTGATGAACGGCTTAAACAGGAAGCCGCGAAACTTGAAGAGGATCTCATACGCACCGAGATTCTCCCTGAAATGTATGTGCCTAACGTCTTTAACAATTATAGTACCGAGATTTAAGTATGGCAATTCTCTCCGATATTATTAGTGCTTTAGGCCGAATAGATGCAGCTCTTTTCCAACAATTAGGGGATGAGCTTTTAACTGCTATTTATAAACCGATAAACATTGAGTCTCGAGGGACAAAAAAAGGACAAGTTAAAACACGTAAAGGCAGTCCTGATACTATCCTTTCAATGTGCAGTGGGAAAATATTAATAGAATATACCACACAGTCAGATCATCCCCAAAAACAGTTTATAGCTAAGTTAAAAGGAGATATTACATCTTGTCTTAACGTCAAGAAAACAAGAATTCCGATAGAAGAAATAAAAGAGATTATATTGTTTTCTAATCAAAGAATCACTATAGATATTCAAGATAATCTAAGAAACTACCTATGCGCGCAATATCCAGCTATAAAACTGACAATATTCTCAATAGATGATATTGCTACTAAATTACAAGACACTCCGCGTCTGTTACATGAATATTTAGGGATAGAAACATTTCCGGGCTTAGTTGAGATATATTCTTTTATTAAGCGCTACTCGTCTCCAAAATTCACATATCTAACACCAATTGATAATCCATATTTTGAATTAGAAACTCAACCAGTTTCAAAAGGAGCCGAAATATTGGAATCAAATGATTTCTTCATAATATCCGGAGAACCTGGCATGGGTAAAACACGTTATGCTGTTGAGATTGCGAATGCTTATTCCGACAAAACAGGAGCAAAAACCTTTGTCATAGAAGAAACAAATCGTCATATAAATGATATTTTAAGTAGTATTGATAATAGTACATCTTACTTATTTATTATTGATGATGCAAATAGAACCGCTATTTGGGAAGAGGCAATTGAGTTTTATAAGCATTCTCTCAATAATAATGTGAAATTTATTGCGACAGTTCGTAGTTATGCTCTTGATACTATTATTGCAAAATGTTCAAACTTGGTAAAAGTAGAGCAAATTGAAATGTCTCAATCCCCGGAAGATCTTGCATCAAAAATCCTTAGCTCGTTTGGTATTACCAATAGGCATTGGCACAAACGCATTAATGATATAACTGGTAAGAATATCAGGTTAGCAGTAATGTGTGCTCAAATTGCTTTGAATGGGAAAAAGTATAATGAACTAATCAATGTGGAAGGGGTATATGACGAATATTATAAACCCATCTTTAATCATTTAATATCAGATGGAACCAATCGCAAACTAATAAAAGTTGTTGCTATTATCTCTTTTTACAAAGTTGTTGATTTAGAGGAGACCTCATTGTTAAACCAAATTGAACAAGTTTTTGGCTTTGAATCGTCAGAGTTTAAATCTATATGTCGCAAACTTGAGGAATTGGAATGTATAAACATCACTGATTATAATATTGCTACCATACAGGATCAAAATTTTGGAACGTATGCATTCTATCAATGTTTCTATGTTCTTAAAGAACTGAGTTTATCCCATCTAATTGAGAAACTGCATAATCGACGAGAGCGATTGACGGACAGTATATTTTCCGTATGGAATTGCTTTCATAAAGAAGAAGTAATGGATTTCTCCCGAAGTTCTATCTCTGATGCGTGGAAAGGTCTGTCAGTTTCTATCAAAGAAGAACGAGAAAAATGCGAGTTTTTAGAAGTATTGGGAGGTGTAATTCCCACCATGACTTTTACTTATATTAAGAGGTTAATTAAGGAGAATAAGTTTGATGATTTTAGTCATTCTAATGTAAGTTCAGATAGCATCCTTTCCATACTTTCTCATTTCTCACATTCAGAGGAATCTGACACCGCTACGGCATTAACTCTAATCGTTGAGTTCTTAAAGGACCATCCTAATAAAATGGAAAGTGCTGTGAGAATAATATCAGAGCACTGGATATATGATGAAATTGACTATGCTAACTCATACAAACGTGAAACTAATATCATTGAAACTCTCATAGATTTATCAAAAGATAGTGAAACTGCGTTTGCATTAGCAAGTAAAGTATTGCCATCATTTCTTAAATTTACCTTCCACTATTCTCGCTCAAAAGGAAGGAACTTTGTATTCGGACGTTATGCAGTGGTTATAACGGATGAACTGAAAGCCAATCGTAAAAGAATATGGGAATGGATTAACAGCAATATCGCGAAACTTAATCAGGAGGTATTTCTGAATAATCTTTATGAAGATTTTTATGAAGTAAAATCCATTGCAAAAAAGCTAGTAAGTACTGAATTGGATCTTCTAAACGATTGTGTTAGCAAACTTAATATCACAGAAGATTTCAATATGTGTGGGAATCTAGCATCTCTTAGTCAGCGGATAAAAGCTATTTTAGGGAAAGATATACTCCATATAGATTGGTCTAAGGCTAATAGACATTATCTTCTGGACTGTCAAATATGCAAAGATAAAAATCGACGAAGTAGTAGGGTATGGGAGATTGAACGTAAAAATATTGGCAAGCTCGCAAAAGCAAAATCTTTAAAGGAAATCAAATGTTTAGTAAATGATTTGATTAATATAGCTGCCCTCAAAAATATTGAGAATGACTTTAGAATATCGTATGTAATTGAAAGCACATTTGAAATAAGTCAGCTGAAAGGATTTGAACTTTGGCAGTACTGCATTGATGAGGGATTGAGTTTCATCCCATCTAGAGTTATTGCAATATATCATAGTAAAGGATATAGCTTGATGCAGCTTGTTAAATTTATTAAATCTCAAAGTCTTGCTCTTAGATCGAACCTAATGTTAGCTTTTGTTGGGATTATTGACAATCCATCTTATATGATACCCGAACATGATTTTTGTGAAGCGATACGATATCATTCGTTAGAGTGGTTTACTATAAATGGCCTATGTAAAAAATATTATTCTGATGATAAATTTAATAATGGGTGTCGCTCTGTTATGGCAGCCCTTATAGCCAGAGTGCGTAATGCTTTGTCAATTAATGAATCAGAAGAGTTCCTCTTGAACTTTTGTAAACAATATGAGTCTAAAATAAAACTTGTTGAATACGTATATATTAATGCAACTAAGAGCCAAAACAGGTTCGATTATGACCATAAATTACTGAAGTATCTATTGCAAATATCACCTCAATTTTGGGTTGAATGTTGCAAAGCCATTCCGATGTTCGTAGAACGACATAATATAAGTCCGTATGAATTTATATGGGATATTGAGAGCTATCCAATAATTATAGAGTTCACACTACAGCATTATGGTTCTAAGGCTTGGATTCCATATGACGAAAAAGAAAACTTATTTTCGTTCTTTTGTAATCTAAAGGATGATACTGCTGCCAATTTCATGGATGATATGATAAAAAAATACTGCAATAATAGTAATGTTACTAGTATCATTTTTGAGATTGTATCAACACACATGGGGTCTTATAGAATCCGTCATTACGTAACATTCATTACTAACAATACCAACATCGCTGATTTTAAAGAATTAGATTTGTTTTCTCATTCATTGTATGGCGGAGATAGTTTTGCACCTGACATAAAATCAAGGATCGAATTTGTTGAATCGCTAATTGCAGAGATAAGGAAGTTGAAAGATAGAATAACATATCTTGAGCATATTCAATATCTCACTGAAATAAAAGAATCTTTAGAACGAGAATATACATTCGAACTAAAACGTAGTCACAAACATAGATTATACGATTTGTAAATGGATAGCGGACTGATTAAATTATTTCATACGCAGGGAGACGAAACGAAGATTAGGGTTCGTCTCATTAATGAATCTGTGAGGCCTGTTGCTGACCAGATGGCAGAGCTGTTTAGAACTAATTTGTAACCATTATATAAAGGTTCTAATTTATGAGCAAGAAATCGATACGGTTTTTTAATGACCGCGAGGTGAGGGCGGTCTGGGATGACGAGAACAACTGCTGGTGGTTTTCGGCTACTGATGTGGTGCGGGCTATCAATGATGAGCCTGACTATACGAAGGCTGGTAACTATTGGCGTTGGCTAAAGCGCAAGCTGAAGCAGGAGGGCGTTCAGTTCGTGAGTGGTACTCACAAACTGAAAATTGTCGCTGCTGACGGTAAGCAATATAACAGTGATGCGCTGTCGGCTGAGGATATTATTCTTCTCGCCAAGCATTATCCCAACAATCGTGCGAGCAAGTTTCTTGATTGGTTTACGTATAGCGACAATACTATCGACGGACAGAGCCGCAAGAAGGCGTATACTCTGTTTGAAAGCGGTTTGCTGAACTCTCTGGAGCCAGGCAGCATGAAATGTCTGCAACAGATTCATGCCTACCTCTTCGGCGGTCTCTATGAGTTTGCCGGACAGATCAGGACGAAGAATATATCAAAGGGTGGTTTCGCTTTTGCCAACTGCCTCCATTTCCCGACTATCATTCCGACCATTGAACGTATGCCGGAAACGACGATAGACGAAATCGCCGACAAGTATGTAGAGATGAACGTCGTGCATCCGTTTATGGAAGGGAACGGGCGTAGCACTCGCATCTGGCTCGACCTGATGCTCCGTCGCTCTCTGAAACTGTGCGTAGACTGGAGCCGGATTGACAAGAACGAATATCTGACCGCGATGAGAGAAAGCGTTATTGACTCAACCCATATCAAAGCCTTGCTGAAAGGTGCGCTGACCGACAAAATCAACGACCGCGAAATGTTCATGAAAGGCATCGACTACTCATATTACTACGAGGAAGAGTAGGCTTACTCTCTAATACTGTCTATGCGTATTGGCAGGCAAAAGTTATGCGGAATATTTGAATTTTGCCTGTAATTTGCCTGTAGAAAATAAAATAAGCGACTTAACTAGGTGATTTACACTTTGTTAAGCCGCCTTCGTGGTGCCCAGAACAGGCACTAAACCGTATTTATGCAGGAAGTCATCGGAAATCAAGTGTAATATAAATCAGCACATTATGTAAATTGTGCTTTCTCTTGGCTACAAAAATAAGCCCTTATTTTGTTGTTTTTGGCTACCCTTTGGCTACCCAATTCAAATATTTTTCGTAACTTTGTAATCAAAGGAAAATAAGAGAAATAACTATGGCACTCAAAAAGGATATAAGGAGCGATAATACCTATATTATCAGTCAAGATACTACCGATAACCCGAAGTTGGGAGCAAAGATATTGAGCGATGGGCGTGAAAGCCTGTTCCTCGATTATTATTTTGGCTATCACATGGAGTATAGCGAAAAGTTAGGGCGTGAAGTAGCAAGAAAAGACAGGAAGCGAGAGTATTTGAGCCTCTATCTTTGGCAAGCACCGCGTACACCGCTGGAGCGGCAACAGAACAAAGAAATGTTGGAAATAGCTAAGCGCATCCGATTTGAGAGAGGTCAGCAGATGTTGGAGAGTGCCGAGGGTTACAGGCTTAAAAAGAATGATGATATTAACTTTTTGGATTGGTTTTGGAGCTACTATGAGGCATACACCAAAGCCGACAAGAGGCATATCAAGCGAGCCTACACCGTCTTTATCGACTTCCTTAAAGCTACTCCCGAATACTCCAAGTATGCCAAGCGCATCAAGCCGAGCCAATTATCAAAGAATATGATGTTGGCGTTTACCGAGTATCTGCAATCACGATTCAAAGGCGAGGGCGCACATACTTTGTATGCCAGATTCAAAAAGGTTATCAAAAATGCCGTGGAGCAGGATATTCTGCGAAAGAATCCCTGCATTGGGATAATCATAAAGATAGACGCAAATAAACTGACAAAGGATGTGTTAAGTATTGATGAAATGAAACAGTTGATAGCGACACATTACACAGGCGAGAATCCCGATATTCGCAGAGCATTTATTTTCTGCCTGTATTGCGGATTACGTTGGTGTGATGTTAAAGACCTAACATATTCCAATGTTGACTTTGCCAATAAGCTACTCCGATTTGAGCAAGCAAAGACCAAAGGGCATAGCAGCGCAAGCAATGTTGCAATACCTCTTAATGACGGACTTCTGAACCTTATTGGCGAGGGCAATAGGAACGATTTGATATTCCCTTTGCCAAGCCATACGATGTGCCTTAAAGCATTACGGCATTGGGTTAGCCGAGCAGGGATAGACAAGCATATAACGTGGCATTGCGCCCGCCATTCCTTTGCTGTCAACATCCTCAACAATGGAGCGAATATCAAGACAGTTGCAAGCCTGTTGGGGCATAGCGGCTTAAAACATACCGAAAAATATACTCGCGCTGTGGATTCACTCAAACAGGATGCAATAAACAGCTTACCCGAATTAAAAATTTGAATATGATTGACACTACAATAGAAGATAAACTATTCCGCGAGTTCAAATATGGAGGGGCGGCATATCTTGCACTTGAATATGTAAATATAGCGCATGAAAAAGATGGCTTCGATGTTTACCCAAAGAATTGGCAAGAATTTTACAAGATAAAACTTCCACAAATTGTAAAATCGCGTACAGATTCGTATGATGATGTTCCGCTATTTGTCAGTGTAGATGGAGAACGACCACTTATGTGGATTGAGATAGAATCCAACATATCCTCTTGCAAGACAGAAAATGAATTAAACCGCTATCTGTATTCATTGTTACTTCCATTCAAAGAATGGTCAGATTCAATATGCCCCATTCGTTATATTCAACACGCCCAACAAAACATAGAGCGTTGTAAGAGAGATATACCACTCCATATAGCAAGAGCAGAAAGCCTTGAAGATGGGTGGGATAAAGATGAGGCGTTTGCGGATGCCGAAGCCTGTAAGGATTCTATCAAAAAAGATGAGGAAAGAATTAAACGGCTCGAAGGTAGCCATGACCGTTTTTTGCAAATATTCAATGACGCGGCAGGCCGTAGCGTTGAATGGTATTGCAAAGCGTGGTTTGATGTCTTTTGCACTTACGCAGACAATTTGGATGCGCTGCTTTTGAAATTTGGCATTGATTTGTATGCCGTGCAGGATAAATGCGGAATTTGGTTAAAACCAAAACGTGATGTAATTTCAATAATGGGATATGTCGGGACATTGGAACTGACACAAACTCTGATTAGTCAACTACCCAAAAACGTCAACTACCCAAAACAAAAAGAGTTACCACCTGATTTATGTACGCCTAAAGCTATGGATGTGCTTAAACGAGCGGTAGTCAAAGGTTTGCTTGATGAAAATTATATGCCTACGGCGGATATGACCAAAAGCCAAATGAAAGTATTTGCAATACACGCGAGTATTGAATGTGGCTTTGAGAGGAGATGTTACAAGCCGTTTGAAACCTATTGGTCTGTTTCAAATTTAGCGCAAACAAGAGAGGTCGATGGCAGTGATGACAAATTAGAAATTGTAAGAAATTTGTTCCCGAAAGATGTGAGAAAACGAGCAAAACACAAAAACAGATAAGGTGTTGATTACAATATAAATACACAAATCATCATCCCCTATATAACCACTATTATAGGGGATTTTACTTTGCTTTATAAAATACCTTTGCCATTGCTTTCCGATAGATACCGAGCGTGAGCGTATCAATGAGGGAGCAAGTGGCAAAGACGGATGTAGCCTCACGCCTATATCCCGACAGCCTAAACCGCATAAATAAAAATACTATGACTGCGGAAATGAAAAAGGTTGCCGATATGGTGACGGCGAACACAATTTTCACCACTAAAGCGGTGTTGACTTCCGATGAGGCGGCACAGTATATGTGTATCTCCAAGAGTTACCTCTACAAGCTGACGATGCGCGGCGAGATACCGCATTATAAGCCGATGGGCAAGATGTGCTATTTCAATCGAGCCGAGTTGGAGGAATGGCTACAAAGTAATCGCATTGCCACCTCCACCGAGATAGCTGACCGAGCCAATCAATACTGTATGAAAGGAGGTAAACGATGAAAAGATACCCCACACATCGAAATGTGCAGGGCAACCATATAACTGTGGCAGGTTATCTTGATATGCTTTCCAAATGTAAAGATAGCCAAAATAAGCGACCTGTGCAAGCGAATGAGCAGAATATCCAGGGCTGGCGCATGAGATTTAGGAAAATTTCAGTCAAAAATATGGACGATTATGTGAAATAAACTTTAAGCTATTGCATATATCGCTGAGAATGGTTAAATTAGTGATATGCAAATAGAAAT
>CAJTFH010000021.1 GCA_910575545.1 Bacteroidales bacterium
CATAAGGAAGGATTATCCGGATCTTTCGGTAGCGCAGTTCAAACGGCTTATGTTTGAATCTTATCTCGCCTCAACGATTATTTCGACTTGCGGAAAATCTCCGCATATCAAAATAATTCAGAAAATAAATCATCGGTTGGCTCAGTTAGCGGCTTAGCCAAGGATGAACAACCTCAAATTTTACCGAATCATTGTATAACAATAGTTCGGTAAAATTTGCATATTCAATTGAATATCAATAAGATGCAGCAACAATTCAATATCAATGCAAACTATTGTGTATCAGTGCGATACAGCTATGCCTGCTCAAAAATTACCGAACTGTTGTATAAGAATTAAGGAAAGGTAATTGTGAACCGGGTCAGGCCGTCTCGTATTGTGGCCAAAGAGAACCGGCAGTGGTGGCGGCGGAGAATTTCGCTGATACAGAGCAGTCCGATTCCTTGGCCTGAGGGCTTTGTGGTGAAGAAGGGGGTGAAAAGGTGTGAGGCTGTGCCGGGGTCGATTCCGCATCCGTTGTCGTCGATTGTAAGTGTCGTGGGATTTGATGTTAAGGTTATGGAAATCAAACCTGTGGCACTGTTATCAGATTCAGAGATGCTTTCTGCCGCATTTTTGACGATGTTGACCATCACCTGTTCGAGCATTACCGTGTCAGCCATGGCATGTGCCGGTTGGGGTGATGGAATGAACCGCATGGTTATTCCTGACGGCATCATCGCCTCGAGGAAAGGCATCTGGCGTGAGATTGTGTCGTTGAGATTGCAAGGCGCGAGGCGCGGTTGCGGCAGCTTCACCACATCTGCATATGTTGTTATGAACTTGCTCATGGAGATGCACCGCTCATGGCAACTGCCGATTAGTTCGGTCATGGCATCGTCGTCGGCCATTATATCGGCCAGTGTCTCAAGCAGCGATTTTATTCCGGCCATTGAATTGTTGACCTCATGGGCTATCATGCGTATGACTTTCTCATATGCCGCTCTTTCTGCACGGTATACTTCGTCGGTCAGGCTTTCAATCAGTATGAACGGGCGTCTGAAACCGCTTTCCATAAATGTCAGACTGGCACACCGGTAGATGCGCGTGTCTGACAGCCGGATTGTGCGTGTCTCACCCTGTTTCACAGTGGCCACCGCTGCAGCCAGTTCTCCGGGCATTTCGCATAATCTACGGCCCAGGCATTGCCCCGCCTGACCATGGCTTAGCAAACGGGAGGCTGCCGGATTAATCATGTCCATCCGGTTGTCGAAGTCGAACACCACTATGCCCATAGGCGATGATTCAATAAGCAATTCCAAAAACGAATTCTGTTCGTGGCGGCGTAGACGCTCGTTTTTCAGGCTGTCCATCATCCGGTTGAACATGCCAACAAGTTTGTCAGCGTCGGGGTGCCCGACTTTAGCCAGCCGGCTGCTGAAATCCTGTGAGTTGACAAGATCCATGCCAAGGGTGAGGGTTTTGATCGGGCGCACGATTGATATGTATGCATATCCCAATAGCAATGCCGCTAAAAACAACATAGCCGCCAGCAACCATCGTGGTGTGGCGGGGAAGAGAAGTGTGGCTATGGCTAAGGCTATTATGTCGGCGGCAAGGAGAAGGAAAACGAGGTTGTTGCGCATTGGTGTCGTGGCTTATGCCGTTTTTGGCGGTTATTTGCCCGCAATACCGAATTTTTCGAGTTTGCGGTAGAGGGTCTGGCGGGTTATTCCCAGCGATGCCGCAGTCTGCGATATGTTGCCGTTATATTCTGCCAGTGCGCGGGTTATCGCCTGTCGTTCAAGGTCGGTGAGTGTCGGTGCGTCTGCCGGATTCTGCATTTCCGCAGGGGTTGCAGGGAAATATTGCTGGTGGAAGTCGTCGGCATCGAGTTTCGGGGAGTCACAGACAATCAACGTGCGGTCAACAAGGTTTTTCAGTTCGCGGATATTACCCCGATATGGCAGTGAGGCAAGGAATTGCATGGCATCGCTTGAAATCTCCGGCGCTGGTTTGCCTGTGGAATCGGCATGTTGTTTTAAGAAATGGTTTACCAGGCGTGGTATGTCGTCGCGCCGTTCCCTGAGCGGAGGAAGGCGCAGGGTTATGAGATTGATGCGGTATAGCAGGTCTTCTCGGAAAGTGCGTTCATGCACCATCGCCGGCAGGTCGGCATTTGTCGCCGCGATTACACGGAAATCGACAGTGCGAGGAATGCTTTCGCCGAGCCGCTCGAAAGTGTTTTGTTGAAGCACCCTGAGCAGTTTCACCTGGCATGTGAGGTCGAGGTCGCCGATTTCGTCGAGAAAGATAGTGCCGCTGTCGGCCATTTCAAACCTTCCTTTGCGGTCGGTGCGGGCATCAGTGTAAGCCCCTTTGATATGGCCGAACATCTCGCTCTCGAACAACGATTGCGATATGCCCCCCAGGTTTACCATGACAAACGGGTTGTTGCGGCGCAGGGAATTACGGTGGATGGCTTGTGCCACAAGCTCTTTGCCGGTGCCGTTTTCACCGAGAATCAGCACCGGGGCATCGGTGGCAGCCACACGCTTTGCAGTTTCAATCACTTGCAGCAAGGCCGGGTTTTCGCCGATGATATTAGAGCGGTCGAAAGTGTCTGTTACCGCCCGTTTCTCATTGGCCGATAACGACAGGGCTGTGTCGATACGTTGCAGTAGCAGCCGGTTGTCCCATGGCTTGGTGATGAAGTCGAATGCTCCCTGGCGCATACCCTCGACAGCCAACGGGATACTGCCCCAGGCCGTAATCAGTATCACCGGTGTGTCGGGATGGAATATCTTCATCTGCCTTAGCAGTTCAATCCCCTCGCTCCCGGTGGTTGCCCGTGAGAAATTCATATCCATAATCACCAGGTCGATGGCTGTGAGGCTGCGGGCCGCAGCCAAAGCCGCCTGGGGGCCGTCGGCGGTAAGCACCTCATGGCCGGCGCGTTTGAGTAGCACACTCAACGAAAGCCGTATGGATTTGTCATCATCAACAATCAGTATCATAATCAGTCGCAAAGATAGTGAAAAAAGGCGTAAGTTATGATTCGTAAGTTGCAAGTTATAAGACACAAGTTCCAAGGTGTATTGTCAATAGCTCAAAGTCAACTTATAAATTACGACTTGCAACTTAGGCTTCTATTGTTTGACCACCCGCTCGAAATCGGTTTCGAGGGGGGTGGAGGCGGAATAGTCCCAAAGGGTCAGGCTGCGCAGCTGGTAGTAGTAATACCAGTAGAGATAGAGTTCGTTGACGAATTGCTGGCGTGCCTGGTCTTTTTTCAACTGCGAATCGTTGAGGTCGAGGGTAGAGATGCGGCCGATGAGAAAGGTCTCCACATTGGTGGCATAGCGGCGGCGGGCGATAGTGTCGGCGCGTTGGGCTATATCGAGCTGCTGCTGCTGGTTGCAGAAACGCTCCACCAAGATGAACAGGTCTTGGTTGAAGTTCATGGTTTCCTGCCTCATGCGGCTTTCAACAACCTTGCGGTTGCTTTCTGCCACTTTCACGCTTCCACGGCGTTTGCCCCAGTCGAGCAGCGGGATTTTTATGCCTATTTCAACCACCTGGTTGTCGCGCAGACGGTTGTAGGCTTGCGAAAAACGGTCGGAAGTGCCGGTGTATCCTATCTGTGCAAACAGGTTAATCTGACGCATGTCGCCTTTGGCTTTTGCCACCGCATAGTCTGCCTCAAGCTGCCGCCGGCGCAGATTGCGCGCGAACTTGTTGTTGGCTATGGCTTTGTCGAGTGCGTCGGCATAGGTTATGTCGACCGCCGGGACACTGTTGGGCACCAGGGGCACAAGCTCGGTTGATTCGTCGAAATCGAGAAATGCGCGCAGGTTGAACATGGCGCTTTTCATCGAGCTTTCGCAGTCGGTCATTGAAGACCGGGCTTCAAGGCGGTTGAGTTCCATCTGCAGCAGGTCGTTTTCGCTTATCTGTCCCATGGCGCGTTTCTCCTTGGCCACTTCATAGAGTTTGGTGGCGTTGTCGAGATTCTGGCGGGCGATAGCGAGGTTTTCACGCGCCATGAGCAGGTTGAAATATAGCTGAATGGTGTTCATGGCCACCTCTTCTGTGGCGCTGAGGAATGCTGCTTTAGCCTCGGCATAGCGCTCCGGTTCGATGCGCCTATCCCATTTCACTTTGTTGGCGGCGAAAATCGGCTGGTTTAGCGTCAGGGCAACAGGGATTGACATGAAGCGGTTGCGGGCGGTGCCGTCAAGGTCGCGGTAGAAGTCGAGCGACGTGTTGAGCGACACCGTTCCACCTGTCAGCCAGATATTCTGGGTGAGCGACAGTTCCCCGTTCATCTGCAGATAGTTGTTACGCACGAAGCTATACGACCCCGCATCGTTCATATACGAGGTGTATTGTTTGTAATATCCCGGCAGGGTGGCGGTGAAATTCACTTCGGGGAGCAGTTCTGCCCGGTAGGTGCGGTATTCCCAGTATGCCTGTCTCAGCTCATCGAGTGCCACGGCGGCATTGACGCTCCGCGTCCTTGCGCGGGCAATCGCCTCGTCGAGCGACAGCTCAATCCGGCTCTGTGCCCCGGCAATCACCGGTATGGCGCACAACAGTAATGATATCAATAGTTTCATGGGTGGTGTGTTGGTGAAAGTCGGAAGTCGCAAGTTTTGAGCAATAAGTCAGTGTCTGGTGTATGGATTTGGGCGCTTACGACTTTCAACTTTCGAATAGATTTTATTCATCTTTTAACGCTGTGGCGGGGTCGATGCGCATGGCGCGGGTGGCGGGGAACCATATGCCGAGAACAATCATCAGGGCCATCAGGCAGAATGTGATTGTTACTCCTCCGAGGAAACGGCCGGTAGGGAGATTATAGTCTGACATGGGCATTTCTGACAGGTAATGCGCCACACCATAATCGAGTAGAACAGCTACCGGGGTGACAATCAGCAATAACAACAGCCCCTCGCCTATGAGACGGCGGAATATGTCGGCGCCGGTGGCTCCGTTGACTTTGCGTATGGCGATTTCCGACACACGCTGCTGGGTGCGGAACCAGAATGTGCCCAACAGCCCGAGGAAGATGCACAGCAACAGGAACACCATCACCACGATGAAGTTGCGGATGGTGGCGACCTCCTCAGATTGCGTGAGTTCGCGTATTGCCGAGATTTCTGTCACTTCCCCCACAAAACGGTTACCAGAGCGGAATAGGTTGTTGCTCTCTTTGAGTATGTCTTGTCGGAATGTGGCGCGGGCTTCGGGGCTTACACGTACAAGGAAACAGCTCTGGCACACAAGTTCGGGATTGGTCAGGTCGAGCGCCCTGATGGTGTTGCCAGTTGCTTCCTCATATTCCATGCGCCGTATCGGCACGATTGTTGCCCCAACGTGCCACACGGGATAATTGTTGTCGTTTTCCCCGTAGCCCGCAAACGACATGCGGTGGCCAACGAGTTCTTCCCGTTTGGCGGGGCGTGTTATGCGCTGCCAGTCCTCATAGTTTTGCTGGTCGATGGTGCGTAGGTCGGCATAACTCACAACTGACAGTCCGAAGCTCGTGATTATCTCCCCTTTGGCCAGCATTTCCTTGAGCTGGGCGGTGGTCTCGCCATGGGAGCCTTTGACTTTGAAAACATCGACATATTCCGGAGACACGGTAAAAATGTTGTTTCGCGTTGTCATAATGGTGTCGGGAGTGTCGAGTGTTATCAGGTTGCTGCCGCTGAAATTCATCTCGTAGGGTGTGCCGTTCAAGACTATTGCCGCGTGTTCAACCCCCGGATAATGGCGCAGACGGTCATACAGCTTCAGCATATGCTCCATGCCGGTCAGATCGGTTGAATCCTGCCCGTCATAGGCAGGGGAATCTGCGTTGACAAGAGCGGTGCCGACTTTAAAACAGTTATCGGTTTCAACACCCATAGGTTGCAGACGCAGTTCGGTCTTGACCCATAGGTTGTCGGTGACGACCCACACCACCACGCTCACAAGCAGCAGCTCTATGGCGAGCCACATGTTACTTTTCCATTCGGTTGCTATCTGGGTGAGAAGTTTTCGTTTCATCATTGTGTCTGATTATTGTTGATGGCTGTTGTGAGAGGTTATTTCGGTTGGCCACCTATGGCATCGGTGGGGTTCATCCTGGCGGCACGCCATGCCGGCAGACCGCTTGAAAGCAGATTGAGCAGGAAGCAGAACAGCAGCGCCCACCCGAATGTGCTCCATTGCAGCAGCATCTCCGGGGCAACGGCCACTGTGCCCCCTTTCGCCAATGAACCGGTAAAAAGCATGTCGGCAAACATCCATACGGCTATGAGGCTTGATAAAAGCCCTATCAGCCCTCCGGCGAGGGTTACGATAAGGTTCTCTGTCACGATGTCGCGTACCATCCGCAGTCGCGTGCATCCGAAAGCCCTGCGCACCCCCATTTCGCTCACACGGCGTCGCAGTCGGCTTTGGGTCATGCTGCTGAGGTTGATGGCAGGAATCAGCAACAAGATGGCATAGACGGCCAGACGTGTACGCCGTGACTCGGATGCTCCTACGTCAGGGGATTGATTGCTCCACGTTGCATATTGCAGCATCTCCTGTGGAAACGGCGACCCATGGTCAATCATGGCCCATGCCTCGTTTTCAGCCTTAACTGCAGTGTTGAATTTAGCTTTATTGCGGGTAACGCATTTGCGTATGCGGTCGAAATCGGAGCGGTCTTTGGCCAGCACAGTGGCGGTAATCCCGCCGAAATAATTATACCAGGTGTTGTTTCTGGCATCGTGGGAGAGGGGTGTCCACACGGTGGCATAGGCTGTGGTGGCTAATGGCGATACATCTTTCACCACCCCCCTGACTGTGTAGGGCACGAAATGGTCGAGCATTAGGGTGCGCCCTACGGCATCAGGCGTGCCGAACACTTCACGGGCGAGGCTTTCGGAAATCACTGCCACTTTGGCGTCCGATTCCACATCAGCGGCCGAATAAGGGTTGCCATGGATGAATGTGAAGTCGAATACTTTCCAAAAGTAGGCATCGGTCTCGAGATTTGATGCTTCTGCCTGCGGTGCACCTGGGATTCCGGCTGTTGTCTGTGAGCCGCCATCGGTGTGGAGCGATACGGCTTCCGCCCCTTCGAGATCGCAGAAGAAGGTGCGGGCTGTCTGGTAGCTCATCCCTCCGGAACATTCACCGTTGTCGGTTTTCATATGTAGGTGGCGGCCATGGAGAAAGCGGCCGCGGTTTGATTCGGGAGAGAAAGGAATCGTGTTGACATTCTGCATCAGCACTACAATCATTATCAGGAAAATGGCGAGTGCAGTGCCGAAAAGCGTCACCAGTCCTATTACCGGCTGACGCCTCATTTCGCGGTATATTCGGGTTAGTTGGGTCATAGGTTATAAGTAGTAAGTTATAAGTCGCATGTCGTAGGCTATAAGTTGAAAGCTCGTATGTCGCTCCAGAACGTATGACTTACGACTTATGACTAAATGTCATTCATCTTTTAATGCTGTGGCGGGGTCGATGCGCATGGCGCGGGTGGCGGGTAACCATATGCCGAGGATTATCATCAGGGAGATGGTTGCGAAAACTATGGCGGCTAACAGGAGGAACCGGAGCGGCGATACCGGTGTGCCATACCAGTCTATTGGGGTGTTTAACTCGAAATGGCACAGAAGCCAGTCTCCTGCTATTGCCAAAGGGGTAACGATAACCAACAGCAGAAGACCTTCGCCAATCAGTCTCCGCATAATCATGGCTGATGAAGCCCCGTTGACTTTGCGTATGGCTATTTCACTCACCCGTTGCTGGGTGCGGAACCAGAATGTTCCCAACAGTCCCAGGAATATGCTTGCCAGCAGGAAGAGCATCACAACCCAATGGTTGACCATTTTGTCGCGGTAGTCGGCTTGGGATATGTTGCGGATTGACATGAGCGACATGACATCACTGATGAAGAAATTCCCTACCCGCAGGCGGTCTTCACTGTCAGCCAGAATCCGCTCTTCAAATCCGTCAACCCTGTCGGCTTTCACCCTGACGATGCATTCCTGTCCGTTGGAGAAGTCGAGCGGATCCAATCTTATCAGTATGTTCTGGCCGGGATGCTCATATTCGATGCGTTTGGTTGGCAGCATTATGGCTCCTATGGTGATGCTGTCGGTTTCTGTTATGGCAGGGCATATGAAACGTTTGCCGACATGTTCATACGGGTCTGCTGTGTCGCGGTTACGCACGGCTTCCAAAACAGCTTCGTTGGTGAATTTCGTTATTTTCAGTGTGTTGCCGCTGATGATTGCGCTGCCGCTTTCAAGAATTTTGGCGAGTTGCTCGGTTGATTCCCCACGAGGCCCCGTTATGCGGAACATCCGGATATAGTCGGGTGTGACATACATTACTGAGGGGTTGACTAAATAGATTGTATCAGTGCCGTCGGTGCCGGTCAGTGACACATTCCATGAGCTTTGCCGGTAGGGCACTCCGAGATGGTTGCACTGAGCCAGTTCTTCAATGTCGGGATATGACCTCAACCGGTCTATGAACTGTGTCCAGTTGTCGATGTAGGTCTCTCTGGTGCTGTCGGCGGGGTTGAACCCGTCGCTACCAGGTTGCACTCGGTCATAGCTGATGAGGTAACAGTTTTCGGTATGCCTCCCCATAGGCTCGTTGAGGGTGATTATCTGCACCGACAGGAAATCGGCGATATACCACAAGACTATGCTGATGACCAGCAGCTCGAAGGCGAGCCAAAGGTTGCTGCGCCATTCATGGCCTATCTGTTTTAAAAGTTTACGTTTCATTGCTGATGGCAGTTAACGGTTATTTCTGGAGTCCGCCGATGGCTCTGACAGGATTGACACGGGCCGCCCTCCATGCCGGAAGCCCGCTGCTGATGAGGTTAAGCAGGAAGCAGAATATCATGGCAAAAAGAAATGTGTGCCAGTTGAGTAGCATAGTGATATCCACGCGTGTGTCGGTGTTGATGACTTCATGGTTCACAAAAAGGGTGTCGGCCAGCAATCCGGCGAATGCCACGCTCAGAACCAGCCCTATCAGCCCTCCGGCAAGGGTTATCAGGAAATTCTCGGTGATTATGGAGTTGATTAACCGCAGTCGGGTGCATCCGAATGCGCGTCTGACCCCCATCTCGCTCACACGGCGGCGCAGACGGCTTTGTGTCATGCTGCTGAGATTGATGGCCGGAATGAGCAACATGATGAGATAGACCATCAGCTGCTGTTTCCGGTGGCTCTCAATATCTGGTCCGATATTGCTCCAGCGCGCCAAAAGCGATTCTTCCTGTGTGAGAGGCACGATATGGTTGGCAATCTTTATGCCTTCGGCCTTAAGTCGGCTGTTGACCATCTCCTTGCGGCGCTCTGTTTCGGCAAAAATGGCAGGAAAGTCTGATTTGTCGCGGGCGAGTATTGTGGCTTTCATACCGTCGAAATAGGTGTCCTGGTTTATTATGTTGTGGGAGTGTGGCATCCACAGCGATGCATAGGCGTTGCCGGTGATGGTTGGCACGTCTCTGACGACACCGGCCACGGTCAACCGGGTGAAAAGGTTCACGATTATTTCGCGTCCCACAACATCGGTCGTCCCGAACAGCCGCCGTGCGACATCCTCGGATATTATGGCCACTGGAGATGAATTTTCTATATCCTGAGGCGTGAATGGGAGACCGGAGAGAAACGTGTGGTCGAAGACCCGCCAGTATTCATCATCGGTGGTGCGTATGTCGATTCTGATTGGTGGCTGACCGGCCACGCGCACGCTGCCGCGTGAGGTGCCGCTTTGGTAGACAGCGGTTGCTTCGGCGCTTTCAAGGTCGCCGTAAAGCTCACGGGCCATTTTATATCCGATGCCGCCTGAGCCTCGGTTCTCGCCGTTCAGTTTTCGGAAATCCATATGCTTCTCGTGTAGCATACGGTTGCGGCCGCTTTCAGGGGCAATCGGGGCGATCTTCACGTTGTTGATCATCACCACAATCATTATCAGGAATATTGCGAGGGCAGTGCCGGCCAGTGTAACGGCTCCTATCACCGGCTGGCTGCGCATCTCGTTCAATGCTTGTTTGAGTGTAGTCATAGGTTGAAAGTCTTAAGTCTTAAGTTGTAAGTTTTGAGCAATAAGTCAGTGTCTGGTGTATGGATTTGGGCGCTTATGACTTTCAACTTACAACTTATGAAATCAATTAATCTGGCGGCCGTCGAAGAAACGGGCTATGCGGTCGGTCTGGCGGGCCTGTTCTTCGTTGTGGGTCACCATCACTATGGTGCGGCCGTCTTCTTTGTTGAGCTGGTGGAGGAGTTCCATCACTTCAGCACCCATTTTTGAGTCGAGGTTACCGGTAGGCTCGTCGGCAAGGATTATTTCGGGGTTGCCGACAATGGCGCGGGCAATGGCGACGCGCTGGCACTGGCCTCCTGAAAGCTGGCCGGGCATGTGGCGCATCCGGTGGCCGAGCCCTACTCGTTCAAGCACCTCCTTTACCAACCGGCGGCGCTCACTGTCGGATACCCCTTTGCGGTAGATCAGCGGCAACTCCACGTTATCGGTCACATTGAGCGACGGAATCAGGTGGAAACTCTGGAATACGAAGCCTATGTTGGCGTTGCGGAAATGCGACAGGGCGCTGTCAGACATTTTTGCAGTCTGCGTGCCGTTTATGTCGACTGTGCCTTTGGTGGGGGTGTCGAGCAACCCTATGATGTTTAAGAGTGTGGACTTGCCGCAGCCAGAAGGCCCCATGATGCTCAGGAATTCCCCTTCTTCAACTTCGAGGTTCACGTTTTCGAGGGCGAGGGTCTCGATTTCGTTTGTGCGGTAGACTTTGTCTACGTCTGTTAGTCTGATGATAGCCATTGTTCAGTTATGTGTTTATTTTAGTTTTATCGTTGATTTGTTTTTGTAGGAGTTGAGGTCGGAGGTCACTATTGAATCACCGGGTGATATGCCTGAAATCACTTCCACGAAATCGTAGTTAGACTCGCCCAGCTGCACTTTGCGGTGGTGGAGCTTGTCGCCATCTACAACGAACATGTCGTAGTGTCCCGGACCTTTGAAATATGTGCCTGTGGGGATGCGCACAACGTTGTCGCGTATGTCGCAAAGCACATGCACCTCGGTTTTCAGTCCCGACCTCAGCCTGGGGTGGTCATCGTCGTCGAGTGATACGGAAAACTCGATTATTCCGTTTTTCGACTGTGGTGTGAGCCTGGTGACTTTCCCGGTCAGTTCCGTCTGGCCGGAGATCACGACCACGCGCGAGCCTATGGCGATGCGGTCGGCATAGGTGTCGGAGAGTTCTGCCCCCACTTTGAAGTGCGACAGGTCGGATATGACCGCCACCTTTTCGCCCTCGGCAATCCTGCGTCCGATCTGGTCTGTGATGTAGGTGAGAGTGGCCGCACGTGGGGAGCGGAGCGAGGCGTCGTTGAATGTGCGCTGTTTCTCTTGGAGGCTTTTGTCGAAAATGTCGAGTTCGAGGCGTTTCATTTCGAGTTCGGCGTTTTTCACGTTGCGGGCGTTGGCGAGTTGCTGGCGCAACTGGTCGAGTTCGAGGCGTCCGGTTTCATAGGCGAGTTCGGCCTGGCGCACACGGTCGCCTGTGCCGGAGCCTATGCTGTCGAGCCGCCGCTCGTTGGCAACATCGGCTTGCAGATGCGACAGCGCCATCCCTTTCACCTTCACCTGCATCTCAAGGTCGGTCAGGTATGTGTGGTTGTTGAGGCGTGTCTGCTGTAGTTCGTAGAGTTTGTGCTGCCGCTCGTCGGCTAATGCTTTGAGTTCGTTTTCCGCGCTTTGCAGGTCGAGGCGCAGCAGGGGGGTGCCAGCATTGACCGAATCACCCTCTTTGCAGTAGACTTCGACTATGCGCGATGCTATGGGTGAGTTGATTATCTGCTCGAAAGCGGGTGCTACGCGGCCTGACCCGGCAACGCTGGTCTCAAGTGTGCCCCGGTCGGCAACCCCTATCGATAACGATGACCGTTTTATACCTGTCTGCATCATCGACACACAGGCAATGATGCCGCCTATGGCAATCCCTGCCGGTATGGCTATTTTGATTAACCGCTTGCGCAACTCTTTTCTGCGGGTTGCGGGTGATATGACGCGGTCCATATTGCTTTGTTCCATTCGTTATAATTGCGTTGTTGGTGTTTCTGAATAACTGCCGGTGTTACACTTGGATAATATAAGCAATCCGCGTGCCAAATGCGTAATATGCTGGTAATCAGGCGTGATTCTGCTCGGATGATGTAACAAAAACACACTCCACCGTCCGATAGCGGACAGTGGAGTGTGTTTGTATAGTTAGTTTCCCTCCGATGGTCAGAGCCGGAAAATGTGGTTGATGGTCAACCGGGCGTCGCGCAGCATCCCTTTCAGTGGGGTTACTATAGGCTTGAATGAGTCATGGTTTTCTGGTGTGAATATGCGCAGGTCGCCACGGTGGCATTTTATGTCGATTATGTCGGGCATCGTCATAGGTTCGCCGTCAATGTGGGCTTCCCCCTCTTTAGAGCGGTAAATCACCACGGCCGGGGCACGGAAGCAATGGACCATTGTGTTTTTGTTGATGAATCCGGTGAATATATCCATCCCCATCACGGCAGTGTCTATAGGTGAACCTGAATGAACAACGGTGATGTCGAGCAAGCCGTCTGTAAGACTGGCTTCAGGAGCAATATAGGCGTTGTTGCCCCATTGCGATGCGTTGCATACGGCTACAAGGAATGCCTTTTCGGTCAGCAGTTTGCCGTTGGCCGACAGGGTGTAGGTCTGAGGGCGGAACCGGATATATTCCGACACGGCACTGCGCACATAACTCATCAGTCCCCTGCGGTTCTGGTTGGCAAAACGGTGGGTGACGGCTGCGTCGAATCCCATGCCGAATGTGCAGAAAAAGGGGGTTGAGTTGGCTGTGCCGTAGTCAGAAGCCACGATGTTGCCTGATGCGATTACATCAATGGCGGCGTTGAGGTCGACAGGAATGCCAAGGTGTCGGGCTAACCCGTTACCTGAGCCTGCAGGTATGATTCCGAGGGCGGTCTGCGAGCCACACAGTGCCGTTGCGGTTTCGTTTACAGTGCCGTCGCCTCCACAGGCGATTACTCCGTAATATCCTTTACTGGCTGCTTCCCGGGCGAAAAGGGTGGCATCGGCTCTCCCTCCGGTGAGCCTCACATCGAGTTCGTATCCAAGAGCCGACATGCGGCTCTCCACGGCAGAGGCAACCTCTTTTTTGCTGCCTGTGCCTGAAATCGGGTTTATAATCAGCATCAGCCGGTTATTGCCGGTGTTGTCCATTGGGCAAATGTGATGTGTTTTGAAAGGTTATCAGACAATCTCTAAGTTAACAAGGGGCTTATTCACGGACGAGCACACGCAGTGGGGTGGGTTGCTGGTCGGTGATTATGAAAAACGCTCCCCGGGGCAGGGTTATTTCAGTGTTGTTGTCAACCTCAGGGATTAATTCCACAAGGCGGCCGGCGGCATCGAACACGCGGCAACCGGTGTGGGGAGAAGCGCACACAAGGCGCACGCCCGCTGGGATATATGCCCATCCCAGCGGATTGTCGGTGGTGACATCGGTCAGCCCCCCGGCCATAAGGTCGACCACTACCGTGTTTGTGGGTGCGGAATAGAATCCGAGGCGTGATGACCTGACCGAATAGCTTTCACGCGACCCCGGTTCGCATCCGGTTATATGAAGTTCGTTGGTTTCGGATTCGATATCTTCAGACGAGGCGGTGCCGTTGGTGAAGTATGTGCGTGTAACCACGTAATAGTCAACCACGTCGGGAATCGATGGATTGCCGAACACTGGTTCTTCCCAGTTTGCGGTGTATGATGTGGAGGTCACATCTGATGGCGGAAGAGCTTTGAAGTCGTGGAGCGTTGGTTCAGGCAAACCTTGCCCGTGCAGGGCAATCCCCCGCGACCCTTCCAGGCCTCCGTCGGAGATAATCAGCCGTGCATCGTCAGAGCTTTCTGCCGTAGGGGTGTATCTGACTGTCAGCCAATAGCCGCTTTCGGCATTGACCAATGGTGCTTTGATTGATGACACGTCGGTGGAAAACAGTGCTTTTTTGTCGCCGAAGAGGGTGAGTGTCAGGTTGCCGGTGAGGTTTTCTCCACGGAAAAACAGGCTTGCGGTGGATGTTTTGCCTATGGCGGTCTCCCCGAAGTCGAGAGCCATGTCTTGCACTGGTGTGATCAGCTGTGGTTCTCCGGCCGGTTCTCCCGGCTGCCCTGGTGTCCAGGCTTGTCCCCGGCGGTTGCCCCACAGGTGTTCGGCGAGTTCGGGATAGTCGATAAACGGGTTGCGGTTGGCCTGTATGCGGTAGACCTCTTCGTTACGGTCGATTTCTTTCTGGCTCACCGGGTCTTCGCGGTGCCATTTCATCAGCAGGTTGGCCGACCATTGGTTGAGGGTGGGGTAGGTGTTGTTGTCGACCATGTAGGTGTAGCGCCAATGAAGGTTCTGGTAGCATGTGACAACGTAGAAGTAGGTGCGGGCGAAGTCGCCTTTATATTCGTCGTCAGGCTCGAACACCTGAGCCGCACCGCCCCCCTGGCCTGTGGTGGCATAGCCTACCTGTGAGATTCCGTTGTCGAAAGTAGGGGTCTGCACTGTGCCGAGCGGATAGTTGAGTTTCTTCTGGTTGGCCTGTGCTTCAGCCGGGTAGAGATGGAACAGGTCTACGTAGGCCGGGGTTCCCGTTGAGCCTCCCCACCAGCTTTTGGGGAAGGAGTGCTCGCGGTTCATCAGCGCCCCCGACCAGTGGGGGAGGTAGATGGGGATGTTGCCATACATGTCCCACCATTGCCCGTAGCGCTCGTTGCCGGGAGGATAAACGTCGGTGCGTTTGAAATATTCGGGGAGGGCGTTATATGAAGAAACCTCTGTGTGGCTGTAGATTATCTGGTGGAGCGCCGTTTTAAGGGCTGCGTCTTTTTTCCCTGTCGCCGGGCGGTAGTAAGCTGCCGGTATGTCGGCCGATGCGCTGATTATCGCTGTGACAGTCAGGCCGGATAACGAAACTGCGCGCAACAGCGCTCTCCGTAAGAATTGGTTCATTGCTAATGGTGATTCAGTCAAAAAGTTGAAACTTAGCCGGCAGCCAATCTGCTGCCGTCAAAGGCATAACCTGTGGATATGTGTAAAACGTTTCTATATTATTTGTTGTTCGCCCTTGCCGCTTCGCCGGGGTGTTGTCTGATATGTTTGAAGAAATCGCGGATAAGCGTTCATCAGATGTAGTGGATAATCCGGTCGATTATCATCTGTGGAGTGATGCCGCGCAGACAGTGGTAGTCGCCACGGAAACAGGGTTTGTTGCCGAAGACTGAGCATGGGCGGCATGTCATGGGGAGCTGCACCATGTCATCGTCTCTTTGCCGCCACCCCTTGAATCCGCAATAGGGGTGGGTGGCACCCCAGATGCTGATTACCGGTGTGCGCACAAGTGCCGCAAGATGCATGTTTGCCGAATCCATCGATACCATAACGTTGAGCCAGCTCACCAGCGCCAGTTCGGCAGGGAAGCCATAGCGCTTGCCGGCTAGCGACACAGTGGCCGGATAACGTTCAGCCCAGGTCTGGAGCACAGATTCCTCCTCCTTCCCACCGCCGAAAAGGAAAATGCGTATTCCGGGGGTTTCTGATATGGCGCTTACAACCTGCTCCATCATTGCAGGGGGGTATATTTTGCCTGCGTGTTTTGCAAAGGGCGCTATCCCAACCCATTTTTCCCCCTCAGGGCGGGGCGGGCATATCGGCGCAAACATAGTGGGCACAGATTTCCCTTCTCCGAACAGCCCTTCGAAGCGGTTCACCACAGGAAGGCCTATGTGATGGAATGCCTGCCGGTAGCGTGCCCGCGATGAAATCAGCGGCAGCAGCACTTTGCCCCGGCGCCGGGTCAGTGCGCGTTTGCCTTTCCTTCCTTTATTGATTACCGACACCGGAATATGCCCTAAGCGGCAGAACGCGGCGAAGATTTTAGTGCGTAACACATCGTGCAGGTCGATAAACCCGTCGAAGGCATATTTCAGTTTCAGTTCTCGATACAGCCGCCATATGCCTTGAACTCCGTTGTAGTCGTCGGTAAGATCAAGGCCTATCACTGTGAGGTTGGCCGGGGCATTGATGAATATCGATGTCATTGACCGGCGTGTGATGAATATGAATCTGACGGCAGGATAGCACAGACATGCGCTGTAGATGACCGGCACGGTCATTGCCACGTCTCCAAGTGCCGACAACCTGGCCACGAGCACGGTGGTCAGGTTGCGCGGATTGTTATCGCCGTCGAGTTTGGCGGCGGGGAGGGCTGTGTCTTCTGATGGTAGTGTCATTTGGCGTTGATGTCGGGCTTATTTCTTACCGTAAAGCACGGGGTTTGTGGCGGCATCGTTATACATCTTCATCTGCCGGTAGACTTTCATGTATTTGCGGCCGGCTTCGATGTCGTTAAGAAGGGTGTCGATGGCCTGTGTCAGGTCTGAGCGCTGCTCGAGGAGCACGTCGAGCTTGGCGGCGCATTTGCGCCGGTGGGCATCGTCGGCATCGGTGCGGTCAGCCTCAGCTTTCATATGGAAGATTTTCACGGCGAGAATCGACAGGCGGTCGAGCGCCCATGCCGGGCTTTCTGTGTTGATGGTGGCATCGTGGAGCGGAGTCACCGATGCGTATTTGTCGCGGAACCAGGAATCGAGCTCCTCCACCATGTCGGTACGCTCCTGGTTCGATGCATCTATGCGTCGTTTTAACGCAACGGCCTCAAGGGGCTCTATCTGCGGGTCACGGATAAGGTCTTCCATGTGCCATTGGGTCACATCAATCCAGTTTTTCTCATATAAGATGGCCTCGATGGAACCTTTAGGATAGGGCGTCGGGCGCGGGGCGTCGATATTGTCGGTCACATGGTAGTCGTCCGTAGCCCGGTCAAAAACCACATTGCAATTTTCGGTGAAAGTCATAAGGAAATGTATTTTCAGTTAAATCTGTCAGCTCGGCGGGTCTGCTGGTCTGCTCTTTTGGCAAAGATACGGAGAATAACATGTAAAATCCAATTTTTTAGTTCTGATTATTGCGGTTTTCTGGCCGCTTTTTTTGTGGGTCTGATAAAATTTCGGGAAAAATTTTGGAGATTTAAAAAAAGTGCGTAACTTTGCACCCGTTGATGGCAGAGGCCTTGGAGAAGGCGAAGAAAAGCTGATAAAGGCTTGCGGTCAATAAAATAGATTGTCTTGTGGTGTAATGGTAGCACGTCGGATTCTGGTTCCGCCTGTGGGGGTTCGAATCCCTCCAAGACAACACAGTAAGGGCTAAATCACCTCGATTTAGCCCTTTGCTATTTACCCAGGCGTAGGGTTTATGGTCAATCCGCGGACTAATTGGGGGTCAGCGGATTTTTCCGGTGGGCGGGAGGGGATGTCGAAGTATAGTATTATCATTGCAAAATGAAACCGGATCAACTACTCAGAGCCATCCTGCCCGAAGTCTTGATAGACAACTTCTCCTTTCTGTGTGGTTTTGGTCTGATTGAAAAAAAAGAGCGGTTGCACTGGAGTGCAACCGCTTTTGGTGGCGGGAGGAGGACTCGAACCTCCGACCTTTGGGTTATGAGCCCAACGAGCTACCACTGCTCCATCCCGCGATGTGATGTTTACGGGTGCAAAGGTAGTGCTTTTTCTTGAAACTGCAAAATTATTACGGCATTAAAATATGTTAATCGTCGGCTGAGGGCTTCAGGACGATTGGTTTCGCACTTCGGTCTTGAATCTGCATCCTGGGGCTTCGGTTGTTGTTTCAGGATGGGCGGCATGAGAAGCCGGCGGCTTCGATGGCGGCGGCCACTTCGTGGGGGTGAGGGAGGGGTGTGCCGGGCTGCGATGAGATTGTGGCGGTGTGGTGGATGAGGTCGGCGGTTGCGGAGCTGATGCCCGGAAGGGCGGCAAGGGTTTTCTCGACTGTGGCTTTGCAATGTGCGCAAGCCATTCCTTCGATGGTGTAGGTTGCTGTTGGCATGGTGTTGTTGTGTTGATTATCAGCTGTTTTGTTGTTTATATGATTGTGTTTGCCTTGGTTTTCAGAACATTGGCAATGGGTATGCGGGTTTTTGTAGGTCCGTATGAGCGCATAGATAAGGAGGATGACCAGAAGGATGGTGCAGCCTGTTTCAAAGGAGTTGAACGCGGTGTGGCAGGAACTGGATGTTATCGCGCTGTTGCTGAGAGTAAACCACGAGGAGGGGAGAAGATAGTCGATTATAAGTCCGAAGGCTATGGCGGTTATTATGACGGATGCAACATAAAGGGCGGTGGCGCGTGTGCCGAGGTTTTTGCGCAGGAGCATCACCGATGCGAAGTTGGCTGCGGGGCCGGCCATGAGAAGCACGAATGCGACACCAGGTGTGAGGCCTTTTAGCATTAGCGACATGGCGATTGGTATTGAACCGGTTGCGCAGATATACATGGGCACGGCTACGATGACCATGACGAGCATGGCGAGGAGCGGATAGCGGCTCAGGGATAGGAAAAGGGTGTCGGGGACGGCCACTGTGATTATGGCTGCGATTACAAGACCTATTACGAGCCATTTGCCTACGGAGGCGACCATATCTACGAGGCCGTAGCGCACGGCTTCTATGATTTTTTTGAATATAGGGGTGGATGAGTGGGTGGATTTGCCGGCAGTGGCGGGTCTGTCGGAGGTGGGTCGGGTAGATTGGGCGGATTCAGTGCGGTCTACGGCCATTCCTCCGGCGAAAGACCCTGCAAGTGCTGCTATCGGGCGCAGAAGTGCAAATGGGAGGCCGAGCAGGGCGTAGGTTGCGGCAATGGAATCGACGCCTGTCTGAGGTGTGCTTATCAGGAATGATGTGGTTGCTCCTTTCGAGGCTCCCTGTCGCCTAAGGGCGATGGCTGTGGGTAGCACTCCGCAGGAACAGAGGGGGAGGGGTATTCCGAAGAGTGCGGCTTTAAGAACGGGTCGCCACCCGTTACCGGCAAGGTGGCGGGTCATCAGCTCCGGTTTTATGAAGACATGCAGGAATCCTGCAATCAGAAAGCCCAACAGGATGTAGGGCGACATTTCGTTGAGTATGTGGAGTAGGGATATAAAGAAGTGTTGTATGTTCATCAATCTCGTGAATTAGGTTTGTGGTGCAAAGGTAGCGAGAAAGATGCGACACTTGGTTGCATAAACGTGAGGGTGTGTCATAATGGCTCATCTGGGTCGTCGCCCGAGGGCTTCGGGTTCGGTCATTGACCTTAGTCAACTCCCTTCACCCTCACCCTCAGGCTCCTACCATCTGAACCATTCTGACAGCACCCTCTCCATCCGGATGCCAAAAAGGCGTTGGTCGAATTTCGACACAACGCCATGTTTATTGTGGGGTGGGGTCAGATGCGGTCGAGGACTGTGGCGATGAGGTCGCGGATGGCGGTTTTGTAGTTGGGTGTGGCGTTGTGGCTCATGCGGTTTGCTATGATTGAGCAGACAGTCATTGCACGGTGCCCCATAAGGCGTCCGAGGCCTTGGAGAGGAGCTGATTCCATTTCGTAGTTTGTGATTTTGCGGCCGTTGAACCGGAATTCCTCTATGCGTCGGTTGAGGTCGGGGTTTGCCAGGGGGAGGCGGAGTTCGCGTCCCTGGGGCCCGTAGAACCCGACGGCAGATATAGTGTTGCCACGCACCATGTCGGAGCCGCCAATCTGCTCGACGAGTTCTTTATCTGCATCGACAACATAGGGCTTGGCCCAGAGAGGGTTCCAACCGGTGTGCCGGCACAGGGCGTGTTCGAATTCGAGGTCGGCCACGGCGTTACGTCCGGCATAGTAGTTGAGAACTCCGTCGAACCCTATGGCTTTTTCGGCGATTACGGGTGTGCCAACGAGCAGTTCGGGCTGGAGGGCGCCGGAAGTGCCGATACGCACCATAGATAGGGCGCGGTGAGAGTCTTTTACTTCGCGTGTCGAGAAGTCGATGTTGGCAAGGGCGTCGAGTTCGTTGATTACGATGTCGATGTTATCCGGCCCGATTCCGTGGGAAAGACACATGATGGGCTTCCCTTTGTATGTGCCGCCAATGGTGTGGAATTCGCGTGAGGATACATCGAAAGTGCGTGTGTCGAAATGTTCGGCCACGATGTCGACACGGGCTGGATCGCCGACGAGTATTATGCGGTCGGTGAGCTGGTCGGGATGGAGGTGGAGGTGGAATACTGTTCCGTCGGGATTGATGATCAGCTCTGAGGGGGCGATAATTTTCTTTTCCATGATTTTCGTTGTCGGTTAATGGGTGGGAGAAAAGGTTATGAACCGGTATAAGTAGAATGCGGAGGGTGAGGGGAAAGTTCAGGCGAGGCGGTAGCGTGCGCCTGGCAGAGGGAGAAGCAGCCCTTGGAATTCAAGCTCTACGAGCAGCGCCATGAGCTGGCCGATGGCGATGCCGGTGGCTGCGGCCAGGGCGTTTGTTGTTGATTCGCCATGCTGCCGCAGGTGGTCGATGACAGCCTGTTGCGTTGGGGAGAGTTCGGGGAAAAGCTGTTGCTGGAGGCCTTCTGCCGGATGTGCTTTCCAGTTCATCGCCCTGATTATGTCGTCGGCGGATTCGACGAGATGGGCGATGTTGTTTTTTATCAGTTTGTTACATCCTCCGCTGAAGTGGTCGGAGGTGCGTCCAGGCAGTGCGAACACATCGCGGTTATAGAGCATTGCGAGGCGGGCTGTGTGGAGCGCTCCACCACGGTCAGCCGCCGATTCGGCCACAATTGCGGCGTCAGCCAGGCCTGCCACAATGCGGTTGCGGGCCAGGAAGTTACCGCGGTGCGGACGTGTGCCGTGGATGTAGTCGGTTACTATTGCACCGTTGCTTCTCACAATGTCGGCGGCATAGTTGCGGTGTTCGGCGGGATAGATGGTGTCGAGTCCATGGGCCACGACGGCAGCGGTGGGTATGGAGTTATGGAGGGCGCGCCGGTGGGCGGCGATGTCGCATCCCATTGCCAGGCCGCTGACAATCAGTAGGCTGTCGATGCGCGATGCGAGGTCGTCGACGAGGTGGTTGATGAAGTTTATTCCGTAGGCAGTGGCGTTGCGGGTGCCTACGATGCTGATTACATGGGTTGCGTTAAGGTCAGCGTTTCCGAGGGTGAAAAGCATTGCCGGGGCATCGTCGCATTCAAGAAGCCGATGCGGGTAGGCTTCGTCGGTGAAATAGATGGGGCGTATGTGGTTGTTTTCAACAAACGGGATTTCTTCTTGGGCTTTCCTCAGGATGTCGCGGCGGTAGTCGTCGGAGAGAATGCGCCCTTTGAGTCCGAGCCTGGCCGACAGAGTGGCTTCTGACAGGGTGAAAAATTCCTGCTCCGACCCGATGAGGTCGAGTATTCGGGAAGCCATCTGAGGGGAGTTCCCTTTAATCTGGGAGAATGCGATTTTGTGGAGCAATGGTGGAAGTTTCAGTTTTCGGGAGAGGAGTCATTGGGGTTTTCGAGGAGTGGTGCGATTGCATCGCCACGGGAAATCCGTCCGTTTTCGAGGGCCACTACCGTGACTATCGCGGCAGCAGAAAGTTCTCCTGCGGGGGTGAAGATGTCCTGGTGGAAAATGAACCGCGGGCCTTTGCGTTCAACCCACAATGAGCTGGTCATTGTTTGGGCGAGACGCAGGGGGGTGTGGTATTCAATCTCGATTTTCGACACCACGGGATCGATGCCCTGCTCTTGCATTGCACGGAAGGTGAATCCTCGTGATTCACAGAATTCGTGGCGGGTGTGTTCGAGATAGTGGAGATAGTTGGCATTGTTGACAATGCCCTGCGAGTCAATCTCGTAGTCGCGCACTTTTATAGGTATTGAAAAGATGTATCGATTCATAAGAACGTAAAATTACAGAAAAGAGGGCAACTGCGCAAAGGAAAATTGAGTAAATTTGCAGAAGTTATGAATAGGAAAACCGGACTAATGCTGGCCTTAGGGCTTTGGATGTTGATTCTGCAGGGCGCTTACGGGTGTACGTCGGCTATAATAAGTGCAGACCGGGCGTTATCGGGGCGAATGCTTCTTTGGAAGCACCGGGACTCGGGGCATCCGCATAATTTCGTTGCGAAGGTTGACCGCGGGGCAGACAAAGCCGGGCGGCCTACACTGGCTTTCGTGGGGCTGTTTAATGCCGGTGACCGGGAGCTGAAAGAGGTGTGGGCGGGGATGAATGAGGCCGGCCTCGGAATTATGAATACTGCAAGTTATAATCTTGCGCCCGATACTGCTGTGGTTAAAGACCGCGAGGGGCTGGTTATGGCGGAGGCTTTGAAGAGCTGCCGCACGGTAGGAGAGTTCCTGCAGATGCTTGACTGTGAACTGGCCGATGGCGGTCCGTTGGGTGTGCAGGCTAATTTCGGGGTTATTGACGCAGATGGGGCCGGTGTTTATGTTGAAACCTGGGATCATGGATATAAGGTTTATGATTTAAAGGATGAGGCCGTCGGGTGTATGGTCAGGTCGAATTATTCCTATTCCGGGGGTGAGGAAGGGAGATTGGGGGAGGTGAGGCACGACGATGCTGTTGCGTTGCTGCGTGAATCTTTGGATTCAAGGAATGTGACTCCGTTGACTCTGACGGATGGGTTGTCGCGGTCGTTTTACCATGCGCGGTCTGGGCGCGATATGCTTGAAGAGGGGGAGCGGTGGATTGAGGATAAAGGGGAGCTGATCCCCCGGCGGAGTTCGTGTGCATCGGTTGTGATTGAGGGAGGCAAGAAGGGTGAGATGCCGGTTATGTGGATTGCAATAGGATTTCCGACGCTTTCCCGGACAGAGCGGGTGACGTTGGATGATGTGCCTGAGGGTCTTCTGCCCATGGGAAAGAACGGGCATTCGAGGCTATGTGATGAGGCTGTGGCGAGGCGCGACCGGGTTATGAGGAAACGTGGAGGGAAGTGGTGGTTTGACAGGGAGGAGATTAAAAAACTGGTTGATTAACCTGATAAAGTTGGTAAAAGGATAATAAAGGCCGCCTGGGGGATTGTAGGTGGATATGGAAGGGCTGATTTATAGAGATCGGTAATTAAAAGGTTTTAGAACCGGGAAGTTTAGAGTTAAAAGGTTTGAAGTTATGAGTGCGATGATTTGGACTGTTGTGTTGTTGGTGATCAGCAATATTTTTATGACAGTGGCCTGGTATGGCCATCTGAAACTTCAATCGACAGGGATATCTGCAAACTGGCCGTTATATGCGGTGATTCTGTTCTCATGGGGGATTGCGTTGCTGGAATATTGCTGCCAGGTGCCTGCAAACCGGATGGGTTTTGAGGGGAACGGAGGGCCGTATTCGTTGATACAGCTGAAGGTTATGCAGGAGGTGATAACTCTGGTTGTTTTTGTGGTGTTCAGCCTGATAGCTTTCGAGGGTTTTGAGCTTAAATGGAATCATTATATTGCCATGGGGCTTCTTGTCGGGGCGGTGTGGCTGGTGTTTATGAAGTGATGGTTTGGCGGTGTGCTTTTTGGGGATTAAGGGAAAAGTTGTAAATTTGTGGTTTAGGGGGCGGATGGAACCGTGATTTTTTGAAAATTGAAAAAACGAGATATGAAAAAGATTCTGACAGGATTGATTATTGCAGGAGCGATGACGACACAGACACAGTTTGCACAGGCAGGGAATGTGTTTGAAAGCCCGTTTGTGAATACCGAACATGGCACGGCGCCTTTCAGCAAGATTTCCAATAAAGATTATGAGCCGGCTATCGACCGGGGCATAGAAAAGGCGTTGAAGGAGATTGACTCGATTGTGAACAACCCGGAGGCTCCGACGTTTGAGAACACTATTGTGGCTCTTGACCGCACTGGTGAAGACCTGAACCGGGTGTTGAACATCTTTTTCCCGTTGCTTTCGGCCGACGCTGATGACGAGATGATGGAAATCTCTATGAAGGTGACACCCAAATTGAGCGACTATTCCACCTCTATCACTCTCAACAACGGTTTATGGAAGCGGGTGAAGGCGGTTTATGAAGGGCGCGACAAGCTGAACCTTTCGGCCGAGGATAAGATGCTGCTCGACCGCACATATGATTCGTTTGCGCTGTCGGGGGCGAATCTTGAGGGTGCAGACCGTGAGGCTTACCGTAAACTCAGTGCAGAGCTGAGCGAACTGACCACGAAGTTCGGGCAGAATGTGCTGAAGGAGCTGAACACCTATGAAATATGGCTGACAGAGAAAGACCTTGCAGGGCTGCCGAAAGGGATTGTTGATGAGGCCGCCCAGCTGGCGGAGGCCAAGGGGCGTAAAGGAGAATTCCTGTTCACCCTGGCTCAGCCGACGTATACTGCTTTTATGAAATATTCGGAGCGACCCGACCTCAGGGAGAAATTCTACCGTCTCTATACGGGGCGCAACATGAAGGGTGAGTATAGCAATCTTGACAACATGAAGCGTATAGCGGAGGTGCGTCTTGAGATTGCACGGCTTCTCGGCGGCAAGAATTATGCCTCGCATTCGCTGCAACGCACAATGGCTGAAAACCCGGAGAACGTCTATAAGCTGCTTGACCAGCTGCGCGATGCCTATAAGCCGGCATTGAAGCGTGAGATGGATGAGCTGACGGCTTTCGCATCGAAGAAAGAGGGTAAACCGGTTAAAATCAATGCATGGGACTACAGCTACTACTCCAATAAGCTGAAAAACGAGAAATACAGCTATGATGAGGAGCAGTTGCGCCCTTATTTCGAGCTGAATAACGTTATTGAAGGGGTGTTCGGCCTTGCAACGAAGCTATATGGCCTGAAGTTCACCCAGAATAATGCCATAGAGGTTTATCATCCGGATGTGAAGGCCTTTGATGTGACAGATGAGCAGGGTAATTTCATCGGGGTTATCTATACCGACTTCTTCCCCCGCGACACCAAACGTCCCGGGGCATGGATGACCGAGTTCAAAAGCCAGTGTGTCACGGCAGACGGTGTTAACGAGCGTCCGCACGTGACGATAGTGATGAATTTCACCAAACCGACAGCCGAGGAGCCGTCGTTGCTGACCCCTTATGAGGTGGAGACTTTCCTGCATGAGTTCGGCCATGCACTCCACGGCCTTCTGACCCAATGCCATTACACGTCACTGTCGGGAACGAATGTGTATCGCGATTTTGTGGAACTCCCGTCGCAGTTTAATGAAAACTACTTGACAGAAAAGGCATTCCTCGATTCATTCGCGAAGCATTACAAGACGGGCGAGAAGATTCCGCAGCCGCTGGTTGATAAGATTATCAGCTCGGCGCAGTTCGGCGCAGGTTACTCTTGTATGCGCCAGCTCGGTTTCGGTTATCTCGACATGGCATGGCACACCGTTGAAGGCTCTGTTGCCGACCCGGCTGAGTTTGAGCGCCGCGCCATGGAGCAGGTGCAGATTTTCGAGCCTGTGGATGACACTATGATAGGTCCGACCTTCAGCCATATCTTCTCGGGAGGTTATGCCGCCGGATATTACTCGTATAAATGGGCTGAGGTTCTTGATGCCGATGCATTCGCCAAATTCAAGGAGAATGGCATTTTCGACAGGAAGACAGCCGGGGAATTCCGCCATAATGTTCTGGAGAAAGGCGGCACGGAACATCCCGGGAAACTTTACCGTGATTTCAGAGGTAAGGATGCCACGATTGACGCGTTGCTGATCCGCGACGGTATAAAGCAAGCGGAGACACCGTCGGTGCCGGTCAGGAAGGATTGACACCGATGTTCATTTAGCCATTGCTGTCTAACGATTCCGAGAGGTTTCCCAGCACCCCCGCCAATGAGTTGACGGGGGTGTTGACGGTAAAAGGCGGTTTTGGCAAGATTTTTGCTTGATAAAGGTGTTATAGTTACGGGTGGATTCTGGAAGGAGCAAACATATGGATAAAAAGATATTCAAGGAAAGTAAAGACCGGATACGGCGTTATGTGGCGGAGCACAGGCTTAGAGATGCTTTTGCCCTGGCTCGGTCGTTGTCGGAAGGGATGATGAACTGGGAGCTGTCGAGGGAAATCGAGCGTGGGGAGGAGAGCTACCGATATATGCTCGATTATGCGTCGCGCGGGGCTGAAGACCCGGGCCGGAGCGCCATGGTGGCCGATCTTGGGGAGAAGGTGCTCGGAGTGGTTGACCGGCTTGAACGGGAGAATCTCAAGGGGGATGCTTCCACACTTTATTATAATACCCTGCGGTATGAAGACCTGCAACGAGGGGCATCGTTGCCGGAGATATTGCGCGATTATGCCAAGCTGAGCAATGATGCCTCTCTGTTCGGTTTTGCCGTTAGCGGAGTTCATTCTGATGCTGCCAAGAAGCTGATGACAGAGCGTGAGGCTCTTGAGCGTAGGATTTTCAACCGTATCTGGGTTACACATCCGCTCGACCGCGCGGATGTGGAGGCTTTGGCGCATGTGATTTCCGGGGAGCTTTATGCCGGATATTTCAAGGAGCTTGTTGTGTGGGGTCTGATTCTTGGAGGCCTTCATTACCATGATCCGGCGCGGATAGACCTTTTGCTTGATGCCTATGGATCGGATATGGGGAGGCTTTCGGCTGCCGGGCTGATAGGCTTGATGATTCTGATGCATACATGGCGCAGGCGTGTGCTTCCGCGCCGGGTAGTTGCCAAACTTGATGCGATGAAAGAGCGCAAGGGGTGGCGCGAGGATTTCCGCACTGTTTATATGGAGTTGGTGAAGACTGTCGACACCGACCGTATTACGCGTAAAATCCGCGACGAGGTGGTGCCTGAGATGTTGAAGCTGAAGCCTGAAATCGACAAAAAGATAAATCTGAATATAGAGAATCTCGATTCTGCGGAGATGGAGGAGAATCCACAATGGCAGGAGATGATGGAGAGTAGCGGCCTGGCCGACAAGCTCAAAGAGATGAGTGAAATCCAGGAGGAGGGGGGAGATGTGATGCTCGGCACGTTTGAACGGCTGAAAACATTCCCGTTTTTCAATGAACCCGCCAACTGGTTCCTGCCGTTCCATACGGATTATTCGGAATTCAGCGGCGGGGCTTCTGGTGATATGCAGCCTGTGGCCGAACTGATGGCGGCGGCGCCGTTTCTGTGCGACAGCGATAAGTATTCGTTCATGTTTTCGTTGCAGCATGTTCCTGCATTCCAGCGGGATATGATGCTCAGCCAGTTCAAGGCGCAGGGGGAGCAGCTTGCCGAACTCCAGGCGGCATCGCTGACTTCGGGCAATGCCGACCGGAAGAATGTGATTAACAAGCAGGTGCAGAATATCTACCGCTTTTTCAGGCTTTTCCGCCGCAAAGGGGAGTTTCCCAATCCGTTTGAGTCGGGGGTCAACCTATCGGAGGTGCCGTTGTTCGCGCCTGATTTGAGGGAGATTGATGTGCTTGAGCTTGTGGGGCAGTTCTATTTCTCGCATGGCTATTATTCACAGGCGCTGGAGGTTTTCCGCCGACTTGCCGAAGATGGGGCTACTGGTGCCGAGCTGTATCAGAAAACCGGTTATGCCTATCAGAAAACCGGTGACTATGAATCTGCCGTTGAATATTATAAACGGGCGGAGATGCTCGACAGCCGTAGCGACTGGACGCTGCGTAGGCTGTCGCGTTGCCTGATGCTGCTCCACCGGCCCGAAGAGGCATTGGAGCGGTTGCGCATACTTGAGGAGCGCCATCCTGAACATGCCGCCACGGCGTTGAACATAGGCCGCTGCCTGGTTGAGCTTGGCCGTTATGATGATGCTATCGGGGAATATTACAAGGCCGAGTATCTTGATGAGAAGTCGGGCAAGGCGTTGCGTCCGCTGGCATGGTGCCTGCTTATGGAGAGAGACCTCGGGCAGAGCAGGAAATATTATGAGAAGGTCATAGGGGCATTCAGCCCGACGCAGGAGGATTATCTCAACATGGGGCATCTTGCTTTGGCCGAAGGGAATTTCAAAGAGGCGATGAATTTTTATTCGTTGAATGTCACAGCCCGTATGGATGGTGACACAGGCCGCCGCACGGAGGCTATCGACGGATTCATTGCCGATATGCGCAACGATGCGCCCTATTTGAAGAGGGCGGGAGTTGACGGGGAGCTGATTCCGTTGCTGGTTGACAGTCTGCTTTATGGTATTTAATTAAAAAACTGAAGATATGGTTATTCAAAGATGGCAAACGGTTTGGCTTGTTGTGGCAGCCGTGATGATGTGTGTGTTCTGTTTCGTGCCGATGGCGATAGTGCCCGGCGCGCCGGATGATCCGAACAGCGCCACGTTTTTGTCGCCGGTTGATATGCCGGTGTTTCTGATTGTCAGCGGGCTGGCCGCTGTGTTGCTGCTGATGGCAGTGTTTTTTTATAAAAATACAAGCCGGCAGAAAACCATCACTCTGGTGTCGATGCTGCTGATTGCAGCTGTGTTGATTGCTGAAGCCATCGTGTTTTTCAGCTGGGACGGTGGCAGGCCCCAGTGGCTGGGCAGTGTTTTTCTGCTGATAGGCGCGATGGTGTTTGCGCTGATGGCTTATCTTGGGATTCGCCGAGATGAGAGGCTGCTCAAGGCTGCTGACAGGCTGAGATAAGATAGAAGGCTGAAAAAGGCTAATAAAGGCCGTGACAGGCTGAGAAAAGAAGGAGGGTGTGTCATAATGGCTCATCTGGGTCGTCGCCCGAGGGCTTCGGGTTCGGTCATTGACCTTAGTCAACTCCCTTCACCCTCACCCTCAGGCTCCTACCATCTGAACCATTCTGACAGCACCCTCTCCATCCGGATGCCAAAAAGGCGTTGGTCGAATTTCGACACAACGCCTAAATTGCTTTTTAAGGCTTTTATTCGCTTTTCACGGCCTTTCGCCGGCGTTTATTAGTTTGGCTTTCAGGAAGGTGGCGGTGTGGGAGGCGGCGGAGGCGGCAATCTGTTCGGGTGTGCCGCAGGCTACAAGCGAGCCTCCGGCGGCTCCCCCTTCCGGACCGAGGTCGATGATGTGGTCGGCGCATTTGATTACGTCGATGTTGTGCTCGATGATGATGACTGTGTGGCCGCGTGAGATTAGGCGGTTGAAAGAGTCCATCAGCAGGTTTATGTCGTGGAAGTGCAGCCCTGTTGTGGGTTCGTCGAAAATGAACATGGTTGGCTCGGCTTTTTCCATGGCCAGGAAATAGGCGAGCTTCACACGCTGGTTCTCGCCTCCGGATAAAGTCGATGATGACTGGCCTAGTTTGATATATCCGAGGCCGACGTCGGCCAGTGGCTGCAGGCGTTTGACTATGCGCCGTTCTATCGTACCCGGATTCTCTGAAAAGAACTCTATTGCCTGGTTCACAGTCATTTCGAGTATGTCGAATATGTTTTTGCCCCGGTATTCGATTTCAAGCACGTCGCGTTTGAACCGTTTTCCGCCGCAAGATTCGCAGGGGATTGTTATGTCGGCCATGAACTGCATTTCGATGGTAATCTTCCCTTCGCCTTTGCACTCTTCGCAGCGTCCCCCTTCGGCGTTGAAAGAGAAGTATGCCGGTGTGAATCCCATCTGTTTGGCACCCTGCTGGTCGGCATACAATGCGCGGATTTCATCGAATGCTTTCAGATATGTGGCGGCATTGGAGCGGGTTGATTTGCCGATTGGGTTCTGGTCGACGAACTCGACGGATTTTATGCGTTGCAGGTCGCCGGTTATGGCTCTGTGTGCGCCGGGGGCATCGGATGCTTCGCCTATGTTGCGCAACATGGCCCGGTAAAGGATGTCGCGCACGAGGGTTGATTTTCCGGAGCCGCTGACCCCGGTGACCACTGTAATCACTCCCAGTGGGAAGCGCACATCGAGATCTTTGAGGTTGTGCTCCCTTGCGCCTTTCACCTCGATGTAGCTGCTCCATCTGCGGCGCGATGGCGGGAGTGGAATCTGCATTTCGCCGCTCAGATATTTGGCGGTGTAGCTGTTTGTTGCCGAAGCGATTTCGGACAGCGGGCCTTCATAGACGATTTCGCCGCCCAGGCGCCCGGCCAACGGGCCGACGTCGATAATCCAGTCGGCGGCTTCCATGATTTCCTCGTCATGCTCGACGACTATGACGGTGTTTCCCAGCGAGCGCAGGTGTTTCAACACCCCAATGAGTTTCTGAGTGTCGCGCGAATGGAGGCCGATGCTTGGCTCGTCGAGGATATAGAGTGAACCCATGAGCGAGGATCCCAGCGATGTTGCGAGGTTTATGCGTTGCGATTCCCCGCCGGAGAGTGTTGCCGACAGGCGGTCGAGTGTAAGATATTCCAGGCCGACATCGATGAGGAACGACAGGCGCGAGTTTATTTCTGCCAACAGCCGTTTTGCCACGGCTGCGTCGTGGTCTGAAAGGCTTAGTTTTGTGAACCACTCTTTGAGGTCTGAAACCGGCATACGCACCAGGTCGGAGATTGTAAGGCCGTTGATTCTGACGTATGACGCTTCCGGCCGGAGCCTGTTGCCGTGGCATTCGGGGCATATTGTGCGGCCCCGGAAGCGGGCGAGCATCACCCGGTATTGCACTTTGTATTGGTTCTCCTCGACCATGCGGAAGAACCCGTCGATGCCTTCAAATCCTTTTGTGCCGTGCCAGAGTATGTTTTTTTCGGCTTGGGTGAGGTCGGCATATGGCCGGTGGATGGGGAATCCTGTCTGGGCTGCCATTGCGATGAAACGGCGTTTCCATTCGCCCATTTTTTCGCCGCGCCAGCATGCCACCGCGTCGTCGTAGACCGATAGGGCGGGGTTTGGAACCACGAGGCGCTCGTCAATGCCGATGCACCGCCCGAACCCTTCGCATCGGGGACAGGCTCCGAATGGGTTGTTGAAATTGAAAAGGAGGTCGGATGGCTGGAGGAATGCGATGCCGTCGGCCTCGAAACGGGTCGAGAAGTCGTGGCGGTGCATTTCGCCGCTGGCATCCCAGGCAACGAGTGTGCATGAGTCCCCACCCTCGAAAAATGCTGTCTGCACCGAATCGGCCAGGCGGGTCTTTTCATCGGGGTCGGGGCTTACTGCCAGGCGGTCGATAAGCAGCTCATAGCCCGGATTTGCCTGTGGCAGGGCGTCGGGGTTGCCGAGCAGCTGGTCGAATCCGACGAATTTCCCGTTCATGAACAGGCGCGAATATCCTCCTTTCCGGAGAATGTCGAGATGTGTTGCCAAGGTGCGCCCTGCGGGAATCATCAGCGGGGCCACGACGGCTATCCGTGTGCCTTCGGGATAGGTTGTTGCGGCGTCAACCACATCGCTGACACTGTGGCGTCGCACCTCACGGCCGCTGACAGGAGAGAAAGTGTGGCCTACGCGTGCGAACAACAGGCGTAGGTAGTCGTAGATTTCGGTTGAAGTTCCGACGGTGCTCCTTGGGTTGCGTGTGTTGACTTTCTGCTCGATGGCGATTGCCGGTGGGAGCCCTTTGATGAAGTCGGCTTCGGGTTTCTGCATTTTGCCCAGGAACTGGCGCGCGTATGCCGACAGGCTCTCCACATACCGGCGTTGCCCTTCGGCATAGATTGTGTCGAATGCCAGAGATGATTTTCCGGAACCGGAAAGGCCTGTTATGACAATCAGTTTCCCACGCGGGATTGTCAAGTCTATGTTTTTGAGATTGTTGACCCTTGCGCCTTTAATGACTATATCGTTGCCTGATTTTGGAACCTTCATTTGAAATTATTTGCCTTTTCTACACAAAGTTAGTGAAAAAACGCTTCACCCGGAAAGTGTTTTGGTTATTTTGATTATTTTTGGAATTGGTAAACCGTGGAGGAGTTTTTGCGGCTTCGTTTTCTTGCTGACGGTGCAGAACAAAACCGGTTTGGTGTTGTTATAGGAGTATCGGACAATTAAAATTTAATAATATTTTTTGAGATGAAATCTTTAGACATTATCCTGGCTGTAGTTGGCGGCGCGCTTGTTGGTGCTTCGCTCGGTTTATTGTTCGCTCCGAAAAAGGGGGAGGACATGAGAGAAGAAATTGTTGACTATCTTGAGTCGAAAGGCATCAAGCTGAAAAAGTCGAAACTCGACCAGCTTGTAGATGAGATTCAGGAAGAGGTCAACGCAGTGGTCAAGAAATAACGGAATTTATTAAAATAGAGTAATTATGAGAGGCTTGACATTAATTTCAGCATTTGTGGGGGGCGCCATAGTAGGTGCCGGTGCAGCGTTGCTGTTCGCTCCTGAAAAGGGAGAGGAGCTCCGTGAGCAGATTAAAGACCTTCTGAAGAAATATGGTGTGTGCAAATGCACCAAAGGGGATGATTTTGAGGAGATTGTTGACGAAATCGCCGCAGAGATAAAGAAGGTATAAGGCTTTTTTTCAAAGGCTTCGGTAGTCTCTGCCTGAAGCCGCATGGCGGCTTGGGCAGAGACTGTTTTTGAGGTTGATAAAGGTCGTGAAAGGCTGGGAGGGGATTATCTTAAAACTATTTGTTTATGAATGTTTCGGGGAAAGTTCCGCATACTGTCGACCGGCTTAAAGAGTTGTTGAAAAAACTGGGGTTGCTATATCTCGATAATGCCAAACTGACTGTCACAGAGAAGCTGACCGAACTGGTGTCGGCCGGGGTGATGCTGATTGTGACGCTTGTGCTCGGTATTTTCGGAATCGCGTTCCTTTCGGGTGCGTGCATCGAGCTGTTGGCTCTGATGCTGCCTGTGTGGGCGTGCTATCTCATCATGGGAGGTGCGTTTTTGATTCTTATCGGGGTGCTTGCGCTTCTGAAGAAAAAAATTGTTGTTAACCCTATAGCACGGTTTATCAGCCGTCTTGTTTATGAGCAGCGTGATGGAAACGAATGAAAAAGATTTAACCGCCTTGTCTGTTGAACTGCCGGAGGTTACGCAAGAGGCCGTAGAGGATAGAATCGGACTTGACGCCTATCTTGACAAAGAGAATGAAACCGCCGAGGAGGCGCGAGAAGCTGCCGACAAGAAAATAAGGCAGATTGCCCGGCCCCGCCATCTGGCCGGAGAGAAAGGTCGCCGTTTCAAGGGATACACGCTTGAGGAAGTTCGTTATCTCAAGGTTGTTAACAGTTTGAAGATCGGGGTGGTGCAAGACCGGCTCAAAATGACCTTCTCGCCTCAGATGGCTTCTGAGGCGAAGACGATGGCCGGATATATGCGCTCTTTTGAATCGGCTATGCGCTATGCCGATGTTGCTGTGATGGTCTATGGCATGTTCCGGCGTGTGAGGCGGTGGTTTGGCGGCAGGAATAAATATTGATTTTTCGGTTTGACGTTTTAAAGTTGTTAATTAACATGATTTAACGTGGGGGGGGGGTAGCTTAAGGCTTTTTTGTTGTAATTTTGTTGCGATTATTTAGAATTTGTAAATCAGCCTTATTTAGCCAAGATTAAATTAATAGGTTATATGCCTGTTTTTAGAAGTTATATCCTTGGTGCTACCCACTATTGCCGCCATGTGGCCGCAAGAATTGCGGTTGCAGGGTGTTTTTTATCCTTTGCCGGGGGTGTGTCCCTGCGGGCATTGGCGGTTGAGCCTGAGGCCGGACATGGAGCTGATGTGGTGTCAGCGGATTTAGTGTCTGTGGCTGACAGCCTTGACGAGTTCCGTCAGACGATTTATTTCCCGATATCCACATCTACCATCGATGTGGCATTTACGAGTAACCCGTCGGCGCTTGACAGTATCCGTCGTTTTTTTGCCGGAATCGATTCGACAAACTGCCTTGATGTTCTGATTGAAGGCTCTGCCTCGCCTGATGGTGACCGCAGGTTCAATGAAGAGCTGGCGATGAAACGTGCCCAGGCGCTGAAAATGGCAATAGCGGTTTCTGCCTCAGTGCCGGTGACCCTTAAGTGGGGAGTTGCAACCGGCACACCGCGTAGGTCATGGCCGGAAGAGCGCAGCGCGGCGTTGACGGTCAGGATGTCGTCTGCGCCTTCACAAGGCGTTGTTATTCCGGGTTGCGAGACTGCGGGGGCCGACACTTTGAGGGTTGCCGACGAAACCGGATTATCGGGCATCCCGGCTTTTTATGGCAAGTCAGACAAGTCAGACAAGTCAGGCGGGTCTGACCTTCAGACGGCAGGTTTGCCGCAGGGGGCGCGTGTCAGATGCCCGTTTTTCCTGAAAACCAATCTGCTTTATGATGCGGCTCTGGTTCCGAATCTCGGCATCGGGGTTTGTTTCGCCGACAGGCTTACTGTTTATGCCGGCTGGATGCACGCCTGGTGGCGCAACCATCCGGAGCGGCGCTATTGGCGCGTCTACGGCGGCGATTTAGAGGTTAGCTGGCAACTTGGCCATGGCAAGGGCGACAATGTTTTTTCAGGCCACCGGGTGGGTGTCTACGGCTCGATTGTGACTTATGATTTCCAATTCGGCCGGAGCTGCACCGGAGTGATTGGCGACAAATATAACTATGCAGTCGGAATCAGCTACGGCTATTCATTGCCGGTTGCCCGCAGGCTTAATATCGATTTCGGAATCGGGGTCGGTTATATGTGGGGGCGTTATATGAAACATCATGTTGTTGATGACCATGATGTCTGGCAATCGACCCATAACCGCAGCTGGGTCGGCCCGACCAAGATTGAAATCGGTCTGACATGGCTTCTTGGCCGTGGCAACGTGAATGGCAAAAGGGAAGGAGGTCGCCGATGATCCGTTTTGCAGGAATAGTGCGTCATGTGGCGGTTGCGATGGTGGCGGCAGCCGCAGCCGGACTTTGCGGTTGCGAGCATCGCGAGCTTTGTTATGACCATAGCCACTGGCTCGACCTCACTTTTGAGTTTGACTGGAGCAAAGCGCCTGATGCCGACCCGCGCACGATGGTTGTCTATCTTTTTCCGAAGGATGGGGGCGCCCCGCGCCGTTATGAGTCTGGCAACCGGCAGAAGGCGGTTGTGCGCGCCCCGGCTGGCGAATATGATGCTATAGCTCTCAACGGTGACACCGAGACGCTTGTTGAGCGGGGTGCCACATTCGAGACCTTTGAGATAACCACCGCCGAAGAGGCATTGCTTGCGCCGATGCGACGGTTCGCATCCGTTAGCACCGCCTCGAGCAACGCCCCCCGTTTTGAAGCCACTGCCGATGAGCCTGTGAGGCAGTCGCCCGACATGTTATGGTCGGCAAAACGTGAGAATGTGAGCGTGGTTGCCATGGCCGGTCAACAGTCGGTGAGGTTCACTCCGGAGGAATCGACGGTTACCTATCATATAATTTTGAAAAGTTCCAAAAAGCTAAGCCGCGCCCTTGAGGCGAGTGCCGCTTTGTCGACTATGGCCGAGGCATATAGTCCCTGGCAGGGAATGGGAAGCGGCAAGGAAGTGACCGTGCCCATAGCGCTTGATATCGTTGGGGAGGATTCCTTTGAGGGTTATGCCAACTTTTTCGGTCACTGCCCCAAAGGGGATGATGGAAGGCGCCACATATTGACCGTCTACACCTCGGCCAAGAAATATTTCCATTTCGATGTCACTGACCAGGTGCATGAGGGTGAAGACAGCGGGGGCGATGTGACCATTGTTGTGGATGCGGTTCCGTTTCCTGACCCCGAAATAGGGGCGGGGATGCAGCCCGAAGTCAGTGACTGGAGCGACATTGTGAACACCGACATTGATATGAACTGACCGCTAATCATCTTGCCGTATTGTAGGCGCTACCAATCAAAGCAAATAATTGAAAACAAATAATTAAATGAAAATCACCATGAACATTAAAATCACATCTCTTGGACTCGCAGGGCTGCTGCTCGCCACCGCGTGCTCAAACGATGAGACGCAATTGATTGAGTGTGGCAACGAAATTTCATTCAACACCCATGTTAGCCGTGCAACGGAAACCACAACCGCAAATCTTAAGAATTTTAAGGTGTGGGCAAATGCTACCGGTTTCTCCTCCCAGCGCTTTATCGATGGCCTGATTGCATCCAAGCCCGAGGGAAAAAACTATTTTACATTTGAAAACGCTGTTTTCTGGCCGCAGGATGTGGCGACGCTTGATGTGTTTGCCGTGTCTCCTGCATCGTTGACTGCATCTGTCAATGCAAACGGTCCCACAATCAGCGATTTCACTCCGGCAACTGCTGCCAAAGACCAGGCCGACCTTGTTGTGGCTTACTCTCAGGCCAAGAGGGCAGATGGGACCAACATCTCTTTGAAATTCAATCATGCATTGTCACAGATTGAGGTGAATGCCGCCGGTGGTGTTAACCGTGTCAGTGAAACCAAACATGTGTGGATTAAAGGCGCATGGCTGATGAATGTTTGTTCATCGGGCACACTGGCATTCGATAAAAACAAAGCTACCGAAAACTACATGAACTGGAGTGTGGGCTCCGCAAAGACCAAATATGGCATTGAGTTCACTTCAGTGCAGGCATTGGATCATACCAACACTCCTCTGTTGGCTTCACGCTTCGGGAGCAGCAACATGTTGCTCGTGCCGCAGCAGCTTGCCACCTGGAATCTTAACGACGAGGCCGACAAAACAGACAACGCCAGCAAAGGCGCATATATTCTGGTGCTTTGCCGTGTTGAGGCCACGCACCCAGGCACGGAGCATCCCGGTTCTGACGGTTCTGTTATTGTAGACGGTGAAAACCATGTGCATCAGCTCTTCCCCTATACCGGCACATTCGACAAGGAGCAGTATGGCTATTCTTGCGTGCCTATCAACACCAAGTGGGAACCGGGCAAGAAATATGTCTACAACCTGTCGTTCTGCGGAGCCACAAGCGGAGCCGGTGTTTATCCTCCGACCTCCGACCTTGCCGGTCTACCCGACGGTGGTGGCAAATACATCAAGGTTATACCTGAAGATAAGGAGGTTGGCGACCCTGTGCTCGACAATCCCATCACTTTCACAGTTGATGTTGCAACTTGGGAAGGTGATGAGAATGCCAACGTTGTTGAGGATAACAAGAATATGAACTAAATAGTTGGCCGGGACAGCGATGTGCCGGCTGACTTCACACTCTAAAATCTCGGAGGGGATGTTGCGAGCCGCCGTCCGGGCGGTGGTGACATCCCCCTCTTTTAACCATTTTCCGGAGACAGGCAGATGAAACAATCCCGTGATATGAACCCGTGGCGCGGCTTTGTGGCCGCAGGCTTTGCGTGTGCATTTTTGGTGCAGACCTCGTGTGAAGACGATCCGATGAAGAAATATGGCGGTGAGATGACCGACCATCCGGTGTTTGAGGTGGAGGTGCAGTCGCAATGGAGTGCGGGCACAGCTGTTAGCCGCAACAGCGACACGGAGATTGAGATAGATGCCATCGACTGCAAACTTGGAAATAAACCATTGTGGCTTGTTACGGAAACGTCGGCCATAAATGATTCTGTGGGCCGCAATGGTGAGGGTGGCATGTCGCGCGGCACAGCCACGACAACCGCCACTTTCGGCACGGAGTTCGGCCTGTCGGCGATATGCTATGACGGCGCCGCGGGGACAGACCTGACGGGCTGGCCGGCGAATTTCGCCGCCAACGAGAAGGTGACCCAGAGCGGCGGGGTGTGGAGTTCGTCAACGAAAGATCTCGACTGGATGGGGTCGGGGCGTCTGCGCTTTTTCGCCTATGCGCCTTATGAGGCTGACGGGCTTAAATCTTCTGCGTTGAAACTGACCATGACTGTCAACAGTGATGTGAAGAAGCAGACCGACCTGCTGACGGCCACTGCCGACTGCAGCGGAACCGGTGGGGCGGCTGTTAAGCTCGGTTTCGGCCATGCACTGGCTGCTGTAAAGGTTAAGAGCGGCAGTGGAATGCTGGCCGGAAAGGTGACTAAGGTTACTGTTTCAGGGGTGTGTGGCACGGGGGAATATGACATGGTTTCGGGCAAATGGACGCCCACCGGCGCTGCCGACAGCAAATTTGAAACCGGCAGCGGCTATTCGGCGGACTTGGGGGAGAATGCCGAAAAAGGGGATGATTATCCCTACTCCAAGCCAGGAGAGAATATCACCGGCGATGGCGACGGTCTGACGCTGTTTATGATTCCGCAGGATCTGGGCAGCGGCGCGAAGCTGGCTATTGAGTTTGTTGACAATCTCACGGGCACCTCGTCGACGCTTGAGGCTTCAATCGGGGGGACAGGAAAGAAATGGGAGGCAGGGAAACTCTATGCCTATGCGTTGTCGACGTCGGGGATTGTTGTGACACCCGTGGTGGAGCTTAAAAACAGCCTCACAGGCGCTGACCTCAGCGCAGAGAAGGATTCGGTGTCGTATGCAGGGGTGCTCCCCAATGTGTCGATGAAGGCTTATGTGAAAATCACCAAGCCCAAGGGGGTGACTTTTGAGAAAGTTGTGCCATTCAAAGTGCAGTCGATGGTGTCGACTGATGCGGAAGGCAACAGCTGGAGCGGAAGATGGACCGACGGATTGCTTGAGCCGGATCCGGTCGGGGGAGTATTCGCCCCGGCTGCATCGGCGGTGGCCGATGCAGACAAGCCGCAGACCCAGGTGGGCCGTCTGGTGCTTGAGGAGCAACCGGTGTTCAACGACATGCGTGAGAAACTTATTACCAAGGCCGCTATCGATGCAGGGACATTCCGGGGTAACGGCACTGTTGAAGATCCATATGATTTGTCGCAGGGTGGAGAGACCTCCAACTGCTACATGGTCAACAAGCCGGGTTACTACAAAATTCCGCTCTACTATGGAAACTCCCGAAACAATCCTTCGGCTTATACGTGCGTAGACGGCCGTACGGAACCAGGGATGTTATATTTTGTAGACCATCTCAATAATCGCATAGAAAACGGAAAAATATCACTGCAGCTGCGTGCCGGGGGGCGTGATTTCCAGGATGCTATGGTGCTGTGGTCGGATTCGCCAGGATTGATTGATCATGTGAAGCTGCTCAACGAAGACTACATTGTGTTTCGAATCAGCCCCTACACTCTTTCGCAGGGGAATGCAGTGATTGCGTTGCGCGATAACAGGGGCGACATTGTCTGGAGCTGGCAGATATGGGCCACCCACTACGACTGGTCGCAGACCTACGAGGCGAATGTGTCGGCTACCGATCCATCCACTGATGGTGGCGACCCTGTTGTTAAGAACTACACTTTCTATCTTGCCAAGTCGTTTCTCGGTTATTGTGACAGCCACGGTGCGTCTCCAGCCCGGCGCATGAGAATCCGGATGGTGTTCGACCTGAAGGATTTCGGTGGCAACGATCTTGTTTATGAACCGTCGCTGGTTAATGGTGACCCTGTGAAATTCGGCCAGACAGGTGTTATAGGCTCGCTTGCCGGTGACAATACATATTATCAATGGGGGCGTAAGGATGCGATGCCTGGAGGGATTTATGACCAGGTGAATCATGCGTATTACCAGCCGGGCAGTGGGTATGCTGCCGTTCTGGCGTTCTCTATGCTAAACAAACCGATTTTCGACATTCCGGCAGGTGCAGATTCGGAATCACACCTCTATGAGTTTTCAAGGACTCCAAATAATGACGGACTGAGTGTGGGGGAGGCGATACGACATCCTCAGTGGTTTGTCATGGGCACTGGTGACCAGAAGCACCGGAGTCACTGGCACAATGACATAAAAGGCGGATATATCGGGTCGGGTGGAATAATGTATAACATGTGGAATTCTGCTGCCGTGTGCACCGGTTCGACGGTCAACGACAAAAAACTGACGTGGGTTAATGCCCAGATGGTTACCAAGACTATCTACGACCCGTCGCCGGCAGGATTCCATGTGCCACCTGCAATTGCTTATACGGGTATTGCAAAGCCTTATAAGGATTACTATGCTAACACTGACCGGGAATATGAATCCAATCAAATGCAATGGGACGAAAGCAAACGCTGCTGGAGGGTGAAATGCAATGCCGACGGGTCTGGTGAATATGTCTCAATCTATGCCACCGGCCTAAGAGATATGAATCTTAACGATGCCGACCTTGCCAACCACCGGTTGCCGGGTGAGCTTAATGGAAAGTCCTGGTGTGCTTTCAGCATGATTTCGTATATATGCAGCTCTACGCTTATGCAGAGTATGCAAGAGATTATATTTTACATAGATAGCCGTACTAAGCCGGAAGATCCGGCGCCCGACCCGGTCAACAGCAGGCGCACGGCCTCGATATGCGGCTCTAACAATTCTTACGGTCTGACCGTATGGCCGGCATCGGATAGAAGTTACAAACATTGATGCCTGGGCGCTGGGGCGCAAAGTTCAGTGAGGACTGTTTGGAAAGTCCGGTGGTTATTGAGCTGTCAGCGGTTTACGGTGCGGCTCAACAGGCCGACAATCCATAGCAGGAAGATTGCGCCGACCACTGAGGTTATGAGGCTGCCGATGATGCCGACGGTTGAGATGCCCAACAGCCCGAAGAGCCATCCGCCGAGCACACCGCCGATGATGCCGACAATGAGGTTGACGATAACCCCGAAGCCTCCGCCACGCATCAGTTTTCCGGCCACGAAGCCCGACAATATCCCGATCAGTATATACCACAAGAAGTTCATATTCAAAAGATATTTAACGTTTTAACAACTCTGTTTGCAACATCTGAAACCATATGTAATGGCTTTCAGATGTTGTTTTATGTTTATCACATATTTGTGAAACGGTGTGGGGTGTTTTTTTGTTCAATCGCGTTTTGCCGATTGCTGCTATCGAAACTATCTGTTGAAACTGGCGATCAAAGGGCGGGTTTGTTTGTTCCTTTGCATGGATTTAAAATGACAGGAGAAATGAATATGCCTTTGATTACTTGGATTTGCATAGCGGCGATTTCGCTGCTGGTGGTAGGAGTCAGGATTTTCTGTGGGTTCAGCCATCGGGAACATACGCGCAAGCGGCATGTGTTTGAGATGGGGTATGAATGGGAGGAGGTTTATGTGGCCGGCGACAGGGTTATCCATGATGAAGACGATTATGGCGAAGATGACTGACAGCGCCGGGGGGTGTGTTTTCCGCCCGTCCGCGAAGGATCTGTGCGCTTTCCTGTCGGATTATGCCGGCTGGCTTTTCAGTTGCGGCGCCACTTGTGTGAGGCTTGAAAAGAATGTGGGGCGCATTGCTTCTGCTGCGGGTCTGAGGGCTGATCTGTCGATTTTCCCCCGCCATTTACATATAACAGTGAGCGACAGCTGCCGGAGCTTCCTTTTCACTGCGGTATCGTCGATTCATGATTGCCCGGTGAATTTCGCTATGAACACGCGGCTTAGCAAATTAAGCTGGGATATAGCCGACGGGAATGTGGATTTCGTTTGCGCCCGGCGTGAGCTTGAAGAGATAACAACCGCTCCGGCGGGCGATAACGGGCGTCTGCCATTGATGGTGGCTTGTGCCAACGGTGCGTTCTGCCGTTTGTTTGGAGGCGATGCTGTTGCGATGGCGGTTGTGTTTGTGGCAACTTTCGCTGGTTTCATTATAAAACAGGTGATGGGTGAGCGCCGTGTTGACCAGCGTGTTACCGTTGTTGTTTGTTCTTTTGTGTCGTCGGTGCTGGCGGCGGCCGACGGGTTGTTTGCCCTCGGCTCAACCCCGTCGATAGCCATAGGAACGAGTGTGCTCTATCTTGTGCCCGGTATCCCGTTTATCAATTCGTTCTGCGATGTGGTTGACCGCCATTATATCTGCGCTTTCGGTCGTTTGATGAATGCGTTGGTTATCACGGCCTGTCTGTCGGCGGGGCTGTGCGGGGGGATGGTGATGATGAATGTTGGCATGTTCTGAGGAGGGTGTTTTATTTATTGAGGTTATATGAATATGTTTTGGCAGTTTTTTCAGGATGCATTGTTTGCGGCTATAGCTGCTATCGGATTTGCCGCTATCAGCCGCCCTCCGCGCAGGGCATATCTGTTTTGTGCCGTTATTGCAGCGGCGGGGCATTCGGTCAGGTTCATGCTGATGCATTCTGCCGGTGGCGGATGGCACATTGTGCCGGCGACTGCTGCGGCATCGGTGGTTATCGGCATATTGGCTGTGTTGGTGTCGCCTAAAACCAAAGTGCCTGCAGAGGCGTATCTTTATCCGGCATTGCTGCCGATGATTCCGGGGGTATATGCCTACCGCACGTTTGGCGCATTGGTGATGTGTCTTTATAATGGCGGGGAGGCGTCTTTCTCCCATTATTTCTACCTTTTCGCGAGCAATGGTCTTACATGCTTTTTCATTCTGCTGGTGATGGTTGTGGGCGCCACGGTTCCGATTTTCATGATGAAAAAGATTTCATTCCAGGCCACGCGCCACAACAGTTCGTTGTGACCTGCCGTTATTACATAGCGGGTGCTTTTATTTGTCACCCTCTTACGCGCCGGTTAGTATGACCGGTAGCCTGTTTAATTTTGTTGACCAACTTATTTTTGAGAGTTATTCCTGATGGAACTGAGGCAGTTGAGATATTTCGTGAAGGTTGCGGAGACATTGAATTTCTCCGAGGCCGCCAAAGCGTTGTTTGTGACGCAAAGCACTCTGTCGCAGCAGATAAAACAGCTTGAGCAGGATTTAGACACCCCTTTGCTGATAAGGAGCAGCCACAGTGTGGCGCTTACAGAGGCGGGAATGGAGCTGTTGCCTTTCGCGGTAAAGACGCTTAATGATGCCGAGCTGTGTGTGTCGCGGGTCAATGACCTAAAGGAGGTGCTTTGCGGCAGCCTGAACATCGGGGTCACTTATTCATTCAGTCCGATACTTACGGAGACACTGGTGACTTTCATGAAGCTGTATCCAAAGGTGAAGCTGACCATTTTCTATCGGCCGATGGCAGAGCTTATGGAGATGCTGCGTTGCCGTGAGGTAGACTTCGCTCTTGCGTTCAAGCCGTCGGTTGCGGTGGCCGATGTGGTGTCGCATGTGCTGTTCCAGAACTATCTGGCGGTTATAGTCGGCGATATGCATCCGTTGGCTTCTATGGAAAGGGTTTCTTTGGCGGAGTTGGCAAAATGGGATCTGGCGTTGCCGTTGAAAGGGCTGCAGGCCCGCAATGCCCTTGAGAAGATTCTTGGGCATTATCCTACGGAGCTGAAGATAAGGGTGGAGCTGAATGAGGTTAACATTCTGCTGAAAATGATTCGCCAGCACCGGCTGGTGACGGTGCTGGCTGAAGCTACCCTGCATAACGAGCGGGGGGTGAGGGCTATCCCTCTTGATGTGCCCGGCAATGAGATGGAGGGTTGTGTCCACACTCTTAAAGGTTCATATCACAAGCGCTCGATGCAGGAGTTCCTGCGCCTGTTGAGCGATTCGATGGCCATCCGCGAGAGGGTCAACGCCTGGCTGTGAGGGGTGGTTAGCGGTCGGGAGCGGGGTAAACGGTGGTGTTGAACCAGGAGTCGAGCAGCCAGAGCATCTGGTTGACGTATTTGAAGTGGGGGCGTTTTCCGTAGCCGTGGCCGCCTGTGGGGTAGATGTGGAGTTCGGCGGGAACTTTGGCTGCTGTCAGCGCGGCTTCATAGCGTATGGAGTTTTCAACGGGCACCACGTCGTCGTCTTGTGTGGCGAAGATGAATGCCGGTGGTGTCAGGGTGGTAACCTGCAGTTCGTTTGAGTAGAGGGCTTCCATGCCCGGGCGCGGATTTTTGCCGATTAGGTTGTCGCGTGTGCCCATGTGGGTGATTGTTGGGTCGAGGGTGATGACGGGGTATATCAGTATCTGGAAGTCGGGGCGAGTTGCGTCGGTGTAGTGGGTGGCCATGGTCGATGCGAGGTGGCCTCCGGCTGAGAAGCCTATTACTCCGACTTTGTCGGCGGGGATGTGCCATTCGGCTGCGTTGTGGCGCACGGTGGTGATGGCGGCCATGCAGTCGGCCAGCGGCACGTTGTGGCGCTCATGTGGTAGGCGGTAGTTGAGGATGGCTGTGGCGATTCCCCGCTCGTTGAACCAGTCGACCCATTCGTAGCCTTCGTTTTCCATCGACACGAAGCCGTAGCCCCCGCCCGGACACATCACAACTGTGGCTTTGGCTTCACCTTTGGGCAGGAACACTTCGAGGGTGGCGGTTTCTCCGGGGAGGGCGTCGGAGGGTGTGAGGTCGATTTTCAGGGGCTTGGCGGCATTGGCGCAGATGGCTACCGCTAATGCGGCGAGAGTAGGAATCAGTTTTTTCATGTTTTTTAGTTGTTGGTAATTACGGTTATGAGGAGTGAGCTGCCCGGCAGGTGTCGCTCATGTTTTTGCAAAGTTATTAAAAAATGCGCCTTAAAAATCAGGAAAAATGGTTGACTGCGCAAATTTTTAATTAAATTTGCAAAAGAGGCCATTATGGCATCAACAAAAGCGTGGAGGCTTAATGGCTTCTGTGCCGGAACCGAGAGGAAAATTTTAAGTAAGTCATCAAAGTTATTACGCATATTATGAATCTTGAGACTTTATATCATCGGCGGAGCTTTTTCGGTGCTTTTAGCCTTCATATTCAGTCGTGTAGACAACTACACTCCTTCATTTTCAGGCTAAAATCCCTCTAAAAATCTCTCTCCGATAATATAAAATAATTGTGACGACTTACTTAACCAATTAATTGATATCATGGAAAAAATGCTGTTCTGGATGGTGCCTGCGGCATCGGTGCTGGCGTTGCTGCTGGCATGGTATTTCTACCGGCAGATGATGCGTGAGAGCGAGGGGACTCCTCTGATGCAGAAAATCGCCTCGCATGTGCGCAAGGGGGCGATGTCTTATCTCAAGCAACAATACAAGATTGTGGGGCTTGTTTTCCTGGGGCTGGTTGTGCTGTTTTCAATCATGGCCTACGGGTTTGACCTTCAGAACCCTTGGGTGCCTGTGGCGTTTCTGACAGGCGGTTTCTTCTCGGGGCTTTCCGGCTTCCTGGGGATGAAAACCGCAACTTATGCTTCGGCTCGTACGGCCAACGCGGCCCGCAGCTCTCTCAACAGCGGGCTGAAGGTTGCTTTCCGCAGCGGCGCCGTGATGGGGCTGGTTGTAGTGGGGCTGGGGTTGCTTGATATATCGTTCTGGTATCTGATTCTCGACTGGTTCGTGCCCGATGACCCGGCAACACCGACGGCGAAGCTCTGCATGATCACTACTACGATGCTGACTTTCGGCATGGGTGCCAGCACACAGGCGCTGTTTGCCCGTGTTGGCGGGGGCATCTACACGAAGGCTGCCGATGTCGGCGCCGACCTGGTCGGGAAGGTTGAGGCGGGCATCCCGGAGGATGATCCCCGCAACCCGGCCACTATTGCCGACAATGTTGGCGACAACGTGGGCGATGTGGCCGGCATGGGTGCCGACCTCTATGAGTCTTATTGCGGCTCGATTCTCGCCACTGCCGCCCTTGGTGCCGCTGCTTATATGACTTCAGGCGACACGGCGATGCAGTTCAAGGCCGTGGTTGCGCCGATGCTGATTGCCGCCGTTGGCATAGTGCTGTCGATTATCGGCATATTCTCGGTGAAAACCCGCGAGGATGCCCGGATGAAAGACTTGCTAAAAGCGTTGTCGCTGGGCACTAATCTCAGCTCGGTGCTGATTGTTGGTGCCACGTTCATGATTCTTTGGGTGCTTCAGCTCAACAACTGGGTCAATATATCGCTGGCGGTGGTTATCGGTCTGCTGGTTGGTGTTGTTATCGGGCGCTCTACGGAATATTACACTTCGCAGTCATACCGCCCGACGCAGAAGCTGTCGGAGAGCGGCAAGACCGGCCCTGCCACGGTTATTATCTCGGGCATCGGGCTGGGCATGGTGTCGACTGCCGTGCCGGTGCTTGCCGTTGTGGTGGGTATCATCCTCTCCTATTGGCTCGCTTCGGGCTTTGATTTCGCCAACGTGAGCATGGGTCTTTACGGCATCGGTATCGCTGCCGTGGGCATGCTCTCGACGCTTGGCATCACTCTGGCTACCGACGCCTACGGGCCTATTGCCGACAATGCGGGTGGTAATGCCGAGATGAGCGGCCTTGGAGAGGAAGTGCGCCGCCGCACCGATGCCCTTGACTCGCTGGGCAACACCACCGCCGCCACCGGCAAGGGTTTCGCCATCGGATCGGCCGCCTTGACGGGACTGGCTCTGCTGGCATCGTATATCGAGGAGATACGCATCGGGCTGTCGCGTCTTGGACAGACCGCCATCAACCTCGGCGACATGGCCAAGCCTATACATGAGGCTACGTTCACCGACTTTATGAATTATTTCGACGTCAACCTGATGAACCCCAAGGTGTTGTCGGGGATGTTCATCGGCAGCATGATGGCTTTCCTGTTCTGCGGGCTGACGATGAACGCCGTAGGCCGCGCCGCCGCCCACATGGTTGAGGAGGTGCGCCGCCAGTTCCGCGAAATCAAGGGGATATTGACCGGTCAGGCCGAACCCGACTATGCCCGCTGCGTGCAGATTTCCACTCTGGGGGCGCAGCGTGAGATGGTTTTCCCGTCGCTGCTGGCCATCGTGGCGCCTATTATTACGGGGCTGATTTTCGGAGTTCCGGGCGTTATCGGTCTGCTGGTAGGCGGCCTGTCGGCAGGGTTTGTGCTGGCCATCTTCATGGCCAACTCAGGCGGAGCGTGGGATAACGCCAAGAAATATGTCGAGGAGGGCAACTTCGGCGGCAAAGGCGGCGAAGTGCACCGTGCCGCAGTTGTGGGCGACACCGTGGGCGACCCGTTCAAAGACACCTCCGGCCCCAGCCTCAATATTCTTATCAAGCTCATGTCGATGGTGGCCATCGTCATGGCCGGCCTGACAGTCTCCTGGAGCCTGTTCTGATTCCTCCATCCCACACGCGAAGCCCGCGCCGGTCCCCTCTCCCTACCGGCAAGCTCCGTGTTGATTAATGCAAAAAACAGTGATTTCTTGCCGATATCGGCAAGAAATCACTGTTTTTTTGCATTGTTGCCGCTAAAGCGGTGTGGGATTATTCGGTTTTGAAGGTGATGTCGTCGGTGCGGGGATGGACGAACTCGAATTCGAGTGTGCGGGCCAGGCCGTCGGCCAGGGTGTAGGGGGCACGGAAGCCGCAGGAATGCACTCTGGTGGCGTCGAACTCGGTTGTGGCGCAGAATTTCTTGACGCGCACGGAGCTGACGGCGAGTTTCTTGCCTGTGAGCTTGGCCAGCAGGTCGAAACAGTAGCCTCCGGTCATCCCCAGCCAGTAGGGGAAGTGGGTGGTGGGTATGTGCTTGTTGAGCACTTTGCTGACGTGGCCCACGAGCTGGTTCATGTTGAAATCGGGTTTGTCGATGTAGTTGAACACGTTGTAGCCCTCGGTCACGTTGTCGAGTAGATATTTCACGAATGCCACGATGTTGCCCACATAGGCCATCGACTTGCGGTTTTCACCCTTGCCCACCATGAGGAACTTGCCCGATGAGATCTGGCGGAGCAGATTGTAGACGTTGCCACGGTTGCGCTCGCCGAAAATCACCGTGGGACGCACTATGTCGATGTTCCAGTCGGGGTGGGTCTCATACCATTTGCGTAGCACCTCTTCGGCCTGCCATTTCGACTTGCCGTAGTGGTTGAACGGGTCGGCGGGGTGGTTCTCGTCGGGGTTCTTCTTGTTGAGGCCGTAGACGGCGACTGACGAGAAGAAAATTATGCGGCTGATGCCGTTGCGCTCCATTGCGCGCAGCGTCACCTCCATGCCGCCGACGTTGGTGTCGTAGTAGAGCGACGTCGGCGACACGTCGTCGCGGTGTTGCGCCGCGAGCAGCACCACGGCGTCGGCTCCCTTCAGCAAGGAGTCCATCTGCTGCTGGTCGCGCACGTCGCCGATTGTGGTAATGTCGTTGAAAAAGTGGCTGGGCAGCAGGTCGATGTTGCTGCACTGATATTTCTGCGGTTCCTCGCCGAGCAGCCCTATGAGCCTCGTGCCCACAAAGCCGCTCCCACCTATCATTGCAATCTTCATTGTTTCTGACGTTTTTTATAATCGTTTTTCTGTTTGAGTTTTTTGTAGAAATAATAGGGCATAAAAAATCCGCCCAACATCAAGGCGGAAACGAAAGCATTATAACCCACAACTTTGTGGTAGACATTGAAATTCCAACGGAGCATCTCCAGTTTGTTGCTTGAAATCGAGCCTGTGCGCACCCTGTAGAGCGCCAAAGGCTGCTGCAACCCGAATGCAGGCCCCGTTTTGCGGATAATGTCGATCCACAGACACCAGTCTTGCCGCTTCCTTATCGGCGGCATGGTGTGTAGCCCTATTTTATCGCGGTCATAGATGGCGGTGAGGCAGCCTATGCCGTTGTCGCGCAATATTTTTGTGTAGGTCAGTTTCGGCAGGCATTCCACATAACCGTTTACGCACCCCTGTTCCGAACAGGTGTCATAAGAGGTGTAGGTCAGTCCGTAGCCGTTTGATGTCATAAATTCCAACTGGAGTTGGAGTTTGTCGGGCGTCCATCGGTCGTCGCTGTCGCAGAAGGCGATGAACCGCCCACGGGCGGCGCGGATCGAATTATTGCGGGCAGCTCCCGCACCCGAATTGCTGTCGAGACGCAAAAGTTTGATGCGGCTGTCTTGCCTGCAATACGATTCGATTACCTGTGTGGAATTGTCAGTGGAACAGTCATCGGTGATTATCAGTTCCCAGTTTCGGTAGGTCTGGGCCTGAATCGAGGCGATGGTTTCGCCGATGAAACCGGCACAATTATAACTGGGAGTGATGATTGACACCAATCCGAAATCATTCATATGTAAAAAATTAGTATGTTAAGTTCAGGGCTTTCGTCGGCTCTGCGGTATGCATTACGCCCCCTACTCAGTCGCGCGCGAAAAGGTCGCGGGTATAGACTTTGTCGGCCACATCGGTCAAGCCGTCCGACGTGCGGTTGGCGAGTATGGCGTGTGACCGGCGTTTGAACTCGTCAAGGTCGTTGACCACAAGTGAGCCGAAAAACGTGGAGCCATTTTCGAGCGTGGGTTCATAGATTATAACCTGCGCCCCCTTGGCTTTTATTCGTTTCATCACCCCCTGGATTGACGACTGCCTGAAATTGTCGCTGTTGGATTTCATTGTCAGCCTATACACCCCGATGGTGCATGACTTCTGCTCGGCCATGGGGGAGAATGAATTGTTGTCGCGGTAGTCATAGTATCCGGCCATTTTGAGCACCTGGTCGGCTATGAAATCTTTGCGGGTGCGGTTGCTTTCGACTATTGCCGACATCATGTTTTGAGGCACGTCGTTGTAGTTTGCCAGCAACTGCTTTGTGTCTTTGGGCAGGCAGTAGCCGCCGTAGCCGAATGAGGGGTTGTTGTAGTGGTTGCCAATGCGGGGGTCAAGCCCGATCCCTTCGATAATCGACCGCGAATCAAGCCCCTTGACTTCGGCATAGGTGTCGAGTTCATTGAAATAGCTCACACGGAGGGCCAGATAGGTGTTGGCAAACAGTTTCACCGCCTCAGCCTCTTTCATGCCCATGAACAGCACCGGGATGTCGGTTTTTATCGCCCCCTGCGTAAGCAGGGCAGCAAACTGCCGGGCCGCTGTTTCGAGAGCCTGCAAATCGGCAATCTTCCTGATAGCATCGTTTTCGGACTGGAACTCGGCCTTATCGATCAGCTTGGGGTAACCCACGATTATGCGGCTGGGGTAAAGGTTGTCATAAAGGGCTTTGCTTTCGCGCAGGAACTCAGGAGAAAACAGCAGGTTGAGCTTCTCCACACCCAGCCCGGCATATCGCAGGTAGAGGCTGCGGCAATAGCCCACGGGGATTGTCGATTTAATCACCATCACCGCGTCGGGATTGACACTCAGCACCAAATCGATCACATCCTCTATGCAGTGGGTGTCGAAAGAGTTCTTGACCGGGTCGTAGTTGGTCGGGGCGGCGATAACCACAAAATCGGCGTCGGCATAAGCGTTGGCCCCGTCGGTTGTAGCCCTGAGGTCAAGGTCTTTTTCAGCCAGATACTTCTCGATATATTCGTCTTGGATCGGTGATATCCGGCGGTTGATTTTATCTACCTTTTCGGGTATGACATCCACAGCCGTGACTGTGTTGTGCTGGGCCAACAGCGTGGCGATGCTCAACCCTACATAGCCTGTTCCGGCAACTGCTATCTTCATATGGGGATAATCTGAGGTTGGTGAAATCTTCATTAACGTGATTAGATAAGCGAGTTGATTATATCTTGCATTTCGGCATTGTGATTCTTATAGTCGTAGTTTCGCTCATAATTGCATCGGGCATTCGTTGAGTATCTGTCGAAATTCGACAGAACGTCATTAATTGCCGCATCTAATTCTGTGAAGTCGGCGTTTGAGTTGACGGCTTTTACTTCGCGTCCGTTTTCTACAAATTCCGACAAATTGTGCCGCATGACCAACCCGGGAGTGCCGAACATGAATGATTTTGCAAGCACTCCGCTTTGGGTGGAGCGGTTATATGCGTTCCATACGAGATATGATGAAGCATAATAGATGTTTATCTCATCATTTGACATTGGTTTGCCGCCCGCGATTTTTAATCTTCCTGCTTGTTCCATCTCCGACAGTCGCGGGTCATCAGGCACATTGCGCCATGATGCAATCAGAAACTTGATTCGGGGATATCTTTTATTTGTGAACAGATGATAGATATAATCCACATAGTTACCGAATGCATGATCATGGTTAATTGACCCGATATAAGAAAAATATTGCCGTTGAGGTGTTTGGTTAATCAGTTCGTCGCTATATAAAAGCGGAAGATAGCCATAGTTTCGATTTGCTATTTTAGAGATTCCGTTTTCATAGAGTGAGACAGCTTTTTTTGAGGGCAATAACACTTTGTCGGATAAAGTCAGGAATGAAAGCCCAACATAATACTTTGCGAAAAACTTGATAGTCCACCACCTGCTGTTGCCTGATGCCAGGTAGGTCGAGAATTTTTCAATCGGCTCATGAAAAACATATATTATCCTAGTTTTATTTTTAAGCCTGAGCCGAAGCATGGCGGGAATATTCTTCAGGCATGGGAACCAGAATATGGCGACCGCAATATCTCTTGGCAGATTAGGATCTCCCAGTGATGTGATGAATTTGATGTTCTCCGGGAGATAATCGGCAAACTCAGGCGCAACAAGTAAGACTGGGGTAAATCCCAAATCTGCCATCTGGTAATAACTCGCCAAAAGATGCGACACATGCGCGGCTCTGAAATTCAGAGATACGATAAGGGCTGTTCTCATTTTTTTAAAGCAGGGTTTGTCTCAGAGAAATTTTTCAAATCCTGTATAGATATGCCGTAATGTTCCATGATGGCCTTTATCTGTTTGTTGTTGCCCATCCCTTCAAGGTTTTCGGCATTAAGGCTTCCGCCTTTATGAAATTTCTGATAGAAACTGTCTAATGGGTAGAAGCATGTTTTATTCTCGTCGGATGTTACCATGTTGACATGCGTGCCGTTTAGCATTTCCATGAAGTAAAACCACAGATCATCAGCTTTTGGTGCCAGCGTGGTTATTAAGTCAAGGTTCATTATGTCATTATTAAGCAATTCTTTGGCGTATAGTATTCCACCGCATCCGCAGGCGAAGTCATAATTCCACGGGTGTCCTTCACCGCACCAATATATGTCGGGATTATCCATTACGTCAAATAGAAACGTAGATGTTCTGAATGCCGGAATCATCATCGGTTTTTCCTGATAAGCGTTTACAAGTGTTGCCACCAGAGATGGCTTGTAATAAACATCATCGTCAACAGTTATGATAATGCCGTCAGGATAGCGTTCAAGAGTTGGCAAGAGTTTTTTATATGATAACAAATCGCGACAGAATGATATTTCTATTCCGTATTGTTCTAATCTTTTTATGCTCTTTGGGAGGTTGGAACGACTCCAGTGCTCATTGTCGAGCCAACATATGATTTTGTCGGGTTTGTAGGTCTGATTCAGGAGAGATGCCAACGTGTAAGGCAACGTGGCCTTGACGCGCCGTCCGTAGCTTGTCAGGGACACTATTACTTTTTTATCGCGGTGTTCTGTCTCATTCAGTCCATAACGTGGTTTGCGAAGTCGTAGCTTATATGTGAGTTTGATGAACTCTCCAACTAAAGATGCGATGATCACATTCATCTGATATAGTCGTTTTAGTCTTTGAGATGGTTAATGAAGTCAACGTAGTCGAACTGGTCGATGTAGCGGCGACCGAGGAGGGTCTGTGTGCCGAAGATGTTTTTGTGTTTTTCCACTTTAGAGTAGCCTTTGAGGTGGACTATGTTGGGGGCATCGACGGCTTCTCCTGAAAATATGAGCTTGTTTTTGAATGTGAGGCGGTTAAACCGTTGAATAACAGTTGATTTACCCCCCCCTATACATTCTGTTCCAACTCCTAAGTTGGTGAGCATCACAGCCATATTGTCAGTATCGATGCGTTGTCGCCGTTCAATCCATTTAGCCTTGGCAGTGGCAAAATCGGGATAGTGCATGAAGTGTATTCGCTCACCTCTCGGGCCAACCCCTACGGGATAGGGTTTGTCGGAGGCGGTGTCTTCCGTTATGTCGGCATGGATGAACTCGTCGAAATGCTCCATGGCTGACAGGAAGTCGGGGTTATCCATGTAGAGGTTGATGAATGGGGAGCGGAATTCGAGGCCGAGCCAGTGGTAGAGCACTCCGCCGGTGCAGTTTGAGCAGATGAGGGTTGGTGTGTGGTTTATGAGCCGGCGGCGGTTGGCGGCGTTGATGCGCTCCTGGCGGCAGGTGATGAATTTGCGGATTATAGACATGGGTCGGCGGGCTATGAATCGGGTCAGAAGAACTGGCGGAGGGTTGCGATGAGGAGGCGGATGTTGAGGCGGGCGGCGACGGCGAAGATTTTCGAGGCCGGGCGGGCGTTGGAGCGGAGGTAGGGGCGCAGGTGCTGGCGGTAGATGGGCTTCAGCACTGGGAGGTAGGGGCGCGGGTCGGCTTTGGCGCGGGCCATGCGCATGGTGCAGATGTTGGCGGCGTAGACCATGCCGTTGGCGGAGAGGGTGGTGAGGCTGGGGTATCGGGTGGAGATGAACTCGAGGCGTTGTTTTTGAGCTTCAATCAGGTCGAGATGGCGGGTAGAGAATGTGGAGTTTATGATTGAGCCTTGGCGCTGTCGGTAGGCATAGAGTGGTTGTGAACCTATGGCGATTGTGTGGCAGAGGGCTATGATGCGATAGGTTGTGAAGGCGTCTTCGTGGTAGCGGCCTACTGGATAGCGGATGCCGCTGTCGGTGAAGAGGCGGGTGCGGTAGAGTTTGCGCCAGGCGGTGGTGTCGATGGCTGTGTCGGTCAGGAAGGCTTCCATGCAGTTGTCGTAGCCTCTTACGGTGCGGTCGGCGGCGGAGCTTGCCGAGAGCCGCCGGTCGTTTTCATCGACTGACAGGAGCTGGCAGACTGCTATGTCGGCATCTGCCTGGGTTATAAGGCGGTGGAGGTAGCTGAAATAGCCGGGAAGGATGAAGTCGTCGGAGTCGATGAAGGCGATGTATTCCCCATGGGCGATGTCTATGCCGGCGTTGCGGGCGTCGGAAAGGCCTCCGTTTTGTTTATGTATTACCTTTATGCGGGTGTCTGCGGCGGCATAGGCGTCGCACATCTTGGCGGAGGCGTCGGTGGAGCCGTCGTCAACGAGGATTATCTCCAGGTTGTTGAAATCCTGCGATGTTATGCTTGCAACGCAGCGGTCGAGGTATGCCTCGACATTATAAACTGGAACGATTACGGAAATCATAGTAAAGAACTTATCGAATAGGCGTATTGCGGCGACCTTGAGCCGAGGATGAACCATATGGAATAGCATACGGCTATCCCGGTGAAGTAGATGTAGCGCAATTGCCGTGATTTAAAGCTGTTGCCGACTATAGGGTAGAGCAGAGCCACGAATGGCATGAAAAAGAGGCCGAGCCGCTCAAAATAATTGATTTGCGACGCCATGATGTTGGTGAATACGTAAATCAGGCTGTAGGCGGCCACAACTTTGTCGAAAGGGGTGAATTTTTTTGATTTTATGAATATCCAGACTGCGTGAAATGCTATTATGGTCCATATGATTTTCACCATATTGGCTTCCTGGAAATTGTTGAACGCATTGTTGATGTAGTTTACGTAGACCCCCATCTGTCCGGCTATGCTCATTATCGTGCCGAATAAAAAGTAGCAGGCGGCCAAGGATGCCATGGTGATGAAGCCGAAATGTCTAACATTCCTCATCTTCCATAGGATGATCAGAGCCAGAGCCAGTATTGAGGAGTAGTGGAAGGATAGGGCCAGGATGAAAAGCGCGGCCGCTTTTTTGCGTTTGTGCTGACAGAAATAGAGCCATGCGTTCAGAATGAACATCACTGCGATCATCTGCCGGGCGATATTGAACGACAGCAGCCAGCATCCTGCCAGGAGAACGACTGTGATGATAAAAGTGCTGTCGCGGCGGAGCATACCGTTGCCTAAGATGATGAAATTGGCGCATAGGTAGCAGAAAATGCCGTAGAAAACCATTTGGAATAATACGAAATTGCCGCCGATATAATTAATCAGCCATGCTAATGACGCCCATCCCGGTTCTATAATCACTGTAGTGAATATTTTACTTATAGGCGCTGATTCATAGCGGTTGAAAAAAGTGCAATACATAGCTGTGTCTACCCCCACGGTTATATCACGCAGTGACATAATCAGCCACGCCACGAACATTACGGTGCAGACAAAATAGCGGTCGGCCACGGCCTGTTGGTGTCTGCCTCGGAAGAGCAGTTTGTAGAAGGCTCCGGCACAGAAAATGCTCAGGATGAACAGTATGTAAATCATATGCTGCTGCTGAACAGCTCGCGATCAGTTGAAAATGTGGCGGGCTTTGAGCATGGCGAGGTTAAGGCGGTAGAGGCGGTGGGCAACGAGCCAGCGTGAAACCCTGCGGCGCAGAGGCAGGGGGCAGCGGAGGCTGTTAGCTATGGCAAGGTATTCCCTATGCCACATATCCGGGGCGTAGTGGAACCGGTTGCATATCGGGTAGTATAGATAGTAGGTCAAGCGCCTGTATAAAGCGTTTTTGACTTCGGGGATACTGATTGCGCCGATTAGGCCCAGCAGCACGGCGGTGGCGGAGGCGGCGGTTTTGAGGTCTATTACTGACGACATGGAGGAGGGGATGGTGCGGTTGTAGTGGTAGAGGGCGCGGGGAACGTAGGCCACCTTTTCTGTGGCGGCGTGCATGGGGAGGGTTACGGCGAGGTCTTCGAAGAGGGTTGTCCCTTTTGGGGCGTGGTAGCGGCCTGTGAGGTAGAAGTCGCGGCGCACGAGGCGGTTCCACAGGAAGCCTTCGATTTCCCCGGCAGTGGCCAGTTGGAGGAGCAGTTGGTTGTGGGGGAGGTTGAATAGCTGGCGTTTGTAGCGGGGGCCGTCGGGTAGCTCCTCGAGGAAGTCGCAGCCTGTGATGTCGGCGCCTGTGCGATGGGCTTCGTCGAGTAGGGACTGGTACATGTCGGGTTCTACCCAGTCATCGCTGTCGCAGTGGATTACGTATTCTCCCCGGGCTGCGTTTAGGCCTGTGACCCGGGCTACGGCAAGCCCTTGGTTTTCCGCATGGGTGACGATGCGGGTTTGGGGGATGCGGTGGGGGTATTGGGGGAGGAGGGTGTTGACGATGTCGATGCTGCGGTCGGGGGTGTGGTCGTCGACGAAGATGAACTCGATGCCGTCGGTCATTGTCTGCGAGAAGAGAGAGCGGGCGCAGCGCTCGATGTAGCGCTCCACGCCGTAGACGGGGATGATGACGGAGACTTTTATCGGTTGGCCGGCGGTGGCGGTCATTGGTTTTGTGTTGGGTTGTGGCGTGATGCCAAGGTTTTGCGCAGTCTGTCTGCGATGGCTTTAAAGATGAATGCGGCAGGGATGAGGATGATTATATAGGCGGCATGGCTGTAGACCGCAGGGAGATGGAGGAGTTTCGCCGTGCCTGAGACGGCTGCAATCAATGGATAGTGAATCAGGAATAGGTCAAAAGTTACCCCCCCCATTATCAACCATTTACGGCTTTTAAAAAGCCGGTGGATTGCTGACTTGCCGTTGAGGGCGGCTGTCAGTATGATGGCTATGAATATGATTGCATAGGATGTGTCGGCTCTGCTTCGGGCTACTATTGCGATGTATCCGGCTGTGGCCAGCAGGGTTGCCAGGTCGAGGGTTCGCGTATGCCGCTGGATTACGGGCATGTAGTTGAAGATTATATAACCGAGCATGACACCGAGGGCGATGTCGGCGATTCCGCGAACCATTGGCATGGGGAAGGCTCCGACGGTGCGCCACTGCTCGAGTCCATCGCCATTGCCGTAGTTGAATGCGTAGGAGAAAAACAGCAGGGTGGTTAAAGGGAATATGATCCGGATGCTCATCCGGGTGTGGTATTTCGTGAGTGCGTAGACGATGGCGCCTCCGTAGATCAGCACTGAGAAGAACCACAATGGGGTGTTGATGCCGCCGTAGAATGGCCCGATGTTCTGTATCATCAGCAGTTGGCCTATCGGTTGCAGCAGGGTGTGGAGCGTGTCATATCTGAATGCCTCTATCAGGTTTGGCATGAAGACTATGTAGGCGGCAATGATGGCCATGAGGTAGTCTATGTAGAATTTGCCTGCTTTGCGGAGGGTGAACTCCAGAATGCCGGGGCTTTGGCTGCGTGTGGCGGTTCTGTAGAGGAATATTCCGGAGAGGATGAAGAAGAATTCCACACCGATGAATCCGGCTTGCATTGTGCCGATGCCGTCGTGGTAGTGCCACAGGCAAATCTGAAGCATTACGATGAACCGTAGGGCTTCGATTGCGGTGTTTCGGTTATTTTGGTCGGTCATTTTTGGTAGGGATTAATCGCGTCGAGGTCTGAGAGCCAGGTTTGGGCGAAGGCGGAGAGCTTGCCGGTGGTGTTGTCGATGTAGCTGACGGGTTTGTGGAGGAGTATGGATAGGATCATGGCGTGGAGGCGCGTGGTGGTGACATGCTCGTATGGGGCGAGGAAGCGGCAGCCGGTGTTGACAAGATTTTTCCGCAGGTAACGGTTGGCGAAAACGTCAGTCACGACGTTTATTGTGTTGGCTAACGGTTTGACGGGCAGTCTGTGCTTGATTCCTCTTGCGATGCGCATCATGTTCAGGGCTGCCGTTTTTTTTTCAATGGTAGGCCATTCCCTAATGTCGGTGTGAGGGTCGGGAGTGATTAAGTCACCGGTTGCCAGTTCTTTATCCGTGCGCTTGAAAAACAGCTTTTTCCCTGCTACTGTTTTTAGACGATAAGGCGCGAGCGTGGATTCAGAAATACAAAACGCCATATCCGGCACTAACAGCACGGTGGCGTTGGTGAAATTGGCGCGGAATATGTCGTAGGTATAACGGTCGCGTGCGCAGAGTGTAAGATTGGAGTGACGGTTGATAAGCTGCGCATCATTAGCCAAAAGATTTTTGTCGTTATACCATACCGATTGCGGAAACATGATAATCTTGTTGTCGGGATAGTCTTCGATGATTCTGAGGCTGAATTCGTGGAAATCGCGCCACAGGTCGCCGAAGTTGCCTCCGCCATGAAGCAGTATAACTGCTTCAGGGCGGAGGCATTGTCCCCGCCATGAATTTTCAGAATGTGCCCCCAGACATTTATAGGGGAAAGTGGAGAGATAGTCGATTTCTCCTTGCCAGATTAATGTGTCGCCGATGTTGCCGTGGTAAGGCAGGTTCAGCAGCACATAGTCGTTGGTTATCAAAGGGCGCAGTTGCCGGTCGATTTCCTGTCGCAACTGCGTGATTTTATCGTTGAAGTTCATTTGTTTATGATGCGCAGGAGTTTGAAGCGGATTCTAGCCGGGAGGTTGTGTATAAACAAGGCAGCCCGCATTTTACGGGATTTTGATTCTTTATCGAAGTCGCAGGTCTCAATCCATTTGATTTGCTCGGGCATGAGAGCATGTGGACGATGGGTCAGCTCATGCTTTATGGGTTTCCAATAGCCTTGGATGGAAATGTAATCGAGGCCTTTGCTGAATATGTTGAGTTTGGATTTCCGCAGGTCTGCATTGGAATAGTCAAACCCGAAATCGCGCGGGTCGCGGCCTGCGGCGAATAACTCGAACATGGTTCGGAGGCATTTCTCACACCGGCAGCAGTTTTTGCCGCCTGAGGTTTTCCAGCATACGCGCAGGGTGAATTTGCGGCCTGTCCGACCGGAATATTCGCAGATGTGGTCGACTTTGGCCTGTCGGTCGAACTCATATTGGTCGTGGAATACGCGAGTTCCGGTGAACCGCACGTTGCCGTCGATGTCGGGGTGTGACGCGCATGGCACATTGTCGTTGGCAGTGAAGGAAGAGGCGATGTAGAGTTTTGAAAATCCGTGTTTCCATGCCATAGGGGCACCGTGGCCTATGATGCCGATACCGTGTTGGAATCCGTGCCAGTAGCTGTCGCGGGCGGCGGCAACGAGCCGGTTGAGCTCTGCGTCGTTGATGAACCGGCGGAAGTTGGTCTTGATTGTCACTGCCTGTGTTTGGAATGTCCTGGCTGTTTCGAGAAGGTGGTTTTCTACGATCTGCCAGCCTTCGGTGTCGTCAAGAGCTATGTCTGATCCCCAAAGCGTCATCAGCATCGGATGCTCGGAGGCATGGGCTATCAGAGTTGCGAAGGCGTCTACGCCGCCGCTGAAAAACGCAGCTGAGGTTTCTTTTTGTTGGGGGGGGTAGTTGTTTCGCTTTTAAATAATCGGCTTGTCTTTACTTCCCCTTTAAAAGTCAACATGGGGTACATGTTGATATAGCCCTGCTTGAATTTCTCGATGCTGTTGAAGAAATCGCTGTCGAGTTCGGGGAGTTCCAGATTGGCGTCGGTGAGCCATACTATCGGCAAGACATTGCATACAAACGGTATGACGGCTATCCCTTCAGGTGTGATGCTGATTTCTTCGGAATATTCCGCCCAAAATATGTCGGTGTTGAAATACTTTTGGATTTCACCCTCAACGGCGAATCTTACCTCGATGCGCTTGCCGGTGCAGCTTATCGAGGTAACAATGATTTTATTCATGTTTCTGAAATTAGTGTTTTGGCGTGGATGATGTCAGCCTGGTCTTGACCTTTTCCGTTATCCATTGCCTTTCGTGGCGGGTAAGGCCGAGAAAATATGCCGATACCAGTGCTGTCGCTACGCTTGAAGCCATTACGATGACTGTTGATGCCGGGGAGCCGGATAGCAGCCGGTCGATGCACAATGTGATTGCCAACGCCATTAGAATCACTTTTATCTCAGGCAGTAGGACTGTGCTGGCAAATGCCCTGATTGATAACCCTATCATGCGGCGCAAGAGAAGCAGCCTTGCGGCGAGTGTAACCAAGTATAGCACCATCTCTATGTAGAATACCGATTGGGGGGCATATCCCATTTTATATGCTATTACGGCAACGACTACCTCTAAAATCAGAATAGAGCTTATTATCAGCTGGTATCTTTTGATTTTACCTGTGGCTAACGCTCCGTAGACCAATGTACCCGAGAGGAGGTCGCATAGGGTTGAGATGAGCATCAGACGTACGAAAATCACCCCGTAATCGGGAATTATTTTCAGCCAAAGCCTGAGTATCGGCTCTGTTTCTATGATGATTGGAAGTGAAATCACAAACATCAGCAGGAATGAAATCTTTGAACTCCGCATTATCAGATTGCACATGGCAGGAAGTTCACCTGCGGCATAGTGTTTGGTGATTTGCGGGTTCGACGCCATCTGGAAGTTTGACACGAACTGCATCACCGCTGTGTTGACCTGCACGGCGATGCCCCTGGCAGCGTTGACGACCGGGCCGAAAAAGGAGTTGAGGATTACATTTATGCCTTGGGTGCGTAGCATCCAGGTAAGTGACCCGACGGTCTGCCACCCCATGAATGACAGCAGCTGCCGGAACACGCTCTTGTCCCAAAGCCGTATGTAGCGGCAGTGCTTGAATTTGTGGTAATCGTAGATTATCCAGGTTGTTGATATAATGGATGTGGCAGAGGCAAGGAGTATTGAGTAAAGAATCAGTTTATTGTATAGAATCCATGTGAGCAGAAAAGCCACGGATAGTTTAAGTACTGATTCAAGGATGCTTATATAGGCGAAAGACGACATTTTTTCAAATGCTACCGCCAATGATGAGAACGGCACGGTGATAATGCCTAATGCCATCTGGAATATCGCCAGATGAAACACCCATATGGCAGCGCCACGCGATTCAGCGGGTATGTCGAGGAATTTCCAGAATACCCACAAACCGAGTGTCTCTGCCAGCAATATGCTTATTAAGGCTATGACTAAGTGGACGTTGACGGCTGTGCTGAACGTTCTCTGCAATTGGGTCTGATTTCCGCACCCGATGTCATATGCGAAATAGCGTTGGGAGGCGAGGCTCATGGAGGCGTTGAGAAATGCCATCATAGAGACGAGGCCGCCGACAACGTTGAAAACACCGAAATCAACAACCCCGAGCTGGTTGAGCACCACACGGGATGTGTATAGCGCAATGCCCATGGTTATGAACATGCGGAAATACAGCATCAGGGTGTTTTTGGCGATTCGGCGGTTGTCGGTAGCGGTTGCCAAGGGTGGTCGGAAGACGGGTCGGAGGTTGGTGGGAGAGGCTTTGGAGGGGAGGCGGTTACTCGTAGCCGTCGGTGATGTGGAGGCGGCGCTGGCGGGCGCGGATGGCGCGGGTGAGCCACCAGTTGAAGATTATCCAGGTTATGAGGTCGAGCATCAGGATGGTGAAGGCGCCCAGGTGGCATGAGAGCCAGAGGTTGATGGCGATGGTGAGGGCTGACGCGGTGACGATGAGTATCATTGCGAGGCGCTGGGGGATGCCCATGGCCAGGAGTTTGTGGTGGATGTGGACTTTGTCGGGGTTGAAGGGGTTTTTGCCCCGGAGGATGCGGTGGACGAAGACGCGCACTACGTCGAGGCATGGGATGGCCAGGGGCACGAAGGCTACGACCATTATGTCGGAGCCGAATATGTCAGGGTTGGGGATGCGGGTCATTTCCATGGCGAGGTAGGATAGGATGATGCCGATGGTGAGCGAGCCTGTGTCGCCCATGAAGATTTTCTTTCCCATGCGTGCGCTTCCGAAGACGTTGTAGTAGAAGAATGGCACGAGGGTGCCGAGGGCGGCGAAGGCTATCAGGGCGTTGATCCACTGGTGGGCTGACATGAATGCGAGTCCGTAGAATGCCATTGCCACGCCTGAGAGGCCTGATGCCAGGCCGTCAATGCCGTCGATGAGGTTGATGGCGTTGGTTATGTAGATTGTGAGCAGCACAGAGAGCCCCCATGCCAATGGCCATGGCAGCTGCTGGATGCCGAGCATTCCGTGGAGGTTGTCGATGCGTATGCTTCCGGCGGCCATGAGCAGGGCGGCCATTATCTGGATTATGAATTTGGCACGGTAGCGCACGCCTACGAGGTCGTCGGCGAGGCCTACGAGGTAAATCATCAGCAGTGAGCAGAGGCAGAAGAATAGGCTGACGAGCCACTGGCTGTTTTCGCCGAGGGTTGACAGCGACAGCAGCGGGGCGGTTATGCCCATTGCGTTTGAGCGGCTGAGCAGTATGTCGATGCCTATGACGAAGCATAGGGAGAAGAGGATTGCGGGCATGAAGGCGATGCCGCCGAGACGGGGCACGGCGGAGGTGTGGATTTTCCTTTCGTCGTGGGTGTCGAACAGTTTTTTACGGAATGCTATGAGGAGTATCTGGGGTATGATGATACCTGTCAGTATTACGCTGACCATGAACACTGAGAATCCGTCGATATACCAATGCATAGTTGTTAGATGGTGGGGTTAAAGTTTGTGCTTTTGGAGGTTTAAAGATTGCCGTTGTTTGTTTCAGGCTTGTCGGGCGGGTTTCCGCGTTTGGTTGCTTCGGGCAGTTTCTGGAGGAAACATGCGGGGACGTAGGATGTGGCCACGGCGCATATGCCGTTGATTGAGACGACGAGTCGGCGGTTGCCGCGTATGCGGCATATGTGGCCTTCGGCGCCTTTGAACGGGCCTTGGAGCACGCGCACGCGTTGGCCCACGGTGTATCGCCCTTGGTTGTCGGAGAGGTATTCAAGGCCGCTTTCCCCTGATGATGTTACGAGGCGGAAGATTGCCATTTCGCTGGGGGGTATGCGGGCGGGTGCGCCGTCGGGCGACGGGTAGAACATTGCTTTCCCTGACATGGCCTCTTTTATGGCTTTTAGCCGGGCCGGGGGGCAGCATACGAAGAGAAGCCCTGCTATTGCGGGGCGGGTGCGGACGCTCCGCCGGCCGGTGGAGCTCTGCACGATGACTTCCACCCGTGGGAGGTAACATTCCACTCCGATTGCCTGCAGGTCTTTTTCGGCTGCGACGGCGCGGTTGTGGAATATTTTCAGGGCATACCATCCTTGCTGCTCTTGGGGGGTGCCGGGGGGTGTGGTGGCCTGTGTCTCCATTGGTGCTGTCGGTTTGTGTTTTGCGTTGTTGCGTGCGCTGATGCATATATCTCCCATTCCCCCGCATTGCCTTTGGTGAGGCTAGATGCTTGGCGCGCAAAGGACTTGCCGGCTGTGAAGAGTCCGGCGCAGAGTGTCGGCCACGAATCCGGGGCGCATCTCTTTTCCTTGGAACCGGCGCCGGTGCGTTGCCGTGTGGCGCAGCTCTTTTGCCGTTATTCCGCTGCAAAGATAACAATTAATGATGAGACGGCAAATTTTCCGGGTGTTATGCGTTAGGGCAATCGGCTTTCTCCGGGGGGTGAAAAAGCAACGGTGCCGCAGCCTTTGCTGGCGATGCGGCACCGTTGTGGTTTTTGTGGTTTTTGTGGTGTTGGATGTTTACTGCTTTCCTTCTACGGTGGCTTCGCGGTGGATTTTGGCTACGAGGCCTTGCAGCACTTTGCCCGGGCCGAGTTCGGTGAAATGGTCTGCGCCGTCGGCTACCATGTGCTGCACGCTCTGGGTCCAGCGGACTGGGGCGGTGAGCTGCGCCACGAGGTTGGCTTTTATTTCAGCCGGGTCGGTATGGGGCTGTGCGTCTACGTTCTGGTAGACTGGGCAGATGGGGGTGTGGAATACGGTGGCTTCGATTGCCTGGGCGAGTTCGGCGCGTGCGGGTTCCATCAGTGGTGAGTGGAATGCTCCGCCGACTTTCAGGGGGAGTGCGCGTTTTGCGCCTGCGGCCTTGAGGGCTTCGCATGCTGCGTTGATTGCTTCTACTTCACCTGAAATCACAATCTGGCCGGGGCAATTGTAGTTGGCTGCCACGACTACTCCGGGGGTGGCTGCGCACACTTCTTCGACTTTTTCGTCGGGGAGGGCTATGATGGCTGCCATGGTCGAGGGGTGGGCTTCGCAGGCTTTCTGCATGGCGTGGGCGCGTGCGCTGACGAGCCTCAGTCCGTCTTCAAAGCTCAGGGCTCCTGCTGCGGTGAGGGCTGAGAGTTCACCGAGTGAATGTCCGGCTACCATGTCGGGCTTGAAGCTGTCGCCGAGGGTTTTTGCGAGGATTACGGAGTGGAGGAATACTGCGGGCTGGGTCACTTTGGTCTGCTTGAGGTCGTCTTCAGTGCCTTCAAACATGAGGTCGGTGATGCGGAATCCGAGGATTTCGTTTGCTTTTTCAAAGAGTTCGCGTGCGGCGGGGTTGTTGTCGTAGAGGTCTTTGCCCATGCCTACGAATTGTGCTCCCTGGCCGGGAAAAACAAATGCGTTCATAATTTAATTTATGTGATTATATGTTTCTTTAGTCCTGACAATATCGGGGCCGGTTATGGCGGTCTGCTGAGGCCGGTGTCATTCTTGGTCTCGTTGGTGGGCGGTAAGCCTGGTGCAAAGTTACGAATTTCCGGTGAATTTCAGGGCCGGAAGAGCCAGTGTTAAAATTTTAAAATACCCGGATGAGATGTTAAAAAGGCGTGGGTGGCATAATGTGTTGTTATGTAATGTTTTGTGGAAAGGTTTAATTTTGCATGCGGTTCAAAATGTGTTTTACGGCATTTTCCGGTCAAAAAAAATCTCAAAAAGGTTTGGAGGAACAAAAATAAGTAGTACCTTTGCATCGTTTTTGAAGCACAAAAAATTGTTTTATTATTTAATCTGAAAACGAAAATGAAAAAGTTATTTTTGTCTTTCGCTGTTATCGCAGGTTTCACAATGGTTTCTTGCGGCAACAAAGCTGAGAACGCAGAAGCTGCTGATGCAATTGACACTGTAGCAGTTATTGAGGAAACTGTAGAAGTTGCTGCTCCTGTAGAAGGCGACTCTGTAGTTGCTGATTCTGCTGTTGTTGTAGAAGAAGCTGCTGCTGCCGTTGCTGAATAATTTCAGCCGACAAGCTATAACAGCACAAAAAAATTAACAGCACGATAAAACCGGCTTTTCCGCTTTGCGGGGAGGCCGATTTTTTTTTGATTTCGGGCGGATGGGTGAACGGGCTCTAATCTCTAGATGGGTTATTTGATTAATGGCAAGGAGATATGAATCATTTCAAATATAACTTGAGGTCTTTTTTGGGTGCTTTTCGCTGAGTTTTGTCTGTCACGATGCCCGCATCTCTCCCTCCGCAACTTGCGAAAAACCCTCCAAAAATCCTCTGAATATTTATTTTATTTAAATTCAAACACGCTATCAGACAATCTCTTGAATAAATGGTAATCAACGGCTGCTATCTGTTGCAATTGGTTCTTGAATTTATGCTACGATCCGTTGCTTACGATAGTTGTTATTGAACGTGCCTGAATGCCGATTTTCTTCAAATCGCTTTGGCTGCCAGCCAAAGCGAGCGATTCGTTTGCATTGTCAGTGGTCCGGTATATATTCCACATCGATGGCTCCAGCCCTTCAATGGCAACCGTCTTGTCGGTTCCCCCATAGTTGATTATGACTATGGCATAGCGGTTATCTGCATTCAGATAAGCTGAACACATCAAACCGTATGGGTCGGTGGCGCTATCTGGGCCGACCGATCCTTTACGGCTGACATCCAGACGCACGGCCCCGGGCCGGATAAAACGGCTGTAGTTGCCGAGCGCCCATAATAGTTTGGAATCGACTATGGTGTCGCTCCCGGCCTCTGGTTCTCGATATTGGAATAGGAGTCCGTCTTTATAATCTCCTCCTACACCACGCCACCACTGCCAGCTCCTGGCATCGGCATAAACGAGGTCGTGATGAATCATGCGTGCAACATACAGGGCGGTTTTCATAGTCCGGTCATAGCCTGCGCCGCCACCGATTTCCTCATCATTGCCCATAATGCAGACCTCACTCTGCCAGAGTCCGACATCATACTTTTTCAGGGTGTCGCGCAGAGCCTCGCGGCATTCCCTCATATACTCCACCGGGGTGTTTGTCCAATAGCTGTGGCCGGCCATAAGCCTCGGATGGTTTTTAAGATTGCCGATATAGGTGTCGGCGCTGTCAGGGGAAAAGAACGACTGTATCTCATAGCCACGGTCGGCGCCTGTCTCATGGGTCGACATCATGCAGCGGTAGTCGGAAGATTCCGGCGTTATTATCCGGGTGGAAAGGCTGCGCGACTGCAGTTCTTTGTCAAGCACACGGGCAAGCCGTGCAATCTCGCTTTTTGTTGCAGGGGTGCCTTCCTGCTTGGGACCCTGCCAGTTCCAGTGCCCGTCGGGCTCGTTCACAGGTGATATGTAGTCAAGTTCCACGCCGTCACGCTCTTTTAAGCCAATGGTTACCTCTGCCATGAAACTCGCGAAGTCGTCATACCGGTCTTCTTTAAGATTATATGTGTGGCCTCTTCCGGTGTTTGTGGCAAGGCCGTTTTTGGTGTAATACACAGGAGGGGAATTAAGAAAGCCGAGAAGATATGGCACACCATACTCCTTTGCAAGCCTTAGGAAGCTGCGCTGCCCTGCCTGTTTGTTCCAGTTGTATGTACCGTCGGGATTGAGGAAGCATTCTGTCCGTGTTCCCGGGTTGATATGGCTGCTGTCGGCCTGTTCAACGCTTCCGGCCCCGATGTTGAATCGCCATATGCTGAGCCCTATGCCTTCGGGATTGCCATCCTCGTCAACCGCCTGGCTGAACAGCAGCTTGGCGACACCGTTCTGCACATGAGGGGGCATCTCTCCGATGAATCTCATGCTCCAGGCGTCCGACGCCCCGAAACAGTCAACCAGCTGGTGCTGCAGTTCCGGATTTACCTTGAACACTGTGGGGGTGGCGGCGGGAGCCGGCCGGGTCGACATAAGATCCTGCGGGAGCCATACGGCCATATTGCCGGCACCACGGTGGCACCAGGCATAATAGGGGATTAGTGTCAGGCGCACATTGTTTGCTGCCAGTTTCCCGTCATCGTCGAATCTGAGAGTCTGTGCATCTGTAACCAACGCAGTCAGTCCGTTAAGCAAGTCGGGGCGGTCAGTAACCTCGATTTCCGGATTCTGGTTGACAAGCACGCTCAACACATCGAAATCATTATCCGGCCATTCGGCGCAATAGACTATCGGGCCGCGTTCAAAAGCTACCTTGCCAAGATCGGCCTCGACATTGTTATTGGCCCGCACAGTGCGGGGTTCCATGTCGAAATGTATCACCACCTTATCACCCTTCTTCCATTTACGGTTGATTGACAGGTAGCCTTTCTGAAATTCGGCATCGGCTGGAACGCCGTTCACACTGGCCGTATAACCAAGGCTTTTCCCGTCGGAATAGCGGTAAAGGTCTGAAGGCACTACTTCGCCGCGCACCCAGCCGGGGATGCGGATTTTCATGTTGAATCTCCCGGCTTGGTTCCTGTCGACGGTGACTGTCACATCTCCGTTCCATGGGTAACGGGTGGACTGGGTAAGCGCCACATCCTTCCCTGCCACATCGAGGGTGGCGCTGTTAGACATGAACAGGTTAACGTACACATCCCGGTCTTTTACAGCATAGACATAACCCGGAAGCGAGGGTATGAAACGGCATATGTTAGATGGGCAGCAGGCGCACCCGAACCAAGGCTGGCGCTGGTGCTGTCCATGTGATTCGAGCGGGTTGGGATAGAAGAATCCGCCGCCGTCAATCGAGACTCCGGAAATCAGTCCATTATAGAGCGTGCGCTCAAGCACATCGTAGTATTTCGCATCTCCGTGGAGTAGGAACAGTCTGTGGTTCACATATACGTTACCGATTGCGGCACACGTCTCGCAATATGCCGACATGTTGGGAAGTTCATAGTTTTCTCCGAAAGCCTCCCCGTCATGCCTTGCCCCGATGCCGCCGGTGATATAATATTTCTTACCGACGATATTATCCCATATGTTGTCAATCGCCTTGATATAGGCTGAATCTCCGGTAAGAGCTGCCACATCGGCCATCCCGGCATACATATACACGGCGCGGACAGCATGCCCCACAGCCTCATCCTGCCCGACCACCGGTTTGTGGGCCTGGCTGTATTTGTCGGTGCGCGATGTGTATCCTCGCGTGTCAAGGAAGAATTTAGCCTGGTCGAGATATTTCCTGTCGCCTGTTACGATAGACAGTTTGGCCAACGCCATCTCTGCAATCTGGTGGCCCGGAACTCTCACGAGCTGATTATCGCCATCGCCTATTTCACGGCACACACAATCGGCATATCTTATCGCGATGTCGAGAAAATTCCGTTTGCCAGTGGCTTGGTAATGGGCTGCGGCGGCCTCAACCATGTGGCCTAGATTATAGAACTCATGGCTCAGCTCCTCAACTTTCTCCCAACGTTTTGTGCCGGCCCAATCGTGGGGATGCAAGGGATTCATCGTGCGGCTTGTGTAAAGATATCCGTCAGGTTCCTGGGCGGCAGCCACAATGGTGAGCACACTGTCGATATAACCCTCAAGTTTCTTGTCGGGATAGGTCTGCAGGAGATAGCTTGCACCTTCGATTGTCTTATATACATCCGTATCATCGAATGAAAAGCCTTCGACACGTATTGTGTCGGACGGATTCGCAGCCTTGACAAAATTGGTGTAACGCCCCGTCTCTTCGCATTTGCTGAAAGCCAATGGTATTGTCACCTCGCGGCTCGCTTTCAGCCGATGCCCCCAGAATTCGTCTGTCACTTTAACCGAGGTGAACGGCACAGGGTCGATGGGATATCCCCCTTGCGCTTCTGTGGCTGACATGCAGACCCCACAGGCACCTGCGGCCAGCATACCCGCAATAATATGTTTTTTATTGCTGTCCGATAAAACTCAAATAGCGCAATAAAGTATGGCTCGAACGCTGATTTTACGGTGTTCGAGTCTTCTTTTTTACTTTACAAGCCCCCTCAGTCAAACAGTGACGGTTCGGGAGGCGCTCCGGAGGCCTCGG
>CAJTFH010000022.1 GCA_910575545.1 Bacteroidales bacterium
CCTCCTTGACGCCCGCCCCAGGGGGCTGCGGCGAAAAACGTTGCAAAGTTACGGATTGTTTTCCATTCCGCCAAATTTTCAGGCAACTTTTTTTTCAAGGCCTCCCGGCCGGTCAAGGCCGGGGCGCTTCCGGCGCGGCACCCCAAACAGGAGCCGCAGCTGAGGGACCTCCGTCCCCGAAAGCGAGTGCAAAATTACACCTTTCCCCGACAACCTCCAAATTTTCCGGCAAAAATATTCCGAAAAACCATGCCCTATGACAGCTTTTTAACATCCATTCACTAAAAACACCCCGAAATCACCCCTTATTCACTCTATCAGGACAACATATAAGCCGACATGTCCGAATGCCGCCCAAACGCAATCAGATTCATAAAATGAGCCGGAAAACAGACAATCTTCAAAGTCCATCCCCGACATGCAGCCATATTTTTTTGTAACTTCGCATCAAAATCCACCACCCAAGTATCTCTTATGTACAAAAAATCTATGGAAAAATCGCAAAACGCCATATTCAACCGGACGGAATTACTTATCGGAAACGAAGCAATGAACCTCTTGACTCAAAAAAAAGTCATAATATTCGGAATCGGTGGCGTTGGAAGTTGGACTGCAGAGGCCCTCATACGCACCGGCATCACCAACCTGACCTTAGTCGATGCCGATAAGATTGCGCAATCCAACATCAACCGGCAGGTTCCTGCAACCACCCTCACCATCGGAGCCCCCAAAGCAGAGGCGATGCGCAACCACCTCCTTACAATCAATCCTAATGCAAACATAACCACCATCAACACTCTCTACACCGCTTCGACTGCAGAACAGTTCAACCTCGGCAACTACGACTATATTATAGACGCTATCGACTCATTAGCCGACAAACATCTGCTTATCATTAATGCTACGCGCACGCGAGGAGCCAAATTTTATTCCTCTATGGGAGCTGCCCTCAAAATAGACCCCACGCGCATACACACCGGTGGGTTCCATTCTGTCACAGGATGCAGACTTGCCGCAGCGCTGCGGCGACGTTTCAAAAAAACAGGATTGCACCCATCCCGCAAATTCCAATGTGTATATTCCGATGAACTGCTTCCAAACCGCGGCACAGCAGTCACCGAAACAGCCTCCGAGTCTCCAATGACGTTCAACAAGGTATCGACCAACGGTTCTCTATGCCACATAACCGCCATATTCGGCATGACGCTGGCCGGCATGGTCATAAAAGACATCTACATGAATGCCACTAATCCTAATGACATCTAAAAACACAACATCTGCAACAACCATAATTAACCGGGCTTCATGTCATAGAAAAAATCATGGTAGCACTCATCGGAAACCTCCATAGCACGAACCTTCACATAAGACAACTGGCAGACAGAGGCGTAGTCCAGACACAAAAAGGCGCTGTGTCGAAATTCGACCAACGCCTTTTTGGCATCCGGATGGAGAGGGTGCTGTCAGAATGGTTCAGATGGTAGGAGCCTGAGGGTGAGGGTGAAGGGAGTTGACTAAGGTCAATGACCGAACCCGAAGCCCTCGGGCGACGACCCAGATGAGCCATTATGACACACCCTCTTTTAATCTTAAAGCATACTTATATTACTTGCCGAAGTAACGGTCGAAGAGTCCTTTGAAGCCGCGCCCATGACGAGCCTCGTCTTTTGCCATTTCGTGCACAGTATCATGAATAGCGTCGAGATTGGCTTTCTTTGCATTAGCGGCAATACGCATTTTGTCTGCGTTAGCACCAGCCTCTGCCATCATGCGCTTTTCGAGGTTAGTTTTTGTATCCCAGACGCAGTCACCAAGAAGTTCGGCGAACTTAGAAGCATGTTCTGCCTCTTCCCAAGCATAACGTTTGAATGCTTCTGCAATCTCAGGATAACCCTCACGGTCAGCCTGACGCGACATTGCAAGATACATACCAACCTCGGTGCATTCTCCGATGAAGTGTGTATTGAGATCCTTGATCATCTCCTCATCGCAACCTTTGGCAACACCGATTTCATGCTCGGTCACAAATTTCAAGGCCTCTGCCTCATCGAGTTCTTTGAACTTGCTGCGGGGGGCACCGCACATAGGGCACTTTTCAGGAGCTTCATCACCTTCGTGCACATAGCCACACACGGTGCAGATAAATTTCTTTTTCATAATTTTATGTCTATTCTGTTACTAATTTTTGGCACTGATCGGAATTTTCATTCCTGTCAATTTCATCCTTACAAAGGTAACTCTATCTGCCGTTAAATCCAAATTTCCAAAGCCCTTTTAAGGATTATTTGACTACAGATACAAATCGCAATTTTTCATCACAGTTTTTCACCTCTCAGCCATATTTCCGATATGAGAGGGGTTGCATAAGCATAGTAGAAGTAAGCCAGGTTCGGAATGGGTTCTGTCACAAAAAAGTCAGCCTTCTTACCGACCGTAATGCTACCTGCCACATCCCCCAACCCCATAGCATATGCTCCATTGATGGTAGTCGCATTCACAACCTGTTCAGGCGTCAGCTTCATCTTGATACATCCAAGAGACCCCACAAAACGCATATCGCCGGATGGAGAAGATCCCGGATTGTAATCCGAAGCCAATGCCAACGGCAGACCGGCTGAAATCATACCTTTGGCATTACCATATGGCATACCAAGGAAAAACGACGCACCCGGCAACATGGTGGGGATTGTCGACGACGATTTGAGAGCCTCAATTTCCGCCTCCCCGGTGCGCTCAAGATGGTCAACCGACACAGCCCCCATCTCGACACCTACCTGCACGCCGCCAGACACAGCCAATTCATTGGCATGTATCTTTGGTTTCATGCCCCAGATTGCAGCGGCCTCAAGTATCTTACCGGTCTCGACAGGGGTGAAGAAACCCTCATCACAAAACACATCAACAAAATCAGCCAAGCCCTGGCACCCAACTTCCGGAATCATTTCCGTGCAAACCATTTCGACATAATCGCCCTGACGTCCTTGATATGCCCGCCCAACAGCATGTGCACCCAAAAAAGTTGTTTTAACCTCCATCGGCACAGACTCCTTAATACGCCGCGCAACACGTAGCATCTTCAATTCGCCTTCCAGTGTCAGACCATAACCGCTTTTGATTTCAAGGCTGCCGGTCCCTTTGGCAATCATCTCTCCGACACGCTCCATCGCCTGACGGTAAAGCTCATCTTCATCTGTTCTGTTGAGCAGATCGGCCGAATTCAGTATACCACCTCCACGGCGCGCGATTTCCTCATAACTCAGACCGTTGATCTTGTCGAGAAATTCACCAGCCCTGTTTCCGGCATATATGATATGGGTATGCGAATCGCAAAACGACGGGAAAACCCATCCCCCCTTCATATCTATCCGTTCCTCAATAACGGCATCTCCTAAACAACCGTTTAGGGCAGAATCAAGCGATGCCATCGAACCGAAAGCGGCAAACTTCTGGCCGTCAATCAAAAGCCACGCATCGTCAAGACGATTGAGGCAATTCATATCATCCCCCCGCTTGCAACCGGCAGGCTTATCTTCCAAACCGGCCAGACAGCCGATATTGGTCAGCAATTTCATATCTTCTGGGTTTTAATAAATTCAACCGATGCATTGATATAGGGATACATAACCGTGTCATTCTCAACAAACGGCACTATCTTACGGTACTCGGCAACCATATCCTCAATCTGTTCCGACGACTTCATCGGACGACGGAACTCAAGCGCCTGGGCAGCGTTAAACAGCTCTATCGCCAGCACACGTCGGGTATTTTCTACAACCCTGTAGAGTTTCGTGGCGGCATTCGACCCCATCGACACATGGTCTTCCTGACCCTGCGACGATGGAATGGAATCACACGATGCCGGCCAGCACAGCCCTTTGTTCTGGCTGACAACCGATGCCGCAGCATACTGTGGAATCATAAAACCACTGTTAACCCCCGGCTTAGCCACAAGGAACGACGGCAGTCCCCTCACCCCTGCAATCAGTTTAAATGTCCTGCGCTCCGAGATGTTAGCCAGCTCCGACAAAGCAACTGCAAGAAAATCCATCGGCAAAGCAATCGGTTCGCCATGGAAATTCCCCGCCGAAATAACCAGGTCATCATCAACAAAAACGGTGGGATTGTCAGTCACGCTGTTAATCTCCGTTTCCAACACTTTCCCAACATAATCGAGCGTATCTTTAGCTGCCCCGTGCACTTGCGGAATGCATCGGAACGAATATGGATCCTGCACATGTTTCTTCGGTTGTGCAAGGATTTCACTTCCATCGAGATAGTCCATCACGGCTTTACCCGTGAGTTTCTGTCCCATATGCGGTCTCACGTCCTGAATCTGAGGCATGAACGGTTCAATACGTCCGTCAAATGCATCAAGCGACAGCGCTCCGATTTTGTCGGCCCACCGGCTGAGTTTCCTAGCCTGGATTACGCACCACACACCATAGCTCGACATGAACTGGGTGCCGTTGAGCAATGCCAGTCCCTCTTTCGACTGCAAGGTTATAGGCTCATGACCAAGCTTCTCAAGCATACGCGCAGATGACATTATCTCTCCGTTCCACTCAACCTCACCAAGCCCCAGAAGCGGCAACGACAGATTGGCCAAAGGAGCAAGGTCGCCTGAAGCCCCAAGCGAGCCCTGCTGATACACCAGCGGAAGAATCCCCTCATTATAGAATTCCACAAGCCGCTCAACCGTTTCAAGCTGCACCCCGGAATAACCATAACTAAGCGACTGTATTTTTGTCAGCAACATCAATCTGACAATCTCGGCAGGCACTCTTTCCCCTATGCTGCATGAATGCGACATAACCAGGTTCTTCTGCAACTGCGACAGCTGGTCGGCATCAATCGAGATATTGCATAACGACCCGAATCCGGTAGTAATGCCATAGATTGGTTCCTTTTGGGTGGCCATTTTTTTATCAAGATACTCACGGCATACCGTAATCCTCTGGCGTGCATCATTGCTGAGAGCAAGGCGCATCCCCCTTTCCAATATTTCTTCAACCCGGCTGATGCTCAACCATTCAGAACTTATATGATGGATTTCCATATCTTTTTTTGATTCTTATATTATTGTAAAATATCCGGTATAGGATTCGGATTCAACCGATGGCATCCTTAACCAGCGCCTCATCGGCAAAATTGGGCAATGTAACCTTCAGCCCCGGAGTACGCTCCATTTCCCGTTTAATAGCGTCGATGGCACCATTGTTGCGTGCCCACGAGCGGCGGGCGATACCGTTGTTAACATCCCACAGCAACATACTTTCAATAGCCTTGGTCGACTGTTCGCTTCCATCTATGACCATGCCGAACCCACCGTTTATAACCTCTCCCCAGCCGACTCCGCCGCCATTATGGATTGACACCCAGGTAGCTCCACGGAAAGAATCTCCAATAACGTTTTGCACGGCCATATCTGCAGTGAAACTCGATCCGTCATAAATATTCGATGTTTCACGATATGGAGAATCCGTACCCGACACATCGTGGTGGTCACGTCCGAGCACAACGGGTGCGGAAATCTCACCTCTTGCAATAGCATCATTAAAAGCCTTCGCAATCTTGGTGCGCCCCTCGCTGTCGGCATACAGGATTCGCGCCTGCGAACCCACAACAAGCTTGTTTTCTTCAGCTTTCCTTATCCAATGCAGGTTATCCTCAAGCTGCCCTTTTATATCATCAGGAGCATCTTTGAGCATCTCCTCCAGAACCTCTGCCGCCAGACGGTCGGTCACAGCCAGGTCGTCAGGATTACCCGACGTGCACACCCACCGGAACGGCCCGAAACCGTAATCGAAAAACAGCGGCCCCATAATATCCTGAACATACGAAGGATAACAGAACGTACCATCCGTCTTCATAACATCTGCACCAGCCCTTGATGCTTCCAGAAGGAAAGCATTCCCATAATCGAAGAAATACATCCCTTTTGAAGTCAACTTATTTATAGCAGCCACCTGACGTCGTAGCGATTCCTGGACTTTCTCTTTAAACAGTTCCGGATGGTCGGCCATCATCTTCTGAGACTCCTCATAGGTAAGTCCCACAGGATAATAGCCACCAGCCCACGGATTATGAAGCGACGTCTGGTCACTTCCAAGGTCTACGGCCACATCCTCAGCCGCAAGGCGCTCCCACAAATCAACAACATTGCCTTGATATGCCATCGAAACCGTCTCACCGTTTTTCATCGCCTTGAGTGCACGTGGAATCAGCTCATCAAGGTCATTGTGGACTTCATCAACCCACCCCTGGGCATGACGTTTCGCAACCGCTTTCGGATTGATTTCCGCAGTGATGCTCACCACTCCGGCAATATTTCCGGCCTTAGGTTGAGCGCCGGACATGCCACCGAGCCCCGCCGTAACAAACAGCATCCCGTGGATACTGTCGCGCCCAGAGCCGAGACGTTTGCGGGCCGCATTCAAAACTGTAATCGTTGTTCCATGCACAATCCCCTGCGGCCCTATATACATGTATGATCCAGCCGTCATCTGACCATACTGGCTCACACCCATGGCATTCATCCGCTCCCAGTCATCAGCCTTTGAATAATTCGGAATCACCATACCGTTGGTCACAACAACCCTCGGCGCCTTTTCATGCGAAGGGAACAGCCCCAGAGGATGCCCCGAATACATCACCAGCGTCTGCTCGTCGGTCATCTGCGACAGATATTGCATCACCAGCCTGTATTGCGCCCAGTTCTGGAAAACAGCCCCGTTCCCCCCATAGGTTATCAATTCATGGGGATGCTGCGCCACACGCGGATCGAGATTATTCTGGATCATCATCATAATGGCGGCAGCCTTACGGCTTCTGGCAGGATATTCGTCGATATGGCGGGCCTTCATCTCATATGTCGGACGGAACCGGTACATATATATCCTTCCGTACCTCTTCAGCTCATCAGCAAACTCCTTAGCCAGCACCTTGTGGTGACGCGGTTCAAAATAGCGTAATGCGTTTTTCAACGCCAGCTCTTTTTCCGCCCGCGTCAGAATCTCTTTGCGCCGCGGGGCATGGTTAACCTCCTGATCATATGGTTGCGGCTGAGGCAGCTCTGCCGGTATACCGTTGATAATATCTTGTTTAAACTCTTCAGGTGTCATATCTTGTCAGATTATCCGTTAATCACTTTTTCAACCGTTTCAAGCACATCATTCTCTTCGGCCTGTGCTTTCGCGGCAATCCCCGCAGCTTCTGCCAGTATCCCATCCGCCAATGAACGGTCTTTAAGACCTGCAGCATTGATTTTCACATTGAGATACGCACCCAGAACAGCACTGCGTGCCGCCAAAGCTCCCACTCCGGCATCACTCACCGAATTCGGATTCCCCTTTTCAGCCATGGCTTTCACAAGCGGCATAACAGCAGCTGCCGCTTTCATGGTGCGAAGAGGCACCTGTGTGGCATAAAGGGTGGCCGCCTGGATTGCTTCGCTCCGCGCCGCCTTCTCTTCCGGAGTACCCTTCGGCAGCTTGAACGCATCCATAATGCGATTGAAAGCCGCCGTATCCTCATCAACCAGCGCCAATAGCTCCTTCACATGCCTCTGCCCTTCTTCAGCATAGTCACTGAATTCCTCCCAGCGGTCATCCCATCCGGGCTTATGCGACGAAAGGTTGCCCACCATCGTGCCCAAAGCTGCCGCCAAAGCACCCATATAGGCAGAAATAGAGCCTCCTCCGGGAGCTGGCGACTCACTTGCCGTCTCCAGCGCGAAACCTCGGCATGTCATGTCAACCAGCCGTTTGTCATGTTTCGGCGCAACAAGGTCTTCAATAACCTTTTCCTCAACCACAAACGGCTTCAATTCATCAAGCCCCATGGTGCGCACTGCCATTGCGATAATTTCTTCATCACTCAGGCCAGTCGACCGTTGCTGCTTTTTCAGAAAATATTTACCGGCCTCAAGTAATGTGCGTCGCGGCACAAGTCCAACAATCTCAGTACCTGTAACCCTGACGCCCCTATCATTGGCGGCGCGGCAGACTTCATCGAATGCCCTATGCAGAGGTGTCGCATTTATATCCGTAATATTCATCGACACCTGCGCAATACCATATTCGTCGATAAACCAACCGATAGCCTTCGTACCCTTCAACGTGCCCGGAATCATCACCTGTTTGCCATTTTCATCAATCACAGGCTTGTCAGTCACCTTAGGCCCCTGGCGCATCGGGCGCCCCTTCTCCCTGACATCAAATGCAATCGCATTCGCACGGCGGGTAGAAGTCGTATTCAGATTAAAATTCACAGCAATAAGGAAATCGCGGGCGCCTACCACCGTAGCCCCGCTGCGGGCCATCGCCTCATCAAACGGACGAGCCCCGAAATCTGGAGCTTCACCCTCCTTGTCAGCCCTCTCGGCAAGCCCCTCATACTCCCCCTTCCGGCAAACGGCCAGATTCTTCCGCTCCGGCTTGAATGCTGCCGCCTCATAGCAATATGTCGGCACACCATGTTCCTCTGCAATCCTTTCAGCCAGCGTCCGCGCCATCGCGGCACATTCTTCCAATGTAACGCCCGACACCGGAATAAGCGGCAGCACATCCGTGGCACCGATGCGCGGATGAGCACCCGTGTGATGGCGCATGTCAATCAGCTCAGCCGCCTTGCCAACGCATCTGAAAGCAGCTTCAACCACCGCCTCAGGAGCACCGACAAAGGTCACAACCGTGCGGTTGGTCGCTTCCCCGGGATCAACATCAAGCACCTTGACCCCCTCGACCCCTTTTATTGAATCTACTATACGGTCAATCACGCTCATATCGCGCCCCTCGCTGAAATTGGGCACACACTCAATCATTCTCTCCATGGATTCAGATTTAAATTCTTGCAAATATGTTTTATCCTCATGCAAATACTACACATAATGCAATATTTGCAATTAACGCACAGGTTTGTTTTCCGCAAATATAGCAAGAAAATCCGACGAAAAAAATAGCCCATAGCATCTAGCCCATGAATTATCAGCACGAAACCTTTATTAATTCATGCATCACCCCTTATACGTGCCACTTTAATTCACCTAAGTCTCGGAAAAAAATTCTAACTTTGCATCCAGAAAATAAAACAACCTTATAACAGCGATGTATAGAACCAACACATGCGGTGAGCTCCGTTTGGCCGACAGTGGCAAAGAGGTCACCTTGGCAGGATGGGTGCAACGGGTGCGCAAAATGGGAGGCATGACCTTCCTCGACCTGCGCGACCGATATGGAATCACCCAAATAGTTTTCAATAACGACACCGACGCCGCCCTCTGCGAGCAGGCCAACCACCTCGGCCGCGAATTTGTGGCGCAAGTCACAGGCACAGTAGCCGAGCGCTCGGCGAAAAACGCCAACCTCCCCACAGGCGACATTGAAATAATCGCTTCCGGCCTGACAGTGCTCAACCCCTCGGAAGTGCCGCCATTCACAATCGAAGACGACACCGACGGAGGCGACGACTTGCGCATGAAATTCCGTTATCTCGACCTGCGCCGCAACCCCGTGCGCCGCAACCTCGAGCTGCGCCACCGCATGACAATGGAGACACGCCGCTATCTCGATTCAAAAGGATTCCTCGAAATCGAGACCCCCATGCTGGTCGGATCCACGCCCGAAGGCGCCCGCGACTTCGTTGTGCCATCGCGCATGAACCCAGGATGCTTCTATGCCCTGCCACAATCGCCCCAGACCCTCAAGCAGCTCTTGATGGTTTCAGGCATGGATCGCTACTTCCAGATTGTGAAATGTTTCCGCGACGAAGACCTCCGCGCCGACCGCCAGCCCGAATTCACACAAATCGACTGTGAAATGAGCTTCGTTGACCAGGACGACGTCATAAACCTCTTCGAAGGTATGGCCAGGCACCTGTTCAAAGAGCTGCGTGGAGTTGAACTGACCGAACCGTTCCAACGTATGCCTTGGGCCGACGCAATGAAATATTACGGCTCCGACAAACCCGACCTGCGCTTCGACATGAAATTTGTCGAACTGATGGATATAATGAAAGGCTCAGGCTTCACCGTATTCGACAACGCCGCCTACATCGGAGGCATCTGTGCGAAAGGCGCAGCCAACTACACCCGCAAACAGCTCGACCAGCTCACCGAATTCGTAAAACGCCCGCAGATAGGCGCCAAAGGAATGGTATATGCCCGCGTTGAAGCCGACGGAACTGTCAAATCATCTGTCGACAAATTCTATTCCCAGGAGACCCTGCAGAAAATGAAGGAAGCATTCGGCGCACAGCCCGGCGACCTAATCCTCATCCTCAGCGGCGACGACGCGATGAAAACACGCAAACAACTCTGCGAACTACGCCTTGAAATGGGTTCCCGCCTGGGCCTGCGCGACAAAAACAAATTCGCATGCCTGTGGGTGGTCGACTTCCCAATGTTCGAATGGAGCGACGAAGAGCAGCGCCTCATGGCCATGCACCATCCCTTCACACACCCCAAAGATGAAGACATCCCACTTCTCGACACAAAGCCCGAAGAAGTGCGTGCCGACGCCTACGACATGGTTGTCAATGGCGTAGAGGTCGGTGGCGGTTCAATCCGTATCCACGATGCAGCCCTTCAGGCCAAGATGTTTGAAATCCTCGGCTTCACCCCCGAAAAAGCACAGGAACAATTCGGATTCCTGATGAATGCATTCAAATATGGAGCCCCCCCCCACGGAGGCCTCGCCTACGGCCTCGACCGATGGGTATCGCTATTCGCCGGCCTCGACTCAATCCGCGACTGCATCGCATTCCCCAAAAACAACTCTGGCCGCGACGTCATGCTCGAAGCCCCGGCGCCGCTCGACCCCAGACAACTCGACGAACTGTCGCTATCCCTCGACCTCAAAGATTGATTTCTATAATCACCGCCCCTCAGCCCTGACCCGAGGGGCGGTTACTTTTCCTACTTACCACACATGAAAATACGCGATATCATCTCCGCCATAGAAGCCTTCGCCCCGCCCAGTCTCCAGGAAAGCTACGACAACACCGGCTACCAGGTCGGCAATCCCGATGCCAAAGCCACCGGAGCGCTGCTATGCGTCGATGTCACTGAAGAAATAATCGATGAAGCAGCCGACAAAGGATACAACCTGATTATCTCACACCACCCACTGCTGTTCCGCGGGCTGAAAAGCGTAACAGGGTCAAACCGTCCGGAACGGGTTCTTATACGCGCCATACTTAAAGGAATCACCATCTATTCATCACACACCGCCACAGATTCCACCACCGGAGGCGTATCTTGGCGCATGGCTGAAAAACTCGGACTAAAAGACACAACCGTGCTCGTGCCATCAGCTCCAGGAGCACACACCGGCTTGGGAGTCATAGGCGACCTCCCCACACCGATAACACCCGAAACATTCGCAACAAACGTAAAAGAGGCATTCCAATGCCCATGTCTGCGCATGTCGCGCCCCGCCACAGGAATCATGATTTCACGCGTGGCCCTCTGCGGAGGAGCGGCGGGCGAATTCGTGCCGCAGGCCATAGCCGCCGGAGCGCAGGCCTACGTCACAGCAGATTGCAAGCTAAACCAGTTTCTCGACCATGCAAATTCAATCCTGCTCATCGACGCCGGTCATTTTGAAACCGAGCAATGCACAAAACAGATTTTTTTCGACGTTATAACAGAAAAATTTCCTAACTTTGCACTCTGTTACTCCGACAAAGAAAAAAATCCTATAATTTATTTGTAAGCACAAATGGCTAACGATAAAACCAAAACCGAAAATCTCTCTGTCGAGAGCCGCCTTCGGTCGCTTTACGAACTTCAGACAGTTCTGTCTGAAATCGACCGCATAAAAACCATACGCGGCGAACTTCCTTTGGAAGTGAAAGACCTTGAAGACAATCTCGAAGGGCTCCGCACTCGAATCGCTAACTTCACCGCCGAAATCGAGGAGCTGAAAGTCAGGCTTTCGCAAGAAAAAGAGAAGATTTCCGACTCGCAAAATAAAATCGCCCGCTACAAAGAACAGCTCGACAACGTGCGCAACAACCGCGAATTCGACCTCCTGACAAAAGAAGTGGAATTCCAGACACTCGAAATCGAGTTGGCCGAAAAACACCTTGTTGACTTTTCACGACAGATTGAAAACAAGACCGCCGAGATAAAATCCACAGAAGAAAAAATTTCCGACAACGAGCACGTGCTTGGCGAAAAGAAAGCCGAGCTTGAAGAAATCGTTTCTGAAACACGCCAGGATGAAGAGCGCCTCCGCCAACAGGCCAAAGACCTCGAACCCAAAATCGACGCATACACCCTCAACGCCTTCAAACGCATCCGTAAAAACGCCCGCAACGGCCTCGGCGTGGTTTACATCCAGCGTAACGCCTGCGGAGGATGCTTCAACCGCATCCCGCCCCAGAAGCAGCTCGAAATCAAACTTCGCAAAAAAATCATCGTGTGTGAATACTGCGGACGCATCATAATCGACCCCGAAATCGCAGGTGTAGCCGAATAACCCGACGACATAATACATACGAAAACGCCCGGATTCTTCCGGGCGTTTTTTTACACATTACAACTGCATAAAAGCGGAAAAACGAACAAACATGCATCGTTTTGGCACAAATGCCACCACAATAGCATCGTTTTGCCCAACAATGCTCTGCGCGTATGATTTACGACATAAAAAATAATCCGATTTTTTTGGCTTTTATTGAAACTATTATATTACATTTGCAAGGTCATCATTACGATGGCATGAAATCCGCAACCTAATTCATACAATTTTAAAGCTATGGATGTAAATAATATCATGAGCGCCCTGGAGGCTAAGCATCCGGGTGAGAAAGAATACTTGCAGGCAGTCCGCGAAGTATTGCTTTCTGTGGGTGACGTCTACAACCAGCACCCCGAATTTGAGAAAAACCGCATTATCGAGCGCATGGTCGAACCCGACCGCATCGTAACCTTCCGCGTCACATGGATTGACGACAAAGGTGAAGTGCAAAACAATATCGGCTACCGCGTGCAGTTCAACAATGCCATAGGCCCGTATAAAGGCGGCATCCGTTTCCACGCATCTGTCAACCTCTCGATCCTGAAATTCCTCGGCTTCGAGCAGACCTTTAAAAACGCCCTCACAACCCTTCCCATGGGTGGCGGAAAAGGCGGCAGCGACTTCTCACCCCGCGGAAAGAGCGACCGTGAAATCATGCGCTTCTGCCAGGCCTTCATCCTCGGCCTTTGGAAAAATCTCGGCCCCGACCGCGATGTACCAGCCGGTGATATCGGTGTAGGCGGCCGCGAAGTCGGCTACATGTATGGCATGTATAAAAAACTCGTCGACGAACACACCGGCACATTCACCGGCAAAGGATTCGATTTCGGCGGTTCTCGCCTCCGTCCCGAAGCAACAGGTTTCGGCGCCCTCTACTTCGTTGAAAACATGCTTGCCCGCATCAACGACACAATTAAAGGCAAAACAGTGGCGATCTCAGGCTTCGGCAACGTTGCATGGGGGGCTACCATCAAAGCCAACGAACTCGGCGCCAAAGTTGTCACAATTTCCGGCCCCGACGGCTACATCTACGATCCCGACGGCGTAAGCGGTGAAAAAATCAACTACATGCTCGAACTCCGCGCTTCCGGCGAAGACATCGTTGCACCCTACGCGAAGAAATACCCCAACGCAACATTCTATCCCGGCCGCAAACCCTGGGAGCAGAAAGTCGACATCGCACTTCCCTGCGCAACCCAAAACGAAGTCAACGGCGACGACGCCCGTCAGCTCGTGGCAAACGGAGTGAAACTCGTTGCCGAAGTTTCAAACATGGGATGCACCCCCGAAGCAATCGACTGCTTTATCGAGAATAAAATCAACTATGCACCCGGCAAAGCCGTAAACGCAGGCGGTGTGGCATGCTCAGGCCTTGAAATGACCCAGGATGCAGAACACCTCCAGTGGAGCGCAGAAGAAGTCGACGCAAAACTCCATCAGATTATGGCATCAATCCATGAGCAGTGCGTAGCCTACGGCATGGAAGCCGACGGATACCTCAACTACATGAAAGGCGCCAACATCGCCGGCTTCATGAAAGTTGCCAACGCAATGATGCAACAGGGTGTAATCTGATTCCACCAGACCCGATAACCACAAAACGGCGCTGCGACTGCAGCGCCGTTTTTATATCCGGATATAGAGTATTTCAACGTCTATGATAACCATCATCTTATTTGCGAAGCCCGATGATATTACGTATCTTTGCACACGGAATGGCGATGAAAGACGACAAACTCTACACTCCGGCCCGTGTGGCGCTTACAGCCTATCTTAAAGGCAAAAAAATGCGCCGAACCCCCGAGCGTTATGCCATCCTGGAAAAGATTTTCTCCACGGATGCGCATTTTCATGTCGACGACCTTCACAGGAAACTTGAAGCTGAAGGCTACCATGTGAGCCTGTCAACAGTCTATGCCACCATCCAACTGTTCGTAGAGGCAGGCCTTGTCCGCCGCCACCAGTTCGGGAACCAGCCCGCGCAATATGAGCGGGTGCCTCAAGGGGTAAACGAGAGCCACCATCACTTGGTGTGCAACGTCTGCGGCCGCGTGCGCGCCGTAAAAGACCCCACCCTCATAGAATTGATCGGCAATCTGCGCTATCCCACTTTTAAAACAGACTTTTTCTCTCTCTACGTCTATGGCATATGTTCACGCTGCCAAAAGAAATTGAAAAAGGAGAAAGAAAGCAAAGCTGCCACTTCAACAGCAAAGAAAAAGAAAACACAGAATCACTGACCAATAGGAAACAAACCACAGAAAACTGACATGAAAGTTGATGTTTTGCTCGGCCTGCAATGGGGCGATGAAGGAAAAGGAAAAGTAGTTGACGTGCTGACCCCGCGCTACGATGTTGTAGCCCGATTCCAAGGAGGCCCCAACGCCGGACACACCCTCGAATTCGACGGCAAGAAATACGTGCTCCGCTCAATCCCTTCGGGAGTATTCCAAAACGAGAAAATGAACCTCATCGGCAACGGCGTAGTGCTCGACCCTGTGCTATTCATGGAAGAAGCAGAAGCATTGTGCCAAGGGGGCATAGACCTTAAACACTCCCTGAAACTTTCACGTAAAGCCCACCTGATCCTTCCCACCCACCGCCTGCTCGATGCCGCCAACGAACAAGCCAAAGGCGCGGCCAAGATAGGCACCACCGGAAAAGGTATCGGCCCGACATACACCGATAAAACCTCACGCAACGGCATCCGCCTCGGCGACATAACCGAAAACTTCAGCGAAAAATACACTACAGCCCGCAATCGCCACTTAACCCGTCTGGCCGCACTCGGAGCAACACCGGATTCAGAACAACTCGCCCAGCTCGAAGAGCGATGGATGAAAGCAATCGAGTATCTGAAAGAATATGAAATCGTTGACGGAGAATACGCCGTAAACGATGCTCTCGCCCAAGGCAAAAGCGTGCTGTGTGAAGGCGCGCAAGGCACAATGCTCGACGTAGACTTCGGATCCTATCCTTTTGTAACCTCGTCGAACACCGTCTGTGCAGGAGCCTGCACAGGCCTCGGCATCGCCCCCAACAAAATCGGCGACGTTTTCGGCATATTCAAAGCATATTGCACCCGCGTAGGCAGCGGCCCCTTCCCCACAGAACTATTCGATGAGACCGGCAAGCAGATTCGTGATCTCGGCCACGAATACGGAGCCGTGACCGGACGTGAACGCCGTTGCGGATGGATTGACCTGGTTGCCCTTCGCTACGCCATAATGATTAACGGTGTCACCAAACTCATAATGATGAAGAGCGACGTTCTCGACGGCTTCCCGACAATCAAAGCCTGCGTGGCATATAAAATCAACGGCAAAGAAACCGACCGTTTCCCCTACTCTATAGATTCCGACAAAATAGAGCCGGTTTATGTTGAGTTGCCCGGATGGCAGACCCCCATGTCGGCAATGACCTCTGAAAGCCAGTTCCCCAAGGAATTCAACGACTACATCGCATTCCTCGAAAAGCAACTCGCCACCCCAATCGCCATCGTCTCAGTCGGCCCCGACCGCACCCAGACCATAGAGCGCTAATCCCCCCTCACAACCTATAGTAGGCGGTGTGTCAAAATATTGCATTTTGACACACCGCCTTTTCATTTACACCCTTCTCTACTGGAGTGAGGCTTATTATAAGGTTATACGTGGGGCCTATTATAGTCGGGTTTTACGAAAAAGCAAGCCGGATGCTGAATAACATCACCCGGCACAGCCCCACCAATAACATTTTTTCGTAAATTTGCACTTGATTCCGGTGTCATAGAGTTGGCCGACGGAATCAACAACTTTATAAAAAGGTGTTATTGAAATTTTATCTTCTAAAGTCAAACTTCGCAACTTTGATATTCAGCATGAAGATGAGATTGGCAATAGCACCTGCATCGGTTGCTTATATCCTGTCGTGAAAGGCAGATTATATAGCAATATCGGTGTGGGGCTATTGTTTTATCCATGCTGAAAGGTAATGCGAAGACCTGACTTTAGGATAAGACAAGATACAATCCTCACACCTTTTCTATGTATAATAATACGAACCGTTTCAATGGAGGATGAGAAACACAATAAATCAACAAAAATGAAGAAATTAAAATTTCTTGCATTCGCAATCATTGCAGCAATTGCGTGTGTCGGCTTCGCGTCATGCAGCGACGACGACAAAGACGAGCCCCAAAAAACCGAAGACCTCATCGGCTCAGTATGGGAAGGGATAAATCCCCACACAGACTATTTCACCAAGGTGGAAATTAAAAACGATTCCAAGTGTGCAGTGACGGTCTATCCGTCTAATTCACCCGCCAACTCCTATAGCGAGGTATGCACATATGTTTACGATTCATCAACGGGCAATTTCAACGTAAAATTCGATGGTTACAATATCACAGGTTTCATTAAAGGTGACACAATGACCTTGACAGACAGTGGAAACGGCTCGTATGACTTGAAAAGAGTCAAATAAAAACGCCTTTCAACCAACCGTTACAGCACCCTTGCACATCCGCATCGGTGCTGTTATTTTTCATAAACTTTCTCAATATGGCATAATACCGGGAAAGCCCTTCATCCAAAGCCACACAACAACAGCCGCATCTGAACCATATGATTCAGATGCGGCGGCGTTACGTATCGATACGGTCAAAGATGCCCTACAGGCAATCAGTCGTCGAGACCCATTTTGTCTTTGGCAGGATTGCGGAAATGGATTTTCCCCTCAACATACTCCTGGGCTGCAATCAACGTAGGCTTCGGGAGCTTCTCATAATAGCGTGAGATTTCAATCTGCTCACGGTTCTCCGAAATCTCCTCAAGGTTATCATTGAGCGAAGCGAATTCCTGCAGCTTCTTGTCAAGGTCGTGTTTCATCTCGCCGGCAATCTGATTGGCTCGCTTGGCAATGATGCTCACCGTTTCATAGACGTTGCCTGTATCTTTGCAGAGATCCATCATGTCGCGTGTGACGGTATTCAGCGGGGCATTAGTCTTTTTGTAGTCCATAATCTTCTGATGTCTTATTATGTCGTTATTTTTTTCGCATTACTCACTCCCCGGCATAACGCTGGGCTATTTTAAAGATGTTATCGGCCTCCTGGCGGCGGGGAGAGTCGGGATAGTTGTTGATGAAGCTGTAATATTCATCGATAACATCGCGGAAACGCTCTGCCTTACGCTCATCAACCGAAAGATTAGCCTCTTGATAACGCGATTTCAACACAAGCATTTCCAATTCCTCTTTATATTTTGAATAGGGATACTCCTTGATAGCATTTCTTGCTGTGATAATGGCGCTCTCATAGTTATTACCCATATAAGTCCCCAGATTGTAATACAACTGGGCATTCTGCAATTCCTTGAGCGTCAACTTATCCTGAAGCTCAAAAATAGCATTCTGCGCCAAAGTGACTTTGTCGGAGCGAGGAAAGTAGTCCAAAAAACCTTGCAGCTCCTCAATCGCCTTCACAGTCTCCGACTGGTCAAGCTGCGCCTCCGGAGAATCAAGATAATAGGCATATCCGGCATAATAACGGGCAAGTTCGGCATATTTCCCTTTAGGATAACGCTGGTAATACGCCTTGAAATATGCCGCCGCATCAGGATACTCTTTATTCTCATAATGGCTAAGACCGAGAAGATACATAGATTCCTCAGCCTTATCCGACCCCTTTAGCTGGGTCACAACATCCTTCAGAAGAGTGTAAGCCTGAACATAGCGTTTCTGTTCAAACGCCCGCTTGGCAAAATCAAACTTATAATTGGGGTCGGGACTCTTCAATGCTTTCTGATACTCTCCGCATGAAGCAAACAGAACCAGACATGCCACCATCATAAGCACCCGACTTAAAATATTGCTACGCATAGTCTTGAATTGAAAACACCCTCTGAAACTCCGGAAGAATGTCAACGACGAACCACCGATGCCCCAATCAGGCCATTTGATTTCAAGCCACAAAGTTAATAAAAATCCTCCAAACCCCTCCCCGCCACCACCAAATATTTGTTAAAACCAGCATCGTAGCCCATTTAGAGACAGTCGCGACAAAGCGCCTATGCCCCAACACACAGCCACTCCAGGATGCGGTTCTTTCGCAATTGACAGAAAAGTTGTATTTTTGCAGCTACAACGCTTCTCAAAACGGGAACCACCAGGATGAAAGATTACGACGATTACGATTATAACGACACCCCTCGGGGCAACCGCCGTAGGCCTCAACACGGATATGAATCAGGCTTCAGCGATGATTTCGACGATTACGACCGCCGCGACGATTACGATTACGGGCATAACGACCCATATGATTATGACGAACGGTATGACGGAGAGTACGACGATGAGTACGATGCCGGCTACGGTGATTACACCGATTATGACAACTCCGGCTACTCACAACCAACCCGACCCGCTCCCCGTCCCGGCACAACGGCACAACGGCCGGCAGAACCGCCATCCCGCCAACACCGCGCAGCCCAACGACCCGCCAAACTACGTCAACAGCCAGACTATGAGGAATACGACGCACCCTCACCACGCCCCTACAATGCATCCACAATGGAAAAAGCCTCCAACTTCCGTCGGCGCCATCCGGTGCTGATGAACCTTATCTATATCATTCTCGCATCCACTTTGCTAATATGGATGATGCTGTGGTTCCTCGATTTCTGGACATTCCACGGACAGGAGCGCGTCGTTCCCGATGTAAAAGGACAAGCATACGCAAGCGCCGAAGGCAATGTAGACCTCGCAGGACTACGCGCCGTTATTTCCGACTCGGTTTTCGACAACTACAGCCGTCCGGGCACCGTGGTGGAGCAGACTCCCATTGCAGGTGCGAGGATAAAAAAAGGAGGCACGGTCTACCTCACAATCGTCGCATTCTCTCCAAAACTCATAACTGTTCCTGATTTCTACAACGTGTCAGTCCGCCAGGCCCGATCCATGTTTGAAGGCGCAGGCATAAAAGAAATTCGCGAGGTTTCGGTCATATCCGAATACCGTGGACTTGTACTGGGTGCCAAATTCAACGGGGTGGCACTCCAGCCCGGCGCCCGGATCCCAATCTCCGCCATAGTGACACTCGAAGTAGGCTCAGGGCTTGAGGAAGCAGTGGAGACAGGCATTGTAACCGACACACTAGCTATCGACGAAACCATCGACGAGCTAAACATTGAATGACGCATGACCGAAAACATAACAGGAAACAGCTCCGGCAACCACCATCTGCAAGAAAACGCAGCCGCTTTCGATGACGACGAACTCTACGACTGCGACACCTACGACGAGGGCGACGACCAGAGCCCATTGTCAGATGGAATGTATGAGCACTTCAGGTTCGTTGCCGACAAAGGCCAGCAACTGTTGAGAGTCGACAAATTCCTCGTCGACCATATGCAACGCGCCTCACGCAACCGCATACAGCAGGCTGCAGAGGCTGGTTGCATCCTTGCCAACGGGCGACCCGTCAAATCTAACTACCGCGTAAAGCCCGACGACATAATCTCCGTAGTGATGGATCGCCCTCGCTACGAGCATGAAGTCATAGCCGAAGATATTCCGCTCGACATCGTTTACGAAGACGACACCCTTCTGGTGGTAAACAAACCGGCTGGTCTCGTGGTGCATCCGGGACACGGCAATTACACCGGCACCCTGGTCAACGCCCTGGCCTGGCATTTCCGCAACAACACCGATTACGATGTCAACGACCCGCGCATGGGGCTGGTGCACCGTATCGACAAAGACACCTCCGGACTTCTTGTGGTAGCCAAGACACCCGATGCAAAAACAGACCTTGGCAAGCAATTCTTCAACAAAACAACCAAACGCGAATACATAGCGGTGGTATGGGGAATACCCTCGCCCGACACCGGCACAATCGTTGGCAACATAGCCCGCAATCCCAAAGACCGGTTGCAGATGGCGGTTTTCCCCGCCGGTGGCGAAATCGGCAAACATGCAGTGACCCACTATGAAGTGGTGGAAAAACTCAACTACGTGTCGGTGGTGAAATGCGTGCTCGAAACCGGTCGCACCCATCAGATACGCGTCCATATGATGCATTCGGGACACCCCCTGCTCAACGACGCCAGATACGGAGGCGACGAAATCCTACGTGGCACCACATCGGCCAAATACCGCCAGTTCGTCAAAAACTGTTTCGACACCTGCCCGCGCCAGGCTCTTCATGCCCGCACCCTCGGGTTCGTCCACCCCGCAACGCGCCGGGAAATGTTTTTCACATCGCCGATTCCAGCCGACATGGAAGCCATGATTGACCGTTGGCGCAAAGCATCATTCACATAAAGAGCACCCATTAACACAAACGGACGGAATCACTCCTGGTCAAAAGGTGTATCAGTCATCTCTTTAATCTCCTTCACCTCTTCAAGCCGTTGCGTAGGTGTCTCGTCGTCATTACGCATAATCACATACTGCTCATAATACGACAGCAGCAACGTGGTCAGAGGCAAAGCGATAATCAAGCCTATAAAACCGAAAAGCGACCCCCAGATCGACAACGACAAAAGGATAATCGCCGGATTCAGCCCCATGGCTTTACCCATTATGCGCGGCGTCAGAATCAAATCCCCGACAACCTGCACCGTGGCGAACACAGCCATGCATTCCCACCACATACGCCAGAAACTCCCTCCGCTGTTGGCCGTATCAACCAGACAGAGTATCGTAACAGGGATTATGGAAATATACTGGCAATAAGGAATCATGAAAAGCACAGCCGTACCCAGGCCTACGACAACCGCCAGCGGCAAACCGCACAAAGCGAACCCTACGCAATAAACCACCGCCACACAACACGAAATCAGCGCCTGGCCACGGAAATAATGGTTCATCGAATCCTTTATATCACCACCAAGCTTATAAGCTATTTTGCGGAACCTCGGCGGCACCATAAGCCTGAAACCGCGCATCAGCCGGTCATAGTCCAGCATTATGAAAATAACATACAGAAACACAATCAGCCACCCGATAATGCCAAGAACAACATTAAGGCCGCCATGAATCACAGCCATCGCCTTGTCAACAAGCACATCGGCATTCTGGCTCGTCAGTTTCTGCGACAGCAGGTCGAAATCTATGTTGCGTTTTATGAAATCATGCAGCCATGGAGGGAAATACTCTATCGTCATATCCGAAGTCTTGTATTTGCCAAGCATGTCGGCCATATGGTGCATCTCCCCGATAATCGACGGCACAAAGAAATAACCTAACAACCCAAACAGCAATACCGCCTCGAACAACGTTATCAATATCGCCACAAAACGCCCCTTAAGCCTTAAAAGCGACCTGTTATATTGAACAAACGGCTCAAACAGATAGGCTATCAGGCAAGCCACCAGAAAAGGAAGCAACACATCTTTCAACGCATCAATCAGCCACAAAACCGCTCCGGCAATGACCACTCCGATGAGCAACCGCACCACACGGTCGAATGTATAAGGTCGAGTTTCCGTATTCATGCCGCAAAAATAGGCATTATATTTTCAAATTGTGCCATTTTTAGCTACTTTTGTTGACCCATTGACTATTAATATCACCAATAATATCTCATAATTCAAGCAATGACACAAACATTGAAAGGCAACCTAAACGACAAAGCCTGGGCACGGTGGACTGCCCTGGGGCTGCTGGCCTTCGCCATGTTCTGCTCCTACATCTTCATGGACATCCTCTCCCCGATCAAAGACCTTCTGCAATCGACCCGCGGCTGGGACTCGACTGCATTCGGCACCATGCAGGGATCGGAGACATTCCTCAACGTGTTCATATTCTTCCTGATATTCGCCGGAATCATCCTCGACAAAATGGGGGTGCGCTTCACCGCCATCCTTTCAGGTGCGGTGATGCTCGTCGGCGCAACCATAAACTGGTATGCCCTCACCGACACATTCCTCGGAAGCTCACTCGATGTGTGGTTCACCAACCATCTCAACTACATACCGGTCTTCGACGAACTCGGCATCTCCCCTTTCTATGAAGGAATGCCCTCATCGGCCAAATTCTCTGCCGTAGGCTTCATGATTTTCGGATGCGGTGTTGAAATGGCCGGCATAACCGTAAGCCGTGGAATCGTAAAATGGTTCAAAGGCCGCGAAATGGCCCTGGCAATGGGTTCGGAAATGGCGCTCGCACGTCTGGGCGTGGCAACATGTATGATTTTCTCACCCATGTTCGCCGAACTTGGCGGCCATGTGAGCGTTGCCCGCTCGGTAGCTTTCGGAGTAGTCCTCCTGATGATTGCCTTGATAATGTTTATCGTCTACTTCTTCATGGATAAGAAACTCGATGAACAGACCCACATGGAAGAAGAAAAAGATGACCCATTCCAAATCAAAGACCTCGGAAAAATCCTGACAAGCAGCGGGTTCTGGCTCGTGGCCCTTCTATGCGTGCTCTACTACTCCGCCATATTCCCGTTCCAGAAATATGCTGTCAACATGCTCCAGTGCAACATCTCGTTCACAGCCCCCGACGAAGGCTCTTTCTGGGCTTCAGATTCAGTGACTGTGATTCAATATGCCATAATGATTATTGTCGCTGCCGCAGCCTTCGCCAGCAACTTCTCCAAAAATAAAGCAATACGCTACATCACTCTTGCCATCGCCGTAATCGCACTCGTGGCATACTGCTTCATGGGCTATAAACGCCAGTCTGCGGCTGCAGTCTTCGCCGTGTTCCCCCTACTGGCTGTTGGAATCACACCCATACTCGGAAAATATGTCGACTATAAAGGCAAAGCGGCCTCAATGCTCGTGCTCGGCTCACTGCTCCTCATAGCCTGCCACCTCACATTCGCCTTCATCCTGCCAATGTTCAAAGGCAACGACATCGCCGGGGTATGCGTGGCATATATGACCATACTGGTTCTCGGTGCTTCCTTCTCGCTCGTACCTGCATCACTTTGGCCAAGCGTACCCAAACTTGTCGACGCCAAAATCATCGGTTCTGCCTATGCATTGATTTTCTGGATTCAGAACATCGGCCTGTGGCTATTCCCGCTCCTCATCGGTAAAGTGCTCGACGGCACAAACCCTCAGATTGCGCAAGACCTCGCCAACGGCACCATGACCCCGGAAGTCGCCGCCATAAGCTACAACTACACATGGCCGCTGGTGATGCTCGCATGTCTCGGAGTTGCAGCCCTGATACTCGGACTCATCCTCAAAGTAATCGACCGCCGCAAAGGTCTCGGCCTCGAAGAGCCCAACATCAAAGAGCCTCAGACCGAAATCCTGCAATCAGAAGCAGTCTCAGCCGAAGAATAAACGGCTCCTGGCCCCAATACAACGCAACCCCGCCGTAATCCAACGGCGGGGTTGCGTATTTCATAATAAGCGGCTATAGAAGCTATAGAAGCTATAAAAGCTATAAAAGCCCCCTACACTAACTCATGAATCACCAGGCCGGAGCGCAGCTTAGGCTCGAACCACGTTGTTTTCGGAGGCATTATATTACCTGTATCGGCAATATCCATCAGCTGTTTCATCGACACCGGATAAAGCGCCAGCGCCACCTTCATCTCTCCCGAATCAACACGCGCCTTCAACTCTCCCAGACCACGGATGCCGCCAACGAAATCAATCCGCTTGTCAGACCGCAAGTCTGTGATACCGAGAATATCGCGCAGAATCAGATCCGATGAAATCGTTACATCCAGCACACCTATCGGGTCAGCATCATTATAACGGCCTTCAAGCGGTGTCAGTGAATACCATCGTCCGCCAAGATAAAGCGAGAAGTTATGAAGCCTATCCGGGCGGTAGATTTCCGTCCCCTTATCCTCAACGGCGAAATCATTCTCAAGCCGTTTCAGAAACTCCTCTTCCGACAATCCGTTGAGATCTCTCACAACTCTGTTGTAATCGATAATCCTCAGATGCGAAGCCGGGAAAGCCACTGCAAGGAAATAATTATATTCCTCCTCGCCGGTATGGCCGGCATCAGATTCAGCCTTTTCAAGCCCTACACGCGCAGCGGCCGCAGAGCGGTGGTGACCGTCGGCAATATAAAGATGCGGCATCTTGGCAAATTCTTCTGTGATTGTGGCGGTCAGCTCATCATCATCGACAACCCAGAAATGGTGGCCGAATCCGTCAGGAGCCACAAAATCATATTCCGGCTCCCCGGCAGCAACCTTTCTGATCACACCCTCAAGCACCTCATTGTCGGGGAAAGCAAAAAACACCGGTTCGATATTGGCATTATTCACCTTCACATGCTTCATGCGGTCATCCTCCTTGTCGCGGCGGGTCAGCTCATGCTTCTTGATAACTCCGTTTACGTAATCCTTCACATCAGCGGCAATCACAATACCATACTGCGTGCGACCGTCCATGGTCTGGGCATAGATATAATAGTGGTCTTCATCATCCTGAACAAGCCACCCGTTGCTGCGGAACGCGCGGAAATTCTCCACAGCCTTGTCATACACCTTTGGGTCATGCTCGTCAGTGCCCGGCTCGAAATCGATTTCCGGCTTGATTATATGATAAAGCGACTTCGGATTCCCCTCGGCTTCCTTACGGGCTTCTTCCGAATTTAGCACGTCATAAGGCCGTGAAGCCACCTCTTCGATAAACTGTTTCGGCGGACGAATCCCCCTGAAAGGTTTTACTTTTGCCATCTCTTCTTTTGATTGTAGTTTTTTATGGTGTTAATTTTACGGTTATCCATCACTGCGGCAAGCATGGAAGCCGCCTGTCGCAAAGTTAGAAAAACACAATAAAACCACAAAATAAAAGCAACCGCTTTATCTCAAAAAACGCTTACGATTGTCTGAAAAGTTTTCAAAAGATTTTCAGACAACCTATTGACACGACCAGAAAGCCGCAAAAACCGCAAAAACAACCATCAAACACTCATCTTCCGAAAAAAATCGCCCAAAAGCATTGCCAATTCAAAAATAATGCCTACCTTTGCATCGCAAACGACAAAACGGGGTGTCAGGCGAGGCATTTCAACGTTTGCAGATATAGAAAATCTTGCGAAAATAGCTCAGTTGGTAGAGCACGACCTTGCCAAGGTCGGGGTCGCGGGTTCGAGTCCCGTTTTTCGCTCTCAGAATAGCTCTTTTAAATTTTGACGAATCAAACCTCTGATATTTGTGACCGGTCTGATAGCCGCAGTCCATTCAGGCTTGTTGAGACATCACATGCGAAAATAGCTCAGTTGGTAGAGCACGACCTTGCCAAGGTCGGGGTCGCGGGTTCGAGTCCCGTTTTTCGCTCATAAAATCATCTCCACTCTCAATAGCCTACATAACAAAAGAGGCAAGATTCATTAATGTCCGGATGGCGGAATTGGTAGACGCGCTACTTTGAGGGGGTAGTGACCGTTGGGTCGTGTGAGTTCGAGTCTCATTTCGGACACTTTGAAAAATCCCGGGTATTTGTATTACAAATACCCGGGATTTTTCTTTTTTATTTTTGTACCCAAATTTTATCTCTACGAATTTTGGCACATTAGAGATTGTTTGAATTTAAGAGATCGTCTAAAATTTTTTCCAAAAGATTTTAGACAATCTCTTAATTATTGCCTACGTTTCTATAACAGGCAGTTCACAACGAGAAGATATGAAAATGCGGATATTATTACCCGACTTGAGCATATTATCATTTCACACGTCTGCTTAAAAAAGAAGTGGAATGCACACCACGAGAGTTTCTGATACAGCTAAAACGCTAATGAATATTTGCAACGGAAGAACACACACCCACTGCATTTCGGCTTGAGCCGAAATGCAGCCCGGCTGTCTTTATCGGGCGATGCGGGCGGCGAAACCTCCACCAGGAGCCATATGCACCCTCAAAGTTTCACCGGGTTGCACGCCGCGCGAAGTCCGTTTATAATCAGTGGCATTGCGATGGGCGTTGACCCCGTCGGTAAATAGCGTCATAACCGCACCGGCGGCCAATTTCAGAGGAGTCAAATCAACCTCGACATCGCGCGGTGTCCAGTCAGTGACCCCTCCGAGATACCACACATCACCGCTGCGGCGCGCTGTCACGATATATTTGCCCATCTCTCCGGCCAGAACCATGCTCTCATCCCAGACCGTCGGTATACCGGCAATAAAATCGGTCGATTCCTTTTCGCGGCGGTAATTCGACGGGGAATCGCACAACATGTTCAGCGGCGCCTCAAGCACAGTGTATAATGCAAGCTGGTGGCAACGTGTGCCCTGGCTCATCGGCTCTTCATTGCAAGGATGGAAACTGCCCCGGGTTGCATTCCTCATAGCCCCCTGCGTGTAATCCATCGGGCCGGCAACCTGCCTGATGAAAGGGATTGTAACATCATATGCCATCTGGTCAATCTCAATCGGGTCCCATTTCATCTGCTCCAGCCCATGCACACCCTCAAAATTCAGCACATTAGGCCATGTGCGGTTCTGCCCTGCCGGCTTATATGTGCCGTGCATGTCAAGTACCAGCCGGTGTTTAGCAGCCTCGGCCGCCGCACGATGGCTGAACCGCGTCATCAGCTGATCGTCGCGGTCAAGGAAATCGACCTTGAAACCCTTGATACCCATATCAGCATAATGTCGGCATACATTCTCCATATCGCGGTTGAAGGCATCATAACCCGCCCAAAGGATAATATCCACATTTTTGCCGTTAGCATATGCCACAAGCTCTTTCAAGTCAATATCAGGATTGATTTTCATCAGATCCTCACCTTTGCCCGCCGCCCAGCCGTCGTCGATAATTACATATTCAATCCCGTTCTCGGCAGCGAAACCGATATAATGTTTATATGTTTCAGTATTTATACCGGCCTCGAAATCCACTCCTGTGATATTCCAATGGTTCCACCAGTCCCATGCCACCTTACCGGGCTTGATCCAGCTCACATCTGAAATCTTCGACGGTTCTGCCAGGAGCCAGCTCAAATCGCTCATCGCAATCTCTTTATCGGAACCAACCACGGCAACACGCCATGGAAAACTTCTCGCACCGTCGACTTTGGCAATATAGGATGCCCGCTCTTTCACAACACCCTGTATATTGTTATATCCCCCTTTTTCAACCTTAAGCGGATATGGGGCGAACACACCTTTCATCCCATTCGCACTTTTAGTCAGATAAAGACCCGGATAATCATTGAGATCAGTCTCGGTAAGGCAGACCTTAACGCCATTTCCCCCATCGGCAACCAAAGGCAGGAAAGAGAGCCTCCCGTCTTTAAGCCGGGAAAGGGATGCTGTTGTATAGGTGTTCTCAAACGAATTGAAAAACTGCGAGTTAAAATCTCCGTCATTCCCGACGGCGACATATGGCACCGTCATCGTGGCATCGCCGGGGAATGCATATTCAACCTCTTCATTGACAACCTCAAAAGGCCGCGATGAGGTCGAAACGAACCGGTATGCAAATCCGTCATCATAAGCGCGGAACTGCACCTCCCAACCTTTTTCTAACTTCAATGTGAGGGCATTATAATTATCCCTCACCTCTGAGCGGCGGTAAAGCGGTGATGAAACTGTTTCATCAACACTCTTGCGAACAGCCTTTCTGACTTTACCATCCCCCACCACATGTCCGTCACTCAATGTCATCGACAGTGCGGATGGGGCTATCACATTTTTACCGTCAAAACTAACATAATAGCTAATTCCATCCCCGGCCGAGATATTGGCAACGAGCTGTCCCGACGGAGAACCGAGTGCATAATCCTTAGCCGACACTGCGGCTCCCATAACGCCGATGCATAACGCTGCCGTTACTATTCTTTGAAACATACTACGAAAATATATGAGTGTTAATTACTTCAATTCAAACGGCACAATACCTTTAATATCTCGCGACGATGCCCCTATAATGGCCTCGAATTTACCCGGTTCGGCAATCCATTCATGCTTGTTATCGTCGAAATAGCTAAGTGCATCGCGCCCTATGGTGATGCTAACCTGCTTCTCTTCTCCCGGGGCCAGTTTCACTTTCTTGAAACCTTTCAGTTCTTTGACCGGACGCGGAAGACTCGATTTCTTGTCAGTAACATAGAGCTGCACAATCTCCTGCCCTTCGCGGTCGCCGGTGTTGCGCACATTAACAGTGAAAGTAATGGTGTCATCGGCAGTCAAAGACTTCTTGTCGGCCGACGGTTTGCCATATTCAAACGACGTATAGCTCAACCCATGGCCGAAAGGGAACAGCGGGGTGGTCTTTTCTTTGTCAGCCCAGCGGTATCCCACGAAAATATCCTCATTGTAATATTCCGGAATCGTGTCGCCCCACTCTTTCGAGGCCGCAAGAGCATCTTTGTTGCCGGGATATTCCCCACGGGCATGCGCTCCCACATCTTCAAGTTTAACGGGGAAAGTAAACGGAAGTTTCCCCGAAGGATTCACATCACCTGCAAGCACATCGGCTATGGCATTCCCGGCCTCCGAACCTATGAACCAGCCTTGCACCACAGCGGGCACACTCTTAATCCACGGCATAGCAACCGCATTGCCAGAAATATTGACCACAACAAGGTTCTTGTTAACCTTGGCAAGCTCCTCTATCAGACGGTCTTGGCCATAAGGCAGACCGAGCCCTTCACGGTCGGCATCCTCGCAGTCCTGATGCGGAGCCTTGTTCAGACCTCCTACAAAAACCACATAATCGGCATCTTTCGCCGCAGCCACGGCTTCGGCAAGCATTTCCTCAGCACTGCGGTTATCGGAAATATCCTGCACTTTCATGCCGTCCTGCTGTGCAACCGGATCCCCCACATAACCACGCGCATAAACAATCTCCACACCATCGCCTGCTCGATGCTTCAGCCCCTCAAGCGGCGAAACCTCCCGGCGGGCTTTCAGCGAAGAACTTCCGCCCCCCACGGTCATCATCTTTATCGCATTCTCACCAACAACAGCGATTTTCTTCTTCCCGTCGAGTTTCAGCGGCAGCAGATTCCCCTCATTTTTCAAAAGCACAATCCCTTCGCCGGCAATCTGCCGCGCAGCAGCCAAATGCTCCGGTGAATTCAGCGAACCGAAAGGCTTCTCAGGATTCATTGCCGTGCGGAATATCAGGCGCAGAACATTGGCCGCTTTCTTGTCAAGCTCTTTCGTGTCAACCTTCCCCTCCGAAATCAGTTTGAGATAAGGATAAGCCATATAATAGCTGTCATAGGCATTCTTCATCCCTTCCGACAATCCGTTAGTCCATGAGCCGAACTCCAGATCGAGTCCGCCGTCAATCACCTGCTCGGTGTTATGCACACCACCCCAGTCAGAAATCACAACTCCGTCAAATCCCCATTCGTCGCGCAATATCTCTTTGAGCAGCCGTTGGTTCTGGCACACATGCCTCCCTTTATAGAGATTATATGAGCTCATAATCGACCATGTGCCACCATCCATCACAGCCGCTTTGAATGCCGGCAGATATATTTCATAGAGCGCGCGGTCGCTCAAATCAACATCGGTGGTATGGCGGCGCTGCTCCTGGTTGTTGAGCGCATAATGCTTCACGCAGGTCGCCACTCCGTTTGCCTGCACTCCTTTGATGTAGGGCACAACCATGGCCGACGCCAGATAGGGGTCTTCTCCCATATACTCGAAGTTGCGGCCATTCAACGGAGTGCGGTAAATGTTCACACCGGGACCTAACAGCACATCCTTCTCGCGGTAGCGTGCCTCCTCGCCGATGCTTTTTCCGTAAAGCTGCGCCATCTCCGTATTCCAGGTTGCCGCCAGGCAGGTCAGTGCCGGAAATGCCGTGCAGGAGTCATTAGTCCATCCGGCCTGATCCCATTCGTCCCAGAAAACTTCCGGACGGATGCCGTGCGGACCGTCGGTACACCACAGTTCAGGAATCCCGAGCCTGGGCACTCCCGCCGAACTGAATTTCGACTGGGCATGGATAATCGCCACCTTCTCCTCAGTGGTCATGCGCCCCAGGGCATCATTAACTCTCTCTTCAAGAGGTTTGGTGGTGTCGAGATACACCGGTGTTTCACCTGCCGCATTCAGAGCGACACCGATTGCCACCGCAGCGGCAATAATCTGTAACTTCATGATATTATCGTTTGTGTTTTGATTTATTATCTTTCTTATCGGTATGGCATCTTGTGACCAGACGATTTCATGGGTAGTCGATCAAGAGGGAAATTTATTCTCAAAGATACGAAATTTACTCGTAACTTTGCACAGTTAAAATCCGTGCAGGAAGTAGAAAAGATGATTAAAAGCGGAAATACGGTGCGCGTGGATATGCTCCACGGGCCTCTGCTGGGGAAGATAATGGTTTTCGCCCTGCCGTTGATTGCCAGCGGCATCTTGCAGCAATCGTTCAATGCCGTCGACGTGGCGGTTGTTGGCCGGTTCTGTTCAAGCCATGCCCTTGCCGCCGTCGGGAGCAACGGTGCACTGATCAACATCATGGTCAACCTGTTTCTGGGCATTTCTGTCGGCGCAAATGTTGTAATCGCCAACTACATCGGCCGCCGCAACGACAGCGGCATACGGCGCGCTGTCAGCACCGCCACCTTCATCGCCCTTGCCAGCGGACTGTTGCTGATGCTCATCGGGTTGCTGTTTGCACGCCCGATTCTTGAAATGATGAACACCCCCGCTGATGTCATAGAACTGGCATCGCTCTATCTGCGCATCTATTTCCTGGGGATGCCCTTTATGATGGTCTACAACTTCGGAGCCGCCATCATGCGCAGCATGGGCGACACGCGCCGCCCTTTCTATGCCCTCGTAATAGCCGGAATTGTCAACACCTGCCTCAACCTGTTGCTCGTCATAGTGCTCGGCATGGGGGTCGAAGGTGTTGCCATAGCCACTGTGATAGCCAACGGGGTCAACGCAGCCATCATTGTGTGGCTCCTCTGCCGCGAGCCGGAGCCGTTCTGTCTAAACCTCAGGAACATAAAGATTGAACAGTCTGAGCTGAAAAAAATACTCCAAATCGGTGTTCCCGCCGGAGTGCAGGGAATGGTGTTCTCTTTTGCCAATATCTTCATCCAGTCTACTGTCAACACCTTCGGCGCCGCAGCAATCGCCGGTTCGGCCGCAGCGCTCAACTACGAAAGCTACTGCTACTTCATCATCAGCGCCTTCGCCCAGTCAACCGTGGCCTTCGTCAGCCAGAACTACGGCGCCGGCGAGCATCAGCGCTGCCGGCGCGTGGTGCGCCTGTGCATGATGCTCAGTATGGGCATAAGCCTGGTGTTGAACCTGCTGATTGTGTGGCAAAGCCGACTGTGCGCCGGCATATTCTCCACAAGCCCTGAAGTGATAGATTTCGCGGCAAGGCGCATCCATGTGGCTCTTATGTTCCAATGGATTGCCTGCAGCTATGAAATAAGCGGAGCCGCCCTACGTGGTCTCGGCCATTCAATGACACCCACGGTTATCACAATCTTCGGCACATGCGTCTTGCGACTGCTATGGGTCTATTTCGTCAGCCCCATCTACCACAGCTTTGAAGTGCTGCTCATCGTCTACCCCATCTCTTGGCTCGTTACAGGCATCGCCATGCTTCTGACCTACCGCGCCATCGAGCGCCGCATGTTCGCCACACGCCTCCGCTCCGTCTGATATCTTAATAGTCGTTAACCACATCAACACTTGAAAAACCAAACGCGTTATTATCGTTATAAAACGATATATGACAGAATGCCGACGCATTCTACCCAACTATAATTTAATACTAACACATAGAAACCTACAACTATGAACACCACAAAAGACATGGCGGCAAAAGCTGCCGCAACCGTATCAGAACAGGCGGCGAAAGTCAGCGCAGCTGCCGCTAAAGTCGCAGCAAAAGAGAAAGCCGAAGCAGTGAAAGAAAAAGCTGCCGATGCCGTTGATGCCGTAAAGGAAAAAGCTGCGGAAACCGTGGCCAAAGCAAAAGAAAAAAGCGCTCAAGCTGTCGACAATGCCAAAGAGGCTCTTTCCGATGCCAAGGATAAAGCTGCCGACACAGTGGCAAATGCCAAAGAGAAAGCCGCCGATGCCATGGCTTGCGCAAAAGAAAAAGCTGCCGCAGCTGCCAAGACCGTAGCCGACAAAGCCGGAGACCTCAAAGACAAAGCGGGCGACATTAAAGACAAAGCCGCCGGAGAAGGCTCGTCGATATTCGACAAAGTGAAAGATTTCGCCGCCGACGCCCTTGATGCCGGAGCCAAAGCCGCCCACAACATCGCCGACAAACTCAAAGGCTGACCCATAGCCACGTCTTCCCAACGTGAGGCTGTGTCAAAATAGGCGAAACCTCACCATAACATACAGACAAATCGTGTGTCAGCAATCGCCTTTCCGACATAATAAAAATGTGCTGAGCCAAAACCGGCTCAGCACATTTCATATGGGTTAATATTATATAGGGAATCTGTTACTTAACAACGATTTTGCCGGAGATGCGGCCTGCGCGGTAGATGTAGACACCGCGGCCGAGGCCATTGAGGTCAACCGAACCGTGGCCGCTGATTGCGCGGTCAACCAGGCGTGTTCCCAAAATTGAATAAACCTCAAGGTGCTCCTTGCCGTTAACACTGTAGCTCAACGAGTTGCCGCCTTCCAATCGCACAAACTCCCCGTTGACAGCCACATTGTCAACACCACCAACCTCTTCAGCGCTACGATTTGAGAAATTAATCGTCAAAACAATCTTATTAGATGGATTTCCATTCTCATAAGCAGTCAAAACTCCAACTAAATCCTTAGTATCATCCGTCAACTTCGTAGCACTCCGATGTATGCCAAGATGTTTGGGCGTATTGGCATCCAAGGTGTAAGTTGTTTTAAAGGGAGCGGGAACACAGTTCTCAGTGCAATCCTGAAATGATGGAGCAAGCGACTCATCATCACAAGTCCCCTCTAAAGTAATCTGAGTATCTGACGAAGATACAATTTCCAATGAAGGCTCCCATGCTACTAACGAAATTGCCGGAACTTGCATAACATACCCAACCTCAATAGAGGTATCGGTTTTTATTTCCTTACCATCATAGATAAAATGGAAGCCATCAGCATATGCCATTGAGGCACATGCCAAGGCAAGAATTGATGTAAAAATTTTATTCATAAGCTAATATTTATTTTTTGATTAATCAAAATCATTCTTCGGGTTCATCAGAACCCGAAGAAACTTTTGCCTCTACAGCCTGAAGCACACCGCTGCCGTTATAGACAAATCCTACAACCGACAGATTTTCAGGATTCCATTTGGCATCTAAATCAATTTCATGCTCGATGGTGGTCGGGGTGCCATGCACAATGCTCACCGCTTCTCCATTGAACCCGTTGACAGCAGCACGAAACACATGGTCATGTTTGTAATCGAAGTTGAAACTATTGTTCAACCCATACTGCAACGCGGTTATATCACTCTCCAAAATCCAAAGCTGGAGGTTGCAAGAGACCTTATCCGTCGATATCTTCAAATCAGCCGTGATTTTCAGTTTGGTCGGTTCACCTGATGCATCATTAACCAATTCAGGTTGCAAATCAATGTCAACAATAGGCTCTTTCTGAATCTCGTTACGTATAATGTCTGACCATGCATTTCTGCCGACAAGCCCCGAAGTACGATTGATAGCACCGATTGGCAAACCTACACCTGAAACTACCCCTGCTTTCTTTGCATACTCTTCACCGTCTGGAACCCTAAGGCACTGTGTGATACCTCCCCAAACAGCATCACCATCCCCTATTGAAAAGGCATCACCACCTGAATGGATTCCGACTACAATGAGCTGGTCGCCATATTGCTCTTTCAACCCCTTGATGATATCGTGGGCTTCAGGGCAGTTAACACACTTCTGGCCGGTGAACTCTTCAAGAAGCACCCCGCGTTTGGCATCGATGGGGGGCAACTCCTTGTAGCGGTCACCGGGTTCTATGTCATTGCAAGCGGAGAGGGCTGCTCCTGCAGTGAGGATTGCCAAGGCCGCGAGCTTGAAGTTTGTCTTTTTGATGTTCATTTGCTGAAAAAGTTTAGTTCGATGAGAAATTACTGTTTCCCGGAGAGGGAGCTGTTTTTATGTTGTTTGTTTTCAGCTGTCAGTTGTTGGTATTGTTTCGGAGAGAAGGGATTTCAGAAGAATGGTTCTTTCAAAGGTAGAGCCAAACCGGCTTTTAGAAGTTGTAGCTGTAGGCTAACTGGAAGCCGCGCGAAGCGGGAACATAGCGGCAGACACCGCCTGAGCAGTTGTAACCGGCGCGTGTGCGGCCATATCCTACCATCAGGCGGTTGCGGCGGTAGTTGCCGGTGACGGTGGCCATGTAGTAGTGAAGGTTGGTTTCACCGCAGTTCCACTGGTCGCTGACGCTCACCATCAGATAAGGCAGAATCGACAGTTCGAGCAGCCCGTAGGCCCAGTCGCCTTTATCCTGTTTGGTGAAGAGATACTGGAATTCTCCGCGCAAGGTCAGTTTGTTCGACATCTTCCACTTCGGTTCAAGCACCAGGATGTTGGAGTTTATCATGCCGCCATGCCCTTCAACCACCGTCTGGTTATAGCGCTGGTTCATATACATGAAGTTCAGATGGAACTCCTTGGTGATTTTCTTGTCGAGCTGCAGATTTATATCCTGGTAGTTCAGCTCACCCATTTTGAAAAACGAAGTGTGGCCGCCGTCTGTGCCGTAGAGCGAGTTGTGGAACTTTTCACCTCCCGTGTGGTGCAACCCGCGGATATAGCTCACGTTTAGTTTCAGCTTTGTGCCGTATTTGCCTCCAAGAGCTGTTTTGCGCTTGAATGTATAGGCGAATGCCCCCTGGAAAGCCCACTCGCCGGGCGCGGCCTGGGTGGCATATGGATAGAGAGCTGCCAGCGAATAGGTGTGCTGGTAGGCGAAAGCGGGCATGTTGTTGAGGAATGCCGAGGTGAGACTCATCGACCGCTGGCTGCGGAACGACATATCCTCGCTGCGCTTCACCTGCAGCAATGCGCTCCATCCGGTTTTTGAATATGCAGCCGAAAGCATCAGGGCGTTGCCGTGGCGGTAGGTGTAGTTGTTGTCAAACGACGGATCCTGCCCTTTCCATGCAAATTCACCCAACAGGCTCAGGCCGCCGCGATAGAAATGGGTGCGCACATCGAATGCGTTCACATTTTTCGGAAGGTTGAGCTTGAAGTTGGTGCCGGGCACTATGATGTCTTCCTTCTCTTCATTTTTCAGCACATACGATGCCCCGAATGTCCAGATTATACCTTTGTTGGAAAACGACTTCACATAATCGTTGAGGTCGAACTCGACATCGGCACCGAAAACACGCGACTCCTTGCTCCAGTCCCAAAACCGGCGCTGGATGCCGCCAAGGGCAGTGAAACGGAAACCTTTCAATGCATTGACCTTCAACCGGCCGCCACGGATTGAGTTATCGATTCCGAGGCTGCGCTCCTCATAAGTGCGGAGGATGAAACCGCTGCCGAACTGCTCGTAGAAGTCTCCGGCTGTCAACTCAAACCCTTTATACTTACCTTTCACATAAATGTTGGGCACACCCCACCCCTTGAAATCAGGCTCAAAACCCGGAAGCGGATGCTCAAGATATTCAACCCGCAGACCGGCATCTACGAACTGGCTGTATAAGCCCACATCGGCATAGGTGTTTGTGAGCACTTTATCCTTATAATCCTCGGTACCTATCTTGTAATCCTTTTCAGGAAACAATATGTCTGACTGCACACTGCCATGAACAGTCACTCCTTTAGCACCTGCGGCTAAAGGCGCAACGGCCACGCATATTGCAATCGCTGTCTTGCTGAGGTTCATGTGTTATATCTCCGGGGTAATGATTGGCGGTCTGGACGCAGAGAGATTTATTTGCTCTGCAATTCGCGTATTTTCTCAATTATATGGCTCTCGGAACCGTCGATATATCCGCTGCGGCTGTCGGCGATATTGCCGTTGCCGTCGATAATCAGCACGTGGGGAATCATCTGTATGCCGAGCGCGCGCAGGAAATCGCTGTTGGTATCCAGCAGCACCTCATATTCCCACCCTTCGGCATCAACCAGAGGTTTCACTTTGCTGACGTTCTGGGCCTCGTCGGTAGAGATGGCGATGAGCTTCATGCCCGTTTCATCCTGCCAGTCGGGATAAACCTCATGGATAGCCTTCAGCTCGCGGTTGCAAGGCTTGCACCATGTTGCAAAGAAGCTGATAACAAAAGGTTTGCCGTCATTCGACAGGGTTGCCGTGTCAACGGTTTTGCCGTCGATGGTTTTCAGGTTGACCGAGGGGAGCTGGGCGCTTGCGCCAGACACCGCAAATATGGCTAAAGCTACGGTAATCAGTGATTTTAAGAGTTTCATCAGATTTTCGTTTTTATATTCACACTATGTGGTGCCATCTGCCAATGACACGGTTTAATCTGCGCAAAGATAATCAGAATTTCCGGAATCGCCATACACCGGAGTTTTTTTCGTCACATCTGAACCGCGATTTAACAACCCTTAAATCCACTTCGGGAAACCCTCTCCACAACCGATATGCAGATTGTATGCAGCCCCGGTATTTTGCGCATAACCGGATTCCGCCACAAAGCCGCTGCAAAGCCCACGTCAAACGGCATCTGCGCAAAACAACCGAATATGTATATCCTATTCATTAACGGCATGATTGCAAACCTGTTCCCACAACAATCCGACGCATAAAACACGTGTTAAAAATAGTTCACAACCATTATCGGCTGTTGGTATGAACCAAAATAATACCTACATTTGCATCCCACAATAATGCGCGTTATTACATAACGCCTCTGCATGGACAACGAAACAAAACAGAACCGAGACCTGATCATCACTACAACGACATAAAAATCATTAACACAATTCAATATTAAACCTATGAACCAAATGAAGAGACAGTTCCTGATGGCAGGAGCGTTGGTTGCCGGCATCTCCGTGTCTGCAAACGCCCAAGCCAACATGGCACCGGAATTCATCAACCCCATGCCGGGCACCGACATCGTCATCACCGACATGTCGCCCAACGGGAAATGGATGATTTCCGAGACCGCAAGCACCAACGACGGCGACATACGTCCGAAAGGAGGCGTGCTCATCAACCTTGAAAACATCACCGACAAGTACACAATATCCCACTCAAGCGGCCTGGCCGGTGTGGGAGGCGTGACAGACGATGGCTCAATCGTGGTAGGTGAATGCCAGACAAAACCGGCCATATGGTCGAAAGCGACACAGGAATGGACCATGCTCCCTCTTCCCGAAGGTTATACGACCGGGCGTCTGAATGCCGTGACTCCCGACGGACACTACGCTGTCGGAATCGTCGGCCAGGATAACATCTACGAATTCAATGCCGTATGCTATGACCTCACGACCAAAACAATCGTAGAGCTACCAAACCTGCCGCATATTGACATGACGAATGAAGACCAGAAGCAGAATTCGCTCAACGCCATTTCTCCCGACGGCCGCTACATTCTCGGCGTATTATCTTATAGCTATATATCACCGATGGCAACCTGCACATATGTGTATGACCGGCAGACATCGACCCATAAATTCATCGGATTCAACGAGCCATCCACCCCAGGCGGGAAATGGGTAGGCAAGGTAGACGGCATCCATGCTGTGGAAGGCGGCTTTATGAGCCCCAACGGCGAATGGGTCGGAGGCGCTGCCTACATGGTGAAAGATATGGACGGCAATTCTTTCGGACGCGAATACTGGGTAGGATACCGCTACAACATCGCCCAAGACAAATTCGAAGTTTACGACGGGCAATACGACACCGATGTCAGCGGTTTCTCAATCACAAACGACGGCACACTGCTGGCAGCCACACCCGCCGTCAATCCTTATTCGTCGATGCTTGTCCGCAGCGGCAACTACTACTATAACCTCAGCCAGATTCTAAAACAGGTCTACGACATCGACTTTGAAGCAAAAACCGGATACAGCGTCACCGGCAAGCCCGTTGAGGTATCTGCCGACGGACTCACCATCGCCATGCTGCCGTCGACTGCCGAGACCTACATACTGCGCCTGAAAGAGCCTCTCACAAGCGTGTGCTCCCAGATCGACCTTCTGGGCGACTACACGGTAACCCCGAAACAGGAAAGCGTTTTCTCGGCCCTGACAACCCTGAGCATCAATTTCGGCCAACCGGTGTCGGTTGTAGGAAACCAAAACCGCATCGCCCTTCTTGACGAATCAGGCAAAACCGTCAGAAACGCCCTGAAAGCCTCGGCCGAAGCCTCGACTATTACAATCGGATTCCGCACCACCACCCTCGAACCGGGGAAAAAATACACTGTCCGCATCCCTGCAGGAATGATATGCCTCCAGGGCGACGAGCAGGTGAAATCACGCGAAATCAACATCACATATCAAGGCCGCGCCAACGGCCCAGTGAAAGCCATCAGCGCATATCCCGCCGACGGACATGCTTTCGCACGCCTCGACATGAGCACCAACCCGCTTATGGTGACTTTCGACGCCGAACTCAAAGCTGCCGAGAACGCCAAAGGTTATTTCTACCGCACCGACAACGACGAGCCCGAGCTGATATGCGAGCTCAACATCGCCTGCGGCTCAAACCAGATGATGGCCTATCCCACTGCCGGACAATATCTCTACAAAGACCTCGGCTACCGCATCGTTATTCCCGCCGAATCGGTTACCGACCTCAGCGGACAGGGGGGGAATGACGAACTCGTGTTCAACTACACCGGCACCTACGTGCGCGAAATCCCCACCGACACCCGCTATATATTCAATGAAGACGGCAACATAACCTCCAACTGGATGTTCCACGAAGGCGACCACAACCAGCCTATCCAGAAGATGATTGATTGGGGATTCGCCAACGGCGACGGATATCCATGGTTTGCCGTGCGCGACCAGGAATCGTCTGACAACTGGGCGCTGGTGTCACACTCGATGTATTCGCCAGCAGGACAGTCTGACGACTGGATGTGCACCACCCAGCTGTTCCTTCCCGATGAAAAATGTGTGCTCACATTCGACTCACAGAGCTATCTCAAGAGCAAGAAGGATTATCTGAAAATCTATCTTCTCGCAACCGACGACATCTTCACCTCAATCAACGAAACCACTGCCGCCCGTTTCCGCAAAGACGGGGATGTTATCTACAACGAGCTGCAGAGCCCGGGTGAAAACGAAGAGTTGCTTGCCGGAGAATGGAAACACAACGTAATCGACCTCGCCAAATATGCAGGCAAGAACGTCTACATCGCGTTTGTCAATGAGAACAACGACCAGAGCGCCGTATTCGTCGACAACGTAACAGTTGTGCGCGACGTCAAATATGCCGCATCGTTTGAAAACCCCACGCGTGTAATCAACAAAGACGCGCTCAATGTGAAAGGCGCAATCGCGATAACATCGGAACTTGACACATACTCGTCAATCTCGCTCACCCTCAAAGACGGCCAGGGCAACACCCTCGACCAGATAAGCGAAACAGGCCTTAACCTTAAGAACAAAGATGTCTATCCATTCAACTTCGCCAAAGAACTGCCTTTGGCAAAAGGTGTGGAAAACAAGTTCTCGGTTGACCTGAAACTCGGCGACGAGGATGTGGAGACCCTCGCCTCTTCAGTGAAGAACCTCACTTTCGAACCCCAACAGAGCATCGTGCTTGAGGAGTTCACCGGCCAAGGGTGTAACAACTGCCCACGCGGCATAGTGGCAATTGACAACCTCCACCGCATCTATGGCGACAAATTCATACCCATCGCCCTGCATTGCTACACCGGCGACGAGCTCGGAGCGGGCCTCCATGCATATGCATCGTTCCTGAGCCTGAAGGGCGCCCCGTCAGGCCGCATCAACCGTGGCGACATAACCTCTCCGATGTTGGTAGTCGACGGGAACTATCGTTTTTCAGCCGGCGAGACCGGTGACAATGCCGAAAACCTGTCGTGGCTCGACATGGCACAGCGCGAATTCGAGAAACAGGCAGATGCCCAGATTTCGATAGTTTCAGCATACGATGAAGATTCAAAAGGGTTCACAGTTGACTGCACAGTGAAGAGCGCACTGAGCATGACCGGGCAGAACATCAACCTATTCGCCGTTGTCACGGAAGACAACGTTCTGACCTACCAGTCAAACAACAACCACACATACGAGAACCCCGACCTCGGCGAATGGGGTAAAGGTGGAAAATACGGGCAATCTACCGTATATCCCTATTATGCATCACATGTAGCACGCAACGCCTACGGAACCACCTACAACGGCACCGGCGGCTATATCCCACAGAACATTGAAAGCGACAAAGAATACAAAGCCACAATCACAGGTGTGCTTCCTTCAACTGTGAATGTTCCCGACAACTGCCATATGGTGGTAATGATGATCGACGGCAACACCAACCGCATTATCAATGCCGACCAGGTTTCGTTGACCGGACGCTCCGGAGTTGAATCTGTCAAGACTGAGAATACCGATATAACCGTCACAGCCGTTCCATCCGCAGTGCATGTCATTGCAACCGGCGATTTCGTTGCTGAAATCTACAGCCTCACAGGACGCCTTATTGCAAGCGGTTCTGGCAACGACATGATGGAGCTCCACACCAACGGCTTCCAAGGCCCTGCCATCATCAGAGTCACCTCTGGTAATGCATCGTCGGTTGTCAAAATGATATTGAAATAACCCCTCCGGCAGGAAATCACACTGCCGCAAACACAATAAGCCTGCGGTCGCCTGCCAAAGGGTATGCGACCGCAGGTTTTAACTAAACCAAATTTTTCATACAATAAACACAACCTGCAATGAGGAAACTTTTTACCACCTACGCAGCAAACTGCGCCAGAGTATTGGCCTTGGCAGTCGTGACATGCTTCGGCATACAAGCGGCCAACGCCACAGACCTTGGCGAAATCGAACTCGGAAAAACCTACGAGATTGAAAAATACCAGCCATTGACCGGGCATTTCACAGCCTCTGAAGGCGGGAAAGTACTTATCGAGGGTGAAAACATCGGAATCTTCTCCGATGCAGACTACACCAACGAAATCGCCACCACCTGCACCGGCTATGCATCGCTGGGCATCACATACACATTCGATGCCGAAAGCGGAACAACCTATTATTTATACACAAAATTCCCGATGGCCTCAAAAATCCGCATTTCGATGAAACAGGAATTGGATTTCGTGAATGTGGAACCGGCAGCGGGAAGCTCATTCTCAGTGTCAGGAACCGGAACCGTGAATATCCAGTTCAACCTACCTGTCACAGTGGGCAAAGCATCGATAACAGCTAACGGCACCACAGCACGCGTCGGCGTATCCTCCTCCGGTTCATACATCTCTGTCGACCTTGCAACAGCTCTGACCAGATGGCTTGAAAACAGCACCATAAAAAAAGGTGACGAATTCACACTCACTATCAATGACATCAAATCGACAGCCGATGAATCACTTTATAACGGCGACGGCATCTACACTGTCAAATACATAGCAGCCGGACAACCGGCACAACTGCTGAAATATGATTTCCCGAAAATCTTCAAATCATATTTTGCACCAGGCGACCCTGATGGAATTGCCACCCTTACATTCGACAGAGACCTGCAGACTGAAGGCGCTGAAGCACGAATCAGCTACGGTGACATCGAAGCTGCCGACGGTCAATTCTACATGGAACGTCTGCCGGTAGCAATCAACGGGGCTGTAGCCACAGTTGATTTAACCGGCAAATCGCGCCGCGTGGCTGAAATGATTGGCTCGGCAGCCCCCCAGGAACTGATCAACATTCAGATTACCGGGCTTCGCGACACCGAAGGTAATTTCGTTCAGACAACCGCTACCGGGGCAGCAGGCTCTTTCTCATTCAACTGCAACTATCTCGAACTGCCACGTATCGACGTAATGGCCGACTTCTTCCCTGCACACGGAAGCTCACTGGCCGATGTCGACAAGTTGGAAATATGGATATCCGGCCTAAACGGCATCCGCTTCAACGGGTTCAAATTTGAATATGCCGACGGCTCTGAAACCAAATCTGCCGTAGTAAACAAAAACGACTGCGAATTCACCCCTGAAGAGGAGAACAGCGGCACATATATCGTTGCCATACCCGCAGAGGTAAAAGGGAAACAGGACATAACCGTAACGCTCCACGAACTTGTATCAACCGACGGCATCGACCACTCAAACGATGTGAGAGCGAAATATGATACATTTGTAATAACATATTCAAGCCCTGACTACGGCGCGGAACTGGCCCGTCTGAACAACGGCGACGAAATCCTCATTGAGACGAACTATCTGGAGAAATACCCCGAAATGTTCATTACCTATCAGATATTCGACCTCGACGCAGCCGAAGGCGAAAATTCCCTGATCAAACCTGCCGCCCCACTCGCGCTCAACGACGACAACTATCACAAGGCAATTGTTGAAGGCAGCTACCGCCTGGTGCGCGGCCACCGTTACAATATGGAATTCACAGCTTGGGAGAATGAAGCCGCCAAAAACAACGGCGCAGCAGAAATCGGGAAAGCAACCATTCTTTTGCTCGGCACATCAGAACCCTTCCAAACCAGCGAAACAAGATTTGTAAGCATCACACCATCGGTATCGACAGTTCTGAAACCGACCGACAACGTGTTTACTCTCGAATTCGACGGCATGGTCAACATAATGGCAGCCGATGCCAAAATCCTGTCAGGCGATGCCGCCCCCATCAGCTTCGCCACCCTCGAACCTGAGGAAGCTGTTGTAGACGAAAATTCCGGCGAGAAATACAGCAACACATGGGTGCTCACCGCCGACAAAGACTATATGCAGAACATCGGGCCCAAAATGCAAATATCGATAAGGGCCACCGACATGAACGGCAACCTGGTTGTTGACGAGAACGAAACAAATCCCGAAGAGTCATTTGTGTTCATCTTCAACTATGACACAACGCAGAGCGGACTCGACAGCGTGATTGCCCCTGAAAACGGCAGTTACATTGTCTACAACCTACAAGGCATCCATGTCGCCACAGTTGAATCGCCGGCAGAACTGGAAAATCTCCCTGCAGGTCTCTACATCGTTAACGGTGTCAAGACCGTCATCAAGTAACCTCATCCTTCAATACAACAAAAGCCGCCGGGTCTCATTTCCCGACGGCTTTTGTTGTATCCCCACGTACAGAATGCAGAATGCCAGCCTAAGCTCTTTCTGACGGTTTTCTTTCTTCGAAAGATACTTATCACGATTCTTAATAGTCTGAAGAAGCTCTGACATCAGACAGTCTGTTTGTGCATGTGCCGATTCGTTGCAGCCGGTCATCGCCAACAGCAAAAGCAATTCAATCCATTCCGTTAACAGCCGTTTCCTCATCATACATAAAGTTAATAAAAAAACACCCATTATGTAAAAGTCACCCGAAACGGGCTTCAGCAAATCAGTGGTTTCATATGGATAACGTTCCTGGAAACCATATTGGCAACACTACAGATTGCCACAACCCACCAACAGCTATATCATTGAAATAAAACATCTTATCTCTAATTTAAATCTAAACCGACTACTTATTTGCTACCAATATGCCATGACGCTTTTAGAATAGGCAGACTGCTTATAATTTTGTAGTACGGATTTCTTATGCGCAATTAAATCTAAAACCGGTTAAACATCTTAAATCAACCCTAAAATAATTCCTATGATTAATTTTACAAAAGTAACGGCTACGGGCCTTCTTATGATGACTGTAGCTTTTGAATCGATGGCAGTGGATCATTTGGCCTTAATCGGCGGTGCTACCCCCGGCGGCTGGGAGATTGGAGACGGTCTCCTTATGTTGCCGGATTCCGAGAATCCTGACGTATTTAATTTCACAGGCTATCTCAAAGCCGAAGAAGAGTTTAAATTCACCGCAGGAAGAGACTTCTCAGACCCCACCCTGGAATATCGCAACGAGTCTTCCGACCCATACGACGTATCCAAGCTCGTTCAGGGAGGAGGCGCCACCGACAACAAGTTCAAAGTCAAGGAGAGCGCCAACTACAATGTGGTATGCAATCTTGCCGACATGACCGTTTCTGTGACCAAAGCCGAATACCAGGAGAATCCAATCCGCTTCAATGCGCTATTCCTTGTAGGCAATGCCACAGACGGCGGATGGGAAATCGCGGATGGCACTCTTATGACATGGGCCGGAGGAACAGATCCTTTCAAGTTCACTTATTCAGGCGATTTGAAAGAGGGCGAATTCAAAATCACTTCAAACCGATATAACGGTTCTTGGGACGGCCCGTGGTTCTTCGCCGGAGTCGACGAAGCTGGCAACATCGACTATTCCAAGATATCACCCGATGGAAACGGCGACCGCAAATGGCAGGTAGCTGCAGCAGGTCGATACAACATTGAAACCGACCTCCTCAACGGTTCATTTGCAATTACCAATGCGCCTCAGAATGCCATCGAGGCAGTCGATGCAGATATCGCCGGAACTCCGGTCTACTATAACCTGCAAGGCATGATTGTTTCAAATCCGTCAAACGGTATCTTCATTCAGCAGATTGGAGACAAAATCACAAAAGTGATATTATAACTCATTCAAAACCATCCCGGATAGACTAACCCTGTCCGGGATGGATACATATCCATTAATAACATGCCATGAAAACCAGATTCAGCATTTTTCTTCTCTTACCGGCCTTGAATCGCCGGAATTCTTCACCGCTATAATACCCCCGGCATCCCTCGGCCATAAGCCGCATAATCCAACAAGGGATTCAACTCCCCCATTGTAAAACTTCAGGGTCGCGACCGCGAAATCAGCCATCTCCAACCGGCGGATTTGCAGTCGCGACCCTTCTCGTTCTGTGAATACCCGGCGGATGTGTTTATCTGGTGAATAATAGGAGGTGAAAACAAGTCAGTTATTAACTGTATCCAAAACAAGGCGGTGTGCCGCTCGAAAGTCGGCACACCGCCTATGGATGCTACGTAACAGCAAACGGTGGAACTGCTGTTATTTCTTGAAATCCTTTATGCCTTTTTCAAGGAAACGGGTGAATGCCGGGATATTCTCGTCATATGAGAACGGCCCTGAAAGCAGCTCACCTTTGCCGTTGAGAACAACATAATATGGCTGGGCGTTTGCCTGGAATTTATAACGCTGCAGGTAGCTCCACTTGTCACCATAAGTGTCGAGGGTGATTTTTTTGCCATATTCCTCAACAGTGATAGGCTCCGGAAGCGACTTCTTTTCGTCGACCATCAGTTTGATGACAACAAAATTGTCTTCGATCATGGTGTGCACACCGGCATCATCGAGCACCGCACCTTCCATTTTGCGGCAGTTCACGCATCCATATCCCGAGAAATCGATCAAGACAGGTTTCCCCTCCTGGGCTGCCACGCGCATCCCCTCTTCATAGTCGTCATATTCAGTGAAACCGCCGCCATAAAGGTTGAAATCCTGGGTAAACAACGGAGGCACGAAAGCGCTGACGCTCTTAAGCGGCGCACCCCACAAACCGGGTACGAGATAAATGGTGAAAGCAAACGACACCATTGCAAGGAAGAACCTTCCGGTGCCGATACTGCTGTCGGCAGGGCCGTAGTGCTTGAAATTGAAGGTGCCGAGCAGATAGAGACCCATAAGGCCGAAAATCACAATCCACAGAGCCAGGAACGCCTCACGGTCGAGGATATGCCAGCCATATGCCAGGTCGGCCACAGACAGGAATTTAAGCGACAAGGCCAGTTCTATGAAACCGAGCACAACCTTGACGGTGTTCATCCATGAACCCGATTTCGGTGCGCTCTGCAACCACGATGGGAACATCGCAAACAGGCAGAACGGAATGGCCAGCGCCAAAGAGAATCCGAACATACCGACCGCAGGGCCGAAACTGTCGCCGGTGCTGGCTGCCTCTACGAGCAGAGTACCTATGATAGGGCCGGTGCATGAGAATGACACCAGCGTCAGCGTGAATGCCATGAAGAATATGCTCAACAAACCGGTGGTACGCTCGGCTGTCGAATCAATTTTATTACTCCACGACGAAGGGAGCTGGATATTGAACGCGCCGAAAAACGACACAGCAAACACAACCAGCAACAGGAAGAAAATGATGTTACATACCGCGCTGGTCGACAATGCATTGAGGGCGCTGGCCCCGAACAGGGCTGAAATAATCAGACCGAGGGCGAGATATATCACTATGATTGATACCCCGTAGATGCAGGCGTCGCCAACTGATTTGGCACGTGATTTACCTTTTTTCAGGAAGAAGCTGACAGTCATCGGAATCATAGGCCACACACACGGTGTGAGCAGAGCCACGAATCCTCCAAGGAAACATGTGATGAAGATATACCACAATGAAGAACTGTCGGTTGAATCGTTGCCTGTGCTTTCGAAATCAACAGGTTCCCAGAGTGTATCGGATGTAACCGCATTCTCCGCAGCTGCGCCCTGCGCCTGTGTATCCGCCACACTATCAACCGGAACAGCGGCGGCAGAAGCCTCTGCGGCGCCACCATTCTCTACAGGCTCTTCCACCAATTCTTTGGCAGGGGTATCGGCAACCTTAGCCGCAGCAATTTTAGCAGTGCCTTTGAGATTGAAAGTCTCTTTTGTCGGCGGAATGCAGTTCTGGTCGTTACATGCCGAATAGCGCAATGTCAAATCAATGGCAAAATCCGGGGCAGTGGCCTCAAACGGCTGTTTCAATGTAACCGTGCCGGTCCACCAGCTCAGTTCCGCCTCAAACATGCTGTCAAACTCCTTGTGCGGAGTTTTGTCAGCTTTAAGTTTGCCTGTCAGTTTCACCCCTTGCAGCGAAGTCCAGTTCAGTTCCAAAGGTGTAGGCCCTATCTCAGGGTCAACATCATAGCTGTAGACATGCCAACCTGGCTCCACGGTGGCAGTCATCACCACCTCACCTTTGGCATCGCCTGTCATGGCGGTGGTCACGTTCCACTTCACAGGATTCATGAGCTGGGCATTTACCGCAGAAAATGAAGCGGCAAGCACCAGCATCAACATCGTGATTGCTTTTCTCATCGTCGTGATTGGTTTAAATATTGATAAGTTGATTTTATGTTATTCAACAGAAAGAATCAATCATACTGCCCTATTAATCAGAGGCTCTGCAAATATAGCGATTTTTTTGCCAACCACCCCACTCCTGCATCGACAAATTACGCCCCACATGATTAATTTCAAGAAATTCAGGATGAACCATCCACGCCGGGCCGATGTTTTTCCTTTGTGAAAGAGATGGAATATAACATAAGGATTGCAAATGTGCGCGAAGTTCCGTCCGTCTGCCATATCAGCCGGTGGGAGAGAATGCGTTATGCCGGAGGTGAAATAGCTGTCACCCTGGCCTCGAAATTCATTCCCCATCCGGAAATCCACACAGTTTCTCTAAGGCTGACCACCACCTACTGCCACATGCGTTCCATGATGCGCCACACTATTTTGCGCTACTGCATCGAGATGGATTTTGAACTGGAGCCGGAGGGAATGCCCCGATTCGACAACAGAAAAGGCATCGACCTGCCTCCACGCCTTATGATGCTGATGTATGGCCCTGCAGTGGGCGCATTGCGCGGCATGCTGGCCATCCGGACCGCCAATACATTCCTACAGGAATATCCCCTGCCGCTGATAAACATCTCGGCATTGGTGAGCGCCCACGTCAACGGCAGCCAGGTTCCTGACGGAATCGTGCCACTCACAGATTTCCACTACAGCTAAACCTCAATCAGACATGACACTCTCACTCAAATCAATCTTACTGTCGGTGGTAATGACTGCCGGTACGGCCGTTATGGCATGTGCATGGGAAGTTCCCGATGAAACCCTCCATTACAGCGTGCGGTTCAAATGGGGGCTAATTGATGCCAACGTAGGCATTGCAACAGTATCCACACGAAACATTCCGGGCACAGATAGTTTCGAAGCCACTCTGTCGGGGAAATCAATCGACCTGTTAGGGCATTATTACGTGGCATCAGACGACATAACCGGCACCATACTTGCCCATCCCGACATCCAATGCAACAAAGCAGCCCTTACAAGCCAGCATGGGGAATTTTCAATAGAAACGATAACCGGAAACGCTGAAGGCCCTTCAAAAAACGGGCCTGTCACAGGCCATCTGCCCGACGGTAAGGTGATACGTTCCCGCGAAAGCAATTATGCATCGGGGCTATCAACCGACCTTCTCAGCGTGTTCTACTACATGCGTCAGATTGACTATGCCATTCAGCAACCGGGCAGCACTTTCAACATAAGCCTTTCCAACGGGAATCAAATCGACAGGCTGCAGATTATCTACATAGGGACTGACGACATAACCGTAAACGGCTCAGTCAATTCATGCCGGCACATCTCATTAAACTTCACCGCAGGCTCCAAAAGCGATTCTTTGGAAGTATGGATTGGCAATGACGAGGCACGCACCCCGCTGTTCATCAAAGGGTCGCTATCCGTAGGCCATATGGAATGCACGATTGTTGACCAACAGACCATCGACTCGCTGCCTCTGGCCGATTGACACCTCCACTCCACACTTAACCTGTTTACACCCAAGCCTCTGCAATTGAAAAACAGTCCATGTCTAAACCTTGCCGAGGAAAGCCTGTCTAATGGCATTATGAAAACAAAATTAATCTCGTTGCTGCTCACCCTGGCCATTCCTGCCATGGCATCGGCCTGGAATGTGCCCAAAGAGCGGGTCACCTACGACATCATGTATAAATGGGGGCTTATCAATAAAAAAGCCGGATCGGTGGCTTTGGAAACCCATCCCGACAGTGCCACATCCCAGTTTAGAGCACGGCTCACCGCCGCCACCGCTCCGTGGGCCGACAAATTCTACCATGTGCGCGACACCCTCAAAGGTTCAATAGATTCAAAAACGTTTTTTCCGACATACTACGAAAAAATCGCCCATGAAGGTGGCGATTACAACCGCGACCTGCTCTATTTCACACGCACAGGCAACACCGTGCGTGCAGATGCCACACGCTGGCGGCTACACAAGAAAGACACCGCCATGATTAAAAGCATGAAGGTGCACCAGGCCGAAGGACTGACAATGGATATGTTGAGCTCATATTATTATATGCGCCAGCTCAACTACCCCGACATGAAAAAAGGGGAATCTGTGAAACTGAACATATTCTCAGGAAGCAAGAAAGAGATTCTTACCATACATTTCAAAGGGGTCGAGATGGTTGAGGTTCAGAACAAACGTCTGCCGGCCTACCACATCACGTTCACCTTCACCACCGACGGCGGCAAAATCAGTTCCGACAATATGGATGCCTGGATTTCCACAACAAGCAACCGCATACCCCTGCTTCTCGAAGGGAAACTGCCTGTGGGGAAAGTGCGTGGAGTTTATTCCGGGCCGTTGCCCTGACAGGAGCCTTCCAACTCCGGAAACGGAAGCGCATAACGCACCGATTGCGCTATCCGCTTGTTGCGCCAGCATTTGCGGCAGACGGCGATATAACGGTCATCACCTCCGATTTCAACCTGGGCACCCTCACTGACGAAATCGCCGTTGGCATCGATGCGGGCATTGACGATAGTCTTATGTCCGCACGTGCATGTCGATTTGATTTCATCTATCGTATCGGCAATCTCAAACAGCCGCTTTGAGCCCTCGAACAATTTTGTCTGGAAATCGGTGCGCAGACCGTAGCATATCACGTTTGACCCGAAATCATCAACCACCCTCGACAACTGGTCGACCTGCGCGGCTGTCAGGAACTGGGCTTCGTCAACAAGAAACCACTCCACAACAGCCCCTATGGCCTTAAAATACTCTTTGGCGAACTCATAGAGGTCGGTATCGGGATAAATCCACCGGCACTCCCTTTCAATGCCTATTCGCGATTTTATGACATTCTCGCTTTCGCGGGTGTCGATAACCGGCTTCATACACAGATAGCGCATCTTGCGCTCCTCGAAATTATAGGCCGTGGTGAGCAACAGCGCTGTTTTTGCCGAGCCCATCGTGCCATAGCGGAAATATAGTTTGCCTATGCGGTTCACAGTTTCAGACGTTCAAAAAGATTAATCTGTCTGCGAAGATAGATATTAAAAACCGCACTTCCCACTCCTGCCGTCAAAACTTATCAACACCCTCCAATTAAAAATTTCATTTCCGCATAATCCGATTTCTTCGTATCTTTGCATTAGATGACAGACACAATGGAGAAAGCTACCAATATAGATTTCGATGCGCTGTGCGACGGCTGGGACCGCGAGCACCTGTGGCATCCATACACTTCGGCCACAGAACCGCTACCCACCTATATGGTGGAATCGGCCAAAGGATGCCGCATAAAACTGGCCGGCGGCAGAGAACTCATTGACGGAATGTCGTCGTGGTGGTGCGTAATCCACGGCTACAACAATCCCGTCATTAATCAAGCGGCCATAGACCAGATTCAGGCCATGAGCCATGTGATGTTCGGGGGGCTTACCCACCGCCCGGCAGTTGAACTCGGCAAACGCCTGTTGCGCATGGCGCCACCATCAATGCATAATATTTTTTATGCCGATTCCGGCTCAGTGGCGGTGGAAGTGGCAATGAAAATGGCAGTCCAGGCAGCCATCAGCCGCAGCGGCTCCCATAACAAAACAAATTTCGCCACCATCCGCGCGGGCTACCACGGTGACACATGGAACGCCATGAGCGTATGCGACCCCGTCACAGGTATGCACGGCGCTTTCGGGCCGGCCCTGCCGGTGAGGTTTTTCGTGCCCCAACCCTGCTCTCGTTTCCACGGAGAGTGGAATCCCGATGACATACGCCCGTTGCGCGAACTATTCGAGGCGAAGGCTGATGAAATAGCCGCAGTGATTCTCGAACCCATAGTTCAGGGCGCTGGTGGCATGTGGTTCTACCATCCCCAATATCTGAGGGAAGCCCGCAAACTGTGCGACGAATTCGGCATATACCTCATCTTCGATGAAATTGCAACCGGCTTCTGGCGCACCGGACGGCTTTTCGCCTGGGAACATGCCGGAGTAGAACCCGACATTATGTGTGTGGGCAAAGGATTGACTGCCGGCTACATGACGCTAAGCGCCGTGTTGACAACATCCGAAGTGGCCCGCACCATCTCCGAAGGTGAAGCGGGAGTGATGATGCACGGGCCGACATTCATGGCCAACCCCCTGGCATGTGCCGTGGCAAACGCTTCGCTGCAACTGCTTGAGGAGAGTGAGATGCAACAGATTGTAGCACATATGGAATCTGTTCTCAACGAGGAGCTCTCACCGGCGCGGAGGCTTCACTGCGTGGCCGATGTGCGGGTTCTCGGCTCAATAGGGGTGGTAGAAACCAAACAACCCGTCGACGTAGGACGTTTTCAAAAAGAGTGCGTACGACGGGGGGTATGGATCCGGCCTTTCGGCACACGGGTCTACGTGATGCCTCCCTATATTACCCCCGACGAAGACCTGCGCACACTATGCCGCGAAATGCTTAACATTCTCCAGAACTATCAATGGACATAAGAGAACACCTCGACAGACTGCACGCCGAAGGCAACTACCGTGAAATTCCAACGGTGTCGCCCCTGACAATAACAGATTATTCCACAAACGACTATATGGGACTGGCGGCTCAGCCGGAATTACAGGCGAAATTTTTTGCCGATCCGATTTCGTCTACTGTGCCGATGACCTCATCGGCAGCCCGTCTGCTTGCACCACGGCAGATTGAATACACCAACCTTGAGGTGTTTCTCAACCTGCTCTACCGCAAACGCCGTGGCGCAGACACGCAGACACTCCTGTTCAACAGCGGTTACCACGCCAACAGCGGCCTCATCCCTGCAATAGCGGCTAAAGACACCCTGATTGTCGCCGACAAACTCGTGCACGCCTCTATCATCGACGGCATCGTGCTTTCGCGCGCGCCGTTTATCCGCTTCCGCCACAACGACATAGACCATCTCGAAAAAATCCTCAAAGAGAAAGCCGCCGGCCACAAGCATGTGCTCGTGATTGTTGAAAGCGTCTACAGCATGGATGGCGACAAAGCCCCTATCGAGCACCTTACCGAGCTGAAACGGATGCACCCCAATGTGATGCTTTATGTGGATGAGGCACATGCATTCGGAGTACTCGGCCCAAAAGGGCTGGGGGTTGCAGCGGGTGCTTCAGCACCGCAAGAAATTGACGTGATTGTGGGCACATTCGGCAAAGCCGCCGCCTCGATGGGCGCATTCGCAGTGACAAGCCGCGACATGCACGACTATCTTGTAAACACCGCCCGCAGTTTCATCTTCTCAACCGCCCTGCCACCGATAAGTGCTGCCTGGACCCGTTTCACCCTCGGCCAACTGATTGCCAAAGACAACCGCCGCGAACATCTTCAGCGCATGGGAGTGCTGCTGAAAGGTGTTTTGGAGAAATACACCGACAATCCTATTGAAGCATCACATATACAGCCGCTGATTGTAGGCGATGCCCACAAAGCGGTGGAACTGTCGCGCCAACTCCTGTCGCGCTACGGCATTAAAGCACTTCCTATCCGGCGCCCCACTGTGCCTCCGGGCACAGAGCGGTTGCGTTTCAGCCTCTCGGCCAACATGATGCCCCGCGACATAGAGTCTCTTGACAGCGCCCTCTACGAGCTAATGTAATTTTCCACGCTACGCCACGATGAACCAATCATTTGCCACACCTCCATCTAACCAACGCCTTATCCTCATCTTTCTTGGCTGGGGAATGGATGCCGCGCCATTTTCATCGTTGTCAAAGCCCGGCTACGACATAATGCTTTTGAGCGATTACTCCGGTTTCAGGCCTGATGAAGACACAGACCTCCTGGCCGCCAGTATCTGCAACTATCAGGAAATCGTGGTTATGGCGTGGTCTTTCGGCGTAAGGATTGCCGCTGATTTTCTTGCCGGATGGCGTAGGAAGCTACCGATTACAAGAGCCGTAGCCATAAACGGCACTACGGAACATATCAGCGACAGCTGTGGCATACCACTCCGCATTTTCCAGGGAACATTGGAAAACCTGTCGCCTCAATCGGTCAGGAAATTCAACCGGCGCATGTTCAACACAGCATCAGAATTCCAGGCATTCATTGAATCAGACGGTTGCAGACGCCCGTTTGAAAGCCTCCGAAAGGAATTAGAAACATTTGCTGAAATGAATGCCATAGAAGCAGACACGTCGATGTGGGATATGGCAATCATAGGCCTTAACGACGCCATCATACCGGCCTCAAACCAGCAACTGGCATGGAGAAGCGTCAGCACCAGGCTGCTTGCCGGTGCGCCTCATTTCCCCGACCTGCAACACATAATCGACTGCGAAATCATCGATAAACAGCTCGTGGCCCGCAGATTCGCCGGTGCTGCCACCTCATATGGCCAACACGCTTCAGCACAGGAAACCGTGGCAGCAAAGCTATGGAATCTTGCAAAACCTTTTATCTATGCCAGGATTTCCAACAACACTGGGGACAAAAAACTCGCGGTGCTCGAGGTCGGATGCGGATGCGGCACTCTGACCCGACATTTCTCACCTCTGTTGGCTAACCATCGAATCGAATTGTGCGACATTGCACCAGCCGCGCCCAGACATATACACCCGGGTGCAACATTCCATTGCTGCGACGCGGAGACCGACATGAGCAGTCGCGGGGAATCGACCCTCGACATCGTACTGTCATCATCCACCCTGCAATGGTTCAACTCCCCGCAAACATTCCTCCGCAACACCCTGCGGACGCTCCGTCCCGGCGGCATAGCCGCCATATCACTCTTCGGGCCTGAAACTTACAGGGAAATATCCTCCATAACAGGCATATCGCTAAACTATCCCGATCTGTCTTCATTGACATCAGCTATCAACAACTGCGCCGAAATGCTCCATTGTGAGGAAACCATACTGACGGAACGCTTCGACAATCCCAGGTCGCTGTTACGCCATATGAAGTTAACGGGAGTTAACGCCCTGACTCCACACTCACCGGCTTCAGCCCTCAAACTGTTGCGCAACTACCCCTTGGCGCCATCAGGCGAAGCACCACTGACCTATCACCCTATCTATCTGATTTTCTCAAAACCGAAATAAACGCATCTCAACCAAAATGGAAAAAGTATATTTCATCAGCGGAATCGACACCGACGCCGGTAAAAGCTATTGCGCAGCATGGTGGGCGCGCCGTATCATGGATGAAGGCCACAGTGTAATCACCCAGAAATTCATCCAGACAGGCAACAACGGCTTCTCTGAAGACATCGACGTTCACCGCCGCATCATGGGAACAGGCATGTTTCCCGAAGACATTGACCACACCACTGCCCCGGTGATTTTCTCTTACCCATGCTCACCGCAACTCGCCGCCCGGCTCGACAACCGCGAAATAGACCTCAGCATAATCGACAAAGCCACCGCCACGCTTGCCGCCCGCTACGACACCGTTCTCATCGAAGGCGCAGGCGGCTTGATGGTACCGCTGACAGACACGATGTTCACCATCGATTACATCGCATCGCGGCAACTCCCCCTGGCACTCACCGTCCACGGCAAACTCGGGTCAATAAACCACATTATACTCTCTCTGGAAGCCATAAAATCACGTGGCATAAACCTGACCAACATCCTCTACAATACCCACTTCGACACAGACCCGGTCATAGCCGCCGACACCCGCGCCTTCCTTGGCCGCTACATCAACCACCACTTCCCCACCGCGGAGATTCTCGACATCCCCACCATAAAATCCTAAAAATCAGGGATTTTCGCTACATGCCACAATAAATTTATAACCAATTAGATATCACCTTATAACACATCATGAAACTACTACAATTTATAACCGCCATGTTCTGCATGGCCACAGCCGTTACCTACGCCCAAAGCAATTATCCGTTTAACGGCCTTGACATGAACATGGGAACTCTGTCGAAATTATCAGATGCAAAAACCCGTTCCATAAGCCCTGAAAACTTCACCGGCGAAAAAGGGAAGGGAGGAATGGCCGATCCAGTGCGCGACAAAGACAAACGTAATGTTGCAAACGCTTCTCCGGCAGCACGTGATTTAGGCAAAGGATGGAAAGTTAATCCATTCATAATCGTCAAACCGGGAGAGACAATCACCATAGCAGAAATCGAAGGTCCGGGCGCCATCCAGCAGATATGGATGACCCCCACAGGCAACTGGAGGTTCTCTATATTGAGAATGTATTGGGACGACGAAAAAAATCCGTCAGTAGAATGCCCCGTAGGCGACTTCTTCTGTAGCGCTTACAACGAATACGCCCAGCTGTCATCCCTCGCCGTCTGCGTCAATCCCGGCAGCGCGTTCAATTGCTATTGGAAAATGCCGTTCCGCAAGAAAGCCCGTATCACCCTTGAAAACATCAACACCGCCGAAGAGATGCGTCTCTACTATCAGATTAACTATACTCTGACCGACATACCCGACGACGAGGCATACTTTCACGCACAGTTCCGCCGCTCAAATCCCACGCAGAATTCGCTACACACCCTTATCGACGGAGTAAAAGGCAAAGGGCAATATGTGGGCACATATCTCGCATGGCGCGTCAATGACAACTGCTGGTGGGGTGAGGGGGAAATCAAATTCTATATGGATGGCGACAAAGAATATCCCACCATCTGCGGCACAGGAGCCGAGGACTATTTCTGCGGTTCCTATAACTTCGAGAACCCCAAGACGCGCCAATATCAGGAATTCACCACCCCATATGCCGGTATGCATCAGGTCATCCGCCCCGACGGGCTATACCGCGCTGTAACAGCATTCGGGCTATACCGTTGGCATATCCTCGACCCGATCCGGTTCGACAAAGACCTCAGGGTCACCATACAGGATCTCGGCTGGCGTCACGACGGACGATACAATAACCAAAAATCCGACATCTCCTCCACAACCTTCTGGTATCAGGCCGAACCACATGCCAAATTCCCCCCGCTCCCCTCTAAAGACGACCTCGAAATCCCCCGTTGGTAACCCCCTAAAGAAATTCAACCAACAAACTTCAACATAACAGAAACCAGCTCAATGATATGACTAAACCCTAACCAGTTATACTGTTTTAATCATAGCTAACGACAATCCCCTCCATTGAAAATTAACTGATTTTAAGCGGAGAGGATGGGGAAAATGCAGGAGAAATTTGCTAACTTTGCAACGGATTCAACAACGGTGGGGGAGATTGCTTCCCCACCGTCGTGATATTGACACCGGCACAAGCCAAAGTGTCTGAATATATCTATAATATCTGAATTATCATCAGCGACACCAATCCGACCAACAATGCTGAGCATAACTAAAGAACAACTGACGGAACTTCCCGAGGTGAAATATCCAGGGAAAGTAATCCTTGTTGATTCGGCTGCAAAAAGCCGGAGCGCTCTGGCATATCTAAACCGGGTTGAACAGGTGGGATTCGACACGGAAACACGCCCGTCGTTCCAGAAATTCAGGCACTACAACGTGTCGCTGGCACAAATTTCATGTGAAGACGAATGCTTTCTGTTCCGGTTGAAGCAGATCGGCTCAATCGACAACTTCATGCGTTTCCTCGAAAACGGCAGCGTGCAGAAAATAGGCCTTTCGTTAAAAGACGACTTCCATTCGCTGGCCAAACTCTCCGAATTCCAGCCCCAAGGCTTCGTCGAGCTCCAGTCGTTTGTGAAAGACTACGAGATTGCCGACAACAGCCTTCAGAAAATCTATGGCATCATCTTCCGGCACCGCATATCGAAAAACCAGCGTCTCACCAACTGGGAGGCGCAAGAGCTAACTGAAAGCCAGCAAAATTATGCCGCCATCGACGCATGGGCATGTCAACGCATCTACAACCACCTACGCGCCGGAAATTTCCACCCTGAAGAATGCCCGTTCATAAACATAGAGGAAGCAGCGGCGCACCCATGACCGGCCGACATCCTTTTTATAAAAATCCAAGACCATAAACATATGAAACCCATAATCATACCGGCCCTGCTTCTCATCTATCTTATTGTTATGATGGTGTTGGGCTGGCCGTCTTATTGCCAAGGGCAGACCTCTCCCACCCTATATTTCGGAGGTTCGGCGCTTTGCGTGGCATGTATCGTGTTGCTGCATTTCCATCTGAAACGCACGGCCAAACGTCGTAAATCATAACACCCTCATATTAACCAGTCACCGACCAGCATTATCATCCATATGAAAACCAGGAACCTAATTCTCCCAGCTATTGCAATCATGGCATCAGCCACATCATGCTCCACCGGAATGAAATATCCGGCAGCGCCGTCAGACAATACCGTCGATGAATATTTTGGAATGAAGGTCGCCGACCCATACCGCCCCCTTGAAAACGATACCGCCGATGCAACAACAGCATGGGTAAACGAAGAAAACGCTCTAACCCAAGATTATCTGTCGGAAATACCTTTCCGCGAAGCATTGCGCAAACGCATCTCATCATTCAACAACTATGTGAAACAGGGCACACCGTGGAAAGATTCCGACAACCGCTACTATTTCTACCGGAACGACGGCCTGAAAAACCAGGCTGTCCTTTACCGCACGGCATCGCTTGACCAAGATCCGGAAGTGTTCCTCGACCCCAACACCTTGTCTGACGACGGCACTGTAGCCCTCACAGGCACATACATGTCAGACGACGGCCGCTACACCGCCTACACCATCTCGAGAAACGGATCAGACTGGACTGAAATCTACACCATCGACACGGCCACCGGAAAACAGCTATCCGACCATATCGAATGGGCCAAATTCTCCGGCGCGGCCTGGTGGAAAGACGGCTTCTTCTATAGCGCCTACGACCGCCCGGAAGAAGGGAAGGAATTTTCAAATGCCAACGAGAACCATCGCATCTACTACCACAAAATGGGCACACCCCAAAGCGACGACCGGCTCGTGTTTGAAGACAAGAGCAACCCTCTGCATTTCCATTCCGCCGGAGTGTCGACCGACGGCAAGTGGCTGTTTGTCTACACCTCAGGTCAAGGCTTCGGCAATGGCCTGATGATGAAAGACCTCACCAATCCCGCAGCCGACTGGGTAATGATAGAACCTTCGCAAGACAATGAAATCAGTGTAATCGATGTCATTGGCAACGACCTCTATATGCTCACCTCCGCAGATGCTCCGCGCAAACAGGTAGTGAAAGCACCGGTCGCCAATCCCAAACGCGGAAATTGGACAACCGTAATCCCGCAGCAGCCGGGAGTGATAGCCTCCGCCGGCTTCTCGGGCAAAGACCTTGTGCTTGACATTGAAAGCGACGCATCGTCGCATCCGGCGATATTCAGAACCGACGGCACAAAAGTGCGCGGAATTGAACTGCCCACCCTCGGCACAGTCGACATATCGGCATCTCCGAAAAACGATGAGTTATTCTACAGCTTCACATCATTCCTCTATCCCTCAACGGCATACAGATATGACAAAACCAGCGGGGAGAGCACACCTGTCACATCGCCGGAAGTCGCCGGATTCAATCCTGATGATTACATCACCGAACAGGTGTTCTACACCTCAGCCGACGGAACAAGAATTCCAATGTTCCTCACCTACCGGAAAGATATTATCCGCGACGGCTCAAACCCCGTCTACCTCTACGGCTACGGCGGTTTCAATGTGTCGTTACCCCCCTCGTTCTCTCCCAACCGCCTCGTATGGCTCGAAAACGGAGGCATCTACGCACAGGCAAACCTGCGCGGAGGCGCCGAATATGGCGAAGAATGGCATCAGGCCGGAACCAAGCTCAACAAGCAGAACGTGTTCAACGACTTCATTGCGGCAGCCGAATATCTCATCACCGAAAACTGGACAACATCAGATAACCTGGTAATCGAAGGTGGAAGCAACGGAGGTCTGCTGGTCGGGGCTGTCACCAACATGCGTCCCGAGCTTTTCCGCGTAGCCATCCCCCGCGTGGGTGTTATGGATATGATGCGATATCATCTTTTCACCATCGGCTGGAACTGGGCGCCCGATTACGGCACAAGCGCCGACTCTCCTGAAATGGCATCCTACCTGCTTGAGTATTCCCCCTTGCATAACATCAAAAACGACGGCACTCCATACCCGGCAATACTCGTCACCACCGCCGACCACGATGACCGCGTGGTGCCTGCCCACTCATTCAAATATGCGGCTGCCCTGCAGGCAGCCAACACCGGCGACAGTCCCAAACTTATCCGCATCGACAGCAAAGCGGGTCATGGTGGAGGGAAACCCGTCAGCAAGGTTATCGACGAATACACCGACATTTATTCATTCATATTCCACAACCTGGGCATAGAACCCGCCTCGGTTGACAATTAATGACGATTTGAGACCGAAACACCTGATATTACGCACACTACTCCTCACCACATCCCTGCCGGTAATGCAATCATGCTTCACCGGAGTGGAATCCACCCCTAAAATCGACTATAAAGAAGATAAAGGGCAGAAAAACAGCACCTCGGCTGAAGAGGAGATGGCAGCCACATTCAAAGTCGAGCCGTTTTCCCGATGGGAGAACGGCAAGGCTTTTTATGTTACATCCCCGCGCATATCTCTAGCCCTGACAGGAATATCCCCTCAGACCGTCATGCCGGCATCAGGCGACACTATCGTCTACACAGGACGGCGAACCGTTACAGACCTGACCGGCGACGAAATCGTGGAGCTACAGTTCACAATGCCCCGCACCGGATCGGAACTGGCCTACCGCACCAACTCAACCGTTTCGACATTGACCGGCAGGAATCTTCTCGAGGTGCCGTTCACAATCGACCTGGCATTGGTCGATAACGTGCGCCAGACGCTGAAAGGAAAAGAACTGTTTGTAAAGACCAACCTGTGGTTCACCCCGGCGGGCAATTCAGTCAACGGACGCAAGTTTGTGAAAGTGGCAGTCACAGATGTAATCCCCGGCAATGAAGTCTATCCGCTCAAAGTGATATTCACCGACGACAAGGATGTAAGCCGGGCACTGTATATGTCAGCGGCAACAGGTTCACGCTGGACACCGCGTGAATTCCAGTCGTTGTTCAGCTTCACCAATCCAAGGCAGAACTACCCTCAGATAACAGATGCCATATGGCATAACATCATCAACTCTAAAGTAGCCAAAGGGATGACAAAACTCGAAGCCACACTCGCCATAGGCTCCCCTTCAAGTATCGACCGGGGGCATGACCATTCGTCGGCATATGAGCGTTGGGGCTATTCCGACGGAATCTATCTCATATTTGAAGACGGGTTGCTGACACGCCATAACCAATAGCATCACCCAAGAGATTGTCTGAAAATTTTTTCCAGCAGATTTTTAGAGCTGTTTTTGAGGGAATCTTGAAGGTGGAAGAGGGGGCGATGCGGGCATCGTGACCGATGACAAGCTTGAAATTCGCAAAAAGAGCCTAAAAACCAACAGACAATCTCATTGAAAAATTTGTAGACAATCTCTAAGCACATGCCCGAAATGCGACTGACTTTCCTTGGAACAGGCACTTCGACCGGAGTGCCGCAACTACGGTGCGACTGCCCCGTTTGCCATTCAACCGACCCATGCGACCATCGTCTGCGGTGCTCGGCTCTACTTGAATCAGAAGGCAAGAACCTGCTCATCGACTGCGGCCCTGATTTCAGGCAGCAGATGCTGCGTTTCCACCGTCATGGCGACCTTGATGCCCTCCTAATAACCCACCACCATTACGACCATGTTGGAGGCACAGACGACCTGCGCCCATACTGCAAAGGGAAAGAGGCATTCCCGGTTTATTGCCAGCCGGTTGTTGCCGACGACATGCGCCGCCGGATGCCTTATTGTTTTGAAGAACATCCATATCCGGGTGTTCCCCGCTATGACATCCATCTCATATCACCGCTACATCCGTTCCATGCCGCCGGCATAGAGGTGATGCCACTTCCGGTCAACCATTACAAACTCGACATCGTTGGTTTCCGCTTCGGCAGACTGGCCTACATCACCGATGCCAAAACCGTGCCGCAAATCACAATCGACACCCTCCGTGGAATCGATACCCTTGTAATAAACGCCCTCAGAATTGAAGAGCACATATCGCATCTGTCGCTCAAAGAGAGCCTTGCCATAATAGAAGAGATATCACCACGCATGGCCTACCTGACCCACATGAGCCATGGCATCGGATTTGAAGCCGACCTGATTCCACGCCTGCCTGAAAACGTTTTACCCGCCCACGACGGCATGACAATCACCATTGCATGAGCCATATCACATCTGAAAACATACTCCTGATCGGCTCAACACTTCTGATTGCAGGAGTGCTGATCGGGAAAACAAGCTACCGCATCGGTCTCCCACTGTTGTTGATATTCCTTCTTGTCGGCATGGGGTTCGGAACCGACGGCTTAGGCATCCAGTTCAGCGACATGCACACGGCCCAGTTCATAGGCATGATTGCATTGTGCATCATCCTCTTCTCCGGCGGCATGAGCACAAAGGTGAAAGAAATAAGGCCGGTGTTGCTGCCAGGCCTGGTGCTGTCTACAGCCGGTGTGCTGCTGACAGCATTGCTGACAGGATTGTTCGTGTGGTGGCTGTCCGGAATGTCGTGGACCAACATCCACTTCGCTTTTCTCCCCTCACTGCTTTTGGCGGCCACAATGTCGTCGACCGACTCCGCCTCGGTGTTCGGCATATTAGGCAGCCAGAAAGTCGGCCTCCGAAACCGTCTGCGCCCTATGCTCGAGCTTGAGAGCGGCTCAAACGACCCGATGGCCTATATGCTCACAATCATCCTCATAGAAACCATAACGATGGGAGCACAACTGTCGGCCGGAACCCTCCTGCTCCAGCTTCTGCTCCAGTTCGGTGTAGGCGCGGGGATGGGTCTGCTGATGAGCCGCATAACACGGCGCCTGGTACACCTCTACCGACACATAGGCTCTTCAGGCAACGCTGCCCGCGAAGACGCCGACCAGGCCTCGTCAATGACTTCGATTCTGATTCTCGCCTCTGTTTTCCTGACTTTCACTGCCACATCGGCAATGCAAGGCAACGGCTACCTGGCGGTCTACATCCTGGGCATATATCTAGGCAATATCGAACTGCCGGCCAAAAGGGGCATCACCAAGTTTATGAGCAGCCTCACATGGCTGGCGCAGATTGTGGTGTTCCTGATGCTCGGGCTGCTGGTCAACCCCCACGAAATGCTTTCGGTTGCTCCGGTATCTTTATTGACAGGGGCATTCATGATTCTGCTCGGACGCCCGCTGAGTGTGTTTCTATGCCTGGCGCCCATGCGCAAAATCACCATGCGGTCGAAAATGTTCGTGTCGTGGGTGGGACTCAGAGGAGCCGTGCCGATTATCTTTGCCACCTATCCCATAGTTGCCGGAGTGGAGGGAGCTTCGCAGATTTTCAACATAGTGTTCTTTGTCACACTGTTGTCGCTGCTAATCCAGGGAACATCGGTAATCGGCTGCGCCAGAATGCTGAAACTGACCGATCCTGATGCAACCGAAGAGGAGGAGTTCGGGGTGGAAATCGATGAGCAGCTGCCAACTTCGCTTGAAACCATAAAACTGACCGACAGCGATCTGGCTGCAGGCGACACCCTGCGCGACCTTAATCTGCCGCAAGGTTCGCTGGTTATGATGATTAAACGCGGGGGTAAATATATAATCCCTAACGGCAAACTCACTCTGAAACGCCACGACCTTCTGCTTATAATCAAAGAAGATAACAGACACGCACAGACATAAATCCGTTTTTCAACATAAACATATGTTTAGAAATGAGCCTGACGGCTCATTTCTTCTTATTTATTCCTATACATTTGTCGCCCATTCATTATCTTTGCTAAAAAGGTGCCCCACAATATCGGGCATACCAATCATTCCAATCACATTTTAGCAACAGCGATAATGAATAGGCAGCTACTCAATTTCATATTATTTTTCCTGACCCTTCTGCTCCTGTGCGGATGCAGCGCCTTCACCCCGGAAGCGGAACCAACCCCCGAACCGCCCGAACCTGACGTGGTGGAATTAGTGGAAGGAACGTTGCCTACACTCCAGGCAAAAGCCGAAGGTGAACCGATCAGAATCCGATTCAATGCATCGAAAGAATGGGAAATGGCCATACCCGACTCCCGTCACTGGGGCAACGGCCACGCATCCTTATATAAAGGGGCGAAAGGCCTGAACGAGGTAATCTTCACAGCCCTTCCGAACTCTACCGCATCCGAGCGGCAGACAACATTGAAGATAACCGCCGGCAAAGCGTCGGCCGAGGTAACGGTTGTGCAACCCAGGCTCGAGGTGGAACTTCCGCCCGAAGAGGAGGTTCGCCGGTTTCTCGTGCGTCTTTACCACGCCACCGACGGCCCGCACTGGCGCTTCAAAGAGCGCTGGCTCACCGACCTGCCAATCAACGAATGGGGCTCTTCAGTTAAATATGAAGGGGGACGCCTCGAACTCCGCCTGGCTGAAAACAACCTCAAAGGGGAACTCGACATGTCGGGATGCAAAGCTCTGACCTACATAAGATTGGCCCACAACGAACTGACCTCTGTAAACCTCTCTGACTGCCCGTTGCTGAAGACCATTGATTTCGCCTCTAACAAGGTCAGCAAGCTCAATATCGAAAACTGCCCGTCGTTGACAGGGCTTCACGCCGGATACAACCTCTTGAAAACTGTAGACCTCAGCGGACATCACGCCCTGCAGGATCTCTATGTGGCATCAAACCGGCTGTCTGAACTCGACCTCACAGATTGCACTGTCATAGAAAGCATCCAGTGCTATGAAAACAGCCTCCTCGAGATAAAAATGCCGATGGTGCGCACACGGTTGAAGAGCATAGCCTGTCCCGGCAACCGGCTGCGGGCGCTCGACATGTCGGGATGCACTGAAATGTCGCTTCTCAACTGCAGCGAAAACGAACTGACAAGCCTCAACTTAAGCGGATGCACCAAACTCAACCGCCTTTATTGTTACGAAAACAACCTCACCCGGATCGACCTCACCGACCAGTTGAAAGTGCTCAGCCAGTTCTACGCCTACTCCAACAAGCTGACCTCTATCGATGTGAGAGGATGCCGCACGCTGGGCCATATCCATGTCTCCGACAACCGGCTGACCGAACTCGACCTCACCGGCTGCACCGGCGCCCGATGGATTTTCTGCTCATACAACGACATAACAGACCTCATCATCGACCCACAGGTAAACATGCTCAACAAACTCGACATAACATCGACCAAGATCAGCCAGGTTGACTTTGCCCATTTCGGCGGTGGCCAACTGTGCGAATTCTACTGCCAGGCCACACCGATCACCATGGAAATCCCTGAAATCGCCGACGGGTTCGACGTCTTTGAATATGACCAACGGTTTGAATATCTCCCTAACGGACAATATATCGATTACGGCACCGGATGGTGGTATCCGGGCGAACCGCAATCGGGCAAACATGAACGCACAAACTTCCCCGACCCGGTGCAATAACTGATAAAAACCTAAAAAACAAATATATGAAACACCGATTAATCATAACAATCTCCATTGTGATTGCAGCTTTTTCGGTTGCAATTCCCCATGCAACAGCGGCGAAAGTGGCCCAACAGCTATGCGGCCGCGTATTCCTCAAATCAGGAGAAACCATAGCCACCGACGACAGCACCCGCATCGGTACCCCGAATAAAAAACATGGGAAAATGGTAATCATCGAAAATGCATTTTCCCACCGCGCCAAAGACGCCCGTTTTATCGAAGGTGCAGAAACAGACTCAGTGCAGCTGTGGTCGCGCACACGCACCGACAGGGTGCGCACTCTCATCTACGAACCCGACTACGGATGGTGCTGGCTGCTTGAGAAAGCTCCGGGACTGGCAGTGTGCGTTTTCTCCCCAAAAGGCTACTATCTCGCGGGCAACGGCGGCATGAGTGCCGGTAATAATGCCGTCATGCTGGTCAACAAAAACGGCGAAATCTACCAGTTCGAGAAAACTTCAAAAATGGCCGACGACACTTTCCGCAGGCAGGTGGCATCATTCGTGGCCGATGACCCGCAGCTACAGCAGGAAATCCTCGGCAGCCGCGCCACCAGAACCGTCACACTCAGGATGCTCGGCAAATACCGCCCCTCACGATAAACCTCCAGCCTAATCCTAAAAACCTCGAAACATCCATATTTATCAAAAGCAACCCCCAAACACCATGGCCATGAAACTGAAATTTTTACTTTACACAGCGATTGCCCTTGCCTCTGTCACAACGGCTTCGGCCAAGGAGGATGAAAACCCCGAATCTAACCATGTTGTGGTAACCCTTGCCGACGGTTCCACGGTCGACGGCTACCTACGCAACGACTTCAAAACCGGCCTGAAAAACTTCTTTTCAAAAACAGGCACTATAAAACAGTATATCAACATAGGCAAAGAGCGCAAAGGGGGCGAGACCAAGCGCTACAGCGCGAAAGATGTCAAGGAATACCGCTTCACCGAGGCTACGGAGGCATTCCCCGAAGGGGCTGTGTTCGTGTCGGAATATATAAACACACCCGCCATGTTCAAACCCCATAAATGCAAACGGGGATTCGCCCAGGAACTCAACCGCACCGACTGCGGCAAAATCCTGAAATGGACAGGAACAGTGCAGGAAGGTGGCCGCAACGTGCGCATACGCTATGTGCCCGTAATCGGAGTGAAATTCAACGGCGCAAAAGCCACCTATTCATTGTTTATCGACGGCAACCACAGCAACGCGCTCCTGCTCAACTATCTGAAGAAGCAGGCTCCAGAATTGAAAAAGGTTATAGAGCAATATTTCAACAAGGGGAAAGATGCCAAGATGCACCGCAAAGAGCTGGCTGAGAACCCGTCAATCATATTAGACCTTTATGCCCAATACCTCCGCGACCATGAGCCGATCAACGACCCCGAAGAAGACAAAGACCGCAAAGGATTGGCCGATGAGGAGGAGGAAGAAGAAGAATCCGCTCCTGAAGAAAACGGCGATAGCTCTGAGGGGAATAACAAAAAATGACCACACACCTGCCCCATCCTACTGTCTGAGCATATTCCGACGGATTCGGCTCAAATGGATGGGTGAAATCTGAAGATAAGACGCAACTTCACGCAAAGGCACATCCTGCAGCAGCTTCGGGTGTGCCTTTGTCAGCTTTTCATAGCGCTCTTTGGGCGACATGCGGTAAAGGTCGAGGAAACGGGTGTAGATGGTTCTGAAAATAGTATGCATTATGGCACGCTCCAATTCCGCATTATTTACCGCACACAGCTCCTTAACAGAATCGATTTCCACCTCTTTCACCACACACCGCTCTCCTGCCACAATACTAACCTGAGTAGGCAGGTCGAGAATCGAATTGCTGAAATCGGCAACAAATTCCCCGCCGAACACAAAACCGGATATAGCCTCCTTCCCGTCGGTGGTCTCCACAACATATTTAAAATTATTGCTGTCCGATAAAACTTTTTGAGGCAAAACAAAATTAGGACTGGCACCTATTGCAGGAGTCAGTCCTTTTAGTTTAGTTTGTGTTCGCCAAAACATTTTCTAAACTATGCCCAAAAGTAGTCATTTTAGCGGACAGCC
>CAJTFH010000023.1 GCA_910575545.1 Bacteroidales bacterium
TCTTCTCGCCCAAGCGTCACCACTTGAACCTTGCGAGTCGCTATGGGGTTCGTCGGCAACTACGCCCCGTGTGGACTTTCACCACAGATGTATGACATGCCCGTCATACCAAAAAAACGCCACACCGTTTCCGGCATGGCGTAATATGCGTTATTTCAATCATGATCAGTCTTTAACACCCAGTTTTGTTTTCACAAGAGCTGTCACATCCTGCACATCGGCACTGATGTAGGCTGGCACTGCTTCAGGGAATATCATAGTGAAACCGTTTTCGGTTCCAACGCTCTTGATTGCATTCATAACCTTCTCCTGAATAGGCTGCATCAGCTGTGCCTGCTGGCGCTGAAGATCCTGCTGGGCTGTCTGGGCAAACTGCTGGGCTTTTTTATCGCGATCCTGGATATCCTGCATACGGCGCTCTTTGATTGATTGTAGCGTATTGGGATCCTTGTCGAGTTCCTGAAGCTCTGTATAGAGTTTCTGAAGCTCTTCGTTGATTTTTGCATACTCTGTCTCGTAGGTTTTCGACGCTTCGCTTAGTTTGTTCTGAGCCTCTACAAATTCAGTCATCTTGGGGATGATGCTTTCCACATCCACAATACCGAATTTTGGAGCCTGCGCCCACGCGCACATCGGAAGGGCCACTACCAGGGCCAAAAGAATCTTTTTAATCATTTTTGGTTGATGGTTTATATTATGTTTTTTGTTTTTATTTCTTGCTGACCGTAGGCAACCTCTCTCTTATCGAGACCCACGCCTTCAAACAGACAACGTTGCCCCGCTTCTTCCTTCTTATTTCTGACCAAAGTCTTACGACTTACGACTCAAGCCTATTTATACCCCAACTTTGAAAGCACCTCATTGCTGACGTCAATTCGCGGAGAAGCATAAATTATGTTTGCCGATGATGCCCGGTCGAATATGGCTTGGTAACCACGCTCCTCCGACAGCTTCTTAACAGCATTGTAGATGTCGTCCTGGATAGGCTTCATCAGTGTCTGGCGTTTTTTATAAAGTTCACCTTCTGGGCCGAAATACTTGTAACGGAGTTCGGTAGTCTCCTGCTCTTTCGCCACAATCTCTTCTTCACGTTTCTTAACCTGTTCTTCGGTAAGAAACACTTTATCCGACAGGTACTGTTTATACATTTCGTCGGCCTCTTTCGATGCCACCTCAACCTCCTTCTGCCAACGTTGCGAAAGCTGGTTAAGCTGCTCATTGGCCATCTCATACTGAGGCACATTTTTCAGTATGTATTCCATGTCAATTAGAGCGAATTTCTGAGCAGAACCTGCCAGTGCGAAACCCGCCGCCACAACCAATGTCAATAATATCTTTTTCATCAGATTGTCTTTTTTATTCTTTGTTTAACATTAGACCTTTGATTCTGCCAACTGCAGCCGTTTCAACTGCAATCCATACTATTATAGACGTTTGACAAGCCAAAAGGTTTAACTTTCAGACACTCCGGCAGCACCCGCCGGCGACTGTCTCCATCAGAATTCCTGCCCCAGTATGAAGTGGAAATGCGAACCGCCCTTCTGGCCGTTGACACGGTCGAAACCATATGCCCAGTCGATACCCATCAGACCAACCATCGGCAGGAAGATGCGCACACCCGCGCCGGCACTCCTTTTTATATTAAACGGAGAGAAATCCTTCACAGAAGTCCAGGCGTTGCCACCTTCGGCAAACACGAGACCATAAATCGTGGTTGTCGGCTGAAGCATAAACGGGAAGTGCAGTTCAACACCGAAACGTGTGTATGCATATCCTTCACGCCCCCATGGGGTAAGCGACCCATTCTCATATCCGCGCAGGGCTATGGTCTCGGTGGCATAGGTGTAGGAGCCGCTCATACCGTCACCACCAACATAGAACGTCTCAAACGGCGATTTGAGCCACTTGTTGAAACTGCCCAGCAGACCTATGTCGGCACGTGTCATAAGCACCAGCGTCCATTTCCCGTCTGGATCGGTCAGCGGAGTGTAGGTGCGCGATTTGAATCGTAATTTCCAGTATTCAATCCACTTATACAGTTCTTTTTTCGAAGCCGTTGTGTTTTCGTTATAGAGCTTCTCCCAGTTTTTCTTGCCGAAAAGCGAAGCGGGAGGTGTAATCTGCAAATTCAGCGAGAACTGTGAACCACGGCGGGTATAAAGCGGATTATCTATCGAGTTGCGGGCAAGGGTCAGACCCAACACAAGCGCATTCGACACACCGTTGTTCATATAATAAAGATACTCCCAGTTTTTAAGATAATACCAGTTGTAGCTCAGTTCGGTTGTGAATGTGAAGAAGTCATCAGGCCAGTTCAAGCGTTTTCCGAATCCGACTGTGATTCCGGCCATCTGCAAAACCTTGTTGGGATCGTAGGCATTCTGAATCGAATTGTTGTAATAGTCGTTATAGCTTGAACCATAACCGTAGCCGTAGCCATAACCGCTATACAGATAAGGATTCGACCAGTTGCTGTTGTAATACGACGAGTTCACACCCGTCTGACGGCTGTAATAGCCCGAAATCTGCAACGAATTAGGGCGCTTGCCGCCGAACCACGGATCAAGGAATGAAACCGAATACATCTGATAATATCGTGCATTGGTCTGGGCGCTGATTGTGAAGGTCTGCCCCTCGCCCTGAGGTATAAGCCCTTTGAACGAGCTGGGGTTAAAAAGATTCTTCATCGAGAAGTTGGTGAATTTCAACGCAATCTTACCGATCAGACCCGTCTGCCCCCAACCCAAAGAGAACTCAATTTGGTCGTTGGCCTTCGACTCGAGGTTAAAGACAACATCAACCGTACCGTTCTCCTCATTCGGTTCCACACGGGGATCCATCGTTTCCGGGTCGAAATGGCCGGTCTGGGCTATCTCACGCGCCGAGCGTATCAAATCGCTCTTGCTGAACAGCTCACCGGGCTTGATGCGCAGCTCGCGGCGCACAACCTTCTCATACAACCGGTCATTACCATTGATGACCACCTTGTTGACCCTCGCCTGAGGCCCCTCGAACATGCGCAACTCCAAATCGATTGAATCACCATGCACATTCTTCTCAATGGGAACAAGCTGGTAGAACAAGTAGCCCTGATCCATATATGCGCTTGACACGGCATCCTCATCAGTGGTCAGACGTTTGTCGAGTTCTTTCTGGTTATAAACGTCGCCGGGTTTCATCCCTAACAGGTAGTTGAGTTGGTCGGTATTGTAGACCGTGTTACCCACCCACGAAATATCGCTGATATAATATTTTTTACCTTCGTCAATATCAATATAGACGTCAACCTTTTTGTCATCATACGGCACAACACTGTCACTCACTATTTTAGCATCACGATAGCCCAGTTCGTTATATTTCTGAATGATGCGGTTGAGGTCATCTTTGTAATCCTGCTCAACAAACTTCTTTTGGCTGAACAGTTTAAGCAGATTGCCAGACTCATTGGTCTTTTTAATCACCCGTTTCAGCTTGCGATCGCTCAACACCTCATTGCCGTCAATGTAGATTTTATGCACCTTGACTTTAGAATGTTTGTTAACATCAATATTCACGATCATTTCGTTCTTATGCGACAGGTCTTCCTGCAACCACACCTTCACATCAGCCTTACCGAACCCTTTCTCTGAAAAATATTTCTTCACTATGTCGGTGGCACGGTTCACTATATTCTGGGTGATCTGGTTCCCCTTCATCAGCTGTAACCGTTTCTGAAGGTCTTCGCGCTCCCCCTTTTTCATTCCGGAATATTTCACATCGGATATGCGGGGCTGCGTGCGCAGATTGATTGTCAGCCACACCTTGTCGCCCGCTATTTTATCAACAACAAGCTGCGCCTGGGCAAAGAGGCCTTGACGCATAAGGCGCTTGACTGCCGTGGTCACATCATTTCCCGGGATTTCAATCTTATCTCCTTTCTTCAGCCCGGAATAGCCTATCACTATATAATCTTCATAGTTGTCGGCACCAGTCACTTTTATGTCGGCTATCTCATAGACATTAGGCAGACCGGTGTAGACTATCGGCGGATTGTATATGGTATCCACCCGCTCCTGCGCCCAAAGCGCCGGAACGGTCATTATCAGGGAGAGAAGTGTCAAGAGCAACTTATATCGCATATCTAAACTGTTTTCTTAGGTGTCTGTGAGGCCTTTATCTGCTCGCCGGTAAGGCCGAAACGGCGCTCGCGCCCCTTGAACTGGGCAACAGCGTTTCGGAAATCCTCTTTTGAAAAATCCGGCCAATGTGTCTGTGTGAAATAAAGCTCGGCATAAGCAATCTGCCACAGCAGGAAGTTGCTCACACGCATATCCCCCCCGGTTCTTATCAGCAGGTCGGGATCCGGCATATCTTTGGTAGCCATATAGGCCGACACTATGTTTTCGTCTATATCCAGCTCTTTGAGCCTACCGGCTGCCACATCGGCTGCTATATGCCGCACTGCGTCAGTAATCTCCCATCTCGACGAATAGCTCAGCGCCAGATTAAGCGTCAGGCCGGTGCAATGCGCTGTCCGGGATATACAGCCTCGTAGCCGCTCAAGCGCCTCGGCCGGCATCCGCTCCACATCCCCGATCATCGTGAGCCTCACATTGTTCTTAATCAAGTCGGGAGTTTCCCGCTCAATGGCTATACCGATAAGATGCATAAGCATGTCTACCTCCTGTTGGGGGCGGTTCCAGTTCTCGGTAGAGAAGGCGTAGAGTGTGAGATACTTGATTCCAAGCTCCGAGGCCTCCTCTGTAATTTTGCGCACCGTATTGACACCCTCAACATGCCCCTCTGATCGGTCAAGCCCGCGGGCTTGCGCCCAACGGCCGTTGCCGTCCATTATGATGGCCACATGAGCCGGCACGCTATTGCGGTCTGTTTCGTGTGATTGGCTATTCATCGGTCAGTCAACATAGTGGCAAGTGGAACAACGCTTGCCGAATTCATAGGTTAATGAAACACTTATGTTTGAATACCAGTCGGTATTTTTCAAAAACGAGCTTTTTATCTGGTAGAGATCCGACAGTTCCCCGTCAACTCGGTCGGAAAACACCTTGGTCATTGTAAATTCCACCCCAAGGTTCAGCCTCTCTTTTATCTTATACTTGAATCCGGCCCCCATCGGGATATTGACACCGAAATTCGTCTGCCCTCCGCAAGATGCAAGTGTAAAACCGAATCCCACTGTCAGATACGGACTCCAGCGCCTCAACTTCTTATAGGTCTCCCCTATCCCGTAACTGAAAAAATTGAACTCTATCCGCTCCCCAAGGTCAAAAACCGTTGAGTTGAACTTATAGCGGGCACCTCCGGGAAACACATCGTCCATATCAGCCGTGTCACCGCTGAGCCCCATAACGTTGAATACCGTGCGCAACGCCCATCTCACATCAGGCAGGTAACGGAACGATAACCCTCCCACAAAACCCGGATGCGAGAATATGCTCGAAGAGGCATCTCCCAGATAACCCGACATGCCTGCCTGCGCCCCGAAATCGAAGCGGTAGGTTTCCTCTTGCGCTGCCGTTTTAACCGACAACGAAGCAAGCATCACAACCAATATGGCAAACAGTCTTTTTATCACTCTGGAGCTAAACTATAATCATCCGACAGATAACCAAGCAATCACTGAAGCGGACGGAACGACAGATGGTTGACCACTCCGCGCCACACTTGTCGCGACAACGCGCCATCGCTCTCCACTCCTCCCCACATATACAGGTAGGGGCATTCCCACTCGGTTATCGGTTTCACTGCACGCGATGCAGCCACCCAACCGCCGGCATTGAGATTCAACGGCACCTCAAGTCCTATTTTGCGCCAACGGCCTTTGACGGTTGCCGGATCTGTCAGCGTCAACAGTTTTTCAAACACAATGGCATCGGCATCATACACCGTCGGCATCTCTTTTGGAAGCTGCAGTAGCTGGTCTGCCTTTTTCCATGTCACACCGTAGTCGCGCGACAGATACACAGTGCGGTTAATCTCTTTCGCGGTTCTGCCGCCGAAAGCCAGCAGCACGTCGCTCTCTTTGACACGCCACGAGATAGTGTCGGTCTCGCTGATTACATATGGCGTCACGGCATAACCAGTAGCTTCGGGCAACCCTGCGCTGAGCTTCACCCACGACTGGCCGTCATAGGCCCACGTAGCACCCGAAAGCGCGCCATCTGCCGTGCGCCCCCCGACTGTCATAACCTGGGGCGCGTCTGACCATTTAGACTCAAAAACCACTGTCGCCGAATTCCCTCCCACGGGGAAATCAGCAGCGGCCTCCGCTTCAGCAGCGGCAGGATATGATGTATGGTAATATTTCCCTCCGTCAAGACGCAAACCCAGCAGCCTGTCGCCACTGCCTTCACTTTGAGGATTGCAGTAAGTCGCAGTTATCGCAGCCCAACGGCAACCGGTGTCGCTCCATGCATAGCCGTCGGCACTTTTCAGCAATGCCCCGGACGCGTCGAGAATAAACAACTCCGAATTGGTGGCCGTAAGACTTCTGACATCCACACTCCCCGGAAAATCCACTTTCCGGCTCTGCCAACTGTCGGCATACGGGTCATCGCTGACCGACAAACAATACGAACTCCCGTCAGAAGTAAGGCAATAAGCCTTTCCACCCATTTTAACCGTTTTCTGCGCTGTAGGCCGGTTGAATGTGCCTGGCAGAACGGCAAATGCCATATCTCCCCAGCAGAGCGAGTCAGTCTTCACACCACTCACATTAACCTTAAGGTAGTAATCACGCCGGTTCGTGCCGTCGGCCGACACGAGGTGCAGTCTAACAGGCCCGTTGGTGAAATTGATTTTGCTGTCGGCATCCTCAAGGTAATTGATTTCCTTCGGCTCCACCCCCTCTTCACCCGAAGGCTCATAGAGCTTTGCCTCAGAACAGGCGTCATATGAAAGCGACACCGCCAAAGCACTCACATCCGTGCCCATCGGCAACGGATTGGCATTGAACACCTGCGCCGTGTTCAAATCAATCGAGAAAAACACCGAATCAAGGTTATTGAGCACCTTATCGTCAGACTTCAGCGAAAACCCTTTCAGGGCAACCCCGCTATAATCGATTGGCTCAACATCGTATCCAGAATCGGTATTACACGACATAAACGTCAACGCCCCCGTCAGCGCAAGGGCGCAAAATGATATGTATTTTCTATTCATACAGGCTGTTACTGCCTTAAATGTAACCATAATAAACGTCCAGCACATCCCCAAAACGCAGAGACTGCTGAATTTCAATCTGCAAATTTAATAAATATCCACCAACATCCCGCCAAATCCCCAAAAAATCCGTAAATCCCTCCCCGCAACCACATTCCCCGCCATTGCTCCCCACATCTCCCATACCACATCTTCAATCTCCCCTTCAAAACCGCCACAACCTACCTTTATCCACCCGGATAAACCAAAATTGTCACAACATCAACCCCGGTCACCCCGCAAAATTATAACATCCACCATTCCCAGCCAACCCCCTTACCCATTTTAAATCATTTTTCATTTCTTTTCACACCCTCGCCAAGCATCATGCATTTCCTGTTTATATCAGACTATTGACCCCCGGTCAGATGAGTCTGATAGAAGCTGATTCTATGCATAATAATCATTTTATTCTAAAAACACTCTGATTGTGGGTTTGTTATGCCTCATAATGTTTAATTTGATTTAAATTCAAACACACTCAAAACGTAGAATCAGCAATTTTATAGAACCGGTGCTTTTTAAAGAAGACAACAACCCCCTATACGCCGACATACTACGAACAGGAATACTAATATAGCATCTAAGTAACCCACCTATCCTTTTCCCATAGACTGATTCCTATACCATACTATGCGGTTGCTACCGCAATCTTCTGTAGCGGAAATCATGAAAGCCGGTAACACCGGAGCCGGATGGCGGCCTTGGGAGCCGAGAACTACAGGAGCAATCTCCTCGCGGGCATCATCCCATAGACCGGCTTCAATCAGTGCTTCTAAAAACGTCGGGCCGGCCTCCACAAGCACCGACGTCAGGCCATATTCGGCATATAACTTCGAGAACAGTTGCGGTAATGCACCCCTTTGCGATGGAAGCATATCGCGCCCAATTACCAACGGAGGGATACCTCCGTCATTCAGAATCGCTGCATCCGGCTTCAACCTTCCGGAAAGGTCAAGCACAATCCGTCGGGGCTGCTTCCCGTCCCACCCCCTCACTGTCAACCGGCTATTGTCGGCATTCACCGTGGCAGACGTAGTCAACACGGCATCATGCAGCGAGCGCAACCGCATTGTCAGCAGCGATGTAAGCGGTGTTGAGAAACGGCAGGGGTTCTCATGTCCATCGCAACGGTGCCAATCCATAAATCCGTCGGCACTACGTGCCCATTTCAACGTTATCAGCGGCCTTTTAAGCATGTGGGCAGTAAAAAAACGGCGGTTCAGTTCGCGGCTTTCCTCACCAAGCAAACCCACCTCGACCTCAACTCCTGCCTCCCGTAGCATCGCAATCCCTCGCCCGCAAACCTTGGCAAACGGATCCTGCGTGGCCACCACCACCCGTGGAATCCCCGTGCGGATAATCAGCTCGGCGCATGGAGGTGTCTTCCCATAATGCGAACATGGCTCCAATGTGACAAACATCGTGCTTTCAGCCAGCAACGCCCTGTCGGCTTCGCTGACCGACGCAACGGCATTGACCTCGGCATGTCCCTCACCGCAACGGCGGTGCCACCCCTCGCCGATAATACGTCCGTCAGGCGACATAATCACCGCCCCCACCATCGGATTAGGCGAAGCATAATCCATTCCCAAACGCGCCAGTTCAAGCGCCCGGCGCATATATCCAGCTCTCTTCTCTTCTGTCATTTCATTATCATTGCAAAATCGACGCCTCCCATTCATTGCCATATCGGTCATATGGTGCGACAGCAAACCAATATCCCTTTAAACGCCCGGCGGCAATAGCTACCTCATGGTCATATGTGACACACATGATATACCTGCCAAGGAAATTCCTCCCTGTGTCGGCAATAACATCCAACGGCGACAATTCATCAGGCACGGCATATACCACATATCGCATATCCGGCTGGGGATACCACGACAATGTGCCACCATCGCGTTTCAAACCTTTCACCGCCCCCGGATCGGCGGCATCTTTCCACTCCATCGGCGGCATCAACGCGGGTGAGGAATAGCATGAATTCCTGAGATACTCTGCCACACCGGCGGCTTTCTTCCCTGAAATATGAGCTGTTGAATAGAATATGCTGCCGCCACCCGTTGCGGTGGAATTCTCACGGTTTATTTCAACCTGCCCCCCCTGCTCGCGCCAGGCGGCCTCCCCGGCAGGAAGTGCCAGCACTTTCTGGCTCGGATAGCAATGGCGGTTGAACGTGAGAGCCACCTTTCCCCACCACCGCGAAATAGGTTCATAAGGATTGGTTTCATGGTCTGTAGCCCAGTAAATCTGCGGCGACACGTAATCCACCGACCCTGCATCTAGCCATTCCAGCGGGTCGCAATAGATGCGGTCATACATCCAGTCACGACCCCTCTCTGGCTCAGGCAACCCATAGCGCGAACAAGCCTCGCCGTTACCGCCCGCCACTCCTGCCGGACTTATGCCGAACCGCACCCAAGGGCGCTCCTTGCGGAGCATGTCATGAACAGCCTCCACGGTTTTCGCCACATTTCCACGACGCCAGTCGGACTGCGACGGCGCATCCTCACCCATCCCTGCGGTTTCTTTCTGCCAGCGGCTGAAATCATATCCACCACCCAAAGGCAAGCCGTCGGGATAGAAATAATCATCGAAAATCAGTCCGTCAACATCATAATTCTTCACTATGTCGCGGCACACGGCCACTATATGCGCCCTTGCCGCCGGATTGCCTGGATCAAGTATACTTACTGTAGGCGCCGAAGGCTGTTGTGCCGCTCTGTTCCTGCCCCCCTTCTTCCATTTGCGGGAAACATTTTTTGCTTTCTTGCTGTAGTTCAACACCCACCCCTTTCCTTTTGGATCGAACACAACACTACCTTTCGCAGCCTTCTGTGCCACGGGGGCAGCCCCATTGGCCAGCCGGAACGGATTGACCCAGGCATGTAGCTCCATCCCCCGCTTGTGGGCTTCATCTACAGCAAACGCCAACGGATCCCAGCCTTTTGCCGGAGCAACGCCACGCTCACCCGTAAGATATGCGCTCCACGGTTCAAGACACGACCGGTACATGGCATCCGACATCGACCTAACCTGAAGCATAACCGCGTTCAGCCCTCCCTCCTGAAGAATATCGAGAATTCTCCGCAGTTCTTTCCGTTGCTCCTCGGCACATGCAGCGGTGGTTCCGGTGGTCGACGGCCAGTCGATGCCATAAACGGTTGCCACCCACGCACCGCGCATCTCATGTTTAGGAGATTCCCCTTCCGGGGCGCCATATGCATTAACATTCTCCCCAGTCCCTTTACCCCACAAAGCAGCGGCGTTGATTAACGCCGCTGCTATTATGAGTGCCACATTTATTATTCTTTTGATACGCATCATTCAGTCTCAATTGTCAAGGATGCACCTGCGGAATGCGCTGCCACAGTGGGGTTATATTGGCTCTGGGCTGATGCCACACCCGAGGCGAAACTGCCTCCTACGGTCGCAAACAGCTCATATTCCAATATGTAAGTGCCGCGCGGCATACGGTCGATAAAGATCTTCGTGCAGTCATCGCGGTTTTCACGATAGAAACACAGCCCCTCGCTCCACATGGGTGCCGGAAGCTGTTCAACCGGTTCAAGACCAGCTGCCCGGCTGTCTTCAACAACAACATACTGAAGATCCGTGTCTGCCTTCAGCACCAATGTCACCTTCACCCGGTCTCCAATCGCGAACCGGTCCGTCGGAATCCATTCCGACCCGTTGAACACGCTCATCCGCTTATCAACACTCAACTCACTGCAAGCCACAGACTTGATATCACTCATCGGAGCAACACGCATAGTCACAATCCCGCCAAACGACGGATAATCTCCCTGGCGGTCAACCGTCAATGTCGCCACGTCCTTGACCATCTCGGTTATCTGCTCGGTAAAGGCACCTGTAGCATATTCAACTCCGGCCGCCTCAATCAAATTATCATTAATCCTTATGGCAGTCCCAGAAGGATTGACAGTCCATTTACGCCCCGACGACAGAATTGACGACACCACCTGCGACGTTATCACCGCATTCCCCCAGTCGTTGTTGGTCTTGTTGAGCACCAGCCATTGGCGGATCTTGTCAATATCAGTGCAATCCGGATCAACACGGTTGAAGGCATCGAGAATCACTGCAGTAATCCCCACCTTGTCAAGCGAGAAGCTCCACGTGTTCTCTAACTGCTGCCACCACATCCCCTTTTCGGGGGTCGATGTAGCATATTCACGCAAGGATTCAATAATCGTGCGGGCCGTGGCCTTATAATTGTTTTCAGCCAGCACTATGGCGTCAACCGCTTTATAAGCCACCCCATGCTCTTTCCAATGCGCAATGATGCGTTGCACGGTGGCAGATGTCACCTTTGACGCTGCCGTAGACTGTTTGATGGCAGGGAATTTCGAGCGTGTGTAGCAATAGAGAGTGTAATCCGACTTAGGATATTTGCCATATCTCAATGCGGTCACGCTATCCAACCACTTGACACTCTTATTAATCATCTGTCCCAATTTTTTATCCTGCGGCATCCACCCCATGCGGTTCAGGTCACCCAGCATATCAAGCACCTGGATAGTACACCATTCCGACACTTTCGGATATTCTTTCGTCCAATACCATCCGCCATCGGCATCAACCGTTTTTTCAAGATCTGAGACTGCTTTAGCAATTGCCGCAGATGTGTTGCGGCTGTCGAGAAGGAGAGCCAGCCTCTGCATACGCTCTGTCTGGCTAAGGGCATCACTCACCCATGGAGTAGCACTGAGCAGAATCTGCTTCAGCTGTTGATTCTTTTGCAGACGGGAGGTAAGAGCAGAATCTGCCGGATTCTCCTTCCACATGCGCAATGTGCGGGCAATCTCCGGGTTGTCGTTCATCAGCCCATCTGCCACAGCTGCCGAGAACAGAGCCGCAGCCGCATCCAATGATGAATTTATTTTCCCCTCCCTCAGACCGGGAAGAGCCGACACAACCTCCCATGTGGGGTTCTCAGTGAAATTGAGATAGGTGCGCCCTTCAGGCACAGCGTCAATCTCCATTGTAAAATGGTTTTCATCGGGAGCTATATAGAAAATCTTCGATTCAACCACATTCTGCTCTGAAGGAAGAATGGGCATCAGAACCTGTTCGCCGTCGGTGAAACTGCCGGCTTTAGATTTTACCCTATATATTGCACCCTGCAGATTTACCGGCGCCTCAAACTCCATGGCAACAACCTTGCGTCCCATAGGCTCTATGCGGTCGTTGCTCTCTGCACTGGCAAACACTTCGCCGGTAAGCGGATTGATGATTTCACTGATTGTAACAGCATCAACTGCCTCCTGCAAAGCATTCATAACCGATGATTTCAAAATAACCTTATCGCCACATCGAATGAACCTCGGAGCATTCGTAGATACCATTACTGGTTTCGACGCCATGATTTCCACCTCATCCGACGATGTCAGCAGCTCACGGTTATAGGCCAGCGAGCGGAGTATCCAGGTAGTATTTGCATCGGGAACCGTATATGTCACCTCGAGATTCCCCTCCGCATCAGTGGTAAGCATCGGGCGGAAAAATGCCAAAGGCATCTCCGACGGGCGGTAGACATCTTCTCTCCCCTCATTAGGTTGTCCGTTCCCATTTTCAGCTGCGCCACCGTCCATCTGCTTTTTCGATGCAGCATCTCCCACAGTTACAGATTCTTCCTTAAGAGCATCCTCCGTAACGACAATGACCTCCTCCTTATGCTCTCTGACAACATTCATATCATCCACAGCTCCGGCGGCAGCCATCGGACGCGAACCGCGTATCTTCAGATTCCGGCTGGTCGTATATACCGTGTTAAACACCTCCTCAGGCATAAAACTGCGGTTATAGAGATTAAACACCGGAATATTCAATGACGCCGGATTAAGATATTTATTAGGCGATTGCAATGTCACATGGTTCGCCCCGAAATACCATCCGTCAACATTCATAAACTGGCCCCAATATCTTGAAGCTACGAAATTCAACGGATTAGCCGCCAGCTGGTCGATAGCTTTATTGCTCATGTCGAGCATCACGGCACTTTCTGCCGAAGCGCCTTTGAAGCCATTGACTTTAAATGTGACGGTTTCCTTATCTCCGGGTCGCACTTTGTCGCGGAATGTAACTGTTTCTATCTCTATTGACCTCGAAGACTCATAGGAATTTACCGTAACAGAGCCGGATGCAGATTCCAGATTGCTCACAATCCTGAAATACACCCTCATGGTTCTCGTACCCGCAGGCAAAGACAATTTCACCTTATTAAGTCCCTGCGATGTCCCCAGCCAACCTCGTTCAATCATATTGCCGTTATTATCACTCACAGTCATGAATATCTGAGGTGACTGCACAGCCGTGCCATATATAATTTCTACCTCACCATGCTCGTTAGCGGTGTAATTCTGCTCCGGCAACCAAAGCAGACTCTCAACCGGACACTGCTTGTCATCTTTGCGGTAAACAACCACATTGTTTACTGACACAGCTTCTGCAAGCGACTCATCCACAGTTGAGAACGTTAAAGCATATACTCCCGACGGAAGTTCTTTCAGAATCGTGGCTACGCTACCGGGCCGGCAACTGCCGCTTTTCACCTCCGCAAAAGTGGTTTCTCCACCATATAAAGACTGCTTGACTGCATCCACCTTATACGCCAGTTCATCATCAATGCTATCACCTTCATAATTGCGGAGTTCCACCATCGCCTTCTCATCCGATCCGGCTTCAAACACCGAAGGAACACTCACATTTATCACAAACGGTTTGCCCATATTGAATCCCGTCGTCGCCTCATGCGTCTCCCCATCGGCAGAAGTTACCGCAACAGACACAACATACGTCCCCTCCGGACATGGGCCTCCCGCCATCACATCGCCTGGAACAACCAATGAGAAATCCCCCTTTGCATCAGTCTGTGTAGAAGTCTCATAGAACACCGGCGATGTATTAGACCAAAACCATAGACCGGAGCGCACCTTCAATTGAAGTTTCACCTGCGCATCCGCAACCGGAAAACCGGCAAATGTCTCAGCCTTGCCTGATATAACCGCATCATCACCCAATTTAGCCGGCCGCTCGACTTTATCGGCCGACACAGAGAATGTGGGCAATTTATAGTCGCTGACCATTATTGGCTTCGTTATCCAGTAGCTCTGCTCATCAACCATTCTGAGGACGAAATTCCCTGTCAGACCTTCCGACGGGAGAACAAATCGGCCCTCTCCCCTTCCCCAGCAATCTGTGGTAAGGCGGAGCGTGTCAACCTCAATAAAATTGGCATCAAGCAGCTCGACCTTGACATTTCTACCGGTAGAAAGACGCTTTGAACCGTCGACATCCTCATAAAGTACAACACTGAATCCCACAGTATCACCAAGATGATACAGACCGAGGTCGGTGAATATCTCCCCGTCAAGCGAGCGACTCCGGTCTGATTTTGAGTAGGGTCGGTAGTAGCAGGCAATTGCAAATTTATCATCACCACGTTGGGGCAAAAGATTTCCTTTTACGTTTTTTTCCACCCTCATAATCCCGTCGGCATTCGTTGTTCCATCAATCATACTGTCGTCATCCTTACGGCTCCATGGAATCAATTTCAACGATGCGCCTTCCTGCTTCAAGCCAGTTATAGGATTAACCACCACAGCCTCAGTTCCTCCAACTGAGCCGAACAAGCCAAGCGACAAATCCGAGCAAACCGTATACGGATAGCTCAGGTTCTTTCTCTCTGCCCCTTCAAACGATGGCACCACCACATATACACCATATGAAGGCAGTTCCAGCTCAACAACCGTGTCACCACGGAACGGGACAACACCTCCGACCTCTACCTGCAGCGACTTTTTCGCTGCAGGCAAAACCGACGGAATCCGATAGTAATTGTTATTAAGGTAGTTGTTATTGCCTTTTTGGGAGGCGTCAGCCGTAACGTCGTATACATTCAGAATCACCTTGCCTACATTCTCTGAATGCACTTTTACCCTGAACGGCACTCCTTTGGCGACCTGGCGCGGAACATCCAGATTAACCTCCTTGTGCGACAACCTATTGATCATGTTCTTAACCGCATTGATATTGAAATATCCGGGATTCTCCGCTGCAAAGCGTTTCGTCATGTCATAAAGACCCTTACGTTGCATCGGGGTCAGTTCATAATCCCCAATGGCAAGCAACAACTCAATCGCATACGGACTGCTTTTACACTCCTCATACGCCGTCATATACGCCTCATAACGCGGCGATTGCACTTCCTGGTCTCCATCTGGCATGAAGGCCGACTGACGCGGACGGTAAAAAGTGCGCGGCAGCATATATTCAATCATATTTCTACGAGCCAATATAGCGGGAGCACTATCTATGCGCCCATCTATAAGAGAACTATATATGGCAAGTGTAGCACCAGTCAGCGACGCGCTGCGCGACGGATACAGATACGCCGCCAACGGGTTGACCAACAGCCTGGGATTAAGCACAGAAGCCATCTCGGAAAACACATCAAGACACCCTATAGCCTGATAAGCCACAAAATCATATAGAGTAGGATAGAACGCAAGCACATCACGTTCATATGAAATCACTGTCTGATAATCAGTAAGCGGCAATTCAAGAAGCTCTTTACGGTAGGATATAGCACTGTCGGTCAGGGCCTTCACCTTAGCCTCGAATTGGCTTTTGCTCCATAATTCATAATTGTCTCCGGCCAACCCCGCAACAGTTGCCCTCCTGTTGATTGCATATGAATTATGGCCATACAATTCAGTGTATATTTTAGCCTCCAGCAGGTTAAGAAGAGCTTTCACAGCAAGGTTATCACTTTCAGTCGAAACCAGTTCTATACGTTTGAGAACAACAGGCATGGAATCTGCCGAAACTGCGGTTTTGGCCAAACCGAATCTGACCAGTGCGTTGACCGAGGCCTCACCATCCCCACTTTTTAAAGCGGCATTCAGATCGCGCAATGCCGTAGAGGCCACTTTATCGGGATAAGCGAAATCCGGCGCCATAGTTTTGCGTGTCTGTGACATAGCGGAGAATAATGTTATAATCGCAAATAAAACAATGCTGATGCGTTTCATCATATCTTTATATTTTTTGCGTGATTTGTCATCGGGATGACTTATACTTAAAAACGATTGCCTACTGATTCCGAACAAACATATTGAACAACATTGATAGGAACATTCATAGAATCCAGTATAAAATCCCTATCAAACAAAATCTTAAAGCTAAGGGCAATAAGGGAAACGCCCCTCATTGCCCTTGACCTTGCATTGAAAATGTTCTATTATATATCTGAATCTGAGTCTTAGATTATTTACCGGCATCTACCCGGCGGTTATTACGAAGCCTGTGATGCTGTCTCATCATGTCGCGGGCGAATTTACGCTCCACTCCTTTCAATTCAAAAAGCTGACGAGGCGACAGAATGTCACGGAACTTTTCCATATAACCTTTTTCCAAGGCGGCTTGTTTAACTTTCATGTCAAAAAGAGCTTCTGTTGCCTTTTCATACTCCAGGTCTGTTGCATCCGGAGCCTCGGCAACGCGCCTTTCCATAGCGCGGGTCTCATCTTCCATGCGGGTCGTCTCATCTTCCATCTCCTCATAGAGTGGAAAAAATTTTTGCTGCTGTTCTTTGCTGAGGTCAAGCTCCTTAGTGAAATAAGTCCGCTTGTATTGGCGCATCTGGTCCATCCATTGCCCAAGCTCCTCACGGTTCTGAGCCGAAACCGACCATACCGCTGCAAACATTATAGTTAATATCAAGGAAATCCGTTTCATATTGCAATCTGCATTCTTTCATGTTCTTCTTTAACAAGGCCTCAATCCGGGCTGCATTACTCATCTGGAATCTCTGACGTCATCATATCCGTTTCCGACATTTCCATATCCGGAAGGCTTTCGGCCGGAATCATCTCATCGAGGGATATGCTGTAGTCATACATCTCTTCAAAGATTTCGCGGTCATTTATGTCGTCGATTATGTAGTCATACACAAAATCGTCATCGCTCAGAGCCTCTGTCAACACCCTGTTGTTTTCTATAGAGAGGTCAACACTCCCGGGCGACATCATGGTAAACATTTTCAACATACACCATATCCCTGCAAACATTGCCGCCATATAGACATATGGGCGCACACGCTCCCATACCGTGCGGCGAGGCATAACCTCCACCTTTTCAGCATCGCTGCGGTACGGCAACTCCTGCTCCATCCGCATGGCGAAATCCTCGAAGAAGCCCTCCGGCACAGTCATGCCGTCGCGTCTGCCTATGCGGCTCAGTATGTCGTTTTCTGTCTTCATATCTCGGTTATTGACGCTGATATTATTTTGAATTCCGGCCAAACACACCGACCGTTATACTTTTCTGACCACACCTCTTTACAAAGGTTTAACGACCCGCAAAAAATTTCTCGATTTTCTTGACCGCCAAATGATACGAAGCCTTTAACGCACCAACCGATGTACCCAGTATCTCAGACATCTGCTCATACTTCATGTCATCGTAATATTTCATGTTAAAAACCATCCGCTGCTTCTCCGGCAGTGTTGCTATCGCCTTACGCAGCGCCAAAGCAAGTTCGTCGCCATCAACCCATTCATCAGCTTCAATGAGGTTTACCAAATGTGATTCCTCATCATCTATGCTGACATTCTGCCGTTTCCGTTCCTTGGAAAGAAACGTTATGCTTTCGTTCAATGCTATCCGGTAAAGCCATGTCGACAGTTTGGCATCCCCTCTGAAATTCTCAATCGACTGCCATGCCTTCATAAACGTGTTCTGCAAAATATCAGAAGCATCTTCATGGCTCTCCACCATACGGCGGATTTGCCAATAGACAGGCTCAGAGTAGATACGCACAACCTCATTAAACGCCTTCCGGCACTCCTGAGGATGCCGGAGCCGCTCAATCAACTGCTCATTTTCCTGGGGTAACTCTTTCGCCATTTTTCTTCAATGAGGCATTCCGGCAACGGCAATCCGTGTCATCATACACTCTTCTTATTTTCCAATCCACATTCCATTTTTCCAACCCACATCCCATTTTACATCAAATGCAGGCCCGCTAAAACCAAGCGCATATCCACATATGCCTTATTTGCAAATTTAACACAAAAATCCATTATTCCCCACCCCTCCTCTACATTTTTAATCTTTATTACCATTTAGAGTGTGTCCGGATTTAACTCAAACACACTCTTAACGCACCGCTTCAATCAACAATAACGACAACCATCCTGTCAAGCGCCTATACCATACACAAAAAACGGCTTCCGACAAAGCGTCAGAAGCCGTCCCTTTTAAATTTTAAAAATAATTTGAACACATCCCTATCTTATAATGGGATTGTCTTACAACGACTCGTCATATATTCAATTAAACGGCATCGTGGCAGTGGGTGAATAAAAATAAAGCAACCACGACATAACCTCAACTTTATTAGCATTGGGGATTTTTTTCTGCAGCCCCATAACCAGCGTTGTGGCAACATCCTCAGCCAATGCATTATAGCCCTTGAGTGTTTCGGCCTCATCGGCTCCCGCACGAGTGATTAAGAATCTGTCATCAAGATAATTGTCCAAATCTGACACTGTATTCTCGTCGTCCGGGATGTAATTTAAATGGACATATGCAAGTTTATCAGATTCAAAAACATATGTATATTTCATCACAGGCGATTTCTGGCCGGTCGTATAAACAATCTCATCTCCGTCAACGACACATGATGTTTCCCCTAATTTCTCAACAAGATCCTTTTGCGACATGCCCCATTCCATGACAGGATTAATCACATTATTTTTAGAGGTCACAACGAAACGGTAATCCCTGCTGGAATTCTTAACAATACAAGAACCAACATGCAACCCATTGAATTCTTTGCCATTATCGGTCACATCTCCGACAAAGCCATTGTCGCACGAATAGCCTCCATCAAGGAAAGCGAAACTTCCGCCGACCTCTACGGTCTGCTCAATAATCCCATAACGGTCATCAATATCAGGTTCGGCATTGTTACACGATGTAAAAGAAACGCTGCCACAGAGAAGCATCGACACCATTACTGCTTTAATCGTAGATTTCATACTTTTAAACTTTTATTATCTATATGTATTATAATTCCAATGGTTCATTTCATCATGCCGCCAAATGGACAGATGCAACGCAAAGTTACACATTTTTCAGCAATACGCAACAATTTTGCTAATTTCTATTTATTTTGCACCAAAATGAGATTCGGCTCCTCTCATATCCCCAGCTGCTGTTCCTCAAATGCAGCTCCTCAGCACGAGCCATGGTTGCGGCAACAGGAAGTTTTTAGTATTTTTGCCTCTTGTTTTCTCTGAACTTACATACCAAGACAACCCTCATGACGGCATTCCGATTAAAAACAACCTTGGCAATAGCAGCATCAACAGCCATCTCTATATGTGATGCCACAGCTTCAACCACCGGTGAAGTGGCCGACACCCTCATGCGGCTACCGCCTGTATCTGTGACAGCCATCAAAGGGGAAACTTCTCGCAAGCCGGCTTTGGCGGCGACAACACTGGGGCGCGCTGAAATCGAGCGTCTCAACATCGTAAACATAAAACAGGTCAGCGAAATAGCCCCCAACTTCTACATGCCTCAATATGGTTCGCGAATGACCTCTTCGGTCTATGTCCGCGGCCTCGGCACGCGAATCGACCAACCCGTGGTAGGGCTAAACATCGATAATGTACCTATTATCAACAAAGACAATTTCGATTTCGACCTATCCGACATAAACCGGATAGAAATCCTTCGCGGGCCTCAGAACATTCTCTACGGCCGCAACACCATGGGTGGATTGATTAACATCCACACCATATCCCCACTCGGCTTTGAAGGCGTCAGACTGATAGCCGAATACGGCTCACACAACAGCTATAAAGCATCCGCCGGAATATACAAACGCATATCCTACCCGCTGGGGATGGCAGTTAACCTCTATGCCACCGGAACCGACGGGTTCTACCGAAACAGCATAAACAACTCAAAAGTTGGCCGTGAACGCCTATGGAGCGCACGTTGGAAAACCGCATGGCGCCCCGCACCAGGATGGATAGCCGAAAACACAGCAACGGTTTCACACTCCCTCCAAAACGGCTATCCCTACCAGTCGGTAGCCTCGGGACGGATAGCCTACAATGACACCTGTTTTTATAAGCGCCTGACAGTAACCGACGGCATCACAGCTCACGGAAGCATAGGAAAGGTCGATTTCTCTGCAATCGGCAGTTTCCAATATATCAACGACAACATGACACTCGACCAGGATTTTTTGCCGCTTGATTATTTCACTCTCACACAAAAACGCCACGAATGGGCTTTCACACTCGACCTCGTTGCCAAAGGCGAAGCCGGCAAAAAATACAAATGGCTCGCAGGGGCATTCGGATTTATCAAACGCACCGACATGTCTGCTCCGGTCACATTCCATGATTACGGACTGACACAACTTATCGAGAATAATGCCAACGCAATCAATCCATACTACCCGATCCGCTGGGATGACCGGACGTTGCTACTCGGGTCAGATTTCATAATGCCGTCAAAAGGGATGTCGATATATCACCGAAGCACACTGGAACTCAACCGATTCAAATTCGACCTGGGATTAAGGTTAGACGTTGAACAAGCAGCCATACGATACCATAGCCATTCATCATCAACTGCTACCATATGGAACAACAACGTCACTCCGCCACAACCATTCCAGATCCGCCACATCAACATCGATGACCATGGCAGCCTGCATAAGACATTCTCTCAGATATTGCCCAAGCTATCGGTAAGCTACAGCTTGCCATCCTCACTTGGGGATGTCTATGCCTCCGTAACAAAAGGATATAAATCCGGAGGATATAACACCCAGATGTTCAGCGACGTGCTGCAACAACGCATAATGGGTAAGCTGGGGCTTGTCGAGCGCTACAGCGTTGACGAAATAATCAGCTATGACCCGGAAAAGACCTGGAACTACGAAGTTGGGGCACATCTGCAGATGTTCGACGGACGGTTGGTTTTAGATGCGGCACTGTTCTGGATTGAATGCCGCAACCAACAGCTCACAATGTTTCCCGAAGGTAGCATAACCGGCCGGGTCATGGCTAACGCCGGCCGCTCACGCTCACGGGGAGCAGAGATTTCTGCAAAGCTGGAACTCCCAAAAGGATTTTCCCTACAGGCTTCCTACGGCCACACCGACGCAAGGTTCACAGATTTCACTGACGGACGCCGCAATTTCAACGGAAACCATGTGCCATATGCACCACTCAACACCATGTTCGTCGGCACCTCCTACACCCGCCATTTCCACTCAAGTATAATCGACCGTTTAAGTGCCGATATTAACCTGAGAGGAGTTGGACGCATATACTGGGATGAGGAAAACACCCTTAACCAACCTTTCTACATGCTTCTAGATGCCTCCGTGCGCGCTGACCGCGGCTCCCTGTCAGCCGAACTGTGGGCCAACAACATAACCGGAAAACAATATTCAACATTCTATTTCGTTTCTATAGGAAACGCGTTTCTTCAGCGTGGCAACGGGTTCACAATCGGAGCCACGCTCCGTTACTCGTTGACCATCAATTGACAGCCGACAATAACCTCAACTTTTTCACAAAAGAATAACCCCCGACACTTAACACAATAAAATAACTAATAAATATACACTCGATTTATGATGACATTCAGAAAATTCGCAGCCATCGCATGCACAGTCGCAGTTGCCGGTACATTCATCTCATGCAACAGCCTCGACGACGATGACCTCGGTATAACGGAACAGACCATAACCCTCACCGTAGTGCCGCAGGGCACTTTCACCGCCGTCGCCCCGGCAGAAAACACAGAAAGCTCGCAGTGGAAAACCTTCTCTGGTGCAACATACGTTCTCAAATTCGACTTCAAAACCCAAAAATGCGACATCACAGTGTCCGGGCTGAAATATATCGACGAGCAGACGTCGCAAACCTTCACCTTGTCGAACATTCCTTTAAGCATTGAAAAACATCCCACAATAGTCCAGGGAGTGAACCATGCCGGCCCCATGGCATTCCAGGGTACTGACGGCAAAAATCACATTGTCTCAGACATACGCCTGTTCTGTATGCTCGACCCAAACCGCCTGTTCGACGACAACAAACAGCGCAACAGCGTCTATATCTCTTTCAAAATAGATGATTACCTTGTGAAAGCCATCGAATATGACCAATATTTTTTCGGCACCACGTCGACAACCGACCTTAACAACCCCGACCAGGCTCCCATAAAATCCACCAATGCGCGCTACCGCCTGCAAATCAAGCTCAAAGATTCCGACAACCAAAACAACCTCAACGCCGACCTAACCATACTCAACCCAAAATTCATCCCATCGATGCCGGTTGAACGCATGACATTCCCATCAATCCCTCTCTCATTGGAAGCCGACGGCTACTCTCTCGAAGCATCAGATCTGACACCTGAGATTAGCGGTGTGCCATACCCGGGATTCCCCATTACAGACCTGTCGGCCAAGGTTGTCTACGAAACATCATTCAACCTAGGATTCACATGCACAAGCAGGATTGGAAGCTACACAGTCAATGTAGATGCCACCCCTTATGCCCTTAACACCAAATAACCGCAACACGAGGGCTACCCCATTGATACAATGAACGATTATATAGAACTACGGCTCGACTTCCATCGCCTCAACGAGGGGATGGAAGTCGAAACCGCTACCGACATAATGGCCGCTATGCTCAGCGAAATCGGATTTGAAAGTTTCACTCCCGACGCTACCGGGCTTACGGCCTACATCCGAAGCAGCGACTTCAACCGCAACGAACTCAACGACACTATCGCCCGGTTCCCGTTCAATGATTTCTCAATAACGGCATCCGACAAGACAATAGAAGGCCAGGATTGGAACAGCGAGTGGGAAAAGCACTATTTTCAACCAATCATAGTAGATAACCGGTGCGTAATCCACAGCTCTTTCCATACAGACATTCCTGCGTGCGACTACGACATCGTTATAGACCCGAAAATGGCTTTCGGCACAGGCCACCATGCAACAACATCGCTAATCATCGCCCAGCTGCTATCTTCTGAACTGGCCGGTAAAGCCGTAATAGACATGGGCACAGGAACTGGCATACTCGCCATACTCGCCGCCATGAAGGGGGCATCACCTGTGACTGCCATTGAAATCGACCCAGCTGCCGAGATAAATGCACGGGAGAATGTGGACGCCAACGGCCATCCCGACATTAAAGTGATGCTTGGCGACGCCTCTTTGCTGCCCGGACTAAAAGCCGACATGTTCATCGCCAACATAAACCGCAACATAATCACCGCCGACCTTCCGGCCTACGCGGCAACCCTACACCCCGGAGCCGAGATGCTGCTCAGCGGATTCTACGAAACCGACATACCTGTGGTATTGGCTGCCGCCGCCCCGCTAGGCCTTGTCGAAACCGGCCATACCGTCAAAGGTGACGGTTGGACCTGTCTGCGGCTCCGCAAAGACTGACCATCGAAAACTTTCTAACGTTGGTCAATAAAATCAATGTAAAAATGCAAGGTTGACCATTGAATAATACTGATTAATAAATGACCAATCGCAACATGAAAACATGGCTCAAAAAGCCCATGCTTCTCAGCCTGATTCTGGCAGCCGCAACAATATGCGCAACAGCACAGCAACCGGCACACGAAGCCCCGCAGACGAAATCTGCCAAAGCCTATGACCCCTTCGGCCAAAGCGGAAAACCAGCCCATTTCACATGGGGGGTCGACCTCGGCAGCGGGGTTGACCTCACGGCCCGCGACATGACAATGTTTGAGCTCAGCGCCGGCTTCGGCTATAAAAATCCATGGATCAGATTCGCCGGAGTCGGAGCATCAATCCTGACTATGATGAACAACTCTTCGCGATGCTACCCCGTCTACGCCATGTTGCGCACCTCCTTCTCCCCCTATTTCCGCCGCTGCTTCCTCGAAGTGAAAGCCGGCATATCTTTCAGCTCACTGCTTAACTACGGCTCACAGAACAACCTGTTCGGCTCTCTGGGGGTGGGCATAACCTTGGCTCATTCCCGCAAATTCACCTCTCACGTGGTGCTCAGAGGTGTTGCCATACCACTCAAAAAAGTAATTGTAGATGACGAAAGCCAGCTCGGATACACCCTGGCATATGCATCTATTGGAATCGGATGTGCATTCTGACACATTATGCAACCGCACCCCCCTTCACCATTATATATCCATAACCAAATGGCGTTGTGTCTGTAATTTAGGCACAACGCTTTTTTCTCATGAAGAGAAGAATGCCTGTTTGCATATTTATTCGAGATGACGTATATTTGCCGCCGTACCATCAAAAAACGATAAATACCAATCAGATGAGAAGATTTTTTATAGGCGTCGCATTGACACTGCTTGCCACAGCGGCTTCTGCCGTACCTGCCCGAAGGGATATACGCATATTCACACAATCCGATGGTTCCACAATAGCTCTGAGGCTCATCGGAGATGAGACATTCCACACATATGTGACAGTCGACAACCTTCCGGTAGCCCAGACCTCAAATGGAGACTTTCATTATACCACCGTCGCCGGAATTTCGCCAATTGTCGCCCATAACCCCGGCAGCCGCGCCATTGAAGAATCCACGTTCATCTCAGATAACGCCAAGGAGCTGAACATCGCCAACCTGTCAAAAGCAAACGAAGGCCACATGCGCCGGAGTCGGGGTTATGACCGCATCAAAGCCCGCTCATCAGGCAATATATCACAAGTCCCCACAACCGGTTCTCCCCGAGTGCCGGTACTTCTGCTTGAATATGCCGACTACCCATTCCGCGACGGCCAAAACGCCCACGCCACTTTCACCGACTTCTTCAACAATGGCGATGAAAGCGCCCGCCAATATTTCATAGACCAGTCAAACGGAAAATACACTCCGCAATTCGATGTATACGGGCCTTACACCCTTTCGAAAAACCGCGCGGCTTACGGAGGGAACACATTCAGAGGTGACGACAAAGGAGTGGGCACAATGGTCGGCGAAGGTTGCCTGGGACTCGCATCGCAAATCGATTTTTCCCTCTACGACAACAACAACGACGGCGAATGCGACGTTGTCATAGTCATATATGCCGGCGACGGCGAAGCATCGTCTGAACACCCAGACAAAGCCAATGCGGTGTGGCCATGCCAGTGGGAACTCTCAGCATCAGACTTCAATAAAGCCCTGACACTAAACGGGGTTAAAATCGACAAATTCGGAGTTTTCAACGAACTCAACGGATTCGACATGAGCCGGATTGACGGAATCGGCACTTTCTGCCACGAATTTTCCCACTGTCTCGGACTGCCCGACTTCTATTGCACTACATATGCCGGCTATTTCGGCATGTCAGACTGGTCCTTGATGGACTACGGGTGCTACAACAACGAAGGCTACACACCCATAGGCTATAGCGCCTATGAAAAAAATTTCATGGGATGGATCGACTATACCGAACCGGTCGAGAACACCCGCTATACACTGCCGGTATTCAATTCCAAAAATGCCGACAACGACGTGGCTGTCAAAGTATCCAGTTCAAACCGAAATGAATACTACATAATCGAAAACCGCGCCCAACAAGGTTGGGACCGCTACATGCCCGCAGAAGGCATGATGATAACACATGTCACCTACGACCCTCAGAAATGGGAATCAAACTCAGTCAACAACTACTCCACCCAGGGAATGACCATAATACCCGCCGACAACAATCTAGACAACAAATCATATGACGCTCTCGCCGGCGACCTGTGGCCATACAACGGCAATGACGCCCTGACCGACGACTCCCGCCCCGCAGCCGTTTTGAACCTCGGCTCCCAGCGCCGCATGGGGAAACCTATCACCGAAATGACATTGAACCCCGACGGGACAGCATCCTTCTGGTACGTCCGTGGCGAACTGCCTAAAATATCAACTCCACAGATCACCTCCATAGACCACACCACGAATGGAGTCACTGCCACCTGGAGCCATGAACCGGAATGTGATGTCACCTACTCCGTTGAAGTCAGGCCACACAACAACCTCGAAAGCCTTTTGCTATTGGCAACCGACTTCACCGATGAAAACCACGGATGGACAACAACCGGCTTCACTGAAGTCACCTCCGACGGTCTCCGCATGGGTTCAGGCAAGAACCTCGGCGCCGCAACCTCCCCGGCTTTCATTCCCGACGAATCGTCCTTAACCATAAACTTTGACGCCAAATACTACAGTGGCGATGAGTCATCCATCCGTATAACCACCCTCAATGCCAATGGAACAGAAATCGAATCCATCGACCAGCAGCTCACCGCCCAGACAGCCGGTTATACAGTCACCCTCGCAGCCAATGCAAAAGAAAGCAACCATCTGAGAATCGAAACTTTTGCGGCAAAAAAACGCGCCTACGTCACAACTGCCGGCATTTACGATGGCGACATATCTTTAGCAGCCGAATCCCGGACACCGGAAGCGGAAACCGTCCGAACCTATGAAGGCATCACAAGCAAAAGCTATACCATCGCCGACCTCGACCTCGAAAGCCATTACGATTTACGCGTCAGAGCCATCGCATCCCACCCCGAATCATTCCTCGACAGCGACTGGAGTGCATATGCCGAAGTCAGCTTCACCAACTCATCACTTTCCACCGTCGGCTATGGCGCCAAAGACACCTCCGAGAAGTTCTTCAACCTCCAGGGTATACCCGTCGACGCGTCGCACCTCACTCCGGGCATCTACATCCGCCACACCCCGTCAGCAACTGATAAAATCATAATCAGATAATACTCATAGAAAAACATCGATAAAAAACGGCTGCAAAGTTTGGCCATCCCGTCAAAAATGGCTACCTTTGCAGCCGTTTGGCATGGATTCAATCCCGGATCAATGCCCGGCAACAATAAAATCAACTTATTATCAAAACTTAGTGTCAAAATGAACCACTACGAAACCGTTTTCATTTTAACTCCCGTTTTGTCTGACGCACAGATGAAGGAAGCGGTAGAGAAGTTCACAACAGTGCTCACCGAAAACGGAGCCACTATCGTGAACGAAGAAATCTGGGGCCTGCGCAAACTCGCCTATCCCATCCAGAAAAAATCAACCGGGTTCTACGCTCTCGTTGAATTCGACGGCGACCCGACTTTGGTGAAAAAAATCGAGACCGCATTCCGCCGCGACGAGCGCGTAATCCGATTCCTCGTTTTCCGCAACGACAAATATGCCGCTGAATACGCCGCCAAACGTCGTAGCCTCAAAGCTGCTAAAGCCAACGCACCCAAAGAAGAAACCGTAGAAACTAAGGAGGATTAAACCATGGCACAGACTCAATCAGAAATCCGTTATCTCACTCCGCTGTCAGTGGATGTCAAAAAGAAAAAATACTGCCGTTTCAAACGCAGCGGAATCAAATACATCGACTATAAGGATCCCGAATTCCTCAAGAAGTTCCTCAACGAGCAGGGCAAAATCCTCCCCCGCCGAATCACCGGCACTTCATTGAAATTCCAGCGCCGCGTGGCACAGGCCGTTAAGCGTGCACGCCACCTGGCTCTGCTGCCCTTCGTGACAGACCTTATGAAATAAATCCTTATAAGACACCGATTATGAAAATTATATTGAAAGAAGATATCCAGAACCTTGGCTACAAGGATGATATCATTGAAGTAAAGGACGGTTACGGCCGTAACTACCTCATCCCGCAGGGCAAAGCCATCATCGCCAACCCTTCAAACATCAAACAGCTTGAAGAGAACCAGCGCCAGCGCGCCCACAAGCTCGCCAAAATCAAAGCCGACGCTGAAGCCGTTGCTGCTTCATTGGCCGACGTTGCCCTCACAATCGGCGCCAAGGCATCTGCCACCGGCACCATCTTCGGTTCGGTCAACAACATCCAGATTGCCGAAGCCCTCGAAAAACTCGGCCACAACATCGACCGCAAAATCATCGTCATCAAAGAACCCGTTAAAGAGCTTGGCAAATACACCGCCAAAATCAACCTCCACAAAGAAGTCTCGGTTGAGATTCCCTTCGAGGTCGTTGCCGAATAAACCGGTTCACCCCCCCTATAAAACAAGGCGCTGCGTCAAAATCCGACGTAGCGCCTTGTTTTATCATAACGGAGGTATACCATCCGTCATCAACACCAGGCTATCTCACGGCAACCTTGCCGCAAACCTCTCCGACTTTCACCACATAGATGCCGGCAGGCAACGCAATGCGGGTCTCGGAAGAGCAAACAACAGAAGCCACCATGCGACCGGCCAAATCATAGACATCAGCCATTTCGCCAACGAAACCACCGACTACCACACCCGACGCATACGTCCTGACAAAACCGCCAGCCATGGCAACAGGTTCAACACCTGAGGGGGTGCCATCGCTGACCATCGGGCTCGGCCGAGATTCTCCATCAGGATAAACGGCCGTCACATAATACTGTCTCACAGGGTCTTTGACTCCCCTTTGCTGAATTGAAGCGAAACGGGCGGTCGCCAGATCAAACGACGTCGCATCGCTTCCAAGCATCTCGCAATTGATACGCCCCACCGAATGCTCATACACATGATATCCCAGCAGCAACGCCTCATCGTTCTCAGTCAGTTCGATATTGTCGACCCAGACAACCCCATCATAATTTATCTTTGAATTGAAATGTATGGCAACATATCGGGCTTCAGCAGGAATATTCTCATACGACACCGTGTGCATAGCATCATCGGCGCTTATGCCACCATAGTTCGACGTCTGCTCCATCTTGATAACGTTGGTAAATGCGGCCGCCGGATCAGTCGGATCATAATCCCCGGTAGCATAAACCACCTCAAAACTGTAGGATGCGTAACTGTATTTTCTGAAACCCGCCATAAACGATAACGTCATCGTGGCCGACGGCTTGCAGTCATGCGCCGGAAGGATAATCCAGTCATCCTGCTTCACATTCTTAGGGAACGTGACACCAAGCACCTTGCCGCCGTCCATCCCGCCTGGCATGTTGCTGAATTTCTCAGCAACCTTGAATTTCGACCCGCTCACCGAATAATAAGCCGAACTTGCGCTCTTCTCATCAAGGTCAAGCACCACAATACCGTTAAGATTGTCTGTGGCATCCTTCTCGAAATCCTCAAACGATTCATGAAGGTCTACCGGCACATAGGTCTGATCCGATGCCGGTTCCCAAACCAGCATCTTGCCTCCCTCGCTGTTATCGACGGAAAGAGCCGTCACCGGGGTATTCTCCGAGAAGCCGACTGCGACAACCTTTTCCTCAACAACATTGTTTTCAGGAACCTCATCGATCGGATAGGTTATTTCAGCCGAGAATGCATACCTGTCGGCAGACATGGCATGAACAGCAGTAAATGGCACTTTGATTGTCAGTATCGCCGATTTCAACGACGCTATATCCACCGACGCCGGCACAGCTATCTCCTCACCCAGATCCGACATAATCATAATCTCATATTCGCCGGCACCGACATCCTTGCCTCCGTTATTGGCAATTGTCAATGCAAGCTCCAGCTCCTGACCGGCATTCACCCTATCGGCCCCCGTCAGCGACACCGCCTCAAGGTCATTTCCCGCCAAATTAAAAATCCTCACATTGTCAAGCACGATATTATGGCCATAGTCCGAAACCGATGTAAACGCAACACGATAGCTCACGCAATCCTCCGGAATAGCCTCACCTATGTTGAAAACATACTGGATCCACTCTTTGGCATTCACCCCTTCGGGAGCTTTGACCATTGTTGTGGCATTCGCTACGTCAACCCACTCGCCATTGTCGACAGACACCTGCACTTTCAGCACATCATTGCCCGAGGCTGAATGGCACTGGTAGAACTGCACAACCGGATTGGTGGTCGAAGCCCTGCTAATCGGCATAGTCATAATCCGTGCCGAATTGCCTTTCGGGGCATTCCATGAATTATAACGCAAAAGACCGCCATCGTTGTCATACGGTTCACATTCCGGGCCTTTGTCACTCGAAGCAAGCACCTCCCAGTTAAGGGTACCGTTCAGCACCTCCTTGTCCCAGTTATCGGGCGACAAGTCTCCGCCTGCAAACGAGTCGGCAAACGGCAAATCAATCGAGCCTATCTTAACCCTGTTCGACTCCACCGCATCAGCGCTTTTGCTGCCGAGCGACACTGTCACAGTATAACTCAACGACTGCAAACCCTCAGGCACGAAATTATCAACATATTTCGTCACACCGGTCAGGTTTTCGGTAACAGCAGCGCTCTCCCCATCGACAATGCGCACAACCGCATACTTCAGTTTTGCCGGGTCAAGCATGGCACCATGCACACCCACCGTGGGGGCTGACCACTCAACCACATGCTCGCTGCCCTTTGACGTAAGCAACACATTTTCAACAGACAGGGGCGTTTCCTCCCCGACAAACGTAGTCACCGACACACGCTCGCTCACCTCATCGCCCGCTGACACCTCAACAGAATAAGTTACACCACCTTCGGCAACAGCCTCATCTATCCACCTCACCTCTTCCCCGGGCATGGCGCGGCCACTCTTGGCAGCCTCTTCCCCACGGTAGATTGTGTAGCGCAGCTCATCCGTAAGCCCCATTCCGCTGGTAGTGGCCGACGGCATCGTAAACACCACCTCTGCCTTGGCGGCGCCGTCGGCATCCGGATAGACCGTCAGATTCACCGCCTCGGCCGGTGCGGCAGACGTGCCCAGGCTCACAATATATGTGTCGTAAAGATACAGCTTATATTTCAGCCCCTCAAAAGCGATACGGTATTTCCCCGCAGTCTCCACGTTGAAATTAATCGTCAGCGCCTCAGCCTCCGACTGGGTGCTATTGACAATCCCGTCATACGCCTTTAACTCCGTGTACGACGCCACATTATTCCCCTGGCCCAGCCAGACAACAAGCCCGGGTTGCTGCGTGACATAGGCACTTTCCGCCGCCGGAGAAAGATGAATACAATAAAGCGTCCCCTCCTCAAGGTCAAGGTCGGGCGTCACAAGATAATCATCATAATATCCGTTGGTGATGCCGTAATAATTCATAGCAGGATAAGAACTGCGCCAGGTCCACGCCTCGTCGGTGGTGTCATAATCCGGATCATAACGGTCATATTTCAGACACGTCTGGCTGCACCGCTCGTAGCTCTCGTTCTTGCGCAGGTCAAACATCATGGTCTCGGTCTGCGCCGACAGCGGTAGAGCCGATGCCAGCACCGCGCCTATGGCAAATGTGGTAACAATCTGTTTCATAAACGATATGATTTAAGCAAGCGGACGCCTCGACGCCCGCCTGCATTACATTAATAACTAATTTCTAATCTGCCATTTAGTCGTGAACGGCACGCACCTGGATGCCACCCGCACGCGAGAAGTAATCAACCTTGGGCTTGTCGAGCGCATAGCCGTTACGGTTGAAGCGCAATGCTGAAGCGTTGCTCTCCATCTTTTCTCCGTTGGGACGCACGCGGACATCGGAATCGCCACACCAGTAAAGACCCGATTCGCTGCTGCCGCGGGGCATGCCGCGGTAAGTCATCATGCCAGAAGCCGTAAGGAAAATGCTGTTACCGTTTGGCCCGGTCACCTTATAGCCCGATGAGGTGGCCTCCCATGTACATTCGTCAACAAGTTCCTGCATCTCTTCGCGGGTCGGCATACGCCATCCTTTGCCCCAAAGTTCCTTTGCAACATCATATTTCGTGCCCGAAATCTGATCACCTATGTCGATATAGCCATCAGCCAGAGGGTCATAGTATTTATAGTTATACACATGCCCGTAGAGCTTGTCGAATGTCTCTCCCCAGCAATAGAAATAACCGTTTGAACCGGGACTCGAAGCACCGACATTATATGGGGCCCACTTCACGCTCAGACCAAGGTCGACCATCTCTTCGTCAGTTGGGATGTTGACTGCACTTCTGGCAGGTTCTGGCACCGGGCCATTGACCGGACGTATCGAGAAACCCACTTCGGGATAATCATAACCGTCGGCTCCACGCCATGTTGCGTCTATGTTCGCGCGGTAATTGCGGCATTCAACCGAAATATCCGGACCCTCATACTCTGTCGAAGTCCAATAGAAACATCCCAGCTGGTCATGAGTGTGCTCGGCATCGACCATATTACCGGCCGCCGGCAGGAAAATGCTGTTGCCGTTGATTTTCGACACAGCCTTTGCGCCTGTAACACCGTTTATACCTGTCCACTGCCACGTGCAGTTCTCAATCAGCTCTTTCCATTCCTCACGGGTAGGCACCCGCCAGTCACCGCCCCATTTCACATGGGCCACATCATAGTTCGTGCCGGTGAAAGTAGCTCCGAGTTTATAATATTTCTCCCACTCGTCGCAATCCCAATCGTTATATTCGGGATAATACCACTGGTAGTTCTCAAGCGTATATTCCTCCTTGGGTTCAATCTCTCCGTAGGCATAGAAATTGCCATAATCCTCAGGTGTGGTTGCCCCCACATTATAGGTTGCCCACTTCACGCTCAGACCCATATCAACCATCTGGGGCCCCTGCGGATCGGGAGTGTCCCCTTCGTTTTCAAACGTGATTTTCAACACATCTGCCACCTTGTGAGTCTCCGACGTACCATCTGCGTGGTGGATACGCATCACTTTCTGTTGGGCGGACATCGCCAGCATCCCCGCAGCTATAAATAGCAATAAGCTAACCTTTTTCATATTATCAGATAGAAATTTTAGTTACGAAATTGTTGATTTTCACGATATACACTCCTTGGCCGAACATCCCACGGTCAAGCATCCAGCTCCCTTCTGCAAAGGTTACAAGCACCATTCGCCCGTCGAGGGAATAGACCGACACAGCACTGTTTTCGGGAAGATTGCCGAAAACCACACTATCACGCATGGCGGTGACTGAGATTCCGGCCTGAGCATCGGCAGCATCGAATCCGGAATTTGTCACAAACTCGACCGCGACCACATCATCCAGCTCGAAACGCACAGGATCGGCCGACAATTTCGATTTCACACTCAACACATGGCCCGTAAACGAAATCTCTGGCTCGGCTGCAAACCGAAAAGTCACCGGCTCACCGGTTGCAAGCGAAACCCGCAACACATCTGGCTCCGCATGGGCTACGCCCATAATCAGCAGGGCGAAGAAAAACAGGAGTTTTCTCATAAAATTTGAAATTAAGTTAGGCTCATCTCTTCTAATTTAATATCCAACGAAATTCATTGCAAAAGCGAATTTAAGGATACATCGCAAAGTTATACATTTTTTTCACTTTTGCCCTCCCCTATTTGCTAATTTTCATTTAATTATTATAACATCTATTAAATAGAGCCTTTTTACGCCATTTTGCCACAATTCACGCCCATATTCCGCAACGCAATCTACCGTCAAATCAAATCACCTGGCTAAAAGCCACAATGCAACACAAAACAAAAGGCGCCGTATCGGAAATCGACACAACGCCATAAACATTCAATTATCCCTGACGCACCTAAAAAATCGGCACTATCGCATTCACATCAGTGTCACCCCAGAAATCAGCAATGGTCAGCCACACGAGCAGCAGCAAAATCAATATGCCTACCCCGAAATACATCCACATTGAAAACCTTCCCCTGTTGTTATTCTTCGATTCCATAATTCTTATTATTTTAAATCAGTTGAAACTTCTTTAAGAGAAAAACGCTGCAACACACAATAAGGTTTTAACAACACGCCACCAATGGCAACAAACATAGGCAATATGGGGAATTTTTCGTAACTTTGCGTTGTGGGACGACTATTAGCCATCGACTTCGGGAAAAAACGTTGCGGCATCGCCGTGACCGACCCCATGCAGATAATCGCAAACGGCCTGGCAACAGTTGAAACCGCCAGGCTCGTGGAGTTCATCACCGGCTACGCAGCCTCCGAACAAGTCGACCTCATAATTGTAGGTTATCCGACAACCGTACACGGGGAAGAATCTGAATCCATGCGCTACATACGCCCCGGAATCGGGCGGCTACGCAAAGCCCTGCCCAACATTCCGGTAGAATTTTCCGACGAGCGATTCACATCCGTATTAGCCCATAAAGCCATGATAGCCGGAGGAATGAAGAAAATGGCACGACGCGACAAAGCTATCGTTGACGAGATTTCTGCATCCATCATCCTCAACGACTATCTCGAAAACCGGAGATTCCGCTAAACCCGCCCCTAAGTAATAACAAAACATAACAGAACTGACATAAATGAAACTTCCAGTATATCTCTATGGCCACCCCGTGCTCAGGGGTACTTCCGAAGACATCGAGCCTGATTATCCCGATTTGAAGAAGCTCGTGGCCGACATGTTTGAAACCATGTATGCCTCTGAAGGGGTCGGGCTCGCCGCTCCTCAAATAGGCCGCAACGATCGGATAGTAGTCATCGACGCATCACCCGTAGCCGAAAACTTCCCCGAATGCGACGGTTGGAAAAAAGTGCTAATCAATCCTGAGATAGAAATCCTCGACGGCGAAAAAATCAGCCGGAGCGAAGGATGCCTGAGCCTTCCTGGAATCAGCGAAGACGTAAAACGGGTCGAACATATCCGTTTGTGCTGGCTCGACGAAGACATGCAGCCCCACCAAGAGGAAATTTCAGGATTCCTGGCCCGCATAGTCCAGCACGAATGCGACCACCTCGAAGGAATGCTCTACATCGACCACATATCCCCGATTCGCAAACAGCTGATACGCAGTAAGCTCAACAACATACTCACCGGACGCATACGCTGCGACTACCCGGTGAAATACGCCCCCAGGCGCAAAAAATAATCAAACCTGACAAACGCATAGCAACCACACATATGGCAGCACCCAATCCCGACGACAAAAAAATCATCTTCTCGATGGTGGGGGTATCAAAAATCTACCCTCCCCAGAAACAAGTTCTAAAAAACATCTACCTGTCGTTTTTCTACGGTGCCAAAATAGGCATCATAGGTCTGAACGGCTCAGGTAAGTCTTCCCTTCTGAAGATAATCGCAGGAATCGACAAAGACTACCAGGGAGAAGTTGTTTTCTCACCCGGCTACTCCGTGGGCTACCTTGAACAGGAGCCCAAACTCGACCCCTCGAAAACCGTAATCGAAATCGTGCGCGAAGGTGTGCAGCCGGTCATGGATCTCCTTAAAGAATTCGATGAAGTCAACGCGGCTTTCGGCGATCCAGACGTGCTCGAAAATCCCGACAGGATGGATGCCCTCATCCGCCGCCAGGGGGAACTGCAGGACGCCCTCGATGCCGCAGATGCATGGAACATCGACTCAAAGCTCGAGCGTGCCATGGACGCCCTCCAGTGCCCGCCCGACGACCAGCCCGTCGAAACCCTCTCCGGAGGTGAACGCCGCCGCGTAGCCCTCTGCCGCCTGTTGCTGCAACAACCCGACGTGCTGCTGCTCGACGAACCCACCAACCACCTCGACGCAGAATCTATCGACTGGCTCGAACAACACCTCCAGCAATATCCCGGCACAGTCATAGCAATCACCCACGACCGCTATTTCCTCGACCACGTGGCCGGATGGATTCTCGAACTCGACCGTGGCGAAGGCATACCCTGGAAAGGAAACTACACATCATGGCTCGACCAGAAAACAAAACGCATGGCCCAGGAAGAAAAACAGGCCAGCAAGCGCCGCAAAACCCTTGAGCGCGAACTCGAATGGGTGCGCATGGCTCCCAAAGCCCGCCAGGCGAAGGGGAAAGCCCGTCTGTCGAGCTACGACCGGCTCCTCAACCAAGACCAGAAGCAACGCGAAGAGAAACTCGAGATATTCATTCCCAACGGCCCACGTCTCGGCAACAAGGTTATCGAAGCCACCGGCCTCGAAAAATCTTTCGGAAAGAAACAGCTCTTCAAAGACCTCAGCTTCTCACTGCCACCCAACGGAATCGTGGGTGTGATAGGCCCTAACGGAGCCGGAAAAACCACCCTGTTCCGCCTTATAATGAAACAGGAGACACCCGATGCCGGGACTTTCGATGTCGGTGAGACCGTGAAAATAGCCTACGTCGACCAGCGCCACCACGACCTGTTGCCCGACCGCACCGTCTATCAGGTAATATCACAAGGCGTTGAGAGCTTCCGCATGGGCGGACGCGACGTCAACGCCCGCGCCTACCTGTCGCGCTTCAACTTCGCCGGCGCCGACCAGGAGAAAAAAATAGGAGTGCTGTCGGGTGGCGAGCGCAACCGCCTCCACCTGGCCATGGCCCTCAAAGAAGAAGGCAACGTGCTGCTGCTCGACGAGCCCACCAACGACATAGACGTAAACACCCTCCGCGCCCTTGAAGAAGGCCTTGAAGACTTCGCCGGATGCGCCGTTGTCGTGAGCCACGACCGCTGGTTCCTCGACCGTATATGCACCCACATCCTCTCTTTTGAAGGCGACGGCAACGTTGTGTTCTACGAAGGCTCATACTCCGACTACGAAGCCTATAAGAAAGCCCAGAACGGAGGCAAAGAGCCACCGCGCCGCCGCTATCGCAAGCTGATGGAATAACCACTTGATGGCAAAGCGGAAAACTGCATTGGCATCGGCGCTCTGCGCCGTGGTGTGGGCTGTGCTCCTACTGACGGGGTGCAGCTCCACACGTCATGTAGCCAAAGGCAGTTTCCTGCTCGACAAAGTCAGCATCACAGTTGAAGACAGCGCCGACATAGCCACCAAAAAGCTCCACAACTACCTGCGCCAGCAGCCCAACCACAAAATATTGGGTTTTGCAAAACTCCAGCTCGGGGTCTACAACCTGTCGGGCCGCGACTCAACCTCCAGGTTCAACCGGTGGTTGCGGAAAATCGGTGAGGAACCCGTCATCTACGATGAGACGCTCACCGAACAGTCTGCCCGCCAGTTGCGCCAGGCCTTGATTAATGCCGGATTCAACAACGCCCGTGTGGAAGTGGAGACCACTTCGCCGAAAGAGAAGAAAATCAACGTGGCCTACCGCCTGTACCCCGGCCAGCCCCATGTGGTATCAGAAATTGCCTATGAAATCGACGACCCCTCGATAGAAGAGATTGTGTTTGCCGACAGCTTGTCATGGCCGGTGAAAACCGGAGAGCGGCTCGACCGCAACCTGCTCGACACCCAGCGGGCAATCATAACCGAAAAAATGCGCAACAACGGCTACTTCTCTTTCAACAAGGAATATATCAGTTTCATAGCCGACACTGTGGCCGGTTCAAAGCAGGTCGGCTTGACAATGGTCGTGCACAAGCCACAGAACCTCCCACGCCACCGACGCTACATCTACAGTAAAGTCACAGTAGTCACGAACTTCTCTCCCGGCGACGACGCCAACGACTTCAACTTTTCAGACCGCGACACCGTTGACTACCGGGGCATAGAAATACTCTATGGAAAAGACCGCTACCTGACCCCGAAAAACATTGTCGAGCAATGTTACATCATCCCGGGCCAGAACTACAGCACAACAAGCATCGACCGCACCTACGAAGCCCTAAACCGCCTTTCCATCCTGCGCTACGTAAACATCCTGACACGCCCGGTCGGAAACGACGGCGACACAGAACTGCTCGAAGCCTACATACTCCTCTCCCCCACCAAGAAAATGGGAGTGACACTCGAACTCGAAGGCACAAACTCCGAGGGCGATTTCGGTGTGGGCGGTGGTGTCACTTTCCAGCACCGCAACCTTGCCCATGGCGGCGAAATGCTCACAGCCAAATTCCGCGGCGCTTATGAAAGCCTGTCAGGCAGCCTCGACGGCCTGATCAACGACAACTACACAGAAGTGGCCGCCGAACTCGGCATAACATTCCCTAAATTCAAAGCCCCTTTCCTGAGTTCGTCGTTCAAACAGAAAATGAGGGCCACAACCGAATTTGCAGTTACTTTCATGCGCCAGGAGCGCCCTGAATACACCCGTATAATCGGAGGCGGCACATGGCGCTACAAATGGACCGACCGAGCAAACTCATCGCGACGCACTTTCGACCTTATCGACATCAACGTTGTCAACCTGCCCAAATCGACCATTGATTTCATCGACCACATCGCGCCCGACAACCCCCTGCTCCGCTACAGCTATGAAGACCACTTCATAATGCGCATGGGCTATACATGGTACTACACCAACCGCCGCCCCGCATCGACCGCACTCGAACAACGCTCAGAGCCTGTAAACACATTCACCGCACGCGCCTCGGCAGAAACTGCCGGCGCCCTGCTCTACGCCATATCATCGCTCGCGAATCAAAAACGCGAAAACGGCGCATATAAGATTTTCGGCATCCAGTATGCCCAATATCTCAAAGGGGAAGCCGACTACACCATAAACCACCGTTTCACCTCGCGCAACTCCCTGTCGTTCCACGCAGGGCTGGGCATAGCCTTCCCCTACGGCAACTCGTCGATGGTGCCGTTTGAAAAACGTTTCTATGCCGGTGGCGCCAACGGAGTGCGCGGATGGAGCGTGCGCACACTCGGTCCCGGAAGCTACGATTCGCGCAACTCCGTGACCGACTTCATCAACCAGTGCGGCGACATATCGCTGATTCTCAACCTCGAATATCGCAACAAACTATTCTGGGTCTTTGAGGGCGCCGTATTCATCGATGCAGGAAACATCTGGACAATCCGTAACTATCCCAACCAGCCCGGAGGATTTTTCCGTTTCAAATCGTTCTATAAAGAACTGGCGGCCGCCTACGGCATAGGGTTGCGCATGGACTTCAACTACTTCCTGTTGCGCCTCGACATGGGCGTAAAAGCCCACAATCCGGCCTACGGACAAGAACGCTGGCCCATCATCAACCCCCGATGGCATCGCGACGTCTCATTCCATTTTTCAGTAGGCTACCCATTCTGATCAAGCGTTTTTAAGAACAGCCCCGCAAACGGCAAAACGATATTCCCTATGAAAAAACTCGTAATCTTCGACCTCGACGGCACATTGCTCAACACCATCGCCGATCTCGGCAATGCAACCAACTATGCCCTCACACAATGCGGCTACCCCACCCACCCCATATCCGCTTATCCTAAGTTCGTAGGCAGCGGAATCACACGTCTGCTCGAAAGGGTGCTTCCTGAAAGCGCCCGAACAACAGAAAACGTCGACCTCCTGCGTGTGCATTTCAAAGAATATTACGGTGAGCACCTCGCCGACGAAACCGTGCCATACCCCGGCATACCCGAGCTGCTCAAACAGCTCACATCACGCGGGGTCGCCGTCGCCGTTGCATCAAACAAATACCAGGCTGCCGTAGAGACCATCATCGCCCGCTACTTCCCAGACATACCCTGGGCAGCCATAGAAGGGCAGAAAGAGGGCATTCCCGTAAAGCCCGACCCATCAATAGTGTTTGAAATACTCGGGAAATATCCCGCTCCAAAGGCCGATGTGCTATATGTCGGCGATTCCGGCATCGACATGGAAACAGCCCGCCGCGCATGTATCGAATCAGCCGGCGTCAGCTGGGGGTTCCGCCCCGTAACCGAACTCCGCGAATACTTCGCCGACCACATCGTCGAATCAACCGGCCAGCTCCTACGCCTTGCACTCTGATTCCCATGATTCCCATAAGGAACTATATTAGTCTTGTCAGTCCAATTAGTCCAATTAAAATCATCGCTATCTCGAAAAAAAGCCGTACCTTTGTGGCTTGAAATCTGATGAATATCATAACATTTTATATATCATTCATTTAAGGTAAAAAAGAGATGGAATTTCTACAGGAGCTTCTTTTGCCGGGCAACACCTCTTTGGCAGCCACACTCGTGTTGCTGTCATTTGTGATTGCCGTCGGAATCTACCTCGGAAAAATCAGATTCTGGGGCGTTTCACTGGGAGTCACATTCGTTTTGTTTGTTGGCATCCTGATGGGGCATTTCGGCTATGAGATACAACCGGAAGTGCTGAAATTCGTGAGAGAATTCGGCCTGATTCTGTTTATTTTCGCAATCGGCCTGCAAGTCGGCCCGGGCTTCTTCTCATCGTTCAAAAAAGGGGGCATACGGCTGAACATGCTCGCTGTGCTCGGAATCATGCTAAACGTCGGCATAGTTGTGGCCATATACTTCATCAACGGTAAAACATCCATCTCCGCACTGGTGGGCGTAATGTCAGGTGCCGTGACAAACACCCCCGGGCTTGCCGCAGCACAACAGGCCGTAGGTGCCGACCTTGAAGCTGTTAACACCATGTCGATGGGCTACGCTGCCGCCTATCCCCTCGGAGTGCTCGGAATCATCACCTCAATCCTTCTGGTCAAAGCAATCTTCCGAGTTAAAATCGACGATGAAATCGAACAGCTCAATAAAGAAACCGAAGACAACCAGCTCAAGCCCCACCTGATGTCATATGAGGTCACAAACAAACTCATCGACGGAAAAACCATGGTGCAGCTCCACGACATAATACACTGCAACTTCGTGGTGTCGAGGCTGATGGATAAAGAGGGCAACATTATAATCCCGAAATCAACAACAGAAATCCATGTAGGCGACAAGCTATACATCGTAATGTCAGCCCAGGACGAAGCCAGCTTCGAAGCCGTGCTCGGCCATCCCATAGAAATGGGCGACCAGGAATGGGAAGCAGTAGCACCCGCCAACGTTGTTTCCCGCCGCATTCTCATAACCCGCAGCGAATATAACGGCACCGCACTCGGTTCACTCCGCCTCCACAAAGGCTATAACGTGAACTGCACCCGCGTTAACCGTGCAGGAGTCGACCTGCTCGCATCCCCAGGCCTACGCCTCCAGATGGGCGACCGCATAACCGTAGTTGGAGACCTCAACGACATTGAACGCCTCGCATCAAAACTCGGCAACTCTATGAAGCGCCTCAACCAGCCCAACCTTGTCACCATCTTCATAGGTATCATGTTCGGTATCATCCTCGGCTCTATCAACGTAGGATTCGGCATGAAACTCGGGCTCGCCGGAGGCCCCCTCGTAGTGGCCATCCTCCTGAGCCGCTTCGGATATAAAGTAAAACTCGTCACCTACACATCATCATCCGCATCGCTCATGCTCCGTGAGCTCGGCATATGCCTCTTCCTGGCAGCCGTAGGAATAGGAGCCGGCAAAGGGTTCGCCGCCACAGTATTTAACAACACAGGCATGTGGTGGGTAATCTGGGGATTCATAATCACATTCGTGCCATTGATGGTCGTAGGCATAATAGCCAGAGGCGTTTATAAAATCAACTTCCTCACAATCATGGGTATGATGTCGGGCGGATACACAGACCCCCCAGCCTTGGCCTACGCCAACAACTCCACCGGCAGCGACGCACCGGCCGTGGCCTACTCCACTGTCTACCCTCTCACCATGTTCCTCCGCGTAGTCGCCGCCCAGGCTCTCGTGCTCTGCTTCATGTAATAAAAGCCGACACACCCGTAACAGCCTCCATAACTGTTATAAAAACATCTTATAGCCACACCAGGCGTTATATCAGAATTGAACTGCACCCCAAAAGTTTTTTGTCAGACTTTTGGGGTGCACTTCATCCTTCCCATTGCCCCCGACAATGTAACAGTCTTTGATGGACTTGCAAATCCCTTATACGTTTTTCAACCCCGTTCGTTCAGGCAACCGGGGGAAACATCATGCTTCGGCTATTGAACCTTACCGTACGGCGACGCGACCATCCCTGCGACGCATTTCGGATATTAACTGTCACCAGACCTACCGTATCTTTCAAAGCTCCCTTTACCATATCCATGATTTCGGCCACAGATCCGGCCCCGGCCATCAGTCTGTCAAACAATGTGCGCCCATGCTGCACCACGCTGACAAACACCCGGTCTGACGGGCTTATGCTATAATTCCCTATCCCTGACCCACATTTAGCAGCCGGTCCGCTTACAACGCATAATCCTCCCTGCATGGAGAGCGTAGGGATATTGTTGAGGGTAAAAAGATTATTCGCGTACATATACTGAAACTTTAGATTTCTGATTTATACTGCAAAATTACCCCTCACATGGGCAAAAATATTTCACCACCGGCATAATTCAAGTTAAAAACATCGGCCGGTACCCAGATTGTTTTCCCGAAACAAATACAATCCGTTTATCTGCCCGGTTAATTAAATTGGCCTCATCCCCCCTTTCTCAATCTGAAGATTTTTAACTAACTTTGCACCCAAAGAAAAAACAACAACAGATGTTAGAAAAAATCAACGCTTTAAAAGCCGAAATAGCAGAGCTTCAAGCTGCAAACGCAGAGGCAGTGGAAGCTCTCCGCATCAAATATCTAAGCAAAAAAGGGGCTGTCAGCCAACTGATGGCAGATTTCCGCAACGTAGCCGCCGACCAGAAAAAAGCCATCGGCATGGCCATCAACGAACTGAAAAACCTCGCTACCGAAAAAATCAACGCCCTTAAAGAAGCCACCGAGCTCGCCGACGACACCAACGACGATCTCGACCTCACCCGCACGGCATCGCCCGTGCGCCTGGGCACACGCCATCCCCTTTCGCTGGTCAGGGATGAAATAATCTCAATCTTCCGACGCCTCGGTTTCGCAGTGGCACAGGGGCCTGAAATCGAAGACGACTGGCACGTGTTCTCGTCGCTCAACTTCGCCGCAGACCACCCAGCCCGCGACATGCAAGACACGTTCTTTATCCAACGCAATCCCGACGTTCTGCTGCGCACCCACACCTCTTCGGTTCAGACCCGCGTGATGGAGCACTCCAACCCCCCTATCCGCATCCTCTGCCCCGGCCGCGTCTATCGCAACGAAGCCATCTCAGCCCGCGCCCACTGCTTCTTCCATCAGGTTGAAGGGCTCTACATCGACAAAGGTGTGTCTTTCGCCGACCTCAAACAAACCCTCCTCTACTTCGCCCGCGAAATGTTCGGCCCGGAAACAAAAATACGCCTCCGGCCCAGCTATTTCCCATTCACAGAGCCGTCGGCCGAAATGGATATATCATGTAACCTCTGCGGAGGCAAGGGATGCGGTTTCTGCAAACAGACCGGATGGGTCGAAATCCTCGGTTGCGGAATGGTTGACCCCAACGTGCTCGAAGCCTGCGGCATAGATTCAAAAGAATACAACGGTTTCGCACTCGGAATGGGTGTCGAACGCATCGCCAACCTGAAATACCGCGTCAACGACCTGCGCCTGTTCTCCGAAAACGATGTGCGATTCCTCAGCGAATTCACCAACGCCCACTAATCCCCCGGGCATACCAGATGATGGCAGTATCTTTAATCGAAACCTTGATGGTGGCGCTTGGAGGTGCGGCAGGAGCTGTATGCCGCTTTCTGTTGCAACAAAGCACCCTATTCTCCCCCAAAACCGGCAACACGATAGCCTGCAATCTTATCGGATGTCTCGCAATAGGCATAATATGGGCTTTGATTTCACGGTTTAACCTCCCCGGCTGGATAAGCCGGCTGATTGTGGCCGGGTTTCTCGGAGGTTTCACCACATTTTCCGCATTCGCATTCGATATCGTGGCAATGACCGACAGCTCAAAATGGCGCGAAGCCATTGTTTATGCAGCCATAAGCATATTGGGCGGCCTGGCTCTCTGCTTCCTCGGTTTAAGAGCAACAAACGCAATGCTGGGCAAGTAACCGGCCTAAATTATTCAGAAGCGGCACTTCTCACAAAACAAACTCGCAAATGACCATTAAAGAGCGCTACAGCACAGTTCTCGAAATTTTCGCCCGCGAAATGCCCGCACCCGAAACGGAGCTGCACTACGACACTCCGTTCCACCTGCTCATAGCCGTGATTCTCTCGGCACAATGCACCGACAAACGGGTAAACCTCGTCACCCCGGCTCTTTTCGAGGCCTTCCCCGATCCACAATCTTTAGCCGCCGCCACCCCCGAAGCCGTGTTTGAAATGATCCGCTCAGTGTCATACCCAAACAACAAAACAAAATCTCTGATAGGGGCAGCCCGCACAATCGTGGAGGATTTCAACGGCGAAGTGCCCGACAACATCGACGACCTCATGCGCATTCCGGGCGTAGGGCGCAAAACCGCAAATGTGATGCTCGCCGTTGTATGGAACAGGGCTGCAATGGCCGTCGACACCCATGTGTTCCGCGTATCGGAACGCATAGGCCTAACCACCAACTCGCGCACACCCCTGGCAACTGAAAAAGCCCTGGTGAAGCATATTCCCGAAGAACTGATTCCAATGGCCCATCATTGGCTGATTCTCCACGGACGCTACACCTGCAAAGCCCGTCGTCCCGACTGCCTTAACTGCCCGCTGACCCAGGTCTGCCGCCACTACTCCCGTTCTGCAAAAGAGCCGTCAACCCTATAACACCGCCCCACAATCACCGTGGAATCAATCTTTCTTTTTATCATTGAAATCATAGGCACAATAGCCTTCGCCATCAGCGGCATCCGATTGGCCGCCTACCACCGCTTCGACTGGTTCGGAGCCTATACCGTCGGACTTGTTACTGCCATCGGCGGCGGAACCCTGCGCGACCTACTGCTAAACACCGACGTCTTCTGGATGCAGACATGGATTTATCTCGGAGTCACCGGGGTGTCGCTCGCCGTGGTCATCCTCTTCCGTAAACTGCTGGTGAGCAACAACCGGATGCTATTCATCTTCGACACCCTCGGCTTGGCCCTGTTTGTGGTCATAGGCATACAGAAAACACTCGCCGAAGGCTACCCCATGTGGGTGGCCATCGTAATGGGAGGCATAACCGGCTCATTCGGCGGAGTGCTCCGCGACATCCTGATCAACCAGGAGCCACTCTTCTTCCGAAAAGACATCTACGCCACCGCATGCCTCGCCGGAGGCCTCGCCTATTGGGCGGTCATCGGATGCGGCGGATCCGAAATCACCCAGCAGCTCGTGTGCGCCATAACCGTAATAACCCTCCGCATGTGCGCCCTCCGCTGGAACTGGTCGCTCCCCGTGCTATCCTACGACCTGCCGGAAACACATGGGAAACATACCGCAAAAACGCCACCGGCAACTGACGGCAATTCAGAAACATCCGACACCTTAGACCACCGGTGCGGCAGCGTCGCCCCTCCCTCAGACAACCACACCGACACAGTCAACAAATAGTCCGCCACGACCACATGAACCGCACCCAACTCTATCAATTTCTACGCTTCCTGCTGGTCGGAGTGATGAACTCCCTTGTCACACTCGGTGTGATAGTGCTCTGCAAATCAGTATTAGGCATAAACCCATACCTGTCAAATCTCCTTGGCTACATTGCAGGAGTAGTCAACTCATTCATCTGGAACAAAACCTGGGTATTCCACTCCAACGGCAAAATAACCGCCGAAGCCTCACGCTTCCTCCTGGGGTGGGGAATCTGCTACTCACTCCAACTCCTTATCGTCTGGGCGCTCAACACCCACACCCCACTCGCCGCAATGCTTTGGCATATCGGCCCCTACACTCTATCCGGCTACGGCGTAGCCACCCTCCTGGGCATGTGCTTCTACACCCTCGCCAACTTCCTCTACAACCGCCTCATCGCCTTCCGCCCCTAATCACCAGAAAACCAAAACAAAAAACCGCCCACCTGCTTTCAACTTACGACTTCTTATTTCTTAATTCCAACTCCCTGTTTAGCAGATTAGTGAACTCATAGTTTTTCAAGCCCCAACGGGGTGCAATCAATAAATCGGCAGGAGCTTGCGAAGTGAAACGCTCAATGGCGATGTTCCCGTTCATACGGCACATCGCCATCACTATATCGACACACAATCCCACATATTCCTCTACCGAAAATATATGTAACGGCAAGCCGCGGAACATCATCCTGCCATCATCAGACACATCCATCTCCCGCGCCAGAACCGTATCTTTTATAACCTGCAGTTGATGCAGCTTTATCGTATCAATGGGCAGCGATGCAGCCCGCTCAACGGTCTGCATCATCATCTCACGGGTCTCCCCCGGCAACCCCATTATGAAATGTAATCCCACAGGCAATCCGGCAGCCACTGTACGCTCAACAGCATCGGCTGTCTGCGCCCATGTGTGGCAACGGTTCACAGCCTTTAAAGTGTCATCATGCGAACTTTCAGCTCCGTATTCCATTATCACCGGCTTACCTATGGCAGCCAATTCGCCCAATAATCGGTCATCCACACAATCAGGCCGTGTCCCGATTATCAGCCCCACGACCTTATCAACCGATAAAGCCTCACAGTAAAGCTCCATCAACCGGCCGATATCCCCATGCGTATTAGTATAACTCTGGAAATAGGCCAGATAACGCATCTGAGGATATTTCCGTTCAAAAAAGTGCTTTCCCGCCTCAAGCTGTTGCGAAACCGACATCTTATTAGACGAAATGTCAGCTCCTCCAGCCAGATTCGGCGAAAACGATGAATTGTTGCAATAAACACATCCACCCCTGCCTATCGTGCCGTCGCGGTTCGGACAACTGAAACCAGCGTTGACAGTAAGTTTCTGCATTTTACCCTCAAACCTCTCGGCCAGGAAATCAGCGTAATCCTTATAAAACCTCCCCATAATCAGAACTCAGAAGCATTCCTCATCAAAATCGCATCTAACACAGTCATCGCCGCCATAGCCTCCACAACCGGTAAAACACGCGGCAGAATGCACGGATCATGCCGCCCACGGGCATTGACCGTCACCTGATGCCCGGCATCATCCACCGTCGGCATTTCGCGGGTTATCGTGGGGGTCGGCTTAACAGCGATACGCATAACAACATCCCTGCCGTTGGAAATCCCACCTTGTATACCTCCGGAATTATTAGTGACCGTGCGAATCCGCCCATCTTCATCAACAGTAAAGAGGTCAGCCATCTCACTCCCGCTATGCGACACCCCCTCGAAACCCATCCCGAACTCAACCCCTTTCACAGCGCCTATAGAAAGCATTGCACTACCCAGCATCTGATGCAGCTTGCCGAACACCGGCTCACCAACACCGGCATCCAAACCGGTTATGACGCACTCTGCCACACCACCCACACTGTCGGCATCCAAACGGGCATTCATAATAACCCGCTCCAACTCTTCTGCCGAGGGATTGTCAATCCCTCCCACCCGGCAAATCCGCGCAGACACCGCCACCCCTTTCTCCTGAAGCAACTGACCTGCAAAAGCCCCGGCAACAACACGGCTTACGGTCTCGCGCCCTGAAGCCCTGCCACCACCGCGCCAATCGCGTATTCTGTAACGGGCGTCATATGTAAAATCCGCATGAGAAGGGCGGTAAACATGCCTCAGTGCCTCATAATCACCGCTGCGGGCATCTGAGTTTTCAACCATAAACCCCACAGGTGTGCCCAGGGTGATGCCATGCCTACATTCATCGGTCAAAGGGCCGGCCTCTCCTGTCAACACATCATATCCCATCACACCCGACAGAATCTGCAGCCGGTCTGCTTCGATGCGTGCCGATGTCAACGGCGACCGCCCAGGTCTTCTCCTGTCGAGCTGACTCTGCAACTGCCGCAAATCAATCACTTTTCGTGGAGGCATACCGTCGATAACCCCACCGACGGCACGCCCGTGCGACTCACCGAAAGATGTCAAACGGTATATATTACCGAAACTGTTCATATTCACATAAAAATCAGATAAGTTCCACAACCGTGGCTCCGACAAAGCAAATCAACTCCCTGGGATCTATTCTCAGCTGCAAACCACGCTGGCCGGCGCTGACATAGATTGAATCGAAGTCCAATGCTGTAGAATGGAAAAACGTCGGAAACGGCTTTTTCATGCCAATCGGGCAGCAGCCCCCGCGGATATAGCCCGTCAGCGGCAGCAGCTCCTTCATCGGAATCAGGTCGGCTTTCTTTGCTCCGGCAGCCCGCGCGGCTTTTTTCAGGTCAACCTCACAGTTACCCGGAATCACACAAACGAAATGCCCTGCGGCATTTGAATTGGCCGCATTCCGTCCCGGAAATTCACCTTTAAGCACCAACGTTTTGAAAACACGGTTTATATCCTCGCCCAATTCAGCAGCCACATGATCGGCAGCCAGGTTGTTTTCATCAACCTCATAAGGAATCAGGTCGTATGCAATATGAGCCTTGTCGAGCAATCGCGCCACATTGGTCTTAGTCCCGACCCCATGCTTCTCTTTTCCCATAAAATCAGTTTTACACACAAAGATACTACTTATAATACATTCTCACAGGATTCCCTCAAAAATTTCACTCACGACTATCACCATTTTAAAATCTTATTTTCATATATTTGCATTTGGATGGAGAAAGCGCTGCCAGTCGTCAGCCACTCTCCCAAAAGGCATGAAGAGTCGTGCCGCCAGTCACACCAATCTCACACTAACACATCAACAATTATGCGAAACCTGATTCTTGGCATGTTGATTACATCCGTCCTTCCGGCTATAGCTGCCGACGGCACACAATCCAGCCCCCACCGGCTGGTAATGGGCGACAACCCAATTAATTTCGGAAGCTCTTCAAGCGTGTTCTATTCAATCACTCCCCCATCCGACCAATTGATAATACTAACCTTCACAAACAGCCTGTTCTATGGCCAGAATATAACCTCCGACGGGGAATTCATGTATGACTCTTTCAACGGAGTGTCATACATCCAGACAAAAGGCGGTGAGAGCTACCTGCTCGAAGTCTCCAAAGGCTGGGGTGCAGGCAACGCAAATATCGAGGTTGAATGCCACGACAAAGCCTATCCCGACGGATTCACATGGGACAGCGCTGTCACCCCCGCACCCTACATGTCTTTCCTCCCCCTCGGGGCTGTCGTGCCCTGCCATATGGTATACACACCGGCAGAAGACGGCATCCTGCTTTTCAACTTCTCAGCCTCCCCGTCGGTCACCTATGCCAACCGTCAGTTTGCCGACAACGAGACCGAAGGCATCAACCGGCTTGCAACGGAATATATATCAGGAGGCGGATATCGCGGACACATGGAGGTCAAAGGCGGACAGACCTACTGGTTCAGGGTCAAAGGTCAGATTTCCATGCTATGCTCGGCCGAACTTATTCATCCGCAAATCGGCGCCACCCCTGACTTCCCATATCAAGTCGGACCGGGCAGCGACATCCCATTCCCCAAAGAAGCCGGGAAATACTACTACCGCATAGCCAACAACGGCAACTCAGGCTACCTTGTAATATCCGGAAACGACAACTTCAACGGCACGGCAACTTCCGGAACATCGTTTGATTATCCGACCGAAACATCCACCGACCGCATACATCTGCGAATGAGCGTAACCTCAGGCTACCCTTCATATTGTCTGATGCTCGACCGCACGGAAGCCGCCGGTGCAGACCAGCTCTTTAGTGCCGTCTATTCCAACGAGCCCTACGACCAATTCCCCGGAATGGCCATAAACGAAAACACTCCCGTAGAAACAGCCGGCTATCCCGGAGCATACTACTACCGGTTCACAGTTCCACAAGACGGGCGCACAATAATCAACATCAACCCCTCTGACCGGCCCGAAGCATCCGCCACCCAGACCCGGCTCTTTTATGCAAACAACGCCTATTCACCATTGGCGACAGGCCAGACAATAAGCTACGAAGGTGTGGCAGGAAGAGAGTTCACTGTGGCATGGAATGTCGATGCCTCCGATGCGCCATTGACCTTCTCGGTAACATTCACTGCCCCCCCAAGCGGCGACTCGCCAAACAACCCCATCGATGTGGTGGCCGGCGAAAACAAAATACCTGTAGGAAAAACAAAATATTTCCGCTACACGGCAACAAAAGATTGCAAGCTCGTCATAACCCCCGCAGAAAACTCCGGACTGGGAACACCGGCCGTCAGCATGTTACCCGTGCCTGAAGACCCATACATGCAGGCATGTGAAGTATCGGAAGAAAACGGGTCTTATCTCGTCAACGCACAGAAGAACCGTGGTTATCTCATCATTTTCAACAACATCGAAACAGAGACATCGTTCACAGTCGCAGAGCGTTCAAACTCACAAGGCGATGCACACTCGAACCCCTTCATAATCAACGGAAACAAAGCCACACTTCCTTTGGAACCCGGCATATATTGGTATGAATACACCGTGCCGGCCACAGGCAAACTCGAAATCGCCACAGACCTCACATACCAACGGGCAGCAAACCATCAAGACTATACATTTGTCTATTATTTCACTCCCGCCGACCTCAACAACCGCGCGGGCGAACTGCGGCCCGACCTCGACAACGCCACTTTCGTAACCCGCGTGCTTAACGTCACCGAAGGAGATGTTTTTTACCTGCAGGTGCGCACAATCACCCCTCAGGATGGAACTTCATTGACATTCCTAACCCGTGGGCCAATTGAAGGGGAAGTGCCCGAACTCGCCATTCCCATCCCATTCAACGGCTCTGACTGCACCTACGATTTCACCCGCATAATCAACCATGTCGAAGACGGCCTATGGTATTCCATTCCTCTCACTCCGGGCAAATTCTCATTGCAAAGCATGACCGACGACTCTTTTGACATAGCGCTCTTTGCCCCCGGAAATACCGACACCCCCATAACCGAGACTGAAATTTTAGGCGTCGACTACGATGAGGAAAACGAAAAATACGTTTACTTCTACGGCTTCAACAACATTGAGATAGCCCGGGAAGGCAAATATCTGATGTTCCTCTCTGATTGCGGCTCCCCCTTCACGGCCTCCATCAGCCTATCCCAAAACGGGAGCATCGACGCAGCATCAGTCAATAACCGTATCAACCTAACCTCAGGCACGGGATACCTGGAAATATCAGCTCCCGACTGCCATGTAACCGTCTGCAACATCAACGGTAAAACCATAGCAGAGCGCCACATCAACGGCACATACCGTCTGACGCTCCCCTCCGGCATCTACATCGTCAGAACCGGCACCTCGGTTTTCAAAACCTCAGTCCGCTGAAGACCCATCCATCCCAACCTGATATAACATGGCGGTGTGTCAGAATCCGAACTGACACACCGCCATCTTTATTGCTACTTCATTTATTACTACTTTTTCAGCACCTCGAGCGCCTCCTCATACTTCGGCTCATTGGTAATCTCTTCCACCAATTCACGGTAAACCACCTTACGGTCGGCATCAATAACAATCACCGCCCTGGCAAGCAACCCCGCCAATGGCCCGTCAACAAGTGTCAATCCGTATTTTTCCCCAAACATAGGCGAGCGGAAAGCAGATGCCGGAATAACATCCTTCAGCCCTTCAACCTCACAGAATCGCCCTGCGGCAAACGGCAGATCCATCGAAACGCACAAAACCACCGTATTCTCCAACGATGACGCCTCTTTATTGAAACGGCGCACACTGGCAGCGCATACCGGAGTGTCAAGGCTCGGGAACACATTCAGTACAATACGCTTCCCCTCGAAATCCGAGCAATGAACTTCGTTGAGTTCCGGGGTGACAAGGTTAAAACAGGGAGCCTTCTCCCCAACTTGGGGCACATTCCCATAGGTGTGACACGGTGTGCCTTTGAAATAAATCGTTTCCATAGTCTTTATTATATCTCTTATTAAAGTATATCTCTTATCAGAAGTATCCGACTTTATCTACCGGCTTATCTTATTAAAGCCAACGATTGGATAACATCCTGCGACAGGCTGTTGTTGAATCCGAGAATAACATTTTCCACATTACCCCCGCTTCCCACAAGCAGTATCGTGGGAAACACCGACGTTCCACAATCACGCGCCAAAGATTTCGCCGAAATAAGAAGCGCCTCCCCCATACCGGCCGCACCGGTCAAAGATTCAACTGTGTCGATATTGCTGCCCGTAAACGCCAGAATCAGGTCGACCTGCATTGGCATGGAGGCTACAGCCTCCCGCAAAGCCTTCACCGTTTCACCCGACGTTGCCACTGCCGGGTCAATCAAGGCCACTACCGTAGGCGCGTTGAAACTGTCGCCACGGTGTCTCGTATAACGTTCTCCCGTAACCGTCGGCAGTGAAAACGACGGCAATGGCAAACCCCGCATGTTCTCTATACGGTAATTACTCTCCCTGAACTTCTCAAAAACCTCGGGATACATGCCCATCAGTTCCTCTTCAGAGGCTACCGCCTTCAACTGCGGGCTTCTCTCATAACTATATGCAGCTTCCACCCCCTGTTCACTGATCTGACCAGGATTATATTCATTCCAGACATTCAAAGGCAGTCCGGTCGACCTGTCGGCTATCAGCCGGTAATTGCGCCCGCAAAAACCGTTGACCGTTTGGGTGGCACACACCATGGCCACATGATTACCCTCCATCACCGTATCACCCGAAAAAGAGACCGTAAATGCCGTGTCGCGCAACATATTGCGCAACTCCCGGGCAATAGATGACGGAAGCAAATCAACAAACTGCCCGTTGCGCTGCACTCCTCCGCCCGCGGCCTGGAAAGGGATTGAATCCCATTCAAAATGATACTCCTGCAAACGGTGGTCACGGTAGCGGTAATGATGACCGTTGAAATAAGCCAGAAAACCCTCGGCCTTAGATTCGGCCCTGGGCAGTTGCCAGCGCACAAGATAGTCCATACCGCAAAGCGTGTCTGACCGGTTGCAGTCTGATGCAATCTCAACATCATACACAACATCATCCGTAGCCATCGGAAGAGCCACCTCATATCTGACCGATGCCGAAAAACCATCAATCTTCTCAAGGCACACGGCAAGATCCTCAACCGATGTCGCGCATTCCTTCCCGCCATCCTTATTAACAACAGTTATCCCCCGGGCATAAGCGCCCGGAGGACAAATAACTGCTATCACCATTAAAATTCCTAAAATCCCTTTCATAAATTATAGTTGCAACGCTTTACCTATATAACTTCCCCGCCCCGGCAAAAGTTCACCGGAACGGGGAGTTTTCTCCATCTTCCAACCCGGCTCAAGCCAACCCGGTGCCGACAGTCATTGCAGCTCCACCAGCTCATACTCCTGCGAACCTATGCCGATCTGTTCGGCATAATCGAGAGTATGCGTGCCATGGCGTGAATTTATGCGTTCAATCAGATCATCTTTCCCGGGATCATCCGAATTAAACACCAGATCCACACATGCCCGGTCAAGAGCCACGGGATCCAACGATGCCAGAATGCCTATGTCGCCCATCTTCGGCACTGCCGGATTCCCGTCGCAGTCGCAATCAACCGACAGGCGGTTGGCCACATTGATATAAAGTATGTTATCCCCGGCATGGTTGATTACAGCTTTCGCCGCTTCTGCCATAGATTCGAGGAAATCATCCTGCTCGGCAATATTCCGCCAGATAACAGATGCATCCTCAACTTTACCCGCACTGTGGATATAAGCCTTCCCATTCGACGACGCGATGCCTATCGAGATATTTTTCAACGCACCTCCGAAACCTCCCATGGCATGGCCTTTGAAATGCGACAACACCACGGTGAAATCATAGCCCGGATAACTTTTGCCGACTATATCATATTTCAGATGTTTTCCACCTTCGAGCGGCAACAGGGTGTCACCTTCGGCATCCATTATGTCAACCTTGGCAATCGATGTGAAACCATGTTCGGCAGCTGCCTTCAGGTGCTTTTCCGTAGCGTTGCGGTTCCCTTCATAAGCAGTGTTGCATTCAACGATAGTGCCGTTGACAAGCTGCACCAGCGGGCGTATAAGCGCCGTGTCGAGATGGTTCGATTTATTCGACTCGCCGGTCGACACCTTAACGGCCACATTTTTCCCATCTGCCCTCCGGCCGAGAGCCTCATACACCTTCACAAGGTTTTCAGGAGTTATATCCTTGATGAAATAAACCTTCGACACACCCGAATCAACCGGTTCAGCGTCATTGGAAGCTGATGCCGATGTGTCGGCTTTCGCCCCGCCGCATGAAGCCAATACTGCCGCTGCGGCCAGCCCTAATACAAAAAACGTTTTCTTCATATAGCAAAATTATTTAACGAATCTTCATTCCCACGACAAACCCATGATTAGAGCGTCAGTCTGAATCCCCCCATCGCTGTGAATCCCGGCATATCATAGCCACGGTTAATCACATAACGGGCATCTGTCATATTTTCCAGCCTCACAAACAGTGCCAACGGTTTCCACACCTGCGCTGTCAGTTTCATGTTCAACAGGGCGTAGTTCTGACGCTCCATTCCGTCCGCCACAAACAGCCCGGACACCCCCTTGAGGTCGGCACAGACATTCAGCCACTTCACCGCCTGCCAATCGGCTCCGAGATAATACTGGTGGCGCGGTGCGCCCGTCAGATTGTCGAGTGAGGTATGCATGAAACTATACGATGCATTGAGGCTTAACCTTTCAACAGCATTCGATTTCAATGTCAGCTCAATCCCCTTGTTGGTAAACGTGCCGGTATTGAGGTTCTTCATATCAACCTGCTGAATCATATTATCGCCACGGCTCAGATACAACGCCACATCAACCGACAGATAACGGCCGAAACGCTTCCCTCCCGAAATCTCATAATTCCACATTCGCTCAGGTTTCAGACCCGCATTTGCGAACCTATAAAGATACAGTTCCCTGAACGAAGGATTGCGGTAGCCCATCGCTGCCGACAATTTGGCATTGAATCCCCGCGGCAGACTGGCCGCCAAGCCGGCCTGTGGCACCCACTGCGTGCCGAACATATCGCTGTTTGCCATACGCAGTCCGGCATTCAGAGTCAGCAGCCTGTCGAAGAATCCCTGCGAAAGGGTCAGATAGGGAGAATATTCCGTTATGCGTTTCCGCTCGATGGTTGCCATAGCCCCCGGTTTATGGGCATTCCCTCCCGACACCGGAATCTCTCCTGAATATGTATTGAAGTCAAACCCTACCGTAAGATGGCTTTCGCGCCATGGTCTTACATTCTGATACAGCATCACCCCAAGCCGGTCGTCAAGGCTGTGGAAATGGCGTGGATCATCGATATAATGGTTGCCGTAGCTGTAATAAACCCTCCCCGTGCCGTTAGTCTGGCCATAACGGTTCGTAACCGCCACAGAAGCCTCCCCCCTCGTTACATTCTGGTGATATATGTCGGTAGATTCTGGATTCGACAACCTCGGATAAATCGGGTCATTCCCCAGGAAGTTCATCAACGTATAATCAGCATAGGCGCTCCAGCTGTCGCTGAAATCATAAGCCACCTTGGCATACCCGCTCCCTTGGCTGAAATCGAAATGCGCCACATTGCCGTCTGTGCGGTCGTAGGCCAATGACACAAGCGACGAAAAGCGCCCGATTCTCACCATGTTGGTCAACGATGACAGCCAGGTATTATATGACCCATATTGTGAGGTCAAAGTTGTCTTCACTCCACCTTCCTTCGCCCGGCGGGTTATCACGTTAACCGCACCTGCCATGGCATTCGACCCGTAAAGAACCGAGCCGGGGCCACGTAGCACCTCCACCCTTTCCACAAATTCCTTCTGATAGAAATCAGCCACATGATGGGAATATATACCTGCAAACTGCGGCTGTCCGTCAACCATCATCAGAACACCGCTGGCGCGGTCACCACCCACACCACGCATCTTGATATGTCCCGCCCCGCCGTTGCTCACTCCGAAACCGAAAACACCGCGCTGCGTAACAAACAGACTGGGCACCTGCCCCGATATCGCCGACAACAGCTGTGTCTGCCCCGTGGCCTCCAAATCTTTCTGCGAAACCACTGAGACAGTATACGGCATAAGATTGCGCCCTACAGCCTCATTCGTCCCGGTAACTACAACCTCCCCTAACCGGTGCACCGAATCTGCAATATGCTTTTCACCCACAGGAAATCCCCTATCCGCGGCAGATTCTGCCGTCAACATCCCACCGACAACCACAAAAAACGATAATCCGATCCTCTGCAAACTCATAATTTTGAACCCGTTATATTTCACGCCACAAAATTACTGTAAAACCTCAACACTTTCCAACCTTAATTATCCCTATAATTACCAATTTCGTGGCATCGTGCTCAATCCGACCGAAATTGCATCCGCTATTTCACCAGCAGAAGGCAAATCTCTGTCGGAAAATGCCGCGACAATAACACCGTTGCCGTCAGCCACATAAATACGCGGGATTCCAACTGACGCGAATTTTTCATAAACCACGCGGTCTTCTTGCGGGGCAACCGGCAGAGTCAACCCGTTAGCAGCCCAGTAATCAACAACCGCCCCCCTCCCCTCCTGGCGTGATATGCACAAGAATCCAACCCCTTCTGGCTCCTCTGCCATAATCTTTTCATATACCGCCTGAACCCGAGGCAATTCAGTCTGGCAATCCGGGCACGAGGTGTTGAACAACACCACAACAGCCACCCGGCCCCTAAGGCCCTCTGCCGACACAACTTCCCCACCGATAGTTTCCACCGAGAAGTCGGGCAGGCGATCCCCCACCCCAAGCGACCATTCCGGCTCATCTTCCTCTGTCACACAACCGCAAGCCAGCAACAGTCCGACGAAAATAAAAACCGGTAATATCCCATTCGCGACATGGACTCCAAACTGCCTTAACTCCCTCATTTTCTTCTAACCGGTCTTGCTATCCGTCCTTCCACAAAAGCCACTGCCAGGCTGTTGAGCGCATTTGAACGCACCCTGACAATTTTCTTAAAACTCCCGTGGGGTCTCCCTTTACCATTGAATCTGACAGTGATTTCCCCTTCATCGCCCGGCCTGACAGGCTCACGGCTGAATTCCGGCACGGTGCATCCGCAATCCGAAAACACAGTTTTTGAATCCGGTGCAAGCACCTCCCCCCCGATAACACCGGCGGCAATGCCGGTCGTGGCCGGAGCCGAAACCAACATTGCCGTCAATATCATTTGAAACAGTTTTATATTCATCTTATCGAAATTTTACTGGTCAGCCTGCTGCGCCTGTCAGCAGCATCCAACACATAAACGCCGCTGTCAAGCTCCAAAGTGACCTCATCTGCATACTCCGCCAGCGAGGCTACCTTGCGCCCCAAGGTGTCGTGCACTGTGACATCCACATCTGCGCCGTTAGGTTTATAACGGTCTGCGCCAAGAGTTATTGCAGTCTCAGTTCCCGCATTCGTCCCACCCTCGTCGTAGTATTTATACGAATCATTTTATTTCATGCAAAACATCAACCAACCGGTCGCCGAGACCGATTGAATACCCGTTATTGTTAAACACCACACGGTTGAAAGTGTCGGCAACAACCGTCAGAGGCCACATTCTGCTATCGGGAACACTTCCCGTCGGCGAAATCTTCAGGTTTTCCGACAGCTCCCTACATATCCGGCCGTCGATATCGGCGCCAAAAACAACCGTCGAAGGCAACCCTTTGAACCGGTCTTTGTCAAACCGCCCTGCCGATTCCATATCAGCAAAAAGCAACACTATGGGTCTGCCGCTCCGCTCAAGCTCTTCTCGCCTGAGCACCAAATCATTAAGTGCATGAACCGTAGGTTCGTGGTTTGGTGCGATCATCATCAGCGTATAGTAGCCACGCCCGGTTGCCGACAATACCGACCGGTCTGTCCCTGAGGCAAAATCATGATAAAGGTTTTCTGAATTAAACGTGCCTATAACCTGCACCCCTGTCGTATCCTGCCTGATTTCAAGCGGAACCACACATTCCCGGCCACTCTCCACATCGAAGATACGGCAACGGGCAAGCACCGTTCCGTCGGCCATCCGCTGACCGGTGGTAAGCATATATTTCCCCTCCTCAACCTCCGTGCCATTCTTGAAAGTATCCGCCCATGTGGCATCCTCAGGATAATTCAGCAACTCCGGCACCCCGTTTTCAATCTTTGAAAGGGTGAAATTGTAATAATATGCCGGATTGTCAATGCGCCCTGTTTGTGAAAATGTCAGACGAAGCAGTCCCGAAGGCCGCGAAGCGCAAAGCTGTCCTGCAGAGGCCTCATCAAATACAGCATCTACCCATATCCCTTCGGCGGTGGCATACTGGGGCTTATCTGTAACCGGGTCTATACGTGCCGGTATCCCCATCGCCCGCGCTCCGGCAACAAAGAATATGTTGCGAGACCGGCTGTCGGTTTTGCGCAACCGCCACACAGATTCCGGCGACATGACAACTCGTCTCGGATTCCATTCATCATCTATCGCAATCATCGACGCAACACTGTCGACCCAAACGTCAGGATTCGACGCATAAACCACTCGCCGGGCTTCTGAAACCACCTCCCGGAAGAAACTCTTATAAGGCGTCAGCATCTCATCGGCCACCCGCGGATTCAACACATATTTGTTAAACAACGGAGAATCAACCTCTGGCGTGTCAAGATGGTCTGAAAGCACCCCGGCAGCAATATCGCGGCAATCCTTATCTGAAATCACATCAAGAAGCGCCATCGCCTTTGGCAGCAATGCCTCAGGTGTGGACTGCAAGAAAGCAGATATGACAGCATGGTTGCCTCGGGACCGGGTCAACAGACGCTCCACGGCATCTTCATCCGCCCCTATCCTCCGGGCAAATCCCCTCGCCTGACTCGGGGTGGGGAATGTAGCTTCATAGGCATGGCGGATTGAATCCTCCTGCGCCAGTCTTATGCCGTTGATTCTGGCAAGCTCCTCCGGCACTGAGGGCATGTTTGCCGATGGTGAAGGTGGCACTACATCCATATCCGCCACTTCCCGGGTGAGTGCACCTTTGCTGAGTTCCAACACTATCCGTCGGTCTTTCCCTGGAGTTGCTTTCTCAAAACCGAATCTTCCTTGATGGCTTCCCCACACAAGCATATCTCCAAGCCCGGCCACAAGCCATGAACCTCCGGCGCTGTCTGCCTCTAACGTTGCAACAGGATAGTATTCATTGTAGTTATATACCATATAGTCTACCCTGGCCCCTCCCACAGGGTTCCCGTCCATATCCCGGACCTCGACAAACAGGGTGTCGACCGGAGTATAATTTTCCGTAACATTTATTTCGGTGTAGCACGGCGCGGCAGCCAATTGTTGCTCCGGGCCGTCGTAAGAGCCGAACAACTTGGTGTTCATCAGCATCCCTCTCGCCGCCGGTGCATTGAACCAGCCAAGGTCGAGAACAGCCTCCGGCTCACAAGCCCCAAGGAAATGCCATTGCCCGTCGACCCACGCCTCAACCCAGGCATGGTTGTCGTCGGTATGCGCCCAACGCGGAGTGTAGACCTGACGGGCAGGAATACCCACAGACCTCAGAGCCGCAACAGTAAATGTCGATTCCTCGCCACAACGCCCTATCGCCGAGCGCAAAGTCGCCATCGGTGAGCTTGTGCGTGCATCCGAAGGCTGATAGGTCACATGCTCATGACACCAATGGTTAACCTCCAGCACCGCATCGTGCATCGACAGATTCCTCACCCTGTCGCGTAGAGCTTCATAGAAATAACGGCGGCTCATGTCGAGGTTCTCATTGTTTACCCTCACAGGCAGCACGAAATGGCGGAATTCCCTATCGGGCACACTCCCTCCCCACGGCATTTCCTGCCGGGCAAGCAGCGACAAGTCAACATTCGCCTTATAGAACTCCCCCGGATAATCTGCCAGATCCGGAAGCGGCATATATGCGTAGAGAAATTCCAACAGCTCCCGCTGCCTTCCGGTCAACTCCGTTTCGAATATCGAAAAGGGTGCAGAGGTGCCGACCATTTCGATTCTTTTACATAATTCCGAAGATGCTGCAATTCTGTCGGCTATGCAATCGGCAGAGGCCGAAACTGTTCCTGCCAGCCACATGACAACACCCAACACACATGACCGCAAAACCTCCTCCACATTCATAATACTGTTTTTCATGGTAATCTGTTTATTGCATCCAAAATCTCTGCAACTGCCCTCTGTGAGGTTTCAAGCCTGACGAACTCATCAGACCCCGCCGCGCCCATAGCTACACCGTGGTGGCGGTAAGCCATAACACTGTCAGCTTTTTCCCTGGCTGAGGCATGGATTTCATGGCAACCGGTCAGACGCAGTATTTCTGCCGCATTGGCCGCCGTAACTCCTGCTCCGGGCATTATTACGATGCGTCCTGCTGCCTGACGGTTCAGTTCAGCTATCCGTTGCGAACCCTCAAAGGCCGATGCAGCCCCTCCTGAGGTCAACAACCTATGGCATCCCAAAGCGATGACGCGCTCCAACGCTTCTGCCTGTTCCCGACATAGATCGAAAGCCCGATGAAAGGTTATGCTCATACCCTTGGCGGCATCAACCATAGCCCTGCACACATCTTCATCCACAGACCCGTCGCACCTTAAAGCCCCGATAACCACACCGTCGGCGCCACATTCGGCAGCCATGCGTATATCGGCCATCATACATTCGGTTTCTGCTGCATCATAAACGAAATCGCCTCCACGCGGACGTATCAATACATGCAGCTTCACCCCTTCTACCTTCCGCGCCATTGAAATCAATCCGGCTGAAGGGGTCACCCCCCCCTCCGACAGTGCCGAGCACAGCTCTATCCTTGCGGCTCCACCTTGGGCCGCAGCCTTCACACTTGCCAACGATGCAGCACACACTTCAATGACACTCTCCATAGACCGTTACTTACAAATTATATTTCTGGAATAATCATTCAAAAACCGACAGGTCATCAGGATGGAAAACCGTCTCCCCTTCCGCAACCGGAGCTGCGAGGAAATAACCCAGACAGAAATCACCCTCGAACATACGCGGGCCGTTGTTGCCCCCCGCCGTCAATGCCAGTTTCGACAGCTCCAGTTTCTCAGCGCCCAGCTGCAGACTTTCAAACCGCTGCCTCGCACCCTGCCCCGTCACAACAACCTCCTCCAACACCTTATCTTCCACAACGCCATCATCCTCTTCACCTCCTGCCATCTCTTCTCTATCCCCATCCACATATATCCCCCATGCCCTTCCACCACCATCCTGCGCACTAACCCCGACTCCGGCAACCGCCGGAATCAACGCCAAAACTCCAACAAACAACCTGTTCCACTTCATAGCACTCTTATCCCCCCGATTTAAGCCACAAAGTTAACAAATCCCCCATAATTACACCACCACCTGCCAAAATTCCTATGCCAACAACTTGAATTCTAAGAAAAAACATTAACTTTGCGGCAAAGTCACATTAATGGTGTTATCTGTAGCCGGATTAATTCCATTAGCATAAATCCGATTCGAAATCTCAACTTTAAAATAAACACAAATTAATCTAATAAGTAGATGTTGAAAATTAGTTTATATCAAAAATTTTGCGTATGTTTGTGTAAACACATAAAGACACAACGCTATCGCAAAAATCAAAGTTATACAACTGACAGACCAGCAACGTC